>NZ_LDTF01000007.1 GCF_001477495.1 Sphingomonas yabuuchiae
GCGCTGCCTCCACAGGCCGCGTCACGGGAGCGGCCTGTGGAGGCGCGGTGACGACAGGGTCTGGGGGAGCGACCGGCTCGGCGGCGCGCATGGGCGGTTCGACATGGGGGATGCAGCCCGATACGAGCAGCCCCAGCCCCAAGATCCGCCCGATGGCAACCGATGTCCGATCCAACCCCACGTCCTCCCCGAAAGCCGTTTCGCGCGCCGCTTAGCGATAGGCTTCGTTGAGCATAACGAATGAGGGCTCATGCGTCAGGTCAAGTTGCAGGGGCGTTACCGCGATATGGTCGGCGGCGATGGCGTCGAGATCGCTGTCCGCACCCGGTCGATGCGGCAGGCGGCCCAGCGCCAGCCAGTAATAGTCATAGCCGCGCGGATCGGCCCGCTTCTCGAACCGTGCCCGGCCATAGTCGCGCAGGCCCTGGCGTGCGACGCGGATGCCCTTCACCGCGTCCGGCGCCACCGGCGGAAAGTTGACGTTGATCAGCGTGCGGGGGGCAAAGTCGAGATCGAGCAGTGGACGCAACACCCGCTCCCCCCAGGCCTCGGCGGTGGCGAAGGAAACCTGATCGCCGACCCCTTGCGTCGGATAACGCTGGCTGAGCGCGATCGAGCGGATGCCCGCCATCGCCCCTTCCATCGCGGCCGATACCGTGCCGGAATAAAAGACGTCCTCGCCCAGATTGGCACCGCGATTGACGCCTGACAGGATCAGGTCGGGCTTGGCGTCCTTCATCACCTCGCCCAGCGCCATCAGCACCGAGTCGGTCGGCGTGCCCGTCACCGCAAAGCGCCGCTCGCCAAATTGCCGCAGCCGCATCGGCCGGGTCAGGGTCAGCGAACGGCTGGTCCCCGACTGGTCCTCGGCGGGTGCCACGATCCAGACATCGTCCGACAGCATGGCCGCTATCCGCTCCAGGGCGGCAAGCCCCGGCGCGTGATAGCCATCGTCATTGGTGAGCAGGATACGCATCAGCGCGGCTCCAGCACCGCCTGCCCGCCCAGATAGGGGCGCAAGACTTCGGGTACGACGACCGAGCCGTCGGCCTGCTGGTAGTTTTCGATCACCGCGACCAGCGTCCGCCCGACCGCCAACCCCGAGCCGTTGAGCGTGTGGACGAAGCGCGTGCCCTTGCCCTCGCTGGGGCGATAGCGCGCCATCATCCGCCGCGCCTGGAAATCGGTGCAGGTCGAGCAGGACGAAATCTCGCGATAGCGCGCCTGTCCGGGCAGCCAGACCTCCAGGTCATAGGTGCGCGCGGCCGAGAAACCCATGTCGCCGGTGCACAGCAGCATCCGGCGATAGGGCAGGCCCAGCGCCTCCAGCACGCCCTCGGCGCAGGCCGTCATCCGCTCATGCTCGGCATCCGATTGGTCGGGGGTGGTGATCGACACCATCTCGACCTTGTCGAACTGGTGCTGGCGGATCAGGCCGCGCGTGTCGCGCCCTGCCGCGCCCGCTTCCGACCGGAAACAGGGGGTCAGCGCGGTGAAACGCAGCGGGAGTTCCGCCTCGCTCAGGATCGCCTCGCGCACGATATTGGTTAGCGAGACCTCGGCGGTGGGGATCAGCCAGCGGCCATCGGTGGTGCGGAACAGGTCTTCGGCGAACTTCGGCAGCTGACCGGTGCCGAACGCCGCCTCGTCGCGGACTAGCAGCGGCGGCTGGACCAGTTCAAAGCCGTTTTCCTCGGTCATGCGATCAAGCATGAACTGCCCGAGCGCGCGCGACAGTCGCGCCATGGGGCCGCGCAGCAGCGTGAACCGCGCCCCCGACAGCGCCACGCCGGTTTCGAAATCCATGCCCAGCGCCGGCGCGATCGCGTCATGCTCGCGCGCTTCGAAGGCGAAGGTCGCGGGCTCACCCTTCTGGTGGACCAGCGCATTGTCATTCTCGTCCGCGCCTGTCGGCACATCGGCGGCGGGCAGGTTGGGAATGGCAGCGAGCGCGGTATTCAACTCGGTTTCGACGGCGCGCTCCTGCTCCTCCAGCTCGGGCAGCTTCGCCTTCAGCGCGGCGACCTCGTCCATCAGGGCTTGCGCGCGCGCTTCGTCCTTCGCCGCCTTGGCCTGGCCGATCTGCTTGGACAGGTCGTTGCGGCGGGTCTGCGCCGCTTGCGCCTCGGCGATGATCGCGCGACGGCGCTCGTCGATCGCGATCAGCGTGTCGGCCTGGGGTTCGGCGCCCCGCTTGGCGAGGGCGGCGTCGAAGGCGGCGGGGTCGTCCCGGATCAGGCGAATGTCGTGCATGGGGGCGAGGCTATGGCCTTCGCTCCGCCGTCACGCAACCCGTGGCGAAGCGCCCGCGTTATGCCCCGGCACATCCAAGGAGAAACGCGATGCAGGTGCCGCATAACAGCTTCGTGCTGGTCGTTGATGGCCGCAAGAGCCTGTTCTTTCGGAACGATGGGGATGCCGACTATCCCAATCTGGTCGTCGAACAGGCGGTCGAACAGAACAACCCTGCCGATCGCGACCAGAAGACCGACCGGGCGGGCCAGGCCTCCTCGACCACCGGCGGCACGATGGGCGAGGTGGATTTCCACCAGCAGGAAGAGGACCGCTTCGCCGCCGAAACCGCCGATATGCTGAAGCGCCGCGCGCTCGCCAACGAGTTCGAGTCGCTGATCGTGGTCGCCCCGCCCAAGACGCTGGGCGAGTTGCGCAAACATTATCACAAGGCGGTCGAGGATCGTCTGGTCGGCGAACTGGCCAAGGACCTGACCGGGCATCCGGTGCCCGAGATCGAGGCCGCGCTGCAAAAGGCGTAACGCCGACTACCGGCGGCGGGTCAGGCCGCTTTGGGCTTGGCCAGTCGCCGCCGGATGACCAAAGCCGCCGCCGCGCCGCCGAACAGCAGCACCATCGGCGGGGCGGGCACCGGCGTCGGGGGCGGCGTGTCACCGCCCGAGGACGACGCGCTGCTGGCCGAGGAGGCGCTCGACGCCGACGACGCGCTGGATGCCGAGCTGGCCGACGAGCCGTTGGACGACCAGCCGCTGCTGCTCGACGCATAGCCGCTCGACGAGGCCGAGGAGGCGGACGAGGCCGACGACGCCGAAGAGGTGCTGGACGCACTCGACGAACTGACATTGCCTGAGGACGAACTGGTCGACGACACATTGCCCGACGACGTCGACGAGCCGCCGGTCGACGAAGTGGACGATACGTTGCCGGACGAGGTCGACGAGCCGCCCGTCGATGAGGTCGACGATACGTTCCCCGACGATGTCGAAGAGCCGCCGGTCGAGGACGTACTCGACACGTTGCCCGACGACGATGTGCTGCTGACGCCGCCGGTCGACGTGGACGATCCGCCCGACCCACCGGAGGCGGACGAGGTGGACGATCCACCCGAGCCACCCGACCCGCCCGACGCCGACGAGGTGGAAGTCGAACCGCCGCTGCTGGTCGACGAAATCACGATGCTGCCGCTCGATCCGCCACCGCCGCCAAAGCCGCCGCCGAACCCGAAACCGCCGCCGAAGCCACCGCCCCAGCCGCCGCCGAAACCGCCGCCCCAGCCGCCGATGACCGCGGGGACATAGCCGCCGCCCGGTGCCGCCGATGGCGCGATGGCGGGCAGGGGGACGGGAACCGGCGGTTCCTGCGTCGTGACGGTGACGATCGTGGGAGGAGGCGTCGTGGTGGTCGTGGTCGTCCGCGTGACGGCATGCCGCCGTGCAGGCGGGGGGCGGTGGTGGACGATGCGCTTCTTGACCTTGGTCTGCTTGACCAGCGCCGGGCGCTCGGGACGATCGACCATATGGACGGCCCCGCCGCCGATCACGGCCCCGCCAGCGGCACAGGCCGTCAGTTTTGCCAAGGCCATTCGGACAGACATCGTTACATCCTCAAACGGTTCAGGCCCGCAAACGATACGGAACCGGACCAAGGCTTCAAACGGGGTGATGGTTCCGGCATCGCCACCCGACCGCCCATCGGCAACCTTTCCAGCTTTTCTGTCATCACAGTGACCAACAAAGGCTTAAGGTCAAACGCATTATCGGTCGTTCGCGTCTAGCTTTGGGATTCGTCGCCCGCATGCACCGGTCTATAGAAGCGCGGGTCGATCGGCGACAGCGGGGATTCGACGATCGGGTCTGGAAACTGACCATAATGGCACCAGTTCGTCCATGTCCGGTTAACGTCGCAACTTTATTATAGAAATTGGCAACACGATGAAACGCCGGTCGCTTGCGGCAGACGGTGGCACCGATTATAGGCCCTCTCGACCATCAGGGGGCGGCCCCGAGGACACGGTGCCGAACGTCGCACCGACGGGCCCTTTGGGAGAGTGGTATGGCGACGGTGTTTAATCGCGTGACGGAATCCACCGGCCCGGATGCGGCCAACGATATCGACGAGAATTATCGTCCCTCGGCGGACGAGCCTTTCATGAACCTGAAGCAGCAGGCCTATTTCCGCCGCAAGCTGATCGCCTGGAAGGAGGCGATCCAGCGCGAGGCGCAGGGTACGCTGTCCCAGCTTCAGATCGACTCGCTGCGCGAACCCGATCTGACCGACCGGGCGTCGAGCGAGACCGACTGGTCGATCGAGCTTCGCACCCGGGACCGCCAGCGCAAGCTGATCTCCAAGATCGACGCCGCACTGCGTCGCATTGAGGAGGGCGAATATGGCTATTGCGAAGTCACCGGCGAACCGATCAGCCTGGGGCGGCTGGAGGCACGGCCGATCGCGACCATGACCGTCGAGGCGCAGGAGCGCCACGAGCGGAACGAGAAGGTGTCGCGCGACGATTGATCTACCGACCCGGTGCGCCGGTCCATCGGGCGGAGCGCCGGTACGGGTTCGGCTCAGGAAAAGCGGGTACGAAGGGCAGGGACATGTCCTGTTCGTCGACAGATGCCTGGAACCGCTTTCATTAAAGGGTTGGCAACGTGACGATGCGTATCGCATGGTCGCGCGAGTGTTAACGGGTAGGCGGGGACGGGCATCATGGACATGACGAACCGTGCTCCCGCAAATGGGTCTGAAATGGCGGAAGACGAACTGGAACGCAGCGACCGGGCGGGACGGCGCGACAGCCTGTTGCTGATGGCGCAGATGACGCTGGGCGACGAAGCCGCGCCCCGCGACGTGCGCGTCCGCAATATTTCCGAAGGCGGCCTGATGGCCGAACTGCCCATTTCGGTCGAAATCGGCACGCCGGTGTCGCTCAGCCTGCGGGGTGTTGGAGCGGTGTCGGGACGGATCGCCTGGTGTACCCAGGGCCGGGTGGGCGTCGCCTTCGACCGCCAGATCGATCCGACGCTGGTCCGCAAGCCGGTCGGCGGCGGCGCATCGACGCCGGAATATGCCAAGCCCGCAACGGGCCTGAAGACCAAGCCGTTCCATCATTGATGCGGGAATGATAGGGGGGTCGGGTGTCGGGCGGCGCGTGCCCCCGACATGGGCCGCGGCGGGTCGACCGACCCGCGCGGCCGCGTCCAGGCTATAGGCCTTGGATCTCTTCTTTCAGTTTTAGCTTCTGCTTCTTGAGATCCGCCAGGATCAGCGCGTCTGGCACGGGACGCTGTGATTCGGCGCTGATTCGCCGGTCGAGCGTGGCGTGCTTGGTCTCCAGGGCCGTTTGATGCGCCGTATGCATGGGCTTCAACCTCCTGTCATTGCATGGGGGACTGAGTAAAACACCAAAATCGGCGTCTGTCCTCATCCATTTTCGTCAGAATCGACCGGATGAGGTATTTGGCGCGATGACGTGATGCGGGCCCTCGCCGCGCGCCTTCGGGCTTGCTAGAGGGGCGGTATCGGTATCGGGCTTCCTTCCGTGCCGGTCGCCAAAAGGGGGAGCAGGATGGACGTCACGCTGGCACGCGCGCGGATCGACATGTTGCGGACCGAGCATCGCGACATGGACGACGCGATCGCGGCGCTGCTGCAATCCACGACCCCCGACCAGTTGCAGATCGCGCGGCTGAAGAAGCGCAAATTGCGGCTGCGCGATGAACTGGCCGAGTTGGAAGATCGGCTGATCCCCGACATCATCGCCTGACGATCCGGGCCGCCAGACCGCTTCGTATCGGGACAGCCTGCGCCGAACGTCGTCTTGTCCCAAGCGCGAATGTCATGCGAGCCAGAGGCCATGCCGTCCACCGCGCCCCAATCCCCGTTCCATGCCAAGCTGATCGACGGTCTCTATGTCGACGCCATGGCCCTGGCCGAGGCGGCGCGCGGCTATTTCGACGGGATCGGCCGTGACGAGCGCGATGGGCTGGACCCGTTGGTGCGGGTCGCCTTTTCCTGCGAGTCGCTGAAGGTGACGACGCGGCTGATGCACGTCATCGCATGGGTGTTGACCCAGCGCGCGGTCGAGGCAGGGGAAATGGATTGGGCCGAGGCGCGGCAACCGATCCGTCGCTTGGGAGCTTCGCCGGATACCGACGACATGCAGCTGGCCGCCTTGCCCGAACCGGCGCGACGGCTGACCCAGGCGAGCCTGGACCTGCACCGCCGGGTCGAGCGGCTCGATGCCATGGCCGACGAAGGCGCCTCGGCTGCCAGCCCTGTGCAGGTCTTGCAGGCGCGGCTGAGCCGGGCGTTCTAGTCGCGGACCATGGCTTCCCGTACAGGGGAGGAATAAGGCTCAAGCGACAATCTCTGTCGTGCCGCCTCATATTGGCGGCGAAGTTCTGCGATCCGCTCGGCCGCCGGTGCGATGCGGTCGACCGCACCGATGCCTTGTCCCGCACCCCAGATGTCACGCCAAGCCTTGGCCGCCTGGCCGCCGCCGAAGTTCATCGTCGACACATCGCCTTCGGGCAGATGATCCGGGTCGAGTCCTGCCGCGACGATCGAGGCGCGCAGATAATTGCCATGCACGCCGGTAAACAGGCTGGAATAGACGATATCGCTCGCCCGCCCATCGACCACCGCTTGCTTATAGGCCTCCACCGCATTGGCCTCGGTCGTGGCGATGAAGGGCGAGCCGATATAGGCGAAGTCCGCCCCCATCGCCTGCGCCGCCAGGATCGCGTCGCCGGTCGCGATCGATCCTGCGAGCGCCAGCGGGCCATCGAACCAGCTGCGGATTTCCTGGATCAGCGCAAAGGGTGACAGCCGCCCCGCATGGCCGCCGGCGCCCGTGGCCACCGCGATCAGCCCGTCCGCGCCTTTCTCCACCGCCTTGCGCGCGAAGCGGTCGTCGATCACGTCGTGCAGCGTGATCCCGCCCCAGTCATGGACGCCCGCATTCACATCCTCCCGCGCACCCAGAGAGGTGATGACGATCGGAACCTTCCACTTGGCGCAGACCGTCAGGTCGGCCTCCAGCCGATCGTTGGAGCGATGCACGATCTGGTTGACCGCGAAGGGGGCGGCTGGCCGATCGGGATGCGCCCGGTCATGCGCCGCCAACTCCTCGGTGATCCGGTGGAGCCATTCGTCGAGCAGACTGGCGGGCCGTGCGTTCAGCGCCGGAAACGAGCCGACGATCCCCGCCTTGCACTGGGCGATGACCAGATCCGGGTTGGAGATGATGAACAGCGGCGACCCGATCACGGGCAGGGTCAGGCGACTCAGGGCAGGGGGCAGGCTCATGGCTTTACGATAACGTAAAGGTAAAGCCTGTCCAGCGGGGCTTGGGCTGTGAAATATTATTACATGACCGTCATTTGCTTTGCGACGGACAGGGCGTAGAGATTTACGCATTCTCATTGAAAGGCCCTGATTGCGATGAAGTCCGCCCTATCGGTTCTGTTGGCCCTGACCGTGTCCACCCCGGCGCTGGCGGCGGGCCAGCTGCCCCAGACCGTTTCGCCGATCCTGTACGACATCACCGTGCGACCCGATGCGAAGGCGTTGACCTTCAGTGGTGAGGAAACCGTCGATGTCGAAGTGAAACAGGCCACCGCCACCATCGTGCTGAACGCCGCCGAGCTGACCGTGACGCGCGCGACCTTCGACGGAAAGCCGGTGCCCTTCGTGGCGGACAAGACGGCGCAGACGCTGACCCTCACCCTGCCGCAGGCGGCAAGCGTCGGGCGGCACAAGGTCGGCTTCGCTTGGACGGGCACGATCAATCGTTCGGCCAATGGCCTGTTCGCGATCGACTATACCAACGCCGATGGCTCGGCCGACCGTATGCTGGCGACCCAGTTCGAGGCGCCCGACGCGCGCCGCTTCGCGCCGATGTGGGACGAACCCGCTTTCAAGGCCAAGTTCCGTCTGACCGCCACCGCGCCCAAGGGGCAGCGCGCGATCAGCAACATGCCCGCAGAGGCCGTGACGACGCAGGCCGATGGCAGCCAGCTCTATCGCTTCGGGGAGACGCCGGTGATGTCCAGCTATCTGCTGTTCTTCGGTTCGGGCAATCTGGATCGCAAGACGGTGGATGCGAACGGCGTCCAGATCGGCGTGGTCAGCCGCAAGGGTGTGGTCGACCAGGGCGATTATGCGCTGGGCGCGGCGACCAAGCTGCTGAGCTATTACAACGACTATTTCGGCACGCCCTATCCGCTGCCCAAGATGGACATGATCGCGGGGCCGGGCTCCAGCCAGTTCTTCGGCGCGATGGAGAATTGGGGCGCGATCTTCTATTTCGAGAACGAACTGCTCTTCAATCCGCAGGTGATGAGCGAGAGCAACCGCCAGCGCATCCACACCGTCGTGGCGCATGAAATGGCGCACCAGTGGTTCGGCGACCTCGTTACCATGCGCTGGTGGGACGATCTGTGGCTGAACGAGGGGTTCGCCTCGTGGATGGAGGGCAAGGCCAGCAACGACCTGAACCCGGCTTGGGAAGCGGCGGCGGCCAGCGTGTCGGGCGAGCGGGAATCGGCGATGGGCATCGACGCGACCAGCGCCACCCATCCGATCATCCGCAAGGTCGAGACGGTCGACCAGATCGGCGAGTCCTTCGACAGCATCACCTATCTGAAGGGGCAGGCTGTCATCGGGATGCTGGAATCGACGCTGGGCGCCGATACGTTCCGCAAGGGCATCCGCACCTATATGGCCAAGTACAAGTACCAGAACACGGTGACCGACCAGCTTTGGGAGGAACTGTCCAGGGCATCGGGCACCAATGTCGCGACCATCGCGCATGACTTCACCCTGCAGGGGGGCGTCCCGCTGGTCACGCTGCAGTCCGCGCGCTGCGAGGGCGGCAAGACGGTCGCGACGCTGACCCAGGGCCGGTTCGGCCTGGACGAGGCGTCGAAGGCGGCCCAGACCTGGCATGTGCCGATCCGGGTGGCGACGATCGGTGGGGCCGAGACGACCGCGATCGTGACCGGCGCGGCACCTGCCCCGGTGACGGTCGGCGGCTGCGGCACGCTGGTCCTGAACCAGGGCAAGGGCTCCTATACCCGCGTCATGTATGACGATGCGGGTCATGCCGCGATCGTGCGCGATTATGCGAAGCTGGCACTGACCGATCGTCTGGGAACGCTGGGCGACGATTATGCGCTGGCGGCGGGCGGCTATCAGGATTTGCGCCGCTGGTTCGACCTGATGGCGCAGGTCAAGCCCGAGGCCGATCCGCTGGAATGGCAGGCGGTCGCGGGAGAGCTGGCGCGGCTGAACGGGCTTTACGAAGGCACGCCGCTCGAAAAGCCGCTGCGTGAACGGACGGCGGCGATTCTGTCGCCGGTGCTGGCGCGGATCGGGTTCGAGCCCAAGCCGGAGGACGGTGCGCTCGTCTCCAACCTGCGCGAGACCTTGATCGGTCAGCTGGGTACCAGCGGCGACGCGATGGTGGCGGCGCGGGCGCGGGGCTATGTCACCGCGCTTGCCAAGAACCCCAACGCCATTCCGGGTGCCATCCGCCAGCCGATCCTGGCGACCTATGCCACCCGCGCGACGGCGGACGAATGGGACCGGCTGTACGAACTGGCCAAGGCCGAGCGTAATCCAGTGGTCAAGAACCGCTATGTCTCGCTGCTGGGCTATGCCGAGGACGAGGCCGCGGCACGCCGGGCGTTGAGCGTGCTGAAGGACAATACCTTCACCCCGCCGCAGCGCGCCGCGCTGCTCCGCTCGATCGCGGGCGCGCATCCCGACATGGCGTTCGACTGGGCGGTCCAGAACAAGCCGCTGGTCGACAGCTTCCTGGAGGAAAGCAACCGCGCGACCTTCATCGTCGGACTCGGCGCGGGCTCGAACGACCCCGCCATGCCCGGCAAGATCGAGGCCTGGGCCAACGCCAACCTGCCCGAGGGCTCGCGCGGCGGGGCCAAGCGATCGATCTCGCAGATCGCGGTGCGCAAGGCGGTGGCGGATCGCCTGAAGCCCGCCGTGCAGACCTGGCTGGCGCGGTGATCTGAGGGGCTGGCGGGGGCACGATCCCCCGCCAGCCCAACCCCTCCGTTCAGCCTGAGCGAAGTCGAAGGCCGGGGGAAAACCTAAACACCTTTGTTCTCCGGCGAAGGCCGGGGCCCAGTTTCGGGCAGGCTGCGATGGGGCGAAAACGGCAAGTGGGAGGCCCAGGCGATCCCTGTCCATTTGCCTCCCCCGCCAATTCACCGCGCGACCGCGCCGAAGTGGAAACTGGACCCCGGCCTTCGCCGGGGAACGGCCCGAATAGGGCTATGCCCGTGGCCTTCGACTCCGCTCAGGCTGAACGGAGCAAAGGATAATGGTCCAACGCCCGGCAACCTCTTGCTTCGAACGAGAAAACACGAAACGATGACACTTCCGTCACCTATTTCGTGAGCCCTTCGTGATCCGCAAAAGCCTCGCCCTCCTCCTCGCCGCCACCGCCATGACCGCGCCGCTCGCCGCGCAGGAGGAGGGGGAGAAGAAGGCCCCGCATCACGAAGCCGCCAAGGCCGAGGCGGAGGCCGCCTGGGCGCGCGCGCCGCTGGAGGAGACCGAAGTCCGCCACCGCGACAGCGTGACGATCAATGGCCGCGCCTATCCCTATATCGCCTCGGCGGGCACGCTGACCGTCCGGGATATCGAGGGCAAGCCGATCGCCTCGATGTTCTACACCGCCTATACGCTGGACGGGACCAAGCCCGGCACCAAGCGGCCCGTGACGTTCCTGTATAATGGCGGGCCGGGGTCGCCCTCCTTCTGGCTGCGCATTGGCTCGTTCGCGCCGATCCGCATCCGCACGACCAGTCCGGAATTCGTGCGGCCCGCGCCCTATGATGTGGGGCCGAACCCGGATTCGCTGCTCGACAAGACCGACCTCGTCTTCCTCGACGCGATCGGCACCGGCTATTCACGGCCGCTGGGCGATATGAAGCCCGCGCAATTCTACGGCGTGGACGAAGATGTCGACGTCTTTGCCGGCGCGATCCAGCGCTATGTCACCAAATATGGCCGCTGGATGAGCCCGAAATTCCTGCTCGGCGAAAGCTATGGCACGCTGCGCTCGGGTGCGCTGGCCTATCAGTTGCAGGAGCGGGGCATGGCGCTGAACGGCGTGGTGCTGCTCAGCTCGATCATGAATTACGGCTATCGCCAGCCGGGGCTGGATCAGGTCTATCTCAATTACCTGCCCAGCTATGCCGCGACCGCCTGGTATCACAACCGCCTGGCCGACCGCCCGGCCGATGTGGCGACCGTGGTGGCGCAGGCCCGCGCCTTTGCGGTCGGCCCGTACATGTCGGCGCTGGCCAAGGGGCAGAGCATTTCACCGCAGGAGCGCGACCAGATCGCCGAGCAGATGAGCCGCCTGATCGGTATCTCGCCCGACTATATCAAGCGCGCCAACCTGCGCATCGACCTGCCGCGGTTCCAGAAGGAGCTGCTGCGCGGATCGGCGCGCACGGTCGGGCGGTTCGACTCGCGCTATCTCGGGATCGACACCGACGCGGCAGGCGAGCGGCCGGAGACGGATGCCTCTTCCGACGCGATCTCGGGCGCTTACATCGCGTCCTTCCAGGACTATCTGCAATCGACGCTCGGCTACAAGACCGATCTGCCCTATCGCCTGTCGGCACGCGATGCGGCGGGCTGGACGTGGAACTGGAAGCACAAGTCGCCCGACGGTTCGCAGAACAACCCCAACACCGCGATCGACCTGGGCGCCGCAATGCGGGCGAACCCGTATCTGAAGGTGCTGTCGATGAACGGCTATTACGACATGGCGACCCCGTTCTTCGGCACTGAGAACGACCTGGGCCACATGATGCTGGAGCCTGCGCAACAGGCGAACTTGCGCTTCTCCTATTATCCGGCGGGGCACATGACCTATCTCAACCCCGATGCGCTGCGGAGCATGAAGGCGGACTTGGCGCGCTGGTATGACGAGGCGGTGAGCGATGCGAAGTCGTCCACCCCGCCTGTGCCGCCTTCGGGGCAAGGGGCGCGGCAATCGCGATAAGCTTTGCGCTCCATGGTGGCCGTTCTGGCTGCGCCGGATACGTCACTCGATATAGAGGTCCACCATCACGCGCGTCCGCCTCTCGTCGGTCAGGACCGTTACTATGCCGCCGTTGTCGAACTCCTTTGGTTCGGCAACGAAGATATGGGAAATTGGAAAGTCCGGGCCGATCGCGGGACCGCAGCAATGATTATGGCTCGTTTCAGGTCCTGCGGTTCCGAGGCATGGCCCCCCGACATCAGGTCCTGTGGCGGAGCAGGGGCGAGCCGTATGAAAGCGGTATCCGCGCAAAAGCGAGTTGATGTCGGAACTGGCCGCGCGGAAGGTGCATCGTTCCAGCACATCGGAGAAGCCGAAGCTGGCGCATGCAATGTCCCCAACCGAGACTGGCAAGGTCGCGATGTTGAGCATGGTCGACACATGACGCCGTTCCATCGCGCGCCGCCCCACGACGCCAGCTATGACGATCAGCGCAGCCAAGCATATCGCCGCGACCACCGTTTTCGGCTGTGAGACCTTCATGCCATCAAAATGACGCTATGGGTGAGCCTGTCATCATCTGACAAGCAGATAGCACATCAGACTCCAATTGGAGTCGATATGTCTTGCCGATTGCTAGGAAATGGTGGACGCACTTGGGCTCGAACCAAGGACCCGCTGATTAAGAGTCAGCTGCTCTACCAACTGAGCTATGCGTCCGATGCCGGTCTGCGGCATGGCGGGGAGCCAAGTCCCCGTCTGGTGGGGCGGCTATTAGCCGGGCATGTCCGACCTGCCAAGGGGGTTTTTGACATTTTTTTGGCAGTCGGGACCAACCGTCCGGTCCCGACTGCGCAAGTCGTTCAATAACCGACCGTAAAGCGCTCGCGGATGTGGCGCGGCTGCTCGATTTCGTCGGCCAGCGCGATGGCATAGTCCTCGAAAGAGATGCTGCTGCCCTGCGCGTTCGACAGAAGCGTGTCGGTGCCCAGGCGAAACTGGCCGGTCCGCTCGCCGGGGACGAACATCGCGGAGGGGGAGAGGAAGGTCCATTCCAGGTCCTCGACTCCGCGCAACTGGTCGAGAAATTCGACACCCGCGCTCGCCTCCGTCTTATAGGCCTCCGGGAAATTGGGTTGGTCGATCAGGCGCTGGCCGGGCGCGACCTCCAGGCTGCCAGCGCCACCCACGACCAGATAGCGCTTTACGCCCGACGCGCGAACGATGCCGATCATCTTGGCGGCATCGATGGCGGAGAAGAAGATCGAACTGACGACAACGTCATGTCCGCGAAGCATGTCGGCCAGTTCGGCCGCAGCGTTCGCATCCCCCGCAACCGGGGTCACGCCGGGCAGGGTGGCGATCCGTTCCGGGTGGCGTGCGATGGCGGTCACGGCATGGCCGCGATCCGATAATTCCTTCAGGATGCGCGAGCCGGCATTGCCCGAGGCTCCAATCAGGGCGATCTTCATGGTCTTTCCTTTTCATGGTCCACTTTGTAGACCATCGAGCTATGCAGAGTGAGACCGTCCCACAAGACGTCCTTTTCGAGGGACCAAGTCACACCGGCGTGACCACGCCGCTGACGGGGGAGGGTGGGTGCCCGATCCGCGAAGTGCTGGACCGGATCGGCGACCAGTGGAGCCTTCTCGTCCTCGCCGCGCTGGAGCCGGGGACGTTGCGGTTCAACGTCCTGCTGCGGCGGATCGGCGATGTGTCGAAACAGATGCTGTCGCGCACGCTGCGGCGACTGGAGGAAGACGGCTTCGTCGAGCGGACGGTCTATCCGGAGGTCCCGCCACGCGTGGAGTACAGCCTGACCGATCTGGGCCGGTCGTTCCTGATGCCGATGCGGGCGCTGATCCGCTGGGCGGACACGAATCAGCCGCAAGTGGAGGCGGCCCGCGCGGCCTATCGCGCGCGGGCCTGACCCCATTTTTTCATCAGGCGATGTGAACCGCCTTGGTGATCATATGGTTGACGATGCCTTCGGGGCCGTCTTCCGAACCATAGCCGCTTTCCTTGACCCCGCCGAAGGGCGCGTCGCCCCAGCTGAGCCGGACGGTATTGATCGCGACCATGCCCGCCTCGATCTCGTCGGCCAGCTGGTTCTGTCGGCGGCCATTCTCGGTGAAGCAGTAGGCGCCCAGGCCGAAGGGCAGGCGGTTGGCCTCGGCGATCGCATCCTCGGTGGTGGCGAACGGGCGGATCAGCGCGATCGGGCCGAACGGCTCCTCGTTCATCGCCTTGGCGTCGAGCGACACATCGGCGAGCACGGTGGGCGAGAAGAAGAAGCCGTCCCCGCCCTTGGCCTCGCCGCCGGTCAGCTTGCGCGCGCCGTTCCGCACGGCGTCCTCGATCATCGCGCCGATCGCCTCGGGGCGGCGCGGGTTGGCCATCGGTCCCATCTGCGTGTCAGAGGATAGGCCGTCACCGATCTTCAGCGCGGCGGCGCGCTCGGCAAAGCCTTTGGCGAAACGCTCGTAAATCCCCTCCTGCACATGGAAACGGGTGGGGGCGACGCAGACCTGGCCTGCATTGCGGAACTTGTGGGTGACAAGGATGTCGAGCGTCTTGTCGAGATCGCAATCGTCGAACACCAGCACCGGGCCATGCCCGCCCAATTCCATGGTCGACTTCATCACCGTATCGGCCGCGAGCTTCAGCAGATGCTTGCCGACCGGCACCGACCCGGTGAAGCTGAGCTTGCGGGTCACCGGCGAGGCAAGCAGGTGGCGCGACACCGCGTCGGGTACGCCGAAGACGAGCTGCGCGACGTCTCCGGGCAGGCCCGCATCCTGGAAGCAGCGCATGATCGCGATGGCGCTGGCGGGGGTTTCCTCGCTGGGCTTCAGGATGACCGAGCATCCCGCCGCAATGGCGGGTGAAATCTTGCGCACCGGGTTCATCACGGGGAAGTTCCACGCGCAGAAGGCCGCGACCGGGCCGACCGGCTGCTGCAGCACCAGCGAGCGGGTGCCGGTGGGACGCGGCAGCACGCGGCCATAGATGCGGACCGCCTCACCGGCATGGAAATCGAGCAGGGCGGCGGTCGCGGCGACCTCGCCACGCGCCTCGACGATCGGCTTGCCTTCCTCCAGGGTCGCGAGTCGGGCCAGCTCCTCGGCGCGCTCGCGGACCAGGGCGGCGGTGCGGTGGAGGACGGCGGCGCGCTCCTGCGGGGCGGTCTTTCGCCACTGCTCGAACCCGCGCGCGGCGGCTTCCAGCGCGCGGTCCATGTCGGCAGCGGTCGCCAGCGGCAGCTCGCCCAGCGACTGGCCGGTCGCCGGGTTCAGCACTGCCTGGGTATCGCGCCCCTCCGGCCCCAGCCATTCGCCACCGATATAAAGGCCGGTTTTTACATCGAGTTGCTGGTCGGTCATGAGAATCCTTCCGAAAGGCTATGGGAGTCGAATGCGGGCCGGAGATCGGCCTTGCACCCCGGCGATACAAGGCCGGGCAGGGCCAAAACGGGCTCCTGTCAGGATCGAGGGAGCAAAAGCAGGGCTTTGTGCGTCCCAAGCTTTACGGCATTTCCTATCGGGGGGATCGAGATAGGTTACGCGCCGAAACGAAAGGGACGGGTCCAGATGCGAGCACCATTTCCGGCCATGATGGCCGCATTGATGATCGGTACGGTCGGTCTGTCCGGCTGTTCGGGCGGCGGCAATGGCAAGGGCTCGGTCGAGCTGCTGAACGTCAGCTATGATCCGACGCGTGAGCTGTACAAGGATATCAACGCCGCCTTCGCCAAAGATTATCAGGCCAGGACCGGCAAGACCGTCTCGTTTCGGATGAGCCATGGCGGGTCCGGCAAGCAGTCGCGCTCGGTGATCGACGGGCTGTCGGCCGATGTGGTGACGCTGGCACTCGCCTATGACATCGACGCGATCGCCGAGCGAGCCAAGCTGCTGCCCGCCAACTGGCAGAGCCGGCTGCCCGACAATAGCGCGCCCTATACCTCGACGATCGTGTTTCTGGTCCGCAAGGGCAATCCCAAGGGCATTCGCGACTGGGCCGATCTGGTGAAACCGGGCGTGCAGGTCATCACGCCGAGCCCGAAGACCAGCGGCGGCGCGCGTTGGAATTTCCTGGCGGCCTGGGCCTATGGCAAGAAGGCAGGCGGTTCGGACGCGGCGGCGCAGAAATATGTCGCCGACCTTTACGCCCATGTGCCGGTGTTGGATTCGGGCGCGCGCGGCGCGACGACGACCTTTGTCGAGCGGGGACTGGGCGATGTGCTGATCGCCTGGGAGAATGAGGCCCTGTTGTCCGAGAAGGAACTGGGCGCGGGCAAGTTCGACATCGTCGTGCCCTCCATCTCGATCCTGGCCGAGCCGCCGGTCGCGGTGGTCGACGCCAATGCCAAGGCCCATGGTACCGAGCCGGTCGCCACCGAATATCTGAAGTTCCTCTACACCCCGCAAGGGCAGGAGATCGCCGCGCGCAACTTCTACCGCCCACGCGACCAGGCGGTGCTGGCCAAGCACGCCGCCACCTTCCCCAAGCTGGACATGGTGACCATCCAGGATTTCGGCGGCTGGGGCGCGGCGCAGAAGCGGTTCTTTGCGGATGGCGGGGTGTTCGACGCCATTTATGGCGGTCAGGCCAAGCGGCGCTGATCGCGGTGTTGCGGAGGAAGCGCCGCTCGGCGCTGCCGGGCTTCGGCCTGACCATGGGCATGACCATCTTCTGGCTGGGGCTGGTGGTGCTGGTCCCGTTGTCGGCGCTCGTCATCCGGGCGGCGGGCATGGGCTGGGACGGCTTTGCCGAGGTCGGGCTGTCGCCGCGAGCGCTGGCCGCCTATCGGTTGAGTTTCGGCGCTGCGCTGGCGGCGGCGGCGATCAATGCGGTGTTCGGGCTGCTGATCGCGTGGATCCTCGTCCGCTATGAATTTCCGGGTAAGAAGCTGATCGACGCGGCGGTGGACCTGCCGTTCGCGCTGCCGACGGCCGTGGCGGGTATCGCGCTGGTGTCGCTCTATTCCGAAAATGGCTGGGTCGGGTCGTTGCTCACGCCCCTTGGCGTCAAGGTCGCCTACACACCGTTGGGCGTGACGATCGCCCTGGTTTTCATCGGCTTGCCGTTCATTGTTCGTTCGGTTCAACCGGTACTTGCCGATCTGGGACGCGATGTCGAAGAGGCTGCCGCCACGCTCGGCGCTTCCCGCCTGCAGACCTTCGGCCGGGTGATCCTGCCCGCCATTGCCCCAGCCTTGCTGACCGGCTTTGCGCTCGCCTTTGCGCGGGGGGTGGGTGAATATGGCTCGATCATCTTCATCGCAGGCAACATGCCCTTCAAGTCGGAGATCGCGCCGCTGCTCATCATCACCCAGCTGGAGCAGTTCGACTATGACGGAGCCACCGCCATCGCCTGCGTAATGCTGGTCCTATCCTTTGCGATGCTGCTGTTCGTGAACCTGCTCCAGGCGTGGCGCGCCAAGCGGGGGACACGATGAGCGGCTCCAACCCTACCACCATCGAGAGCCCCTGGGCGCGGTGGACGCTGATCGGGGTCGGCTTTCTCTTTCTGGCGCTGTTCCTGTTCCTGCCGCTGGTCATGGTCTTCGCAGGAGCCCTTGCGAAGGGGTGGCAGGTTTTCCTGGACGCGCTGGTCGACCCGGATGCCCTTGCGGCGATCCGGCTGACCCTGCTGGTGGCGGCCATCTCGGTGCCGATCAACGCGGTCTTCGGCGTCGCGGCGTCCTGGGCGATTGCCAAGTTCGATTTTCGTGGCAAAAGCCTGCTCATCTCACTGATCGACCTGCCCTTTTCGGTGTCGCCGGTGGTGTCCGGCCTGATTTTCGTCCTGTTGTTCGGGGCGCAGGGGTGGCTGGGACCGTGGCTGACCGAGCATGGCGTGCGGATCATCTTCGCGGTGCCGGGCATCGTGCTGGCGACGGTGTTCGTGACCTTTCCCTTCGTCGCGCGCGAGTTGATCCCGCTGATGGCGGAGCAGGGTCGCGACGACGAGGAAGCGGCGCGGTCGCTGGGGGCGAGCGGATGGCAGACCTTCTGGCATGTCACCTTGCCCAATATCCGCTGGGGCCTGCTCTACGGCGTGCTGCTGTGCAATGCCCGTGCGATGGGCGAGTTCGGCGCAGTATCGGTCGTCTCGGGGCATATCCGGGGGCTGACGAACACCATGCCGCTGCATGTCGAAATCCTGTACAATGAATATGACTTTGTCGGCGCGTTTGCGGTGGCGTCTCTGCTCGCCTCGCTCGCGCTGGTGACCTTGGGAGTGAAGACCGTGCTGGAATGGCGTTTCGGCATCCACCGGGCGGGAGCCGCGCATTGAGCATCGTCGTCGACAATATCTCCCGCCGGTTCGGCGGGTTCACCGCGCTGGACCGCGTCACGCTGGAGACGAAGCCGGGCGAGTTCCTGGCGCTGCTCGGCCCGTCGGGGTCGGGCAAGACCACGCTGCTGCGGACCATCGCGGGATTGGATTTTGCGGACGAGGGGCATGTGCTGTTCGATGGACAGGACATGACGGGCACGCCCGCCGCCGAGCGCCGCATCGGCTTCGTGTTCCAGAATTACGCGCTGTTCCGCCACATGACGGTCGCCGACAACATCGCCTTCGGCCTGACGGTCCGTAAACGGCGCGACCGACCCGCCAAGGCCGCGATCGCGGCGAAGGTCGCGGAGTTGCTGGAATTGATCCAACTGCCGCAACTGGGCGATCGTTACCCCGCACAGCTGTCGGGCGGCCAGCGCCAGCGCGTGGCGCTGGCCCGCGCGCTTGCCATCGAGCCGCGCCTGTTGCTGCTCGACGAGCCGTTCGGCGCGCTCGACGCGCAGGTGCGCAAGGATTTGCGCGGCTGGCTAAGGCGCATCCATGACGAGACAGGGCTGACCTCGATCTTCGTCACCCACGACCAGGAAGAGGCGCTGGAGATCGCCGACCGCATCGTCGTGATGCGTGGCGGCGTGATCGAGCAGATCGGCACGCCCGCCGAAGTGCAGAGCGCACCTGCCACCGCCTTCGTGTCGTCCTTCATCGGCGAAACCAACCGGCTGCCCGTGACGCGGCGCGACGGCGGAGCGATCATCGGCGACGGGCTGGCGACCGTGCGCGACGACGCGCGCGGGCAGGGCGGGGGCGAAATCCATATCCGGCCGCACGACGTCGAGCTGGCCGAGCCCGGCGCCGTCGACGCGCTGCCTGTCACCGTGCTGGCGAGCCGCCCTATCGGCCGGTCCCGTCGGATCACGGCAGAGCTTGCCGGGGTCGCCGAGCCTCTGACGTTCGACCTGCCCGTCGCGGAGGAGGCCGCCGCCGGACAGTCCCTGACGATCCGCCCGGTCCGCTACCGCATATTCTGATCCCTTTTCGCCTGCACTCCCATGACCTTTTGCGGGCATTGGCCGTTTCGGCATTTGCCAGTGCCGGATCGTCGGGGCATGACGCGGGCGTCAACAGGGGAGATCGTCGTTGAAGGTCGGACAGGAATGCTGGCGGATCGAGCAGGCCGATCGCATGGCAGTCATCGTCGATGCGGAGGAATATTTCCGGATGGCCCGCCGCGCGATGCTGAATGCGCGGCGCCAGATCCTGCTGATCGGCTGGGACTTCGACGCGCGCATCGTCCTGGATCATGACGAGGCACCCGGCGAGACGGTCGGCGACTTCATCTACTCGCTCGTCCAGCGCCAGCCCGAGCTGGAAATTTTTCTGCTCCGCTGGGACACCGGCGCGATCAAGTCGCTGTTCCGGGGGCGAACCTTCTTCACCGTCCTGAAGTGGATGGCGCACAAGCGCATTCATACCAAGCTGGATGGCCATCACCCGATCGCCGCCTCGCACCACCAGAAGATCGTCATCATCGACGACCAGCTCGCCTTTTGCGGCGGCATCGACATGACCAGCGAGCGCTGGGATACGCGCGAGCATCGCGATGACGATCCCGGTCGCAAGCGGCCCGGCGGCCAGCCCTACAAGCCGTGGCACGACGCGATCAGCGCGGTGGAGGGCCCGGTGACGCACGCACTGGGCGAGCTGTTCCGCGAGCGCTGGCACGCAGCGGGCGGCAAGCCGATGGGGCCTGCCGTGCCGGGCGCAAGCTGCTGGCCGGAAGGGTTGGAGCCCGACTTCACCAACCAGCCGGTGGCCATCGCCCGGACCATGCCGGAAATGGACGACCAGGCGCCGGTCCATGAGAATGAGGCGCTGTTCCTGGCCCAGATCGCGCGGGCGGAGCGGTACGTGTATATCGAGAGCCAGTATTTTGCCTCGCGCCGGGTGGCCGAGGCCATCGCCCGGCGACTGGACGAGGAAAACGGCCCCGAATTCGTCATCATCAACCCGCTGACCGCGCAAGGCTGGCTGGAGCCGATCGCGATGGACACCGCGCGTGCGCGGCTGGTCGAGGCATTGCGGCGGCGGGACCGGCATGGCCGGCTACGAATTTATCACCCGTTCACTGCCGGGGGCGAGGCGATCTATTGCCATGCCAAGATCCTGATCGCAGACGATCGGGTCTTCCGGTTGGGCTCGTCCAACCTGAACAATCGGTCCATGCGGCTGGACACCGAATGCGATCTGGCGATCGCGGTCGAGGCGGACAGCCCGGCCGGACGGCGGATCGCGGCCATCCGGGACGACCTGCTGGGCGAGCATCTGGGCATCGCGCCCAGGCTGGTCGGCGACACGGTCGCCCGCACCGGCTCGCTGATTGCCGCGGTCGAGGCGCTGCGTGGGCAGGGGGGGCGGAGCTTGCGTCCCTTTGAAGTGCCGGACCTGTCGAGTGTCGAGGAATGGCTGGCCGATAACGAAGTGCTCGATCCGGAAGGGCCGGACGAGATGTTCGAGGCGTTCAGCCAGCGCAAGGGACTGTTCCGGCGGCTTCGGCGGCACTGATGGGCGAGGTCGTCAACTTTCGTCAGGCGCGCAAGGGGTTGGTCCGTAAGGCGGCCGAGCAGCAGGCGGCGGAGAACCGTGCGCGGTTCGGTCGGAGTAAGGCTGAGAAGCAGCGCGATGCCGCCGAGCAGGCAAGGGTTCGCAAGGAATTGGACGGGGCCAAGCGAGAGGACTGACCCGCCACACCCTCACCCTTCCGGGGCTTCGCGCCTCCCTCCCTCTCCCGCTGGGAGAGGGAAGGTGCTTGGCTGCGATAGCGGGTGGGAAGGGTGAGGGCGGCGGTATGCTCTTACCGCGGCGTCGCGAACCAGATGGTGTGTGTGGCGCCCTTGCCATTCTCACGCGCGCGTACCTTGACCTCGTCGACCAGGAAGCCTGCGCGCGACAGTCGCCGGGTAAAGAGCGGGTCGGGCGCGGCCGACCAGATGGCCAGCACGCCACCGGGACGCAGCGCGACCCGCGCCTCGTCCAGGCCCCGGTTCGAATATAACCCGTCATTGGCCGGGCGGGTCAGCCCGTCAGGCCCATTGTCGACGTCGAGCAGGATCGCGTCATAGGTCCCGCGCCCCGCATAGATCGCGTTGCCCACGTCACCCATGGCCAGCGTCACGCGCGGATCGTCCAGGCATCCGGCGGTCAGCTCGACCATCGGTCCGCGCGCCCATTCGATGATGCCGGGGACCAGCTCGGCCACCGTCACCCGCGCATCGCGGCCCAGCCGGGCCAGCACGGCGCGCAAGGTAAAGCCCATGCCATAGCCGCCGATCAGCAGATGCGGCGCGGACCGGCCGTCCAGCCGGTCGCAGGTCATCGTGCCCAGCGCCACTTCCGAGCCGCTCATGCGCGTGCTCATCAGTTCATTGCGATCGAGCACGATCATGAAGTCCTTGCCCCGGCGGAACAGCCGCAGGGGCTCGCCGCCCGGCACCTCGGCGATGCCCAGCAGCTCGCGCGGGGTCATTTGCCCTGGCGCGCCTTGCGTGCGGCGTAGCGCGCGTCGCGCGCGGCCTTCAGCTCGGCGGCGGTCGGGACCACCGGCGGGCGCGCAGCGGCGGCAGCGGCCTCCGCAGCAGCCTCGGCCTCGGCCTTCGCCCTGGCGCGGGCTTCCTCACGGGCGGCCTTTTCCTGCTCGATCGCGGCCTTGTGCGCAGCGCGGCGTTCGGCCTCGGCGGCTTCCTTGGCCGCGCGGGCGGCGGCGCGGGCAGCGACGACTTCGGGGTCGGGCGCAGCCTTGTTGCGCAGCTTTTCCAGCGCGGCGGCCTTGGCGTCGCGCGAAGCCGATGCACGATCGGCGAAACCGGGAACCTTATATCCTGCCATCAATCATCTATCCCGTTGGGGGCCGGACGGCCCCATAGCACAACGGCCCCGCATCGCTGCAGAGCCGTTGGAGAAACTGGTGGACGCACTTGGGCTCGAACCAAGGACCCGCTGATTAAGAGTCAGCTGCTCTACCAACTGAGCTATGCGTCCGTTCGTCACGCTCGTCAGGCCGTTCGGCGGCCCGCCTCGTGATCGGGAGGCGCGCCTTTAGCAGGCCTTCACCGCTTTGCAAATGCTTTTTGCGGAATTTTTGCCTTACCAGCGCGCCGGGCGACGGTTCTCGCGGTCGATCGCCATCAATATGCCCAGGCATAACAGCACCGTCATCTGCGACGACCCGCCATAGCTGACCAGGGGCAGGGGGATGCCGACCACCGGCGCCAGGCCCATGACCATCATCAGGTTGACCATGACATAGATGAAGATGGTGGTGGACAGCCCCGCCGCCGTCAGCCGGGCAAAGCGCGTCTGCGCCGCCTGCGCGACGTTCAGGCCCCAGCGGATGACGAGGATGAAGGCCAGGATCAGCAGACAGCCGCCGACCAGCCCCCATTCCTCGGCCATGGTCGCGAAGACGAAGTCGGTATGCCCCTCGGGCAGATAGTCGAGATGGCTCTGGGTGCCGTTCAGGAAGCCCTTGCCCCAGATGCCGCCCGATCCGATCGCGATCTTGGACTGGCTGATATGATAGCCGGTGCCCAGCGGATCGCTTTCCGGGTTCATGAAGATCAGGACGCGGTTGCGCTGATAATCGTGCAGAACGAAATTCACCGCCAGCGGCGCTGCGACCGCCAGCGCCATCGCCCCGCCGATAAACAGGCGCAGCGGCACGCCGGCCAGGAACATGACCGTCGCCCCGCCCGCACAGATCATCAGCGCGGTGCCGAGATCGGGCTGCTTCATGACGAGCGCGGCGGGCACCGCGATCATCGCGGCGACGGGCCATATGCCCGAGAAGCGCCGCGTCTCGGCCGGGGGCATCAGTTCATAGAAGCGCGCCGCGCCCAGCACGATGAACAGCTTCATCAGTTCGGACGGCTGAAGGCGGATAAAGCCGACGTCCAGCCATCGCTGACTGCCCCCCCGCACCGCTCCGAGCAGTTCGACCAGCACCAGCGCGACCACCAGCACCAGATAGCCCGGCATCGCGATCCGCCGCCACAGGTCGAGCGGCAGTCGCGACAGCACCAGCGATCCGGCCAGCAGGACGAAGAAGCGCACGCCCTGCGGCTTGGCCCAGGGAGTCAGCGATCCGCCCGCCGCCGAATAGAGGACCACCAGCCCGAAACAGCCGATGGCGGTGACCAGCAGGATGACCAGCCAGGGCAGCTGCGCGATCGGTTCGGGGATGATGCGGGGGCCGCTCACGGATTGGGGTCGCCTGCGTCTTCGGGATCGGTGTCGCGCGTCGCCATCGCCTCGGCCTGCGCGTCGGAGACGTTGGTCGCCGCCTCGACGGCGGGGGAGTCGGTCGCGGCGCCCGCATCGGTCTTGGTCGCGGCGGCAGCAGGCTGGGGTGCGTGCGCCGCGCGGTAGGCGGCTTCTTCGGCGCGCATCCGGGTGGCGATGTCGCCGCCCCAGGTCGGCTCTCCCTCGGCCAGCGAGGCCAAGGCGCGGTCGCGGTCGAACAGATAGGTCATGATGTCGCGCCCGATCAGCGGCGCGTCGAGATTGCGCACGGTATGGCCATTATGCTCCAGCACGATGGCGGCGGCGTAGCGAGGATTGTCGGCGGGCGCGAAGCAGACGAGCAGGGCGTGGTCGCGCAGCTTGAAGGGCAACTGTCCGTTCTTCAGCACGCCCATGCGCCGCTCGGCCATGGTGATGCGGCGCACCTGGGCCGTGCCGGTCTTGGCCGCCAGGCTGACACCGGGCACCAGCATCCGCGCCGCGCCGCCGGTCCCGCCCTGGTTGACCACGCCGAACATCGCGTCACGCACCACCGCCAGATGCTCGGAGGCGACGGGCAGGGCGGGCGCGTCGAGATGAACCTGATGCGCAAGCATGCTGGGCTGAAGATGCCGCCCCGATGCGAGCCGCGCCGCCATCACCGCCAGCTGGAGCGGATTGGCCAGCACATAGCCCTGACCGATCGACGCGTTCAGGCCATCGGCGACGGTCCATTTCGTCTTGTATTTCTTTAGCTTCCAGGCCGCATCGGGCACGGTGCCATAACGCTGGGTGCTGAGCGGCAGGTCGAATTTCTGCCCCAGCCCGACCATCCGCGCGATCGGCGCGATCCGGTCATAGCCCATGCGGCGGATCATCTCGTAGAAATAGATGTCGCAGCTCTGCTCGATCGCGCCCTTCAGGTTCAGCGCGCCGTGCCCGCCCCGCTTATGGCAGTGGAAGACGCCGGTGCCGACCCGCATCGCACCGGTGCAGAGAACCCGGTCGTTCGCGCCGACTCCCGCCTCCAGCAGCGCCAGGCCATTCATCGGCTTGACGGTCGAGCCGGGGGGATACAGCCCCTGCGTGACCTTGTTCATCAAGGGCACGTGATCGTTTTCTGACAGCATCGCCCATTCGAGATGGCTGATCCCGTCCGAAAAGCTGTTGGGATCATAGGCGGGCATCGACACCATCGCCAGCGTCTCACCGGTCCGGCAGTCGAGCACCACCGCCGAGCCCGAATTGGTGCCCAGACGGCGCGCGGCATATTCCTGCAACCCTGCATCGATGGTCAGGCGGATATTGCGGCCGGGCGTGTCGGGCCGGGTGGCCAGTTCTGCGACGACCTTGCCGCGCGCGGTGACCTCGACCCGCTTGGCGCCGGGCTTGCCGCGCAGATATGGCTCCAGCATCTTTTCCAGCCCGTCCTTGCCCAGCTTGAAGCCGGGGGTGACGAGCAGCTGGTCGTGTGTCGCCTTGAACTGTTCGGCGGTCGGCGTACCGACATAGCCGGTCAGATGCGCGACCGCCGGGCCTGCCGGATAGAAGCGGGCAAATCCGCGTGTCGGCTGAACGCCGGGCAATTCGGGCAGGCGGACGCTGACCGCCGCGAAGCGTTCCCAGTCCAGACGCTCGGCCACCTGGACCGGCTGGAACCCGGCCGCATGTTCCAGGTCGAGGCGGATGCGGTTCATCGCCTCGTCATCCAGCTTCAGGATCCGGCGGAGCAGTTCCAGCACCCGATCCTTGTCCTCCAGCCGGTCGGGGATGATGTCGACGCGGAAATCGGTGCGATTGTTGGCGATGGGAACGCCGTGCCGGTCGATCAGCCAGCCGCGACGCGGCGGGATCATCGTCGTGTTGACGCGGTTGCTCTCGGAAAGGAGGTTGTACTTCTCGTTCTGCGCGATCGACAGCCACGCCATCCGCCCGGCCAGCATCAGGCCGACGCCCGCCTGGGCCGTGCCCAGCACGAAGGCGCGGCGCGAAAAGCTATAGGCCTGCGCGGCCTCGGTCATGATCCGGCCGGGGCGATCCATGCTCAGGCCCCTACCTCATTCCGCCCGCGTTTGCGATCGATCCACGCGACCAGGCGCGTGGCCATCGGAAAAAGCAGGATGGTGATGGCGATCTGGATGACCAGCGGCGCATCGACCTGCGCGCCGACCGGCACCGCCAGGAAACGCCCCGCGATCAGGCAGAATGCGATGGCGCCGCTGGCGATCAGCCAATCCTGCCAGAAGTCGCGGAACACCAGACGATGTTCGAACAAGTCAATGGCCAGCGAGGTCAGCGACCAGAGCAGGACGGCGGAACCGAGCGGCTGTCCTGACACCAGATCGTCGAACAGGCCGAGCGGTGCGGCCGCCCAAAGGCGCAGCGCAAAACGCGCGACCAGCCGCCAGGCGAGCAGCATCAGCAGGCCCATCGGCGGCTGCAACGGTACGATCGCCACTACCGGCACGATCGCGGTCAGCGAAGCGGCCATCACGGTCAGCCACGGCAGCGCACGGGCGCGGGCGGGGGGCAGTCCGGGGTCGAAGGGATTATAGGTGTCGAGGGTCACGGCCGGGGTGCCGGCGCTGATGGCGGCATCGGCATGAAGGCGCGCTGAACGATGGCGAAGTCCAGCGTGTCGGGATGGATGAAGGGGCGCGCCACCGCGACGTCGCCGCCATCGGTGCGGACGCGTGCCACCGGAATGTTCGGGGCATAGAGCCCGCCGGTGCCCGAGGTCACGAACAGGTCGCCCTTGCCCAGCCGAACATTGGTCGCCACCGACCGGACGTCGAGCGTGCCGTCGCCGCGTCCGACCGCAATGGCGGGCATGCCGTCGCGCGTGCGCCGCACGGGAACGATGCTCTCGGGATCGGTCAGCAGCAGGACGCGTGCGGCGGCAGGCCCCGACTCGGTCACGCGCCCGATCAGCCCTTCCGGCCCGCGCACCGCCATGCCCGGCTCGACGCCCTGCCAGCGGCCTGCGTTGAGCAGCGCGAAGCGGCGGCCACTGGCTCCCGTCGAACTGACCAGCCGTGCCGTCACGACGGTGTCGGGCGTGCGGTCGCGAACCGCCAGCAGCCGCCGCAGCCGGCGATTGTCATGGGCGATGGTCCGCGCCGTCAGCAGGATCTTGCGCGACTGTTCGAGTTCGGCGCGCAGCCGGTCGTTTTCGGAATGGACGAAGAAGTAATGGCCGATCGCGTCGGGAACGCTGCTCACCGCGTCCCCGATCGCGACGAACGTGCCCGAGATGGGCGCGGTCACGCTGCCCAGCGTCATGCGCAGGGCGGCAAAGGCGGGCGGGTTGAAGGTCGATGCGACAAGCAGCACCGCACCCACCACCGCACCCGCCACCGCGAGCACATAGGCCAGGAAAGCTCCATATTGCCGCCGTCGCGAGAAACCGGTGCGACGGTCGCGGGCGGGCGCCATGCGCCGGTCCCCTTATCCTGGAGGTTAGCCGTTCAGCAGGACGCCGCGATACATCGGGTCTTCCAGCGCGCGGCCGGTGCCCAGCGCGACGCAGGTCAGCGGGTCTTCCGCCACCGTCACCGGCAGGCCGGTCTCGTCACGCAGCACCTCGTCCAGCCCTTCGAGCAGCGCGCCGCCGCCGGTCAGGACGATACCCTGGTCGACGATGTCGGCGGCCAGTTCGGGCGCGGTGTTTTCCAGCGCGACGCGAACGCCCTCGACGATGGTCGCGACCGGCTCGGACAGCGCCTCGGCAATCTGGCCCTGGTTGATCTGGATTTCCTTGGGCACCCCGTTCACCAGGTCGCGGCCCTTGATCTGGATCGTCACGCCGATGCCATCCGCCGGGGGACGGGCGATGCCGACTTCCTGCTTGATCCGCTCGGCGGTGGCTTCGCCGATCAGCAGATTATGGTTGCGGCGGACATAGGAGACGATGGACTCGTCCATCTTGTCACCGCCGACGCGCACGCTGGTCGTATAGGCCAGGCCGCGCAGCGACAGCACGGCGACTTCGGTCGTGCCGCCGCCGATATCGACGACCATCGAGCCGATCGGCTCGGTCACCGGCATGTCGGCGCCGATCGCGGCGGCCATCGGCTCCTCGATCAGGAAGACCTGGCTGGCGCCCGCGTTCGACGCCGCATCGCGGATCGCGCGGCGTTCCACCTTGGTCGAACCCGACGGCACGCAGATCACGATCTCGGGCCAGCGCGCGAACTTGCGGGGGCCGTGGACCTTCAGGATGAAGTGCTTGATCATCTGTTCAGCGACGTCGATGTCGGCGATGACGCCGTCGCGAAGCGGGCGGATCGCCTCGATATTGCCCGGCGTCTTGCCCATCATCAGCTTGGCGTCGTCACCGACCGCCTTCACGCGCTTGATGCCGTTGATCGTCTCGACCGCGACGACGGACGGCTCGTTCAGCACGATGCCGCGTCCGCGGACATAGACCACGGTGTTCGCGGTGCCGAGGTCGATCGCCATGTCTTGCGACATGAATTTCAGGAAGCGGGGGAGAGGCATCGAGGCTTTCGTTCCGTCTGGTGGACCGGGTGGGCGCATTTCATATCCCGAACCGCCGCCAAGAGCCGTCACAGGCACCTGCACCGTCATTTGCGGGGTCGCGGGATGCCGTCGCTTGGGCTAGGGTTTGCCGCATGTCAATACGGCGTCTGCCTCCCCATCTCGTCAATCGTATCGCGGCCGGTGAAGTGGTGGAAAGGCCCGCCAGTGCGTTGAAGGAATTGGTCGAAAATTCAATCGATGCGGGCGCCACCCGGATTGCCGTGGCGATCGGGCAGGGCGGCATCGGCCGGATCGAGGTGGCCGATGACGGGTGCGGCATGTCGGCCGAGGACATGGCGCTGGCGCTGGAGAGGCATTGTACGTCCAAGCTGCCGGACGAAGCGATCGAATCGGTCCTGACCCTGGGATTTCGCGGCGAAGCGCTGCCCTCGATCGCCAGCGTCGCACGGGTCACGATCGAGAGCCGACCGGCGGGCCGCGACGGGTGGAGCCGGGTGGTCGACAATGGCGAGGTGCTGCGCGACGGCCCCGCCGCCGTGCCGCCGGGTACCCGGATCGTGGTGGAGGACCTGTTCGCGCGGGTTCCGGCCCGACGCAAGTTCCTGCGCTCGCCGCGTTCGGAATATGCCGCCTGCCTCGACATGGTGCGCCGCCTGGCGATGGCGCGGCCTGATATCGCCTTCACGCTGGAGCATGACGGGCGACGGGTGCTGACCGTGCCGGGCGGGGAGGAGCGGCCGGGCCGTGTCGCCGGCCTGACCGACCGCGCTCTGGCGGAAAATTCGGTCGCGATCGATTGGGTGCGCGACACCGTGTCGCTGGGCGGGGTCGCGGGGCTGCCGACCTTCAACCGGGGTATCGCCGACCATCAATATCTGTTCGTCAACGGCCGACCGGTCCGCGACCGCCTGCTGATGGGTGCGATTCGAGGGGCTTATGCCGAGATGTTGCCACGGGATCGTCATGCGGTCGTGGCACTGTTCCTCGACATGCCCCCCTCGGAAGTCGATGTGAATGTCCATCCGGCCAAGACGGAGGTGCGCTTTCGTGACCCTGCGCTGATCCGGGGCATGATCGTGTCCGGCCTGCGCCGCGCGTTGGACGAAGCGGGCCATCGCAGCGTGCAGCGTCCGCCGGACTCGGCACTGGCCATGTGGCAGGCCGAGAGCGTTGCCGCGCCGCTGGCCTCCGTTCCGGTCGCCGATGACTGGACATCGTCTGCGCCCGAGGCGCGGGTGATGGAGCGCCAGTCGCTCTTCGCGCCCCGTCCCGGTTTCACCGCACCGCCGCCGCTCGCCCGCGCCGAACCGGCCTTCGCGGCCCCGCCGGAGGTCCGCCAATATCCGATGGGCGTCGCGCGCGGGCAGGTCGCCAAGACCTATATCGTCGCCGAAGCCGAGGACGGGCTGGTCCTAGTCGACCAGCATGCCGCGCATGAACGGCTGGTGCTGGAACGGATGCGCGCCGCGCTGACCGGGGGGCGGGTGGCGTCGCAGGCGATGCTGATCCCCGAAGTGGTCGAACTGGACGAACCCGCCTGCGATCGGCTGGAGGCGCGTGCCGAGGAACTGGCGGAATTCGGCCTCGACCTCGAACGCTTCGGCCCGACCGCAATGCTGGTCCGCTCGACGCCCGCGCTATTGGGGCAGAGCGACCCCAAGGGGCTGGTCGCCGATCTGGCCGATGAACTCGCTGCCTTCGACCAAGCGCTATCCCTGCGCGAGCGGCTGGACCATGTGGCGGCGACCATGGCGTGCCACGGCTCGGTCCGCGCAGGCCGTATTCTGTCGGTCGCCGAGATGAACGCGCTGCTGCGCGAAATGGAGGTCACGCCCCATTCCGGCCAGTGCAACCATGGCCGCCCGACCTGGGTGAAGTTGCAGCATGGCGATATCGAGAAGCTGTTCGGGCGGAAGTAAGGCCGGCAAACTGCTTCAATGCAGCGCTGCCATACGCCGCGCCTATTCCGATGGGGGGGGCGTCAGGGCCGTGAGATTTTTGGCGATGATTTCCGCCTGCTCGCCGGATTTGGACGTGATCGCATCTTTCTCTTTCGGCTCAATGTCGAGAACGTGAGGCGGTCGCGCCGTCAGGGCAGCCGCCACGCCGGAGGGCATTCGGCGAAATCACCCCAGACATAGTATCGATCCTGTCGCCGATCGTAAGAAGCCAGGCTCCACTGCGGCGGATCGGGCCATCCGAACCAGTCTCGGTCGATCAGATACAGGGTTTCGTCGCCGTGATGCGCGACAAAGCCTGTCCCGGTCTTGTTGGCCCAATCGAAATCATTGCCCAGCAGGGCGGATGGTGGCCAATCCTCCGCGCCCGCCAACCGCCACAGGAGGGGCCAATTCGTACGCAGCCGCAATCCAGCCTTTCTTCGCCAGATACGAAAGAAGGGGAGTGACCAAGGATCGGCCTTCCAGATCACGACGCCGTCCTTCCATGGCGCGCCGTGCCAAATTCGTCCTGATCCAGTTTATGCACCTCTTGTTCCACCGGTGAACCGAGCCCATAGGGCGATGAGTTGAGATTTTTTACGCTCAAACGTTCATCGTAACGAAACTTTTGCACTTGGCCGTGTATTTGCTGGTCATTGGACAGACAGGCAGTTTTACCATGAAACATATCATGCCGCTCATTTTCGCTTTGATCCCGCTGGCCGCCGTGGTCAGCGCCTGCGTGGCCTGTCCGTAACGTCGTTCTGTGCGGCCACCGTGCCGTGCACCATGGTGTCGTCCCCAAGACGCAAAAAAGGGCCGCCCGGACATGCCGGACGGCCCTTTCTTTTTCGGCAGAAGGCCGAAGCGCGGGGGATTAGCCCTGCGCTTCTTCCTGCTCCGGCTGAACCTCGGCGGTGGCGCCGGGCTCTGCGTTGGGATCGTAATCCTCGGTGAAGCCGGCTTCGTCACGCTCGAACATCGAGGCCATGACGTCGACGCCCTGCGCCTGCATCTCGGCCTCTTCCGGCGAGCGGGCGACGTTGACCTTGACGGTCACGGCGACTTCCGGGTGAAGCGCGACGCGCACGTCGTACAGGCCGATCGCCTTGATCGGACGGTCGAGCACGATCTGGCTCTTGTTCACCTTGTGGCCGTCGGCGACCAGCGCCTCGACCAGGTCACGCACCGCGACCGAGCCGTACAGCTGGCCGACGTTCGACGCCTGACGGATCAGGGTGACGGTGGCGTTCTCGAAGGTCTTCGACTCGACCTCGGCCTCGGCGCGACGGTTCGCGTTCTCAGCTTCGATGCGGGCGCGGTTGGCCTCGAACACCTTCTTGTTGGCTTCGTTGGCGCGCAGCGCCTTCTTGCGCGGCAGCAGGAAGTTACGGGCATAGCCGTCCTTCACCGTGACCACGTCGCCGATGGCGCCGAGCTTTTCGACGCGCTCAAGCAGAATAACGTTCATCTGTAAGACCCCTTACTTCACGACGTAGGGCAGGAGGCCCAGATGACGCGCGCGCTTGATCGCCTGGGCGAGCTCGCGCTGCTTCTTGGCCGACACGCTGGTGATGCGCGAGGGCACGATCTTGCCGCGCTCGGACACAAAGCCCTGCAGCAGACGGACGTCCTTATAGTCGATCCGGGGCGCGTCCTTCGCGGAGAAGGGGCAGCTCTTGCGGCGACGGAAAAACGGGCGGGCCATTATGCGGCTTCCTCTTCACGATCACGACGGGGGCGGTCAGCGCGGTCGGGGCGTTCGCCACGATCGGCACGACGCTCGCGGTCGCGCTCCTGCTTGCGCATCATCACCGACGGACCTTCTTCATGGCCGTCAACCTTGACGGTCATGTAGCGGATCACGTCTTCGTTGATCTGGGTCTGGCGCTCCAGCTCGGCGACGACACCGGCGGGGGCGTCGATTTCGAGCATGACGTAATGCGCCTTGCGGTTCTTGGCGATCTTGTACGCCAGCGAACGCAGGCCCCAGGTCTCGGTCTTCACGACCTTGCCCTGATTGTCCTCGACGATCTTCGTGGCGGCTTCCGCCAGCGCGTCCACCTGCGCCTGTGCCAGATCCTGGCGCGCAAGGAACACGTGCTCGTAAAGAGCCATGCAGCTTACCTTATGTTGGCCGATCGCTGATGCCCACCCCATGTGGGACACCCCTCCGGCTGTCTTCCATACTTCAATACCGTCACGCCAAAATGGCATGAGGGCGGGTGAAGCAGGTGCTTCCCGCCCAATGGTGCGCTGCCTCATAGCGATTTGGCGGCAAAAGGCAAGCGGGCAAGGGCCTCGGACTTGCCAGCGGCGGGCGACCTTTCTACCGCGCGGGCCATCCTATTACTGTTTCATGGCAGAACGAACATGCGTGCATTCATCTTTCCGGGCCAGGGCAGCCAGGCCGTGGGCATGGGCAAGGCGCTGGCCGAGGCGAGCCCCGTCGCCCGCGAGGTGTTCCAAGAGGTCGACGAGGCGCTGGGCCAGCACCTCTATCGCCTGATGGTCGAGGGCCCTGCCGACGAGCTGACCCTGACCGAGAACGCCCAGCCCGCGATCATGGCGAACGCCATCGCGACGCTGCGCGTGCTGGAGAAGGAAGGCGGCGTACGGCTGTCCGAAAAGGCCGATTTCGTCGCGGGCCATTCGCTGGGCGAATATACCGCGCTGTGCGCGGCCGATGCGATCGACCTGCCGACGACCGCGCGCCTGCTGAAGCTGCGCGGCCGGGCGATGCAGGCGGCGGTGCCGGTGGGCGAGGGGGCGATGGCCGCCCTGCTCGGTGCGGACCTGGAAAAGGCCAAGACCATTGCCGGGGCTGCGGTCGATGCGATCCTGGCCGAGGGTGGCGAGGAACTGGTCTGCACGGTCGCCAATGACAACGATCCCAGCCAGGTCGTGATCTCCGGCCACCGCGCGGCGATCGAGAAGGCGGTGGCGCTGGCCAAGGATCTGGGGGCCAAGCGCGCGGTGCTGTTGCCGGTGTCAGCGCCTTTCCACTGCCCGCTGATGCAGCCCGCAGCGGACGCGATGGACGCCGCGCTGGCCGAGGCGACGATCCGCGCACCGCTGGTGCCGGTCTATGCGAATGTCGAGGCGGCGCCGGTTGCCGATCCGGGCGCGATCCGCGCGCTGCTGGTCGCGCAGGTTACGGGCATGGTCCGCTGGCGCGAATCGGTGCTGGCGATGCAGGAGGCGGGCGTGACACAGTGTGTCGAGTTCGGCGGCAAGGTGCTGGGCCCCATGGTCAAGCGCATCGCGCCGGACGTCGATGCGGTCAGTGTCGTGACGATGGACGATATCGAAGGGCTGCTCGCCAAGCTTTGATTTCGCGCGGAGACGCGGAGGCGCGGAGATGCGGGACATAGACGAGATCAGTGGGGCCGTTCTCGACGTTGCGTTGCGGATGCATCGTGATTTGGGGCCGGGGCTGCTTGAGAGCGTTTACGAAACCGTTCTGGCGGGCAAGTTGGACCGAATGGGATTTCGGGTAGCCCGACAGCGGCCGGTAGATATTCATTTTGACGGCATGACCTTCGACGCCGCTTTTCGTATTGATCTCCTTGTTGACGAGCGCTTGCTCGTCGAAATCAAATCGGTTGAGCGGCTGACTGCCGCTCACGCTAAGCAATTGCTGACCTATTTAAGGCTGACCAGGCAACCGGTTGGTCTGCTGATTAACTTTGGCGGCGCAACGCTGAGAGAAGGGGTGCGACGGATCGTCAATTCCCACACTCCCTCCGCGTCTCCGCGTCTCCGCGTGAACCAAAGAATCGGAGAATAAGCATGTTCGACCTGACAGGAATGACCGCCCTCGTGACCGGCGCATCGGGTGGCCTCGGCTCGGCGGTCGCGAAGGCGCTGGCGGCGCAGGGGGCGAAGTTGGCGCTGTCCGGCTCCAATATCGACAAGCTGGAGGCATTTCGCGCCGAACTGGGCGGTGAGCATGTCGCGGTGCCGTGCAACCTGTCCAACGCGTCCGCCGTCGACGCGCTGATCCCGCAGGCGGTGGAAGCCTTGGGCGGCAAGCTCGACATCCTGGTCAACAATGCCGGCGTCACCCGCGACAATCTGACCATGCGGATGAAGGACGAGGAGTGGGACCAGGTCATCAGTGTGAACCTGGAGGCGACCTTCCGCCTGATCCGCGCCGCCGCCAAGCCGATGATGAAGGCACGCTTCGGCCGCATCATCTCGATCACCTCGATCGTCGGCGCGACAGGCAATCCCGGCCAGGCCAACTACGCCGCATCGAAGGCGGGCATCGTCGGCATGTCGAAGGCGGTGGCGCAGGAACTGGCCAGCCGCAACGTCACCGTCAACTGCGTCGCGCCGGGGTTCATGCGCTCGGCGATGACCGACGTCCTGCCCGAGGCGCAGAAGGCCGCGCTGCTCGGCAAGATCCCGGCGGGCGATCTGGGCAAGGGCGAGGATATCGGTGCCGCCGTCGTCTATCTGGCGTCGAAGGAGGCAGGCTATGTCACCGGCCAGACGCTGCACGTGAACGGCGGCATGGCGATGCTGTAAAAGGCATATTTGCCACGAATGACCTTATCCTGGCCCAAGTCCGTCGCTGGACGGGCTTGCCAGACTAGGGCGCGCGTTCTACGTGCGTTCAGGAAGTATCAACCCCCGATGAATTACGAGAAGGGATTACCATGAGCGAGACCGCCGACCGCGTGAAGAAGATCGTCGTCGAGCATCTCGGCGTCGAAGCCGACAAGGTGACCGAGGACGCGAGCTTCATCGACGATCTCGGTGCCGACAGCCTCGACATCGTCGAGCTCGTCATGGCGTTCGAGGAAGAGTTCGGTGTCGAAATCCCGGACGATGCCGCCGAGAAGATCACGACCGTCAAGGACGCGATCACGTATATCGACGAGAACAAGGCCTAATTCCGGGGCCTCGGCCCGCAGATGATGCGGGCCGAACAGGCCGCCAAGGCCAGGTTTCAAGCGGCTCCCCGACCCCGACATAGCGGGCGGGGAGCCGTTTTCGTTTGGGAATGGAGTGGAATATGCGGCGCGTCGTCGTCACCGGTCTGGGTCTTGTCACGCCGCTGGGAGCGGACGTGGAAACCGCCTGGGCCAATCTGATCGCTGGCAAGTCGGGCGCGGGAACGATCACCCGCTTCGACACGACGGGGCAGAAATGCACCATCGCGTGCGAGGTGAAGCCCAAGGATCATGAATATGGCTTCGACCCCGACAAGCGCGTCGACCACAAGGTCCAGCGTCAGGTCGATCCGTTCATCGTCTATGGCATCGACGCCGCCGGACAGGCGCTGGAAGACGCCGGCCTGACCGAGATGGACGAGGCGACGAAGCTGCGCGCGGGCGTGTCGATCGGCTCGGGCATCGGCGGCCTGCCGGGTATCGAGATCGAATCGGTCAACCTGCACGAGCGTGGCCCCGGCCGGGTCAGCCCGCACTTCGTCCATGGCCGCCTGATCAACCTGATCTCGGGCCAGGTCAGCATCAAATACGGCCTGATGGGCCCGAACCATGCGGTCGTCACCGCCTGCTCGACCGGCGCGCACTCGATCGGTGACGCGGCGCGGATGATCCGCGACGACGATGCCGACATCATGCTGGCCGGTGGTGCGGAGAGCACGATCAACCCGCTCGGCGTCGCCGGTTTCGCCCAGGCGCGTGCGCTCAACATGAGCATGAACGACCGTCCGACCGAGGCAAGCCGTCCGTATGACAAGGGCCGCGACGGCTTCGTGATGGGCGAGGGCGCGGGCGTCGTCGTGCTCGAGGAATATGAGCACGCCAAGGCGCGCGGCGCGAAGATCTATGCCGAGGTGGTCGGCTATGGCCTGTCGGGCGATGCCTATCACGTCACCGCGCCGCACCCCGAGGGCAAGGGCGCCGAAAATGCGATGCGCATGGCGCTGCGCAAGGCGGGCATGGAGCCGTCGGACATCGACTATATCAATGCGCATGGCACCTCGACCATGGCCGATACGATCGAGCTGGCCGCCGCCAAGCGCGTGTTCGGCGACGACCTGTCGGGTGCGTCGATGTCGAGCACCAAGTCTGCGATCGGCCATCTGCTGGGCGGTGCCGGTGCGGTCGAGAGCATCTTCTGCATCCTGGCGCTGCGCGACCAGATCGTGCCGCCGACGCTGAACCTCGACAATCCGGACGAAGGGACCGAGGGCGTCGACCTGGTTCCGCACGTCGCCAAGAAGCGCGAAGTGAAGGCGGTGCTGAACAACTCGTTCGGCTTCGGCGGCACCAATGCTTCGCTGGTGATGAAGGCGATCTGAACCCCTCGATACCCGTTCGGCCTGCGTGAAGGCGCAGGCCACGGGATTTGAGGGGAGGCCCAGGCACCCATTTCGGCTTTGCGTCTTGCGAACGAAATGAGTGGCAGAGCGAAATTCCAACCCCGGTGATGACCGGGTCCGGTTGCAAATTCATTCGGCTCGCGTCATCGGGCGGAATGGCAAACGGGCCCGGATCATCGCCGGGGTTGTTCCATGTCCGGGCGTCAGCGCCCTCGTCAAAAACCGGGTGAGATATGCGCAAGGTCGGCTGTATCGGGTTGCTGCTGGGGCTGATCGGCATCGCCGTCTTCGCCTGGGTCGCGCATGACTGGGCGGGCAGCGGGCCCGCGGACAAGCCGCTCGCAGTCGTCGTGCCCGAAGGGGCGAGCCTCGCCAAGGCCGCCAATGAATTGCAAAAGGCGGGCGCGATCCGTTCGGCCGGTCGTTTCCGCCTGTACGCGCGGATCTTTGGCAAGGGCGGGGCGATCAAGGCGGGCGAATATGCCATCCCCGAACATGCCAGCGCGCATGATGTCCTGACCCTGTTGCAGGAGGGCAAGGTCCGCCAGCGACTGGTGCCGGTACCGGAGGGTTATCCCTCGGTCCTCGTCCACGATGCCCTGATGCGCGCCGATGGCCTGACCGGTGATGTCGCCGTTCCCGCCGAGGGTTCGGTTCTGCCCGACAGCTATGCCTATCAGAAGGGCGACACCCGCGCCTCGGTGGTGGCGCGGATGCAGAAGGCGATGAAGGACTATCTCGCCCAGGCTTGGGCCGACCGGAAGCCCGGCATCGCCGTCAAGACGCCGCAGGAGGCGATCATCCTCGCCTCGATCGTCGAGAAGGAAACCGGCAAGCCCTCCGAGCGGCGCACCGTCGCGGCGGTCTATGGCAACCGTCTGCGCATCGGCATGCCGCTTCAGGCCGATCCGACCGTGATCTATCCCATCACCAAGGGGCGTCCGCTGGGGCGGCGCATCCTGCGCTCCGAGCTTCACGCCAAGAACGGCTACAACACCTATGCCAGTCCCGGCCTGCCGGTCGGACCGATCGCCAATCCAGGCCGTGCTTCGATCGACGCGGTGCTGAACCCGGCGGACAGCAAGGCGCTGTATTTCGTCGCGGACGGATCGGGCGGCCATGTCTTTGCCGATACGCTGGCGGAGCATAACGCCAATGTTCAGAAATGGTACGCGATCCGTCGCCAGCGCGGCGAGATGTGACGATCAGCGCGCCTCTTGCCCGAGGCGTTGGGCAAGCTTGCGCTGGGACGAAGCCGCATAGGCGCGACAGGCACCCGGCGCCGTCAGAAACCGCTCTGTCGCGCCGTCCTGATCGGCATGGGCGGTGATCAGGATATTGCAGGGCAGGGCGCGCATCGCCGCCTGACCGCGTGCGAAGGCCGCGACCACCGCCTTGTTCGTCGGGGCGGAGAAGCGATAATCGTCGGTCGATACCGGGTTCAGGCTGGCGGCGAAGACGATCGCCTTGCACCGCTGCCCTTCGCAGGCGCGCCAACTCCAACTCATGCTGCCCATGGTGTGGCCCGGTGTCGCCCGCGCGGTGACGACGGTGTTGCCGAGCTTCAGTCTTTCCCCATCGCGGATGATGCGGACGGACTGGACGGCGGGGAAGCGGCTGTCATAACCGCGTTGCGGATCGTCCGCCGCCAGCCGCCCGGTGCGCAGCCCCTCGGCGCCGCGAGGGCTGGCGACGACCGTCGCGCCGGTATCGCGGGCCAATGCGGCGAGGCCGCCCGCATGGTCGAAATGCGGCTCGGTGCTGAGAATATATTTGATGTCGCGCGGGCGGAAACCGAGCGTGGCGACATTGGCGAGGATCGCAGGTGCTGCCTGTGGCAGCGCGCCATCGATCAGGATCAGGCCCTTGCCCGTATCGATCAGCGCGACGTTCAGACCGCCGAAGCCGACCAGATAGGTTGGCCCGAAGACCTTCACCGGCGGGCGCGGCTCGAGCCATTCCGCCGTGTGTTCGGTGATGATCGACTTGGTGAGCGGGTCGGGTGTCTGTGGCGAGGCGGGCGCGGTGACGATGGCGATCAGCGAGAGCAGTGTCGGTCTGGCGAGCATGGCGTGTCTCCTCGGCCGGAGAAATGGACGGCTTTGTCCCGCATCACAAAGCATCTTCCCTCGACAGAGCCATGAGCGGATTTCATGATGGGGCATGGACCGCGCCCAACTCCCTCTTAATGCGCTACGCGCCTTCGAGGCGGCGGCGCGGCATCTGAACTTCACTCGCGCCGCGATCGAGCTGTGCGTCAGCCAGGGCGCGGTCAGCCATCAGGTCGCCAGCCTGGAGAAGAGGCTCGGCGCGCGGCTGTTCCATCGCTTGCCACGCGGGCTGGCGCTGACCGATGACGGGCAGGCGCTCGTGCCGGTGCTGGCCGAAACCTTCGACCGGATCGGGGCGACGCTGGACCGGTTTGCCGATGGGCGTTTCCAGCATGTCGTCAACATCGGCGTGGTGGGGACCTTTGCCACCGGCTGGCTGCTGGCGCGGCTGGACGATTTCGCGGCGACCCATCCGCACATCGACTTGCGGGTGTCGATCAACAACAACCGGGTCGACTTGGCGGGCGAGGGACTGGATTATGCGATCCGCTTCGGTGACGGGGCGTGGCACGGAACGCATGCCGAACCGCTGATGGCTGCGCCGCTGACACCGCTTTGCGCACCGCTGGTCGCTGCGCGCTTGAACGGACCGGGCGATCTGGCGCGGGAGCGGCTGCTGCGATCCTACCGGGTCAGCGAATGGGAGAGCTGGTTCGCCAAGGTGGGCGTCCAGCCGCCGAACCTGCGGGGGCCGATGTTCGACAGCTCGGCATTGATGGTCGGCGCGGCGATGGCGGGGCTGGGTGTCGCGCTCGCGCCCAAGGCGATGTTCGGGCATGAACTCACGACCGAACGGCTGGTCCAGCCCTTTGCCGTCGAGATCGATGCCGGGCGTTATTGGCTGACGCGGTTATTGTCGCGCAAGGAAGGACTGGCGATGAAGGCCTTTCGCCAGTGGTTGATGGAGGCGGTGCAAAAATGATTCTCCCCGGGACGGGGAGGTGGCAGGCCGCAGGCCTGACGGAGGGGGAGTGCCACAAAGGACGTCCGATGCGGCACTCCCCCTCCACCACCGCTTTGCGGTGGTCCCCCTCCCCGTGCCGGGGAGGATTTCGGATCAGCCCCGCAGTGCCGCCGCCGCGCGGGCCTTGGCCTCCACGTCAGCCATCGAGCCACCCGTCACCCAGCTGCCGCCGACGCACAGCACGCGGTCGAAGGCCAGCCAGTCGGGGGCGCTCGCCTCGGTGATCCCGCCGGTCGGGCAGAAACGCGCCTGATAGAAGGGCGCGGCCAGCGCCTTCAGTGCCTTGAGCCCGCCGCTGGTCTCGGCGGGGAAGAACTTGAAATGGGTCAGTCCCAGGTCCAGCCCGCGCATGATGTCGCCCGCATTGGCGATACCGGGCAGATAGGGGATGCCGCTGTCGATCACCGCCGCGCCCAGCCGGTCGGTCAGGCCGGGCGAGACGATGAATTCCGCGCCCGCATCGGCCACGTCGCGCAGCTGCTGCTCGTTGACGACGGTGCCCGCACCGACGATCGCGCCGGGGACCTTCTTCATCTCGGCCATGGCTTCGAGAGCGGCGGGGGTGCGCAGCGTCACCTCCAGCACCTTCAGCCCGCCCGCGACCAGCGCCTCGGCCAGCGGCTTGGCGGTGGCGGCGTCGTCGATGACCAGCACGGGGATGACCGCGCTGGTGCGCATGATGGTGGCGATGTCGGTCATGTATGCTCCTGGGCAAAGGCCGCGGCCGCACCGAACAGGCCGGGCTGGGGATGGGTGATGAGCTTGACGGGGATGCGCGCCATCAGCGACTGGAACCGGCCCTTGGCGACGAAGCGCTGGTCGAAGCCCGAGCGCAACAGCTTGTCCTTGATCCGATAGCCCAGGCCGCCCGCGATCACGACGGTCTTGGCCCCTTGCGCCAGCGCGAAGTCGCCCGCGACCGCGCCGAGCGCGAGGCAGAACCGGTCGAGCGCGGCCAGCGCGATCGAATCGGTGCCCTCCAGCGCCTCGGTCCAGATTTCGCGGTCGTCGCGGCTGGGGACCGCTCGGCCCTCCAGCGTGGCGAGCGTCTCATAGATGGCGACGATGCCGGGGCCCGAGCAGATCCGCTCGCACGACACGCGGGTATAAGTACGGCGCAGGCGCTTCAGGATCGCGTCCTCGATACCGTCGAGCGGGGCATAGTCCATATGCCCGCCCTCGGTCTCGATGACGTGATAACGCTCCGGCGTCAGCAGCACCTGCGCGACGCCAAGGCCCGTGCCCGGGCCGCAGACGGTGACGACGCCGTTGGCGGGCATCGGCTCTTCGGGGCCGCAGATATGGAGGAAGTCTTCCTCCGGCACCTGTGCGACGGCATGGCCGACCGCGCCGAAGTCATTGATGACCGTATAGATGTCCGCGCCCAGCCGCTCGGGGATCAGCGAGGGGCGGATGACCCAGGGGTTGTTGGTCATGCGGATCACGTCGCCGGTGATCGGCGAAGCGATGGCGAGCGAGGCGGCCTTGGGCAGCGGACGGCCCAGATGCGCCTCGAACGCCTGCCACGCGGTCTGGAGCGAGGCGTGCTCCGCCGTCTTCTGCGTGCACGGCTCGCCCAGCTTCACGACCCGGCCATTCTCGACCTCGGCGATCGCGAAGCGCGCATGCGTGCCTCCGATATCGACGGCTACGATTTCCATGATGTCCTCCCCCTTATCGTTTTACAGGCCGGCGCCCGCGAGAATGGGTGATGCACCCTTCTCGGCTTCGTCGGCGGCCTGGCGGAACAGCGCGAACAGCTCGCGGCCCATGCCTTGTGCGGGGGCGGGCGTCGCCGCCTGCTCGCGCGCGGCCCATTCGGCCGGATCGACCAGCGCGTTGAGCGTTCCCTCGACCGCGTCGAGCCGGACGATGTCGCCGTCGCGGATCAGGCCGATCGCGCCGCCGCCGATCGCCTCTGGGCTGAGGTGGATGGCGCAAGGAACCTTGCCGCTCGCGCCCGACATGCGGCCATCGGTGACCAGCGCGACCTTGAAGCCGCGATTCTGCAGCACGCCGAGCGGCGGGGTCAGCTTGTGCAGTTCGGGCATGCCATTGGCCTTCGGGCCCTGGAAGCGGACGACGACGACCACGTCGCGCTCCAGTTCGCCAGCCTTGAACGCGGCCTGCACTTCGGATTGATCCGAAAAGACGCGCGCAGGCGCCTCGATGATCCAGCGTTCGCGTTCCACCGCCGACACCTTGATACACGCCCGGCCCAGATTGCCCGACAGGATGCGCATGCCACCATCGGGCGAGAAGGGCGCGGCGGCCGGGCGCAGGATCGTCTCGTCGCCGCTATCGCCGACCGGGGTCCAGCTCAGCTTGTCCTCGGCGATCACCGCCGTCTGGCCGTAATCGGACAGGTCCTTGCCCGCGACGGTCATGATGTCGCGGTGCAGTAGCCCGGCGGACAGGAGTTCGCGGATGACATAGGGCATGCCGCCCGCCGCCTCGAACCCGTTCACATCGGCCGAGCCATTGGGATAGACGCGCGCGATCAGCGGCACGGCGGCCGAGAGGCGGTCCATATCCTCCCAGTCGATGATGATCCCCGCCGCACGCGCAATGGCGGGCAGGTGGATCAGGTGATTGGTCGAGCCGCCGGTCGCCAGCAGGCCGACCGCCGCGTTGACGATCGCCTTCTCATCGACGCAAGCCCCCAGCGGGCGATAATCGTCGCCACGCTGGCCGATCGCGGCGAGGCGATGGACGGCGGCGCGACTGAGTTCCTGGCGCAGCTTGGTGCCCGGATTGACGAAGGCGGCGCCCGGCATGTGCAGGCCCATCACCTCCATCATCATCTGGTTGGTGTTGGCGGTGCCGTAGAAGGTGCAGGTGCCCTTCGAATGATAGGCCGCGATCTCGGCGTCGAGCAGTTCGTCGCGGCCCGCCTTGCCCTCGGCAAAGGCTTCGCGGACGGCGGCCTTCTGCTTGTTGGGCAACCCCGTAGGCATCGGACCGCCGGGCACCAGGATCATCGGCAGATGGCCGAAGCGCAGCGCGCCCATCAGCAGGCCAGGCACGATCTTGTCGCAGATGCCGAGCAGCGCCGCGCCCTCGAAGGTACCGTGGGACAGCGCCACCGCCGTCGACAGCGCGATGGTGTCGCGGCTGAACAGCGACAGCTCCATGCCCGCGTACCCTTGCGTCACGCCGTCGCACATGGCGGGCACGCCGCCCGCCACCTGCGCGGTCGCGCCAACTTCGCGCGCCCAGACCTTCATCAGTTCGGGGTAGCGATAATAGACGGCATGCGCCGACAGCATGTCGTTATAGGCCGACACGATGCCGATATTCATGCCGCGATCCGCCTTCATGGCGTCGCGGTCTTCCTCGGTCCCGGCATAGGCATGGGCGAGGTTGGCGCAGCCCAGATTGGGGCGGCGCACCGCCGTCTCGGCCTCGTGCGCGATCAGGTCGAGATAGGCCTGGCGGCCCGGTCGGGATCGTTCGATGACCCGGTCGGTGACGGCAGAGACGGCGGCGTTCAGGCTCATTGCTCGCTCCAGTGGATGTCGATCGGCAGTTCGACCTCGGCCAGGACGCGGCCGACCGGATAGGGCGACGATGCGCCTTCCTTGATCGCGTCTTCCAGCACCTTCTTCTTGGCGGGGCCCGAGATGGCGAACATGATCGAACGGGCCGAGACGATGCCCGCGCGGCTGAGCGTCACGCGCGCGACCGGTGCCTCCGGCGGCAGCGGATCGGGCATCAGGCCCAGCGCGCGGCGCTCCTTGGGGCCGTTGAGCGCTTCGTCATAATCGGGGCCGGGGAAGATCGAGGCGGTGTGCCCGTCCGCGCCCATGCCCAGCAGCACGAGGTCGAGCGGCCAGTGTAGTTCCTGCATCAGCGCATCGGCAGAGCGCCCTGCGGCCTTATAGTCCGACGTGGCCTGCGGCACGATCGGCATGACGCGCGCGCCCTTGGGCAGGAAAATCTTGCCGATCATCGTCACGTTGGACAGCGGATCGCCCAGCGGGACGATACGCTCGTCGGCGGGGACGATGGTCACCCGCTTCCAATCGAGCTTGGCCTGGGCCAGCTTTTCATAGACCGGGATCGGCGTCTTGCCACCCGACAGCGCGATCACCGCCGCGCCGCGCGCCTCGATCGCGCTTTCGATGATGAACTGGATGTCGCCCGCCAGCGCGTTCGCCATCTCGGTGGTGTCTTCGTAATCCCACCATTCGATTTCGTCGGTCATGTCACTTACGTCCTAGATAGTCTTTGCGCGAAGCAGGCCAGCCGCCGGGCCGTGCCGCGTTCCGCGTCGATGTCGTTCGCCTCCGCCTGAGGGGCGGGGGATCAATCGTCCTGCCAGTGCACCCCGTCGCGCTCGGTCAGCGCGATGGCGGAGGAGGGGCCCCAGCTGCCGCTCGGATAGGTCTTGGGCTTGACGTCGTTTGCGTCCCAACCGGCGCGGATCGCGTCGATCCAGGTCCATTGCGCCTCCACCTCGTCGCGGCGGACAAACAGCGTCTGATCGCCCTCGATCAGGTCGAGCAGCAACCGCTCATAGGCGATGCGGCGGCGGGTGCCTGCGAACTCGGCATCAAGCGACAGGTTCAGCGGCACCTCGCGAAGCCGGATGCCCTCGCGGTCCAGACCCGGCTCCTTCGCCATCACCAGCAGCTGGATATATTCCTCCGGCTGCAGGCGGATGACCAGCGTGTTGGGCTGGAGCAGGCCGCCGCGCCCGGCGAACATCGAGTGCGGCACCGGCTTGAACTGGATCGCGATTTCCGAGCGGCGTGCAGCCATGCGCTTGCCGGTGCGCAGGTAGAAGGGCACGCCCTGCCAGCGCCAATTGTCGACATGCGCCTTGATCGCGACGAAGGTCTCGGTCTTGGACGGCTTGCCCAGCTCGTCGGCATAGGAGCCGACGATCTTGCCGCCGACCGCGCCATCGGCATATTGGCCGGTGACGGTGTTGTTGGGCACTTCCTCCGGCGTCATCAGCCGCAGCGAGCGGAAGACCTTGGCCTTTTCGTCGCGGATCGCGGTGCCGTCATAGCGCGCGGGCGGCTCCATCGCGATGAGGGCGAGCAGCTGGAGGATATGGTTCTGCACCATATCGCGCAGCGCCCCTGCGCCCTCGTAATAGCCCGCGCGATCCTCCAGCCCGACCGTTTCGGCGATGGTGATCTGCACATTGTCGATGCCGTGCGCGTTCCAGATCGGCTCGAAGAAGAAATTGCCGAAGCGCAGCGCCAGGATGTTCTGGACGGTTTCCTTGCCCAGATAATGGTCGATGCGGAAGGTCCGCTCCTCGGGGAAGCCGAAGGCCACCGCGTCGTTGATTTCCTTGGACGAGGCGAGGTCGTAGCCGAGCGGCTTTTCCAGGCCGATCCGCACCGTCTCGCCCGCCAGGCCGACCGATTCGAGGCCCTTGATGGTGGACTCGAACAGGCTGGGCGCGGTCGACAGGTAGATGGCCAGGCCGTTCGACACGTCGCCGACCTTCTCCGCCAGCGCCGGGAAACCGTCCGTCGAGGAGGCGTCGAGCGACTGATACTGCACCCGCTCCAGGAAGCTGGCGATCTTGTCGGCATCCTTGCGGTCGTCCGGCAGGAAGGTGTCCAGCGCCTTGGCCGCGAATTCGCGGAAGCTGGCGTCGTCATGATCCGACCGGGCGGTGCCGGTGATCGTCAGCCCCTCGGGCAGCAGCCCGTCCGAATGCAGGTTGAACAGCGAGGGCAGCAGCATCCGCTGCGACAGGTCGCCGGTCGCGCCGAACAGCAGCAGCTTGCCAACGGGATTGCGCGTCATGACGTCTCCTTAGAGCACGAGGCCGGCGGTCGGATCGAGCCCGGCCATGATATTCAGGTTCTGGACCGCCGCACCCCCGGCACCCTTGCCCAGATTGTCGAGCGTGGCGATCAGTCGCGCCTGTCCCGTGGCCGCATTGCCGCAGACACGCAAGGTCATCCGGTCGGTTCCGGCATTTTCCTCGATATTCACCGCCGCTACGGCATCCGCCGAAAAACGGACGATGCGGCTGTCGGCATAGGCCTCGGCCAACACCTGCGTCACGCGGTCGAGCGAGGGCGCGCCGGGCAGGGCGTAGAGGGGCAGGGGCACCTCGACGACCATGCCGCGATAGGTGTCGACCACGGCGGGCGCGAAGATCGGCGCATGGGTCAGGCCCGAATGACGCTGCATCTCCGGCGCATGCTTATGCGCGAGGCTGAGACCATAGGGGCGGAAGGCGCGTTCGGTGGCGGTTTCATATTCGGCGATCATCGCCTTGCCGCCGCCCGAATAGCCGGACGCGGCATTGACCGTCACGGGGAAGTCCGCCGGGATGATACCGGCGCGAACCAGCGGGCGGACGAGCGCGAGGAAGCCGGTCGGATAGCAGCCGGGATTGGAGACGAACCGCGCCGAAGCGATCCTGTCCGATTGCTCGGGCTCCAGCTCGGCGAAGCCATAGACCCAACCTGCGGCGGTCCGGTGCGCGGTCGAGGCGTCGACCACACGGGTACGATCATTGGCGATCAGCGAGACGGCTTCGCGCGCAGCATCATCGGGCAGGCAGAGGATGACGAAATCGGCATCGTTGATCGCTTCGCGGCGCGCCGCGGCATCCTTGCGGCGGTCATCGGGCAGGGTCAGGATCGACAGGTCGGGACGCCCCGCCATCCGGTCGGCGATCTCCAGCCCGGTCGTGCCTGCGCCGCCGTCGATGAATACCGTTTTCGTCACTGCACCCGCTCCAACAGTCCCGCATCGCAATAGCCGACCAGCCCGAGATGCGGCGCGATGCCCCAGGCATGGCCGCCCGCCAGTTCCAGCACCTCGAACGTCTCGCCGGACCGCAACTCGGCCAGGACCGCGCTATTCGTGGCACGCCCCTCGCGCAGTGTCACCGGCGCGTTGGTTCTATAGGGCAGGGGGGCGGCATAATGGGGCGCGAATACGTATTCAGCGAGCCGGACATCGGCCAGATCGGGACGAACCGCATGGGTCCGCGGGTCGAGCCCGACGGTGCGCCCCTGCAGGGCGAAGCTCTTACGCGTTGGCCCGCTGGAGGGCTGGGGCGTCGCCAGCGCCGATGAAATGTCCGAATTCTTCAAGAAAGTCCGCCCCTTCAGGTGTCCTGGCGACAAAGATGTTACGCTTGTCGCTATCATCGCGTTGGCGGCGCAGATAGCCCAGCGTTCCCAGTCTATTCAAGGCGCGGGTAACGACAGGTTTCGAGACGTTCAAGGCGCGCGCCAGACCGCGTACCGTATGGGGACCTGGGCGCAGGTAGACGACGAGCAGCAAGGCCATTTGCCGATTGGTCAGATCGGGTTCGCCCGAACGGACATAATCGACAAGGGCGCTCATCCAGGCGAACAGCGACTGCGGGTCGTGTGGATTGGACACGGGTGGCGGTTCCAATGGCTGTGCCGGGCTCTGCCGGGCGTTGTTTCGTTGTCATAACGCCCTTTATCCGCGGTGGTTTCACTCCTGTTCCGATGAGATGAACAAGTTGATGCCGGGATTTTCCGGAACCTTTTCAGGGCATCCGATGGCGGGGAAGGGGATGCCGGCCAGCCGCATGGTTGATCCCGCCACGTCCGTCGCCTATGTGCGCGCTTTCGCACACCCCTTGTTCGGGATCACACGCGCCTCATGTTCGCATTTCTGCTCGTCATCCACGCCATCATCGCCGCGACCCTGGTCACGGTGATCCTCATGCAGCGGTCGGAAGGCGGCGGTCTGGGCATGGGGGGCAGCCCGTCGGGCCTGATGTCGGCGCGCGGCGCGGCGGACTTTCTCAGCCGGGCGACGGCGGTGCTGGCGACCGCGTTCGTCGGCTTCTCGATCTTGCTCGCCGTTCTGGCCGCGACGCGCGGTGCGCCCGCCATCGATACCTCGCTGGCTCGCACGCCCGCGACTCAGGCGCCGATCACCCAGCCTGCGCCCGCTCCGGTCCCGACCGGTGCCGCTCCTGCAACGGCGCCTGCGGACAATTCGGCGGTCCCGCTCGCCCGCTAAACCTCGTTTCCATCGCAGCCTAGGCCAACGCGCCGCCGATAATTTCCGGCGGCGCGCATCTTTGCTGTTGTCGTATCCACCCCATCCAAGCTAGGCGATTCTTCCCATGGCGCGGTATATCTTCATCACCGGCGGCGTGGTTTCGTCGCTCGGCAAGGGCCTCATGGCGGCCTCTCTTGCGGCTCTCTTGCAGGCACGCGGCTACAGCGTGCGCATCCGCAAGTTCGATCCCTATCTCAACGTCGATCCGGGCACGATGAGCCCGTATCAGCACGGCGAGGTCTATGTGACCGACGACGGGGCCGAGACTGATCTCGACCTCGGTCACTATGAGCGTTTCACCGGCGTGTCTTCGCGACAGTCGGACAATGTGACCTCGGGCCGCATCTACAAGACCATTATCGAGCGGGAGCGGCGCGGCGACTATCTGGGCGCGACCGTCCAGGTGATCCCGCACGTGACCGACGCGATCAAGGCGTTCGCCAAGGCCGACACGCTCGACGAGAACGGCAAGGAAATCGACTTCATCCTCTGCGAGATCGGCGGGACGGTCGGCGATATCGAATCGCTGCCCTTCATCGAGGCGATCCGCCAGCTCAAGAACGAGCTGGGCCGTGGCAAGTCGATCAGCATCCACGTCACGCTGGTGCCGTACATCGCGGCGGCGGGAGAGCTGAAGACCAAGCCGACCCAGCATTCGGTGCGCGAGATCGCGGCGCTGGGCGTCGCTCCCGACGTGCTGGTCTGCCGCTGCGAGCATCCGCTGCCTGCCTCGGACCGTGCCAAGATCGGCCTGTTCTGCAACGTGCCCCCCTCGGCCGTGATCCCGGCGCTGGACGCCAAGAGCATCTATGCGGTGCCCTTGCAGTACCATGCCGAGGGTCTCGATTCGGAAGTGCTCCGCGCCTTCGGCATCGAGCCCGAGGGTGCGCCCGACCTGTCGCGCTGGACCGAGATCGTCGACCGTCTGGTCAACCCGGAAGGCGAAGTGACGATCGGCGTGGTCGGCAAATATGTCGGCCTGCAGGACGCGTATAAGTCGCTGAACGAAGCGCTGGTGCATGGTGGCATCGCCAACAAGGTGAAGGTCCATATCCGCTGGATCGACGCCGAGTTGTTCGAGGGCGACGAGAGCGAGATCGCACAGCAGCTGGAACCCTGCCACGCCATCCTGGTGCCCGGCGCGTTCGGCGAGCGCGGGGCGCAGGGCAAGATCGAGGCGGTGCGCTTCGCCCGTGAGCGTCGCGTGCCCTATTTCGGCATCTGCTTCGGCATGCAGATGGCCTGCGTCGAAGGCGCGCGGAACCTGGCGGGCATCGCCGATGCGTCCTCGACCGAGTTCGGCCCGACCTCCGAGCCGATCGTCGGCCTCATCACCGAATGGATGGGTCGCGACGGTCTGGAGAAGCGCGAGTCGAGCGGCGACATGGGCGGCACGATGCGGCTGGGCGCCTATGATGCCAAGCTGACGGGCAATAGCGTCGTCGCGTCCATTTACGGCGGTGAAGACATCTCCGAGCGGCATCGTCACCGCTACGAGGTGAACACCACCTATAAGGAAGCACTCGAAAAGGGCGGCCTGGTGTTCAGCGGCATGTCGCCTGACGGTACGCTGCCCGAAATCGTCGAGCGGCCCGACCATCCCTGGTTCGTCGGCGTGCAGTTCCACCCGGAACTCAAGTCCAAGCCCTTCGATCCGCATCCGCTTTTCGCCAGCTTCATCGAAGCGGCGGTGAAGCAGAGCCGGTTGGTTTAATTTCTGACCCCGCTCCCGAACGACGGGGGCGGGGTTTTTCTAGGTATTTCCGCCATTGCTTCGCTGCGCTCGCAATGGCGGCTGGCTTCCGTTCGGCCTGAGCGCAGTCGAAGGCTGAGGGAGAGCCTGTCTGCTTGGCGGATGGCAGAGCGTAGGCTTCGACTTCGCTCGGCCTGAACGGATCTGGACAGAAAGCAAAAGGCGCCCGGACCCGTCGGTCCGGACGCCCCGCGACGTCTTTAGGGAGGGAAAGACGTCGAGCTCGGTTACGCCGCCTTGGCCTCGTCGGCCTCACCGGCGTGATGTTCCACCGCGGCGAGCGGCTGGCCCGTCTTGATCGCGATCGTCTTGGGCTTCATCGCCTCGGGCACCTCGCGGACGAGGTCGATGACGAGCAGGCCGTCGTTCAGGCGCGCATCCTCGACGAACACGAAGTCCGCCAGTTCGAAGCGCCGCTCGAACGAGCGATTGGCGATGCCGACATGTAGGAAGTTGGGCGAGCCCGCCTTGTCATCCTTCTTGCCGGCGACGAGCAGCATGTTCTGCTGCGCGGTGATCTCGATCTCGTCACGGGCGAAACCGGCCACCGCCAGGGTGATGCGGTAACGGTCGTCGGCCAGACGCTCGAGATTGAAGGGGGGATAATTTTCCGCTGAAGCAGCCCGCGAATTGGTCTCCAGCAGATCGAACAGCCGGTCGAAGCCGATGGTCGAGCGGCGGTACGGAGTCAGGTCGATACGCATGTCAAAACCTCCATCAGAAGCGAATTGAAAAGGGATCGGTCGTGTCACCCCGGCGCGGGGCGGTTCGACCTATCCGTGCGGCCCGGTATCGGCACCGCACGCGAACCCATATGGTTCGCTAGGAACCGGCTTCAAGGGTGTCTTAGGATCGAAAAGCAAATCTTGGTCCAACCCAAGCCATCGCTGGATTGAATGCCCACTAAAACGATGTGTGAATAGGGAGTGAAACCAAAAGGGGAGCTTCCATGTCCTTGACCCTGGCCCTGATCCTGGCCGCCCAGGCGGCAGCCGCCGCCAATCCGCAGGCCGATCCGAATGCCGAACAGCAGACCGCCCAGACCCGCCGTGACGACGGGCGGCTGGGCACGGCGCAGCAGGGTGGGGGGGATGTCGTCGTCACCGCGCGCCGCCGGGCCGAGACGATCCAGTCGGTGCCCATCGCCATGTCGGTGATCGGCGGCACCGCACTGGCGGAGACAGGGACGTACAATGTCAACCGGCTGACCCAGATCCAGCCGACATTGCAATTCTATTCGACCAACCCACGCAACTCGGCCGCGAATATCCGCGGGCTGGGCGCACCATTTGGCCTCACCAATGACGGGATCGAGCAGGGCGTCGGTATCTATGTCGATCAGGTCTATTACAGCCGCATCGCCTCGGCGACGTTCGACTTCACCGATACCGAGCGGATCGAAGTTTTGCGCGGCCCTCAGGGTACGCTCTATGGTAAGAACACGACGGCGGGCGCGATCAACATCATTACCCGCCCGCCCAGCTTCACCCCCGAGGCGCGGGTCGAACTGAGTGCTGGCAATTACGACTTCTTCCAGGGCAAGGCGTCGGTGTCCGGCCCTCTGGTAGACGACAAGGTCGCGGTCCGCCTGTCGACCTCGATCACCACGCGGCGTGGCACCATCTACAATACGCGCCAGCAGGAATGGCAGAACAGCCAGGATAATCTGTCGTTGCGCAGCCAGTTCCTATGGCATGCGACACCGACGCTCGACCTGACCCTGTCGGGCGATTATGCGCGGCAGAACCCCAATTGCTGCGTCCAATATTATGCGCGTGTCGGCGCAACCCAGCGCCCGCTCAACCGGCAATATGCAGCGCTGGCGGCGGCGCAGGGCTATAGCGTGCCCTCGACCAATGCCTTTGACCGGCTGACCGATGTCGACACCGATCTGCGCGCCAGGCAGGAACTGGGCGGTTTGTCGCTGGTCGCGAACTGGGATGTGGGGGAGGCGACGCTGACCAGCGTGTCGGCCTGGCGTTTCTGGCATTGGGACCCGTCGAACGATCGCGATTTCATCGGCCTGCCCATCACCACCGTTTCGGCCAATCCGTCTCAACAGAGTCAGGTGACGCAGGAACTGCGCATCGCGTCCAACGGGAAGCGGACGCTCGATTATGTGCTGGGCGCCTTTTATTTCTGGCAATCGATCGATACGCAGGGTCTACAGGTCCAGGGACCGGCGGCGAGCGCCTTCCTGCTCAACCCGACAAGCGCTGGCGGTCGCAATCCGGCGACGCTGAACGGCCTGACCTCGCGCAACACGATCGGCTTTACGAACACCTCGGCGGCGCTGTTCGGCAAGCTGACCTGGCATGTCGACGATCGCCTGTCGGTGTCACCCGGCCTGCGGCTCAATTACGATCGCAAGGATGGGTCGTATCTCTCGGCGGTGACCAACGGGGCGGGTTCGACCAGCCTGACCAGCGACCAGCGCGGGGTGCTGGCGCCGCAGAACTACACGCCGTCCTTCACCAACTGGAACCTGTCGGGCGATCTGACCGTCGCCTATGAGTTCAACCCGAACGTCCATTATTACGCGACCTATGCGCGCAGCTATAAGTCGGGCGGCATCAACCTGTCGGGCCTGCCGCTCGATGCGCAGAACAACCCGATCCTGGCGACGCAGACGGTACGTCCTGAAAAGGTCAATCATTTCGAGCTGGGGCTGAAGACCCAGTTCGCCGACCGCCGCGCGACCGTCAACATCGCGGGCTTCTGGACCGAGATCGGCGATTATCAGGCGACGGTGAACAATCTTCAGGTCAATGTCCTGCGTGGGTACCTGGCCAATGCGGGCCGCGTTCGGACGCGTGGGGTAGAAATCGACTCGGCCTTCCGCCCTACCAGCCGGTTCAACATCTATGCCAATGCCGCCTTCACCGATGCGCGCTATACCCGTTTCACCAATGCGCCATGTCCGCCCGAACTGTCGGGCGGTACTGCGCTGCCGGTGGTCAACGGCCAGATCGTCGGAACCCCGGCGGCGGCGGGAACGCCGGGCAATTCGCTGCCCTATTGCGACATCTCGGGCCAGTGGCTGCCAGGCGTCTCGCGCTGGGCCTTTTCCTATGGCGCGGAGTATGACCTGCCCGCGACCGTGGCGGGGACCGAGGGGCAATTCTATCTGGGGTATGATGGCAGCTACCGGTCGAAATTCTCGTCCAACCCGTCGCGCTCGGCCTATACCGATATCGACGGCTACAGCCTGTCCAACATACGTGCCGGGTTCAAGGCGCCGGGTAGTTGGAATGCCTTTGTCTGGGTGCGCAACCTGTTCGATCACGATTATTATGAACTGCTCGCCACCCAATCGGGATCGACGGGGTTGATCGTCGGCCAGCCGGGTGATCCGAGGACATACGGCTTCACCGTATCCAAGTCGTTCTGAGCAATTCCTCCCCATCGGCGACGGGGAGGATCGGAACGGGCGGATCACAGGATTCGTCCACATTCGGTTCATCTTGATCTGGTATAGCGACAGTCCCGTGAACGGGCGCCGGGCCGGCATCTGGGGACGGAGTCTGGAAGCTCCCCGTTTCCCAGCCGGTTCCGGCGGCTTTTCGATGGAGCCGGGCGCAACGAGGACCAAAATGCCAAACGCCCGGACCGTTTCCGATCCGGGCGCCTGCGTGACGATCGCTCGTCAGCCCCCTTTTCCCGCTCCCGCATCAACCTCGTTGGGTGAGCGTTGGAGCAATCCCCGAACCACGGCCGTTGCTGCCTGTGTCTCAGTGAGATTGTGGTACGGCACGGCAGGGCCGCTTGTCATCCCTCTTGCGGCATCCTTGCTACGATTGCGCCGCTTGTGTGGCGCGCGCGCAACAATGGGGCGGGTTGGCCGTTTGGCTGCGCGAACCGGGCGCGGCATTGCCAGCACCGGATGCCGCCCGTACAGCCCTTGGGCTTTTCAGTTTCTCCACGGATCGATCGGACATCAATGATCCTGTCACGCTATGAACGGATGATCGCCCGGCGCTATCTGCTGCCGGGCAAGGGAGAGGCCTTCATCTTCCTGGTCGCCTCGATCAGCCTGGTCGCGGTCATGCTGGGCGTTGCGGCGCTGGTCATCGTCATGAGCGTGATGAATGGCTTTCGCGCCGAGCTGTTCGACAAGATCGTCGGGTTGAACGGCCATGCGGTGGTGCAGGGGGTGGGCGGACGCCTGCCCGACTGGCGTGACATCGTGCGGGATGCGCGCGCCACGCCCGGTGTCACCAGCGCGGTGCCGATGATCGAACAGCCCTTGATGTCCAGCTATAATGGCCGGGTCGAGGCGGTGCTGGTGCGCGGCATGCGCGTCACCGACATTCGCGGCAACTCGGCCATCCGCTCGAAGATCGTCATGGGCAACCTGAACAGCGTGACGCCGGGCAGCGGCCGCATCGCGATCGGCAGCCGCCTGGCCGAGGCGCTAGGCGCGCAGGTCGGGTCGGAAATCTCGCTGATCAGCCCGCAGGGGCAGACGACGCCGTTCGGCACCGTGCCGCGCATCGTCAGCTATACGGTCGGCGCCATCTTCGAGATCGGCGTGTACGACTATGACAAGGCCTATGTCATCATGCCCATCGAGGATGCGCAGACGCTGCTGCTGATGGGCGACACGGTCGGCATGGTCGAGGTGCAGACGGTCGATGCCGATCGGGTGGGGCAGATCCTCGCCCCGCTGGCGGACAAGCTGGGCGGCCGCGCCGTCATCGCCGACTGGCGGACGATGAACGCGCAGCTGTTCGAGGCGCTGGCGGTCGAGCGGGTGGCGATGTTCACCGTGCTGTCGATCATCATCCTGGTCGCGGTGTTCAACATCCTGTCCTCGCTGATCATGCTCGTCCGCGCCAAGACGCGCGACATCGCCATCCTGCGGACGATGGGGGCGACACGGGGTGGCCTGATGCGCATCTTCATGACGGTGGGCACCACCATCGGCGCGCTGGGGACGGTCGCCGGGCTGGGGCTGGGCGCGGTATTCCTGTTCTATCGCCAGGGCGTGGTGAACTTCGTCCAGTTCGTGACGGGGCAGAATCTCTGGGACCCGTCGATCCGCTACCTCACCGAGCTGCCGTCCAAGACCGATCCGGTCGAGATCGTCGTGATCGCATCGATGGCGCTCGTCTTCTCTTTCCTCGCCACGCTCTACCCCGCCTGGAAGGCGGCGAGCACGGACCCGGTTCAGGTGCTGCGCTATGAATGATCCGATCATCCGCATGGGAACGGTCACCCAGCCCCACGCCGCCGAGCCGGTGCTGGCGACGCGCGAATTGTCGCGCAGCTTCACGCAAGGCGGCCAGACGATCGAGGTGCTGCGCGGCGTCGACCTGGCCATCGCGCCGGGCGAGATCGTGGCGCTGCTCGGGCCATCGGGTTCGGGCAAGTCGACGCTGCTCCAGGCGGTCGGCCTGCTCGAGGGCGGCTTCTCCGGTTCGATCCGCATTGCGGGCGAGGAGGTGTCGAAGCTCGACTCGCATGGCCGCACCATTGCGCGGCGCGATCATCTGGGCTTCGTCTATCAGTTCCACCACCTGCTGCCCGACTTCAACGCGATCGAGAATGTCGTTCTGCCGCAGCTCGTCCAGGGCAAGCTGCCCGCCGACGCCGAGGCGCGCGCCAAGGGATTGCTGACCGCGCTGGGGTTGGGCCACCGCCTGACCCACCGGCCGAGCCAATTGTCGGGCGGAGAGCAGCAGCGCGTGGCGGTCGCCCGTGCGCTCGCCAACCAGCCGCCGCTGGTGCTGGCCGACGAGCCGACCGGCAATCTGGACGAGCATACTTCGGAAATCGTGCTGGCGGAGTTCCTGAGGCTGGTGCGCGGCGAGGGCTCGGCGGCACTGGTCGCCACGCACAACGAGCGGCTGGCGATGAAGATGGACCGCGTCGTCCGTCTCCATGAGGGTCGCCTGCAATGAGCGTCTGGACCGAAACGCCGACACTCACCGGCCGGCACGTCACGCTGCGTCCCTTTGTCGAGGCCGACTTGCCCGCCTTGGTCGAGGCGGCGCGCGAGGGCGACCTGTGGGACATTTTCTACGCCAATGTCTCGATGATGAAGGTGCCGGAGCGCTGGCTGGAGGCGGCGCTGAAGGAGCGGGATGTCGGCCGCGCGTTGCTCTTCACCGTCGAGACGCCGGGTGGCGAGGTGGTCGGCACGACGCGCTATATGCGGATCGCGCCCCAGCATCGGCGGCTGGAGATCGGCGGCACCTTCTACGCCACCCGCGTTCAGCGCACCGGCGTCAATACCGAGGCGAAGCGGATGCTGCTCGCCCATGCGTTCGATGTCATGGGGTGCCAGGCGATCCAGATCCGCACCGACACGCTCAACACGCGCAGCCAGCGGGCGATCGAGCGGTTGGGCGCGAAGAAGGACGGCGTCCTGCGCGGGCATCAGATGATGGCCGATGGACGCATCCGCGACAGCGTCGTCTATTCGATCATCGACCGTGAGTGGCCGGGCGTGCGTGCCAATCTCGACTATCTGCTGGGGAAACATGCATGAGCGGTATCGCAGATTTCACCGTCAGGGCGGCGGACGGCTCGCGCGTCGATATGGCGGGCTATGCGGGCCGCGTGCTGCTGATCGTCAACACCGCGTCCAAATGCGGCTTCACCCCGCAATATGAGGGGCTGGAGGCGCTGCACCGTCGTTTCGAGGACCAGGGGCTGACCGTGCTGGGTTTTCCCTGCAACCAGTTCGGGGCGCAGGAGCCGGGCGATGCGGCGGAGATCGCGAACTTCTGCTCCCTGACCTATGACGTGACCTTCCCGGTGATGGCTAAGATCGACGTCAATGGCGACGATGCCGATCCGCTTTTCCAGTGGCTGAAAGGGCAGGCGCCGGGTGTACTCGGGACAAAGGCGATCAAGTGGAACTTCACCAAGTTCCTGATCGATCGGGACGGGCAGGTGGTCGGCCGCCATGCCCCGACGACCAAGCCCGAGGAATTGGTCGAGGCGATCGAAAGGCTGCTCGACTAAGGCGGAACGTAGGCTTCGACGTCGCTCGGCGCGCACGGAACGGGCCAGTGCGCCCCGACCGCCGTTCAGCCTGAGCGAAGGCGAAGGCCATGGGAGTCCCTCAAAGCGAAAAGGCGCTGGCACCCTTTTTGTGGTCGAGCGCCGACGCGATCGCCGTGATCCCGCCGAACAGGAAGCTCAGTCCCAGGATATAGCCCGGCAGCGTTATCGCGCTCCATGGCAGCGTCGCCAGCACGAACAGCGCGAGCAGGATGTTCAGCACCCCCAGCGCGATCATCCACCCGCGCCGCCGCCGCATCCGCGCGCCAAGTCCGATCTCCAATGCCCCGCGCAGGCCCAGCCATACCGCCACCAGCAGCGTGATCGAGATCGCCCCCGTCGCAGGCTCGAACGCCATGATGAGACCGATGATCAGCGAGACGAGGCCGAACCCGATCGCATAGCCGCGTCCCTCATGCCCCTTGCCGAAAATGCCTGCGCCGATCGACACCAGACCCGATGCGATCAGGAACGCCCCGATCACCAGCGTCGCGGCCAAGGTGGCCGGCACGGGAAACAGGAACGCGGCCAGCCCGAGCAGCGCCGACACGACGCCATAGGCCAGGATCCAGCCCCAACCCGCGCCGGGCCGCAGGGAGGTGGCAAAGGAACGGTCGGTGTCGGTCATCGTCATTCGCCCTGATCTGGATGGATCCTTCTGTTGCCGTAACGGATCGCTATCGGCCGGGTTCCGCACTGGTCGAATCACGCAGGGTCGGGTAGGGATCGGTGATGCATTCCGGATATGTGCCGCTTCGCATCTTTTCCTCCTTCACGATGCTCGACGGCGCGATCGATCCCAAGGCGATTGCGGCGCAGGCCAAGGCGAACGCCTTTCCCGCCGCGGGCCTGACCGATCGCAACGGCCTTTATGCCGCGATGGCCTTTTCCGATGCGGCTAAGAAGGCAGGCGTACAGCCGGTCATCGGCACCATGCTGGGCATCGCGCGTCCCGACATGCCCGACACGGTCGGCGCGGTGGTCGACTGGATCGCGCTCTATGCGCAGGACATGACCGGCTATGACAATCTGTGCGCCCTGGTGTCGGCGGCGCATCTGGATCGCCCGATCGAACTCGCGGCGCATGTCGGTTTCGACACGCTGGAGAAGTTCAGCAAGGGCCTGATCGCACTGACCGCTGGTGGCGAGGGCGGTATCGCCCGCCTGTTTGCGGAAGGCCAGCCGGACCGGGCGAAAGCCTATGCCGGTCGGCTTGCGGCGATCTTCGGCGACCGGCTGTACGTCGAACTCGCACGTCGCGACGACCCGATCGAGATGGCGGCCGAGCAGGAGCTGATCGACCTGGCCTATGATCGCGACCTGCCCCTGGTCGCGACCAACCCCTGTTGCTTTACCGATAGCGGCTTTCGCGATGCACATGACGCCATGCTGTGCATCGCCAATTCGACCTATGTCGAAATGGACGACCGTCCCAAAAGCTGTCCCGAGGCGTGGCTGAAGCCCGCCGAGATGATGAAGCAGCTGTTCGCCGACCTGCCCGAGGCGATCGAGAACACTCTGGTCGTGGCCCAGCGCTGTGCCGTGATGGCCCCGTGGCGCAAGCCCATCCTCCCCAGTCTCGCGGGCGACCGCGAGGGCGAGGCGGCGATGCTCCGCCGCGACGCGACCGCCGGTCTGAACGCCCGGCTCGACCGGATCGCCGAGCTGGAAGGCGAGGGCGAACCCGGCTGGCGCGAGGCCTATCATGAGCGCCTGACCTTCGAGGTCGACATCATCATCCAGATGGGCTTCCCGGGATATTTCCTGATCGTCGCCGACTTCATCAAATGGGCCAAGGATCACGACATTCCGGTCGGTCCGGGCCGTGGTTCGGGCGCGGGCTCGGTCGTCGCCTGGGCGCTGACCATCACCGACCTCGATCCCCTGAAGCTGGGCCTGCTGTTCGAGCGCTTCCTGAACCCGGAACGCGTGTCGATGCCCGACTTCGACATCGATTTTTGCGAAACCCGGCGTGGCGAGGTCATCCGCTACGTCCAGGAAAAATACGGCCGCGATCAGGTCGCGCAGATCATCACCTTCGGTAAACTGAAGGCGCGCGCGGTGCTCAAGGACACCGGGCGCGTGCTCCAGATGAGCTATGGCCAGGTCGACCGGCTCGCCAAGCTGGTGCCCAACCACCCGACCGATCCCTGGGACCTGAAGCGCGCGCTGAACGGCGTGCCCGAGTTGGCGAAGGAGTACGCCAACGACAATCAGGTCCGCCGCCTGCTCGACCTGGCGACCAAGCTGGAGGGCCTGCCGCGCCACTCGTCCACCCACGCCGCCGGTGTGGTGATCGGCGACCGGCCGCTGGCGCAGCTGGTGCCGCTGTACCGCGATCCGCGCTCGGACATGCCCGTCACGCAGTTCGACATGAAGTTCGTCGAGGGCGCGGGGCTGGTGAAGTTCGACTTCCTCGGCCTCAAGACCCTGTCGGTGTTGCAAAAGGCGGTGCAACTGCTCGCCAAGCGCGGGGTCGAGGTCGATCTCGGTGCGCTCGCCTGGGACGACGAAGCCACCTACGCCCTGCTCCAGAAGGGCGACACGGTCGGCGTGTTCCAGCTGGAATCGGAAGGCATGCGGCGCACGCTGTCGGCGGTGCGTCCGACCAATTTCGGCGACATCATCGCGCTCGTGTCGCTCTATCGGCCGGGTCCGATGGACAATATCCCCAGCTTCGGTCGCCGCAAGCAGGGGACCGAGGAGATCATCTACCCGCATCCCCTGCTCGAACAAATCCTGTCCGAGACCTATGGCATCTTCGTCTATCAGGAACAGGTGATGCAGGCCGCCCAGATCCTGGCGGGCTATTCGCTGGGCGGCGCGGACCTGCTGCGGCGCGCGATGGGCAAGAAGGTGAAGGCGGAGATGGACGCGCAGCGTGCGATCTTTGTCAAGGGCTGCGCGGAGGTGAATAACATCCCCGCGCAAAAGGCCAATGAGTTGTTCGACTTGATCGACAAGTTCGCCGGATACGGCTTCAACAAGAGCCACGCCGCCGCCTATGCGCTGCTCGCCTATCAGACCGCATGGCTGAAGGCGCATCACCCGCATGAATTCTATGCCGCGTCGATGTGCTACGACATGGCGCTGACCGACAAGCTGGCCATCTTCGTCGACGACGCGCGACGTCTGGGCGTGACGATGCTGCCCCCCTGCATCAACGCCAGCCAGGCCGAGTTCGATGTCGAGGCGCATGAGGATGGCCTGGCCGTCCGCTATGCGCTGGGCGCGCTGAAGTCGGTGGGCGAAGGCGCGATGGAGAAGCTGGTGGTCGAGCGTCAGGCGGGCGGGGCCTTCGCCTCGCTCGATGCGCTCGCCAAGCGGGTCGATCCCCGCCTGATGAACAAGCGCCAGCTGGAGACCCTCGCCTCGGCGGGTGCGTTCGACGGGATCGAACCCAACCGGGCGGGCGTCCATGCGGTCGCCGAAACGGTCCTCGCCATCGCCGCGCGCACCCATGAGGGGCGGACCAGCGGACAGGGCGGTTTGTTCGGCGAAACCGAGGTGGCGGGCGACGCGATCAAGCTGCCGACCGGCACCCGCTGGTCCCTGTCGCAGCGGATGGAGCAGGAAAAGGAGGCGTTCGGCTTCTATTTCTCGGCGCATCCCGTGGATCGCCACGCGCACATCGCCAAGATGCACGGTGCGCGGACCTATACCTCGCTGACCGACCTGATCATCCCCGATGACGGTGCGCGGATCGGCGCGACCATGGCGGTGCTGGTCGAAGATGCGCGCTGGCGGACCTCGGCGCGCGGCAAGCGCTACATGATGGCGCAGCTATCGGATGCGACGGGCCAGTTCCTGGCGACCTGTTTCGACGACTCGGTCGCGGCCGATCTGGAAAAGGCGGCGAAGGAGGGGCATTGCGCCCTCATCACCGTCGAGCTGGATCGCCGACCGGGCGAGGAAGCGCCGCGGGTCAGCATCAAGCGCGTCCAGTTGTTCGACGGCCTGGCCAGCACGGCCAAGTTCGTGGTGGAGGTGACGGTGACCGACAAGGTGGCGTTCAAGGCGCTGCATGCGATGCTGGACCCGCTGCGCAATGGCCGGGGCGAGGTGCGGGCGCGGATCGAGGGGCAAAGCGGCGACACGCTGCTGACGCTCGGCCGTAACTTCCTGCTCGATGCCGAACTGGCCAGCCATATCGAGGATTTGCCGGGGGTTAAGGCGGTGGCGATGAAGTCGTCCGAGGCGCGTCTGGCTCTGGTGGGGTAGGAAGGCGCGCAGCGAACGATGTGCGGCGATCCCCGTGTTGCGTGCAAGCGGGGGGACCGTCGTCTATCATTGCGAAGGTCATCCACCATTCTGGCGAAGGCCGGGGTCCAGTTCGGCAAGCGTCGGTAGCTTGTGCCAATCGCGTCATAACTGGATACCGGCCTCCGCCGGGATGGGTGGCCTGTGTGGACGATGGGAATCGGGCCTTCGCGACGTCGCTCGACCTAGACCCAGGCGATGTCAGCCGCCGACTTCGCGGCGATCCTGCTCTTCTTCGCCTGCGTCGCCGTGATTGCCATAGCCGCCGCCCGAGGTGTCGGCCTCGTCCTCATGGGGCAGATTTTCCGGGCTGGTCTGTTCGGGATCGGTCATCATGGCATCTCTCCTTCCGTCACATAACGTTCTGGAGAGGCAGGACGATCCTCAAAACAGCTCGCCCTGCGGGCCTTTTGGCGGACGGAACCGGCTGATGTCGAGCCGGGGCCGATCCAGGTTCAGCCCGTGAAGCCGACAGGCACGGTGAAAGCGGACCCGCAGCAACTCCGCCCAAGGGCCCTGACCCTTCATCCGGGTGAAGAAGTCGGGATCATTGTCCCGCCCGCCGCGCAGGGACCGGATGATCGCCATCACCTTTCCCGCCCGCTCGGCATAGTGCGTGTCCAGCCAGGCGCGGAACAGCGGGGCGACCTCGTGCGGCAGGCGTACGGGAATGAAGAAGGCATGGCGGGCACCCACTTGCGCCGCACGGTCGACCAGATGTTCGATCTCATGATCGGTGATCGCGGGGATGACGGGCGCGATCGAGACATAGGTGGGAATTCCGGCGGCCGCCAGCTTCGCCACTGCAGCCAGCCGACGCTCGGGCGTCGGCGCGCGTGGCTCGATGGTGCGCGCGACCTTGGCGTCGAGCGATGTGACCGAGACGCAGACGGTCGCCAGTCCCTTGGCCGCCATCGGAGCCAGGATATCGATGTCGCGTACCACCCGATCGGATTTGGTCGTGATCGCCACCGGATGATCCGTCTCCGCGAGCACCTCCAGGATGGACCGTGTGATCCGCCACTCCCCCTCGATCGGCTGATAAGGATCGGTGTTCGTCCCTAGCGCGATCGGTGCGACGCGGTAGCCGGGCTTGGCCAGCTCGGTGCGAAGCAGTGCGGCGGCATCGGGCTTGGCAAACAGCCGGCTCTCGAAATCCAGCCCCGGCGACAGGTCGTGATAGGCATGGGTCGGCCGGGCAAAGCAATAGATACAGCCATGCTCGCACCCGGCATAGGCGTTGATCGATTGGCTGAACGGCACGTCGGGCGAGCCGTTGCGGGTCAGGATCGTGCGCGGCGTCAGGACCGTCACGCTGGTTCGCAGCGGCGGCGGCGCGCCGTCGACCAGCGACTGGGCATCCAGCCAGTCGCCATCCGCTTCCCGCTCCGGCAGAGCGAAACGCCGGCTCGTCGCATTGTGCGTAGCTCCTCGGGACGCGATCTTCGTCATACCCAACGTAGAACATAGGAAGAACATATGCGCAAGCCTATGGGACTTGCGGCAGCTTCAATCTTCGATCACCATTGGAACGAAAAAAGAACGGAGGGTCGGATGGCGCGGCTGGAATATCTCGAACTGCCGGTCGGTGATCGGGCCGCGGCGAAGCGGTTTTACGCGCAGGCGTTCGGCTGGACTTTCACCGATTTCGGGCCGGATTATGCAGCGACGATGAACGGGGATACCGATGTCGGACTGGATGCCGCATCCGACAGGGTGAAGGCCCCGCTGCCGGTCATCCGGGTCGAAGACCTGGACGCGACGCTGGCATCGGTCGAGGCGGCTAGCGGGGTGGTTACCGTGCCGGTCTTCGCCTTTCCCGGCGGACGGCGCTTTCACTTCCGCGATGTCGACGGACATGAACTCGCGGCGATGCAGCCCGACTGATTATTGCTCCAGCAGGCGGGGCATCAGCTCGACGAAGTTGCAGGGACGGTGGCGGCTGTCGAGCTGGTCGCGCAGGATACCGTTCCACGCATCCTTGACCGCACCCGTCGAGCCGGGGAGCGCAAAGATATAAGTGCCGCGTGCGACACAGGCGCAGGCGCGCGACTGGATCGTCGAGGTGCCGATGGTCTGATAGCTCAGCCAGCGAAAGAGTTCGCCAAAGCCCGGGATCATCTTGGTCGCGACCCGCTCGATGGCTTCGGGCGTAACATCGCGGCCGGTGACGCCGGTGCCGCCGGTGGTCAGCACGCAGTCGATGTCGGCGTCGTCGATCCACCGGTTCAACTGCGCCACGATCTGGTCGGCATCGTCGCGCAGGATGGTGCGATCGGCCAATTCATGGCCCGCGTCGGTGAGCAGGCCGACCAGTGTGTCGCCGGACCGGTCCTCGGCCAGCGAGCGGGTGTCGGAAACGGTCAGGACCGTGATGCGGACGGGAATGAAGCGGCGGGTCGTGTCGATGGGCATGGCGGGGGAACGTCCGATCGCGGGATTTGGGGGCGGCTTGTTTGGCGGAGAAGCGTGGCCTTCGACTTCGCGCAGGCTGAACGGAGGTGTGCAGGATGCGTCCGACCGTCGTGTGGCTTACGCTTCGACGTCGCTCAACGTGAACGGAAGTTGGGATAAGCCTAAATCCCCAATCCCCGTTCAGCCTGAGCGAAGTCGAAGGCCAAGGGAATCCCCCAGCCTCGGTCAGTTCGCCTGCGGCATCGCCGTATTCGACTGCGGGCTTACCGTCGCATTCAACGCGATGGTCGTCTTGGGCGTCACGCTCGCCTGTGCGACGTTCGGCCGCTGCAGGCGGATCGCCGAGGCACCCGGCAGGCCCGGAAAACGTGGCCACAGACCCTGCGCCAATGCGGCGCGGCTGGGCGACTTGGCCTTGCCGGTCTGGCCCTCGTACATCCAGTAATTGCGCAGGACCATGGTGACGTAGCCACGCGTCTCCCAATAGGGGATGCTCTCGATATAGAGCAGCGGATCGCCATTGTCGCGGACCAGGCTGTTCCATTCGCCGACCGGCTTGGGCCCGGCATTATAGGCGGCGATCACCTTGGGCAGCAGGCCGCCGGTCACGCCGGTCATGTCGCGAAGCCGCTCCAGATGGCGCTGGCCGATATCCATGTTGGTCGACGGCTTGGTCAACGCGCTGCGGTCGATCGACACGCCCCGCTCGCGCGCGAAATCGGTCGCGGCGGCGGGCATGATCTGCATCAGGCCATAGGCACCCGCCGGGCTGACCACCTTGTTGCGGAAGCCGCTTTCCTGAAGCGTATGCGCATAGACCAGCGCCTTCTCAACGCGCCAGCCGCTATCGGGGGCCCAGTTCGGCGTCGGATAGCGCGCCTCGGCGGTGGCGGTCACGCCCGCCGGGCAATTATGCGCCAGCCATACGGTGGTCGCGGGCAGATCCAGCGACTCGGCCAGGCGGACGAGGCTGCGGAACTCGGTCGGCTGGCCGATCCGCGCCTGCTGGCGGATCACCTGATCGGCGAGATCGGTCTCGCCGACTTCGACCAGTGCGGCGGCGACGAGAATGTTGGGGCGGCGGTCGAGCGCGGCCCAGTCGGTCGCGACCAGCTGGCCCCGGGGCTCGCGATCGCCGCGCATGCCCAGCGCCTGCCGGGCGAGCTGGCCGTAGAAGCTCTCGCGGAACTGCGAAGCGGAACGCAGGCGGCCCTCGATCTTGTCGGGGCGGCCGCAGACCATGTCGGCGCGCGCAGCCCAGTAGAGCGCGGCAGCGCGGAGGTCGACATCGGTGGCGCGCGCCGCCGTGCCCTCGAACGCGGTCGCGGCGGCCTGGCAGTCATTCTGCCGCCACGCCGACAGGGCGACGGTCCACCGGCCCTGTACGGCCCAGTCGCCCGATCCTTCGGCAGCCTGCGCTGCCAGCATACGGGCATTGGCGTCGTCGCCGCTGAGGAAATAGATCCAGGCGACCTTCTGCTGCCACTCGGTCAGCGCCTCGGGCGACAGGCCTTGCGTCGATTCGAGCAGCGCGCGGGCGGAGGGGCCGTCGTCCGCCTTGACGAAGGGCTGCATCCGGACGGCCAGATCGGCGGCGATCTGGTCGCTGCGCACACTCTTGGCGCGGGTCCGGCGCGGGGCGCCGTCCTGCCAGATCAGGGTATGCGCTTCGGGGAGCGGGGGCAGGTCATGCGCGCCGCGCGAGCGGGCGAGGCGGGCCAGCTGCTCGGCCTGGGGCAATTCCGGCGCTTCGTTCAGCAGGGCGACCAGCCGCTCGACATCGACCTTCGGCGAGCCCTTGGCGGTATAGAGTTCGGCGCGGGCGATGGCGTGGAGCGGACCGGGCTTGAGGGCGTCCAGTTCCAATTGCGCGTCGGTCCAGCGGCTGTCCCGGATCGCCGCGAAGACGCGCATATAGCCCGCCTTCTGATCGGCATCGAGCAAGGCGGGGATGGCGGGCGGGGCCTTGAGGGCGGCGGGGCTGCGGATGTCGGCGTTGGGGATGGGTTCGGCGGCCAGGGCCGCACCGCCGACCACCGTCAACAAAGCCCCGATGGTCGCGCCCTTCGCGATCGTCCGGCCCAGCTTCATGCGCGCAAATCCCCCATGACCCTCTGCAAATCTTTCCAGCTTTCCGCCTTCGCCATCGGCTTCTCGATCAGGAAGCGCGGATGGAAAGTCGCGACGGCGTTCGTTTTTCCGCTTTTATGGTCAATGACGTGTGAATGTCCGCGCGCGTCGGTCAATTCGGTCCCGAGGACGGAACGGCTCGCCGCATTGCCGAGCAGCAGCAGCCCGCGCGGGGCGACGAGCCCCACATGGTGCAGCGCAATTTCGGCCAGCCGTGCCTCCACCCCGGCGGGCGTCCGTCCCGCGATCGGCCGCCGCGCACAGACCGAGGCGACATGGACGGTCTCGCGCGACAGGCCCATGGCAGCCAGCATCCGGTCGAACAGTCGCCCCGGCGCGCCCGACAGGATCTGACCCGCATCGCCGTCGTCGCGATCGGGACAGTCGACCAGCACCATCAGTGCGGCATTGGCAGGCCCGGTGGCGGTCAGCGAAATGCCGTCCCATGTCGCCTCCGGCGCGGCATCGGACAGCCGCCAGGCCAGGAATGCCTCGAGCGTATCGGGAAGCGAGGTCGCCGGAGCCGCGACCGGCAGGGCGGCGGCGGGTGCCTGGCCGGGCATGACGAGCGGCGTGCGCACCGGCTCCGGCGCCATCCAGTCGCGGGGCTCGTCCTCGACCAGCAGATCGACGCCCACATCATGCCACCAGTCCAGGATGCTGGCGGCCAGGGCACCGTCGAGCGGTGCGGTATCGAACGTTGAGAGAGCCCCCATATGGGGTAAGCCCATGCTGCAAGGTTGACGTGCGCGTCAATCTGTCGGATCGGCTGTCAGGACAAGATGTTTTCCGTCCGCGCCCGGACGAGCCCGCCAAACGGGACGCTACGGCAGCGGCGCGGTCAAAAAGCGAGGATGCCATGAGCGAACGCGAATCGATGCCTTATGACGTGGTGATCGTCGGCGCAGGTCCGGCGGGCCTGTCGGCGGCGATCCGGTTGAAGCAGTTGGCGGCCGAACAGGGCGGCGAACTGGCCGTCTGCATCCTCGAAAAGGGATCGGAGGTCGGCGCGCACATCCTGTCGGGCGCGGTGATCGATCCGATCGCACTCGACGAGCTGCTGCCCGACTGGCGCGAGGATGGCTGTCCGCTGGCCGAGGTGCCGGTGACGGAAAACCTCCACTGGATCCTGAGCGCGACGAAGCAGCGCAACCTGCCGCACGCGCTGACCCCGCCCTTCATGCACAACAAGGGCACCTATACCGGCAGTCTCGGCAATCTGTGTCGCTGGCTGGCGGGCAAGGCCGAGGAACTGGGCGTCGAGATCTTCCCCGGTTTCGCCGCCGCCGAAATCCTGTTCCATGAGGACGGCCGGGTAAAGGGCGTCGCGACCGGCGACATGGGCATCGCGCGCGACGGCACGCGCAAGCCCGATTACCAGCCGGGCCTGGAGCTGCATGCCAAATACACCTTCTTCGCTGAGGGCGTTCGCGGTCACCTGTCGAAGGAGATCATCCGCCAGTTCGATCTCGCCCGCGACAGCGATCCGCAGGTCTATGGCCTGGGCATCAAGGAATTGTGGGACATCGATCCTGCCAAGCATGTGCCGGGCCGGGTGATCCATACCCAGGGCTGGCCGCTGGGGCATGACGCCAATGGCGGCGGCTTCATCTATCACCAGGCGGGCGGGCAGGTCGCGCTCGGTTTCGTGACGTGGCTGAACTACACCAATCCCTATATCTCCCCGTTCCAGGAAATGCAGAAGTGGAAGACTCACCCGGTCATTGCCGAGCTGCTGAAGGGCGGCAAGCGCGTCTCCTATGGTGCGCGGGCGATCAATGACGGCGGGTTGCAGGCGATCCCCAAGCTGACCTTCCCCGGCGGCGTGCTGGTCGGCTGTTCGGCGGGCTTCCTGAACGTGCCGCGCATCAAGGGCACGCATGGCGCGATGAAGTCGGCGATGCTGGCGGCCGAGGCGGCCTTCGCCGCTGTGCAGGCGGGGCGCGAGGGCGACGAACTGACCGACTATCCGGAGGCGTTCCGCGCGTCCTGGCTCTACAAGGAGCTGTCGACCGTCCGCAACGTCGTGCCTTTGGTCAAGAAGTACGGCGACACGCTGGGCTCCGGCCTGGCGGGCGCGACCATGTGGGCCGAGCATTTCGGCCTCAAGATGCCCTTCACCCTGAAGCACAAGCCCGATCACGAAAGCCTGTGGCGCAAGGATCAGGTGAAGAAGCCCGATTATCCGAAGCCCGACGGCGTGCTGACCTTCGACCGGCTGTCCTCGGTGTTCCTGTCGAACACCAACCACGAGGAGGATCAGCCGGTCCATCTGACGCTGAAGAACGCGGATGTGCCGATCGAACACAACCTGCCCTTGTTCGACGAGCCCGCGCAACGCTACTGTCCCGCCGGTGTTTACGAGGTGGTGGGCGTGGAAGAGGGTGATCCGAAATTCGTGATCAACGCCCAGAACTGCGTCCACTGCAAGACGTGCGACATCAAGGACCCCACCCAGAACATCAACTGGGTGGTGCCGGAAGGTGGCGGAGGACCAAATTATCCCAATATGTAAGCGTCCGTTTTCTCGTGCCCTGACCGGACTGCTGCTGGTCGGGGCCTGCTGGTCCGCGCCTGCCCTGTCGGCGGTCGAGGTGCCCCGCTCGCCGTTATCGGCCTATCTGGCGGCGCGGGTCGCGGCGTCGGAAGGGCGCTCGGCGGCGGCCAGCGACGATTATGCCGTGGCGCTGGCCGGTTGGCCTGACGACCCGGCCGTTGCGGTGCGCGCCTATCGCGAGGCGATGACCGGCGGCGACGTGCCGCTGGCGTTGAAGTCCGCGCGGGTGATGGAGGCGGAGAATGTCGCGCCGCTCGACGTGGCGCTGCTCGACCTGGCGATCGCGGCGCGCAAAGGCGACCGGGCGGGATATGACGCCGCGCTGACCCGGATCGATGGCGGCGCGCTGCGCATCCTGTCGCCGGTGTTGCGCGCCTGGGCCGCGTGGGATCGCAAGCAGCCGGTCGAGCCCGGCCTCGACAGCGCGGGCAAGGAACCGGTGGCCAAGCGGCTGGCCGACGAGCATCGGATATTGCTGGCGCTGGCGAGCAAACGGATCGACCCGGCCTCGGTCCGTGTCCTGCTGGAGACGATGCGCGCGGCCCCCGACACCCGGATCGCCGCCGCCGAGATCGTGGCGGGGCGCGGCGACGAGGCCAATGCCCGCGCGCTGCTCAGCGATCCGCTCGTCCTGGCCGATCGCAAGGCGCTGGGCGCCAAGCCCGATCTCGGTTTCGGTGTGTCGCAACTGCTGGTGCGGATCGGCGGCGAACTGGCGAGCGAGGGGCCGCGACCACTGGTCATCGCCCTGAGCCGCACCGCCCTGATCGCCGACCCCGACAATGACCGCGCCCGGCTGATCATGGCGGAGGCCCTGTCGAAGGACGAGGCATGGGATGCCGCGATCGCTGCGATCGGGGATGTTCGGCCGCGTGGCGCCTTTGCGCACCGCGCCGCGATCGTCCGCATTGGCCTGCTCGCCGAGGCGGGGCGGCAGGGCGAAGCGCTGATGCTCGCGCAGGGGCTCGCGACCGCCAGGGACTCCGGCCTCGACGATTGGCAGACCTATGCCGACCAGCTGATCGCCGCCAAGCGTCCGGCCGATGCGGTGCCCTGGTATGAACGCGTGACCCGTGCCGACCCTGCGATCCCTTGGGCGGCCTGGCTGCAATATGGCGGGGCGCTCGATCAGGCCGGGCGCAAGGACGAGGCGGACGTGGCGCTGGCCAAGGCGGTCGCGCTGGGTCCGGACCAGCCGCTGGCGCTCAACTATCTGGGCTATGCACGGATCGAGCGGGGCAAGGACGTGCCGGGCTCGCTCGGCCTGCTCGAAAAGGCGAGCAAGCTGGCCCCCGACGACGCCTCGGTCACCGATTCGCTGGGCTGGGCCTATCACAAGGCCGGGCAGACAAGGCGCGGCCTGCCGCTGGTCGAACGCGCCGCCATGGCCGAGCCCGCCAATAGCGAGATCAACGACCATCTGGGCGACCTCTATTGGGCGCTGGGGCGGCGGTACGAGGCGCGTTATGCCTGGCGCGCGGCGGCACTGACGGCGGACGACACGGAGCAGGCCAAGCTGGCCGCCAAGATCGCGGGCTGACCGGCCTTGCCGAGCGCGCCCATGCGACGCATGGGGTGGGCATGACCGCTATCGTCGAAACCGCCCCGGCCAAGATCAACCTGGCGCTCCATGTGCGTCGCCGTCGCGCTGACGGCTATCATGAGTTGGAGACGCTGTTCGCCTTTTGCCGTGACGGCGATGTCGTGACGGTGGAGCGGGCGGACAGCAACAGCCTGACGTTGACTGGGCCGTTCGCAGGCGTGCTGGCGGGCGAGACGCAGGACGACAATCTCGTCATGCGGGCGGCGCGTGGCTTTTGTGCGCGGTTCGGGGTGAGCGAAGGGCATGCCATCGCCCTCGACAAGCATCTGCCCGTCGCGTCGGGTATTGGTGGCGGCTCGGCGGATGCGGCGGCGACACTGCGCGCACTGGCGCGGCTGCACGGCGTGGCGACCGACGACTACGCGCTGTTCGCTTTGGCGGCCGATCTGGGCGCGGATGTGCCCGCGTGCCTGCTCGGGCAGACGGCGCGCGGCGAGGGGAAGGGCGACGCGCTACAACCGCTGGAGCCACTGGGTGGGCGGCCGGTCCTGCTGGTCAATCCCGGCGTCGGCGTATCGACGGCGGCGGTGTTCGGGCGCTGGGACGGCGTGGACCGGGGGGCGCTGGGGCAGGGTGATGTGATGACCGTCGCCAAGGCGGGGCGCAACGACCTGGAGCCGCCCGCCCGTGCCATCGCGCCGCAGATCGACGCGGTGCTGGCTTTGCTGGCGAGTGCACCGGGCGTCGAACTGGCGCGCATGTCGGGATCGGGCGCGACCTGCTTTGGGATTTTCGATGACATCGGCGCACGCGATGCGGCGGCGGAGCAGGCGCGGGAACGAGGATGGTGGGCTCTGCCGACTTTTTTGCGATAGATTTTGTTCGCATCTTGTTCTCATGGAACAAAACACATACATTGCAGATGCGTTGAATGGACCACGAGGTTGGTCTAGCGAGGGAAGCATCTGATGGCCGCCAATCTGAAAGTGATCGAAACAGGCATGGCAACCGCAAACGCAGACCGGCAAAAGGCGCTGGACGCCGCACTCGCCCAGATTGACCGGGCATTCGGTAAGGGCTCGGCGATGAAGCTGGGCCAGAAGGAAGCGATGCAGGTGGAGGCGATCTCGACCGGCTCGCTCGGCCTCGACATCGCGCTCGGTGTCGGCGGCCTGCCGCGCGGACGCGTGATCGAGGTCTATGGCCCTGAATCCTCGGGCAAGACCACGCTGGCGCTGCACGTCATCGCCGAGGCGCAGAAGATGGGCGGCACCGCTGCCTTTGTCGACGCCGAACATGCGCTCGACCCCGTCTATGCCAAGAAGTTGGGCGTTAACATCGACGAACTGATCGTGTCGCAGCCGGATACCGGCGAGCAGGCGCTCGAGATCACCGACACGCTCGTCCGCTCGAACGCGATCGATGTGCTGGTGGTCGACTCGGTCGCCGCCCTCGTGCCGCGTGCGGAAATCGAGGGCGAGATGGGCGACAGCCATGTCGGCCTTCAGGCCCGCCTGATGTCGCAGTCGCTTCGCAAGCTGACCGGCTCCATCAGCCGTTCGCGCTGCATGGTGATCTTCATCAACCAGCTGCGCATGAAGATCGGCGTGATGTACGGCAACCCGGAGACGACGACGGGCGGCAACGCGCTGAAATTCTATGCTTCGGTCCGGCTCGACATCCGTCGCACCGGCGCGATCAAGGATCGTGAGGAAGTGACCGGCAATGCGACCCGTGTGAAGGTCGTGAAGAACAAGGTCGCCCCGCCGTTCAAGCAGGTCGAATTCGACATCATGTACGGCGAAGGCATTTCGAAGATCGGCGAGATCCTCGACCTGGGCGTCAAGGCGGGTCTGGTCGAGAAGTCGGGCAGCTGGTTCTCCTACGACTCGGTCCGCATCGGCCAAGGGCGTGAGAACGCCAAGAACTACCTGCGCGACAATCCCGATATGGCCGATCGTCTGGAACGGGCGATCCGCCAGCGGACCGAGAAGGTCGCCGAGGAGATGATGACCGGCCCCGATGCCGAGGACGACATCTAAGAATATAGGGCCCGCCAGCAATGGCGGGCCTTTTTGTTTATGAGCATCGAGGGCTGGATCGTGACGGGCGGAATGGATTGGCGGGGGCGGGTCGGCGAGGTCTGGGCCGCGGAATGGCGACGCACCGACCGCAGCCTGGCGGACCTGTCCCGTCATCTCGACGCGGCGATCGCATCGGTCGCGCCCGAACGGGGCCATGCACTCGATATCGGTTGCGGGGCGGGGGCGACCAGCCTGGCGCTCCGGGCCGCGCGGCCGGGATTGCGCGTGACGGGTGTCGACCTGTCGGCGGAATTGATGGCGGTGGCACAGGCGCGGGCGGGCGTGGCGGCTGACGAGGGCCTGCGTTTCCAGTGCGGCGATGCGCTGGCCGTGGCGGCCGCCGAAGGGCCGTTCGATCTGCTATGCTCGCGTCACGGCGTAATGTTCTTTCCCGATCCGGTCGAAGCGCTGGCCAGCTTGCGGCAGGCCGCGCGCGGCGGTGCGCGGCTGGTCTTCTCCTGCTTTGCGGAACGGGCCGCCAATGGTTTCGCGACGCTGGCGGATGCGGTGATCGGTATCACTCCGCCGCAGGACGAGGGCTACGTGCCCGGCCCCTTTGGCTTTGCCGATAGGGATCAGGTCGGGGCGTGGCTGACGGAAAGCGGATGGCAGCCCGACAATGTCGTGCGCGTTCGGTTCGACTATGTGGTCGGCGAAGGCGATGATCCGGTCGAGGACGCGCTGTCCTTCCTGTCCCAAATCGGCCCCGCGGCGCGGGCCTTGGCACAGGCTGCCCCCGATGAACGGCGGCGGATGGAGACGGCTTTGCGAGAGACGCTGTTGCCCTATCGCACCGGCGACCGGATTGCATTGCCAGCCTCGGCATGGATCTGGCGGGCCGTTGCGCATGGGGATGGCTGATCCAGAGTGGATCGACATTCAGTGCCGCCCCTTATTCCCAAGCCTCTCACAAAGAGGGGGGGGATCGCGCAGACTTGGTTTTGCGAAAGCGAAGGCTGAGAGCAGGATGACGTCAGGGTGATCCGCCGCTCTCTTTCAAGGGCAGGGCGGTGGATGGGCGCTTCCGCAAATGCCGTGCTTGGGGTGGGGCGACCTACGTTATCCTGAGCTAGCCAGCGCACTGCTCTTGCCTCCTGTCTGGGAGAAAGGGACGGAAAATAAGCCGATTGCGGATCCGGGCAGCAAGCTTTCAGTCGGTTTTTGAGCTCGCGATAGACGAATGATCCCTCGATGCGTCCGCTACCCCTCTTGGCGCGTTGAGCGGCCCAATCGAGGGGAATAGCCATGACGATCATCGTCCATCATCTGGAAAACAGCCGGTCGCAGCGCATCCTGTGGATGTTGGAGGAACTGGGCCTTCCCTATGAGGTCAAGCACTATAAGCGCGACCCCAAGACCATGCTGGCCCCGCGCGAACTCCGCGCTGTTCATCCGCTCGGCAAGTCACCGGTAATCGAGGACGACGGACTGGTAATTGCCGAGACGGGTGCGATCATCGAATATCTTGTCGGCAAGGGCGATGGTCGGCTGGGGCCGCCCGCGCATCGGGAGGCGATGCAGCGCTGGCGCTTCTGGCTGCATTATGCCGAAGGGTCGCTGATGCCGCCGCTGTTCGTCACGCTGGTGCTCAGCCGTATTCCGGTCATGGGCAAGGTGGCGATGAAGCGGTTCCAGCCGATGGTCGACCGCCATCTCGATTATGTCGAAAGCGAACTGGCGCGTTCGCCCTGGTTCGCGGGCGAACAGATGACGGCCGCCGACATCATCATGAGCTTCCCGCTGGAAGCGGCCCGGTCGCGCGCCGGGCTGGACGAGCGCCGCCCCGCCACCATCGCCTGGCTGGAGCGTATCCACGCCCGCCCGGCCTATCAGGCGGCGCTCGCCAAGGGCGGACCCTATGCCTATGCCTGAGGCATAGGGTCCGGCGATCAATGTCCCCCGATCTGGCGGAAGCTGTCGGGGGCGTCCTTCGCAGGCGTGCCCGAGGGGGCGTGGAGCGACGCCACATCGACCGGCTCGGGCGGGTCGAGCGGGCCTTCCCACTTCGCGATGACCGCACTCGCCACCGCATTGCCGATCACATTGGTCGCCGAGCGACCCATGTCGAGGAAATGGTCGACCGCCAGGATCAGCAGCAAGCCCGCCTCGGGGATGTTGAACATCGGCATGGTCGCGGCGATCACCACCAGCGAGGCGCGCGGTACGCCAGCGATCCCCTTCGACGTGACCATCAGGACCAGCAGCATCGTGATCTGCTGCCCGATCGACAGGTCGATGCCGTAAGCCTGGGCGATGAACAGTGACGCAAAGGTCATGTACATCATCGAGCCGTCGAGGTTGAACGAATAGCCCAGCGGCAGGACGAAGCTGGCGATGCGCGGCGGCACGCCGAACCGGTCCAGCCCCTCCAGGATGCGCGGATAGGCGGCCTCCGACGAGGCGGTCGAGAAGGCGAGGATCAGCGGCGCGCGGATATGCGCGATCAGGTCGCGCACGCGCGGACCGATGAATAGCGCCGCGATGCCGAGTAGCACGCACCACAGCAGGATAAGGCCCAGATAGAAGCTGCCCATGAAGATGGCGAGCTTGCCGATCACCGACGGCCCCTGTTCGGTCAGCGTGCCCGCGACGGCGGCGAACACCGCGATCGGCGCGACGCGCATGACGTAATCCGTCACCTGCAGCATCACCGCGACCAGTGCGTCGACCGCGCGCACGAGCGGCGCGGCGCGCTCGCCGACCGCCGTGATCGCGACGCCCAGGAACAGCGAGCCGATGACGATCTGCAGGACCTCGTTGGTCGCCATCGCCTCGACCAGCGAGGCGGGGACGAGGTGAGTGACGAATTTCTGGAGGTCGAACCCGGCCTTCACCACGCCGCTATCGGCGGTGACGGCGGGCAGCGGCAGGTTCAGGCCGACGCCAGGCTGGAGCAGATTGACCAGCAACATGCCCAGCGTGAGCGAGACGAGGCTGGCCGAGATGAACCAGGCGAGCGAGCGCACCCCGATCCGCCCCAGCGCCTTGGTATCGCCCATCTGCGCGATTCCCGACACCAGGGTCGCGAAGACCAGAGGCGCGATGATCATCTTGATCAGGCGCAGGAACAGGCCGGTGACGATCGCAAAATAGCTGGCGATTGTCTTGAGTTGCGCGGTCGCCGCCGCGCTGCCGTCATTCAGCGACAGGTTGAGCGAGAGCCCCACGACCAGCCCCAGGACGAGGCCGATGAAGATGTACAAGGTCAGCCGCTTGGCCATGCATACCCCAAATTAAAATCTACGGGCGAGCCAAGGGCATTGCGGCGCTCAGGTCAAGAATTCTATCGTCACCGTCATGCAGACCCTGTTGTCCCGCCGTGCGATGATCGCGGCCGCCGCCCTGCCGTTCCTCGTCCGGCCGGGCCTGCTGCACGCCGCCGAGCCGGACCTGTCGGCGCTGTCCGACATCACCGGCGGGGCGGTGCCGATCGGCCTGGAGGAACGGGGGCGGCGGCTGGCGCGGGCGCAGGCGTTGATGAAGGCGAACGGGATCGGCGCGATCCTGATCGAGCCCGGCTCGACTATGGTCTATTTCACCGGCGTCCAATGGTGGCGCAGCGAGCGGCTGACCGCCGCGATCATCCCGGTCGAGGGCCAGCCTTGCATCGTCACGCCGTTCTTCGAGGAGCCCTCGGTCCGTGAGACGCTGGCCGTGCCTGCCGAGGTGCGGGTGTGGCAGGAGAATGAAAATCCGCTGGCCGTCGTTGCGGGGTTCCTGCGCGACCGCAAACTGGCGAACCGGCCGGTCGGGATCGAGGAGACGGCCCGCTTCTTCGCATTCGACGGGGTGCGAAAGCTGCTACCCGATACGCGGCTGGTCTCGGCCAATCCGGTGGTGCGCGGATGCCGGATGGTGAAGACGCCCGCCGAGATCGCGCTGATGCAGGTGGCGACCGACGTGACGATGGCGGCCTATCGCTGGGTCCATCCCCGCGTCGAGGCGGGCATGACCGGCGCGGAGATCGGCGCGCTGATGAGTGCCGCCACCCGCAAACTGGGCGGCGCACCGGAGTTCAGCATGGCACTGATCGGCGAAGCCTCGGCCTATCCGCATGGCAGCAAGCAGGTCCACCGGGTCGCAGAGGGGCAGGTCGTGCTGATGGACTGCGGCTGCACGGTACAGGGCTATCAGTCCGATGTCTCGCGCAGTTGGGTCCATGGCCGCGCCAGTGCGGAACAGCGCAAGGTCTGGGACACGGTGGCCAGGGGCCAGCAGGTCGCGCGGGCAGCGGCGCGGATCGGGGCACCTGCGGGGAGCATCGACGATGCCGTGCGACGTTTCTATGAAGGCCAGGGCTATGGCCCCGGCTATCGCCTGCCCGGCCTGTCGCATCGGACCGGCCACGGTATCGGCATGGACGGGCATGAGCCGGTCAACCTCGTGCATGGCGAAGCGACGCCGCTGGCCTCCGGTATGTGCTTCTCCAACGAGCCGGGGCTGTATCTGCCGGGCAAGTTCGGCATCCGGATCGAGGATTGCTTCCACATGACGGATAGCGGTCCCGTCTGGTTCTCGACCCCGCCCAGGTCGATCGAGGCGCCGATCGGATGATCGAATCGTTGGAGAAGCAGGGCCATGCGCTCTGGCCGTCACGCCTTGCAGGGGAGGAACTGGCCGAGTTGGCGCGGCTTTTCGACGGGTGGCCGAAGGGGCGGCCGGGGCTGCGGATCGATCCTATCCGTGCAGGCGACTTGGCAGGCGTAAAGCGGATTTTCGCTGCGATGCGGCCCTATATGGGCGAAGCCGTGCGCCCCGTCCGCGCCATCCTTTTCGACAAGCAGGACGGCGCGAACTGGGCGCTGGGTTGGCATCAGGACCGCACGATCGAAGTGGCGAAGCAAAGACAGGTCGAAGGTTTCGGCCCCTGGACCGTCAAACAGGGTCGGGTTCATGTCGCGCCGCCGGTTTCCCTGCTGGAACATATGGTGACGGTCCGTTTCCATCTCGATCCGGTTGACGCCGACAATGCGCCGCTGCTGGTCGCGCCGGGATCGCATCGTCTGGGCTTGATCCCGGAAGGGGCGATATCGAACGTGATCCATGAAATGGGCGAAGCAATTTGCCTGGCGGAGGCCGGGGCCGTGTGGATGTACCATACTCTGATCCTCCACGCCTCCGCCCGCTCCACTCCGGGACGGCACCGCCGCGTATTACAGATCGATCTATCGGCGGACGACTTGCCCGGCGGATTGCGCTGGGCGATTGATGGAAATCAGCGGCCTGAGGATGCGACCGGACGCCCTTGGCGCGCGGGCGCTTGAGCGCGCGCGAAACCTCGCCTAAGCCGCGTCAATGACCTCGACCAACGACATCCGCCGCGGCTTTCTCGACTATTTCGGAAGCGAAGGGCACCAGATCGTGCCCTCCGCGCCGCTCGTGCCGCAGAACGACCCGACGCTGATGTTCGTGAACGCGGGCATGGTGCCGTTCAAGAACGTGTTCACCGGCCTGGAGTCGCGGCCTTATTCCACCGCGACCAGTTCGCAGAAGTGCGTGCGCGCGGGCGGCAAGCATAACGATCTCGACAATGTCGGCTATACCGCACGGCATCATACCTTCTTTGAAATGCTGGGCAATTTCTCATTCGGCGACTATTTCAAGGAACAGGCGATCATCCATGCCTGGACCCTGCTGACCAAGGTCTGGGGCATTCCCGCCGAAAAGCTGACCGCCACCGTCTATCACACCGACGACGAGGCGTTCGACCTGTGGAAGAAGATCGCCGGGCTGCCGGATCACAAGATCATCCGCATCCCGACCAAGGACAATTTCTGGGCGATGGGCGAGAACGGGCCGTGCGGTCCGTGCTCCGAAATCTTCTACGATCACGGCGACCATATCTATGGCGGCCCTCCCGGTAGCCCGGAGGAGGATGGCGACCGATTCGTCGAGATCTGGAACCTGGTCTTCATGCAGTTCGAGCAGGAGGCCAATGAGATCGTCGGCGAACTGCCCAAGAAGTCGATCGACACCGGCATGGGGCTGGAGCGGATCGCCGCCGTCCTGCAGGGCGTGCACGACAACTACGACACCGACACATTCAAGGCGCTGATCGCGGCATCCTGCGAGTTGACCCATACCAAGGCCGAAGACGGCCAGAAGGCGTCGCACCGCGTCATCGCCGACCATCTGCGCTCGGCCGGTTTCCTGGTGGCGGACGGCGTGCTGCCCGCCAATGAAGGCCGTGGCTATGTCCTCCGTCGCATCATGCGCCGCGCGATGCGGCATGCGCATCTTCTGGGCGCGAAGGAGCCGTTGATGCACCGGCTGGTCCCGGCGCTGGTCGCCGAGATGGGCGCGGCCTATCCCGAACTGGTCCGCGCCCAGCCGCTGATCGAAGCCACGTTACGCCAAGAAGAGACGCGCTTCCGCCAGACGCTCGACAAGGGGCTGAAGCTGCTCGACGAGGCGACGGCTGGCATGGCGCCGGGCGCGACGCTGGCGGGTGAGACGGCGTTCAAGCTCTATGACACGTACGGCTTCCCCTATGACCTGACCGAGGATGCACTGCGCGCGCAGAACCTGTCGGTCGACCGCGTGGGCTTCGACGCCGCCATGGCCGAGCAGAAGCGCGCCGCACGGGCCGCCTGGAAGGGCTCGGGCGCGAAGGCGTCGGACGATGTCTGGTTCGACATCGCCGAGGAAACCGGCTCGACCGAATTTCTGGGCTATGCCTCCGACACCGGCGAGGGCGAGGTGCTGGCGCTGGTCAAGGACGGCGCGCGGGTCGACAGCGCGGCGGCGGGCGATACGGTGTCGATCATCGTCAACCAGACGCCCTTCTACGGCGAGAGCGGCGGCCAGGTCGGCGACAGCGGCACCATCTCCAGCGATACGGGTCTGAAGGCGGTCGTCACCGACACCTCCAAGCAGCTCGGCCGCGTGTTCGTGCACAATGCCGAAATCCAGGAAGGCGGCATCAAGGTCGGTGACAGCGTGAAGCTGGCGATCGACACCACCCGCCGCGCCGCGATCCGCGCCAACCACTCGGCGACGCACCTGCTGCACGAGGCGCTCCGCCAGAGGCTGGGCACCCATGTCGCGCAGAAGGGCTCGCTGGTCGCCCCCGAACGCCTGCGCTTCGACTTCTCGCAGCCGGTGGGCATGACCGCCGACGACATCGCCGAGGTCGAGGCACGCGTGAACGAGCAGGTGCGCGGCAACGGTCCGGTCGTCACCCGTCTAATGACCCCCGACGAAGCGATCGAAATGGGCGCGATGGCGCTCTTCGGCGAGAAGTATGGCGACGAGGTTCGCGTCGTGTCGATGGGCGAGGATGCCGACGGCACCTACTCCCTCGAACTCTGCGGCGGCACGCATGTGAACGCGCTGGGCGAGATCGGCGTGTTCAAGATCGTGTCCGAAGGCGCGGTGTCGAGCGGCGTGCGCCGTGTCGAGGCGCTGACCGGCGAGGGCGCGCGCGCCTATCTGTCGCACCGGGACGACATGCTCAAGGCCGCGGCCGCGACGCTGAAGACCACGCCCGACGAGGTGCCCGCGCGCATCGCCGCGCTGGTCGAGGATCGCCGCCGTCTGGAGCGTGAACTGGCCGAGGCGAAGAAGGCGCTGGCCATGGGCGGCGGGGCCGGTGGCGCGGCCGCTGGGCCGGAGCAGATCGGCGACGTGGCGTTCATCGGCCAGGTGCTCGACGGCTTCGAGGCCAAGGGGCTGCGCGGCGCAGTCGACGATGCCAAGCAGCGTCTGGGCGGATTGGGCGTCGCGGTGATGGTCGCGGTGAATGACGGCCGCGCCTCGGTTGCGGTCGGCGTGACCGACGATCTGACCGCCAGGCACAATGCCGTCGACCTGCTGCGCAAGGCGGTGGCGGCGCTGGGCGGGCAGGGTGGCGGCGGCCGTCCCGACATGGCCCAGGGCGGCGGCCCCGACGGCACCAAGGGCGCCGAGGCGCTTCAGGCGGTCCGGGACGCGATCGCGGGGTAATTTCATCAGCCAGCGGAGAGTGGCGATGCGCAGGGGAATGACGGCGGCCTTTTTGATGGGGGCCATGCTTCCCTCGCCATCGCTGCTCTTGGCACAAGCGGCACCGCCGCAGACGGCGACTCCGTCCGTGACCACCGGCGAGGCGGTCGTCGTGACGGCCCGACCCCAGGCCACCGAGCGCGAGGTGCGCGATCAGGTCATAAGCGTCACCGGGCGGCCGACATCGGCCATGCCGCTCATGCGGTTTCGTGCGCCGGTCTGCATCGGTACCGCCGGGCTGCCGGTCGCGGCCAGCGAGGAAATCCTTCGCCGCATGATGGCGACGGTCGAATCGCTGGGCATGAAAATGGCTCCCGATGGCTGCACACCCAATATTCTGGTCCTGTTCGCCGACGATCCGCAGCAACAGCTCTTGGCGTTGCGCGAGCGTTCTCCCCAGATATTCGGCGATCTGTCCCGCCCGGCGGTCAGCCGCATCGTGAAGGGAGCGGGTCCCGTCTATGCCTGGAACGCCGCCATGCGGGTGTCGCGCGACGGCGATCTGGTGCTGCAACAGGATAGTCCAACGGCGAACTGGCCCCAAATGAAGGTCGGGGCGGCGTCACGGCTGTTGAGCCCCATCCGTCAGGATATCGCCGCCTCGGTCGTGGTCATCAAGCGTCAGGCCCTGCTGAACAAGACGCTGGGCCAGATTGCCGATTATGCTGTGATGCGGACCATGGCGGCGACCAGGCCGGTCGAGGGGATGACGTCGGCGACGATCCTGACCCTGTTCGACACCGATGCGACGGCGCCTGCGGAACTGACGGCGTTCGACCGGGGACTGTTGAACGGACTTTATGACAGCCGCCCCCATGCCCAGGGGGTGCAGCAGGTGTCGGAGATGACACGCGCCATCCGCAAGGAAACCGCAGGCCAATGATCCGGCGGGGCCGGGCGATGTCGCCCTGTGTCGTCGAGAGTTTGGGCGCCCTGCCGACGGTCATGCCCCGCACCGGGCTGATGGCGTTCGACCGGTGCTATGGGCGGGGCCTTTGTTCGGGGCGGGGAAATCGGGCGCCGATGTCCCAATATGCCGCGATGGCGCGTTGCATCGACAACGAATGGTTGGCCGGAGACAAGACACCGTGAAACCCCCAAGCGGACGCCGTGACCTGACCGCCGGGCCGATCGGCAAGACGCTGTTGCTGTTTGCGCTGCCGACCCTGGGGTCGAGCGTGCTGCAATCGCTGAACGGGTCGATCAACGCGATCTGGATCGGCCAGTTTCTGGGCGAGCGGGCGCTGGCGGCGACGACCAACGCCAATATAATCATGTTCCTGCTGGTCGCGGCGACCTTCGGCTTCGGCATGGCGGCGACCATCCTGATCGGGCAGGCGATGGGGCGGCGCGATGTGGAGGCGATGCGCCGGGTGCTGGGATCGGCGCTGGGGCTGTTCGCGGTCATTTCGACTGCGACCGTGGGAATAGGTTGGCTGGCCGCCCCCGCCATCCTCCGCGCGCTGGCGACCCCGGCCGAGGTGTTCCCGCTCGCGCTTGCCTATCTGCGCGTGATCTTCGTGGCGATGCCGCCGGGCTTCATCTCGGTATTGCTGACCATGGCGCTGCGCGGGGTCGGCGACTCGATCACGCCGCTGAAGTTCATGGCGCTCGGTTCGGTCCTCGACGTGGCGCTCAACCCGGTCTTCATCCTGGGGCTGGGGCCGATCCCGGCACTGGGGATCGAGGGATCGGCGATCGCGACGCTGATCGCGAATACCGGATCGCTGCTCGCGCTCGTCACCTATCTCTATGCCAAGGATCTGGTCATCCGGCTGCGCGGGGCGGAGTGGCGCTACCTGCTCCCGACCGCCGAGTTGCTCAGGACCATTGTGGTCAAGGGGTTCCCGATGGGCCTCCAGATGCTGGTCGTCTCCACCTCGGCGCTGGCGATGATGGGGTTGGTCAACCGGCATGGTACGTCGACCACGGCGGCTTACGGCGCGGCCAACCAGCTTTGGACCTATATCCAGATGCCCGCCATGGCGGTGGGGGCGGCGGTCAGCGCCATGGCGGCGCAGAATATCGGCGCGGGGCAGTGGGACCGGGTCGATAGGATTACCCGTGCCGGTCTTCGCATGAACCTGTTGCTGACCGGCGTGCTGGTGCTGGCCGTCACGCTGCTAGACCGGCATGTGCTGTGGCTGTTCCTGGGGAATGAGGCGGGCGCGATCGGCATCGCGGCCAGGATCAACCTGATCGGCGGGTGGAGCTTCATGCTGTTCGGCGTGTCGATGGTCCTGGCCGCGACCGTGCGCGCCAACGGCGCGGTGGTCGGGCCGCTTGTCATCCTGGCGATCGCGATGTTCCCGGTGCGCTTCGGCCTGGCCAACCTGCTGGAGCCGGGCCTGGGCGCGGATGCGATCTGGTGGAGCTTCCCGGCGGGCTCGCTCGCCTCGATGCTGATGACCATCGGCTATTACCGCCATGGTGGCTGGCGCAAGGGGCGGATGGCTCCGGCGGCGGGCAAGGAGGAATGCGAGGAACAGGCACTGGCCGAGGGCCAGCCGACGAACAAGGCCATGCCGGTGGGGTAGAACCCGAAATTCCTCCCCTTGCAGGGGAGGAATGATCACTCGGCGGGCGCGATGACCTCGATGATGCCCGGCGCGATCTTTGCCGTCGCCGGCGTGCGGGCCAGCACCTCGCCGTCGATAGAGATGGGCAGCGGCGGGATGGTGGTGAGCTTGATCTCGCGGCCCCGGAAGTCACGGACCTTTTCCTTGCGATAGTCGCTGCGCAGGATGCTGGCGGCCCAGTTGACGATCAGGCGGCGCTTGACGTGACCGCACACCGCCTGGACCACGATCTCGCCCGAATCGACGGCGGCGGCATCCACCAGTTCGGTGCCGCCATGATAGGGCCCGTTGGAGATGCGCACCTCGACGACGCGCAGCCGCTCGCGCTCGCCATTCTGCTCGACGATCAGGGTGAAGGGGCGGAAGCGCAGGAACTGATAGGCCGCCCAGCCCAGGTAACCCAGCCGCCCGGCGACGCGCTTCAGGCCGTGCGGGACCGTCTCGGCGATCTTGGGGCTGATCCCCATCGCGGCGCAGTTCGCGTAATAATCATTGTCGATCATGCCCAGATCGATGCGGCGCGGCCGGCCGGTGCGAATGACCTCCACCGCACCTTCGATGGTGAGCGGAATACCGAGCGAGCGGGCGAAGCTGTTCGCGGTGCCGAGCGGCAGCACGCCCAGCATCACGTCATGCCCGACCATCAAGTCGACGAGCCCGCTGATCGTCCCGTCGCCGCCGCCCAGGATCAGCAGGTCGGGCTTGGCCGCCAGCAACTCGCGTACCGTAGGCTCCAGGTCCTTCGGGTCCTCCACCGCACGGGCGTCGACCGTGTAGGGAAGGTCCGACATTGCCGCGCAGGCGCGCTGAAACAAGGCCTGGCCGCGCCGCGACTTGGCGTTCACCACCATCGCTGCCGATCGAATCTCTCGCACGCCTATAATCCTTTCGCCCCCGGAACGCTTTGCACGCAACGCTTGGCAAGCGCGGTCCGATCCCGCAAAAGCCCTTTTGATGACCGCATCTTATCCCGCGCTTCGCCTTCGTCGTACCCGCGCCTCGCAGTGGAGCCGTCGGCTTCATGCGGAAACGGTGCTGACCCCGGCCGATCTGATCTGGCCGCTGTTCGTGACCGAGGGGCAGGGCGTGGAGGAGCCGATCGCCAGCCTGCCCGGCGTATCACGCTGGTCGCTGGACGGGATCGTCGCGCGGGCCAGGGAAGCGGCGGCGCTGGGCATTCCCTGTCTGGCGCTGTTCCCCAATACGCCCTCGCACCTGCGCACGGATGACGGGCGCGAGGCGATGAACCCCGACAATCTGATGTGCCGGGCGATCCGCGCGATCAAGGATGCGGTGCCCGATATCGGCGTGCTGACCGATGTCGCGCTCGATCCCTATACGACGCACGGCCATGACGGGCTGGTCGATGCGGCGGGTTATGTGGTGAATGACGACACCGCCAACGCACTGGTCGAACAGGCGCTGACCCAGGCGCGCGCGGGCTCGGACGTGATCGCGCCGTCCGACATGATGGACGGCCGCATCGGCATGATCCGTGCCGCCCTGGAGCAAGAGGGCTTCGTCAACGTCCAGATCATGGCCTATGCGGCGAAGTACGCCAGTGCCTTTTACGGCCCGTTCCGCGATGCGGTGAACACGCGCGGTCTGCTGAAGGGCGACAAGCGCACCTATCAGATGGATCATGCCAATGCCGAGGAGGCGCTGCGCGAAGTGGCGCTCGACCTGGCGGAGGGCGCGGACAGCGTCATGGTGAAGCCGGGCCTGCCCTATCTCGACATCATCCGCCGGGTGAAGGACGAGTTCCGCGTGCCGACCTTCGCCTATCAGGTGTCGGGCGAATATGCGATGATCGAGACGGCGGTCGCAGCGGGGGCGGCGGACCGCGACGCGATGGTGTTGGAGACGCTGATGGCGTTCAAGCGCGCCGGATGCTCGGGCGTGCTGACCTACCACGCCGCCCATGCCGCGCGACTGTTGAACGCCTGACCTCCATTCCCGTGACACGCCGTATCCCGGACCTGGCGGCGCGTGCGCTGTTCGTGGCGACGATCCTGACCGGATCGTTCCTGCTGTTCCTGGTCCAGCCGCTGGTCGCGCGCATGGCGCTGCCCCGGCTGGGCGGCGCGCCCGCCGTCTGGAACTCGGCGATGTTCGTCTATCAGGCGCTGCTGCTGGGCGGCTATGCCTATGCCCATGCGCTGGGGCGGTGGCGGCCCAAGGTGCAGGCGGGGGTGCATATCCTGCTATTGGCGGCGGCGGCCTTGTGGTTGCCGATCGGTTTGATGGCGGTGAACCTGCCTCCCGATGCCGAACCCGCTTTGTGGGTGCCGTGGCTGCTCGGCCTGTCGATCGGGCCGCTCTTCTTCGCGGTGTCGGCGCAGGCACCGCTGATCCAGCGCTGGTTCGCGCTCGCCCAGCCGGGGCGTAACCCGTACGCGCTCTACGCCGCGTCCAATCTGGGCAGCTTTGCCGGACTGATCGTCTATCCGCTGTTGGTCGAACCGGCGATGACGCTTCATGGCCAAAGCCTGTTATGGAGCCTGGGCTACGGCCTGCTCGCGCTGCTGGTCCTGGCCTGCGCGACGCGGCTTCCGGCGTCTCGCGATCCGGCGGCCGACCCTGCACCGACCTCGGCCGCGCCGGGATGGCGGCGAATCGGCTATTGGGTGGCGCTGGCGGCGGTGCCCTCGGGACTGGTGCTGGCGACCTCGACCTATATCACCACCGATATCGTCGCGATGCCGCTGCTCTGGGTGCTGCCGCTGGGGCTGTATCTGGCGAGCTTCATCATCGCCTTCGCCACCCGGCGGGGCGCGGCGGATACGCTGACCCGGATTGCGCCGGTGACGCTTCTGCTGTTCGGCGGGGTCATCATGGGCGGCTATCCCGAGCGACCCTATTCCAATGTCGTCGTGGCGTTGCTGCTGCTGTTCATGGTGTCGGTCGCCTTGCACACCGCCCTGTACCGCGCGCGGCCTGCGGTCGATCGGCTGACCGGCTTCTATCTGTGGATGGCGGTCGGCGGAGCGCTGGGCGGGGTGTTCGCGGGCATCCTGGCGCCGGTACTGTTCGACTGGACGTACGAATATCCGCTGCTGATCCTGGCGGCGGGGATGTTGATCCCGCAACAGTTCATCCTGCCGGCGATCCGCGATCTGTGGTGGCGGCACCCGCGCGCGATGCTGGTCGCACTGGCGGTGGCGATCGGTCTGGTTCTTGCGTTGCGGGTGGTCGGGCCATCGGCGTGGTTCGGCGAGGAGCGGCAGGGTACGGCGTTCCTGGTCATCGCCGCTTTGGGGTTCCTGACCATCGGCGCGCGCACCGGCTTCGGGCTGCTGCTCGGCGGCGCGCTGGTGTTGTTCGGCGGCTATCGCGCGCTATCGCTGTCGATGGAGCGCGACGCCCGGATGCGCAGCTATTTCGGCGTCTACACGGTGCGCGATGGGCCGGGTTACCGCGAGCTCGACCATGGCTCGACCGTCCACGGCATACAGCTTCGCGGATCGGACGCGCGGGAACGGACGCCCACCACCTATTACGCCCCCTATTCCGGCGTCGGCCGAGCGATGCGCGCCGCCCCGATGCTGTACGGCCCGGCGGCGCGGATCGGTGTGGTCGGGCTGGGGACGGGGACGCTCGCCTGCTATGCCCAGCCTGGGCAAAGCTGGCGCTTCTATGAGATCGATCCGGTGATCGTCCGCATCGCGCGCGACACTGGGCAGTTCAGCTATCTGCGCCGTTGCCAGCCCGATCCCGTCATCCGCATCGGCGACGCGCGACTTCGCCTGGCGGCCGAAGCGCCCGCCAGCCTGGACCTGCTGGCGCTCGATGCCTTTTCCTCCGACGCGGTTCCGGCGCATCTGCTGACTCGCGAGGCCTTCGCGACCTATGCCCGCGTCCTGTCACCGCGCGGGCTGCTGCTCGTGCATATCTCCAACCGCTTCGTCGATCTGGAGCCGCTGGTCGCCGCCGCCGCCAGGGAAGGGGGCTGGGCGATTTCGCGGATGAGCTATGTACCGACCGATCTGGATCGCGAGGCGCAGGCCACCGCTTCGGTCTGGCTGGCGCTGTCGCGGGACGCGCGCGTGCTGAAGACGCTGGAGGCGCGAGGGGGAGACTGGACCCCGGCGGTGGCGCCGCCGGGTCTCGCCGCCTGGACCGACGATTATTCCAGCATCCTGCCCTTCATCCGCGAATTCTGACGGGGTCAGGCGGCGGGGAGGCTGTCGCTGATCGCCTTGATCTGCGCCGCCTGCCGCGTAACCGCCGCCGACGCCCGGTCGCGCAGGCTCGTCAGCGTGGGATAATCCGGTTCCAACGCGGCGGCCCGCTGGATGGCCCGGTCGTCGATCTCGGTCAGCAGCGAAGAGGTGCGCGCACGGATTTCGTCCAGCGTCGCCAATTCGGTCTGCGCGGTCAGCCATGCTTCGCTGCCCACCGCCGCCCCGCGCGCCTTGGCGGCGTCGGCGCGGGCCTGGTCATGCGCTTTGGTGAACTCCTCTTCCAGGGCGGTCAGGCGGCGGGTCATCTCCGCGACCTGCGCGTCCAGCGCCGGATCGGCCCGAAGCACGACCGGCTTGGCGGCGGGTTCGGCAAAGCCCTGCTTCTCGACCGGCCGCACCGCCAGCGACGGATAGGGGGTCGTGTCATGGTCCCGCGCGCAACCGCCCAAGCTCAAGCCGGCTATGAGGACACAGGCGCGCATCATATGGGCGGGCCGGGCGAACGGAGCGAGGCGATTGGGCGTCATCGCGATCTTCCTAACCGCATTCCGAGTGAGGGACCAAATGCCGCAAAGCATGGCAAAGGTCCGACCGGAGAAAAAATGTGGATAACCTTTGCAAAGGGGTTGCCAAGATTCCGAAGCGCTTCTATCAGCCCACCTCCACAGCGCGCCCGTAGCTCAGCTGGATAGAGCATCAGACTACGAATCTGAGGGTCGGACGTTCGAATCGTTCCGGGCGCGCCAGTGGAAACATAGGTCAAGGCGACCAAAAAGCGCCCGTAGCTCAGCTGGATAGAGCATCAGACTACGAATCTGAGGGTCGGACGTTCGAATCGTTCCGGGCGCGCCATTGTCATTCGACGCATTATGCGAGCAATTGCTGAGCAATCCCGCTTGAGGCGGGCTTTGCGTTGATATGCAAGATCCTCAACCGTCAGATGGTTGAGTATCGGAAGCCGTGGGTATGATACGCGAGCCTGCATCCAGGGTGCCGGTCGCGGGGTGGTCGGGCTTTGCTCTCCTGATTCTTCATCAATAAATTCCAGTTGATGATCCATAGGATCGGTCCCGGCAGAGACGTTGCTCTTACCACGAGCATAATTGCCAAGAACCAAGCTTCCTTTCGACCTGAAGACGCGCTCTCCATTTGATCGGGTGCAATCCCTTTGCATCCTATGGTTGACGGCTAAGTGGTCACGACTACGGCGCCTTGCCTTGAGGACAGGGACGTCAGTGGGAGTGGCTAGTCGGTTTGTAGAATCGCCAGCCCGGCATTCGCCTGTTTTATGATCTTGTGGCAGGCTATCCGCCGAAGGTTGTACAGGGAGAGCAATGTGCCGATCGGAACCAAGCATCAGGTCGTCGGTCGCTTGAGCTTAGGCACCGCTGGCTGGCTTCTCTGCGCGGATGGCGGGGGTACATGGCGCCTCGACCTCAATTTGCGGACATGGTGGCTGGTGCGGCGCTGGGTCGGCCAACGGGTTGTCCTCTCCGGAATTAGGGAGGGCTTCGATACGCTCAGCGTGAAGCGGATCGAACGATGCGATCCATGGCAATCTTAAAGAATATGGAGGAGGATGGGTTCTTGAGCAGTATGCCAAGCGCCTGGAACGCCATCATAGATTTCGTTCACCCGGACGTGAATCAACCGAATCGGTGCTTTCGAAGTTCGTTGCCGCTAAGCAGGACGTATGCTCAACCGCCTCAGTGATCGCCAGAAGCAATGTCTAGCCGGCGTTGCCGCTCATCGAACGAGCAAGGAGATCGCGGCAGATCTCGGAATTTCTCCGAAGACAGTGGACGGCTACATCGCCGATGCGGTGGCGCTGCTCGGCGCGCGGAATCGTCAGCATGCAGCGACCACCTTTATGGCGCTTTCTGAGGCGGTTAGTAGTCCCGTAGTTTTACCGGGGGAACCGATCCGGGTTGAGCCGGACGAAACTCCGGTGTCAGCACTCGTCACACAGTCTGACGACGTCCGGGGCACATCCCGGGGTTTGGAACGGCTCCGGCCCTTCCATCGCCTGGGTGTAATCATTGGCGTGGCGTTGGCGCTTTCCATGGGTCTTGGACTCAGCGCCATGGCTGTGGTCGGAGGGATCGCGATATACGATCCCTCCCGATCATCTGCTGATCGTTCGGGGCGTTGAGCTCCGACAGTACGTGACGGGGGATAATGTGGGGAACGAGGTAACGAGTGTTTTCTATGCGCGCCTCAAGGCGGCGGAATCTGCATCCGATGCCGCTCTGCAGGAATACGCGCAACTGTTGCTCGACGCACAGAAGGCCAGCGCGCAACTGGATCTGACCTTCGGAGAGCCGCAATCGGTCTTCGCGGACATCAACGAGGCGATGGCGCATCATCTTCGAGGGCGTCACCATCTCGCGCGTGCGCACTCGAAGTCTCTGGAGATCGTCGAACGGAAGGGGCATTCCGTGACCTCCTGGGGTGATACGGTTCCGACCTACGATGAGGCGCGGGATGCGCCTGCTGGAACGGTCGTGGCGATCCGGTCGGCCGCCTGAATAGGACGACGGCGTCTATGTTAAACGTCGTCGTCTTCTACGCCGGTCTCGTCGGGCTTCTCGTCTATTCGATCAGATGTGGCGGGCGTCCCGAACGCTGGGTCGCTGGAATTCTCGCAGCATCGGCCATCGTCGACACGATGATGGTGAATGCCGCGCGGGGGGTGTTCGTCGTCCGAGAACCAGGCATTCTGCTTCTCGACGTCATCACGCTGGTCGCGGTCACAGTCGTGGCGCTGTGGGCTGAGCGGATATGGCCGATGGTCCTCGCAGCATTCCTACTGGTGGGGGTCGAGCTTCAGATCGGCGTTTGGCTCGCCCCGGTCATACAGCGGCAGGTGTACAAACTCGCGCACGCCTACAGCGCCTATCCCGTCATGCTGATCCTTCTGGTGGGGATCGTACGCCACCGCAGCAGGACGCGCGATGTGCCCGAGCGGGATTGGACAATCTTCTGAGAGCAAACTGGCATGCAGAATGGAACGGAATTGCTCGAAATGGCCAATCGCCTCCGCGCGATTGCCGGAGCTGGAACGACACTGAACGCAGGTTCGTCACCATACGATGTGGCGACTACTTTGCTGGGCATCAGACGTCATCGCGATGCGGTGATCGGCAGCGGCTACTTCGGTGAGCCGTCATGGGACATCCTGCTCGATCTGTTTGTGAACGAGCAAAAGGGCCGCCCCATCAGTGCAACATCGGCCTGTTTGGCGGCGGCGGTGCCGCCTACTACCGCTTTGCGACATCTCGTAACGCTCACCACGGACGGATTGATCTGCTCGACACCTGATCCAGCGGATGCTCGGCGACGATACATATCGTTGACGAGGAGATCGCGAGAGATGATGCATTGTGTGTTGTCCGGACAACCATAGAGGGACGTTCCTGCCGTATGCGTGAATGAATGCGAAATCATTGCAGCCAAAAAAGACCCATGATGGATTGGTCAGCTTTTCGGATGATTTCGAATCCAAATTTGGCATGATCGATCAGTCCAAATGGCATGAAGTGGGACGAAGCCGTCATTCCTGTCAAAATACAGCAATGGCGACTTCCGCCGGAAGCAGTCGTAGCTACGTCCGTGTTTTATGGATTGGGCGCGGTGGGCTGTATCAAGCGAATTGCATGACGATACCAATGATTGGCGAGGCCACCAATATCAGGGCGGCGCGGCAACGTGCGGCGGCGGCGGCGGAAAAGCTATTCTTGCCGGCAACCCTCCCAATCTACTCCGCAGACGAAATGCGGCCCGATCAAATTGGAACAGCGATTCTTATCTCTGTTGGCGACGCGCGGTTCCTGCTTACGGCCGCGCATGTGCTCGATGAATGCGAAGACGCTGGCATGTTCGCTGGCGCTGACGGTCAGTTCGTGCCGATCGGTGGACAGGCATAGATCACCTCGAAGGTGGCTGGAAGGCGGAAAGACGATCATTTCGATATCGCAGTCATCCCCGTTGAAGGGGAGCTGGACACGGCTCTCGCGGTAATCGCCGCTGTCGATGAGAAGTGGATCGATTGGAATCTGGGGCAACATCCGGTCACCTGTTTAGTGCGTTCGGCTTTCCTAACACCCGCAACAAAATCACCGAGCGCAGTTCCATAAAGGTCAAACCCGAAGCGTTACAACACACCGATGTCATAGTCGACGATGCTGTGAGTGCGAGAATGTTGCCGGATGGCGGCGCCCATCATCTTTTCCTCGGCTACGGGCGGCGCGCAAATGATGCTGACGGCAATGCCCAAAACGCCATAAAGCCGAGGGGAATGAGCGGCGGCCCCCTCGTCGATCTTGGGAAGCTCAGTGATCCGGAAGTCTTAGAGAGCCGCGCGTCGACCGTGCCGAAGCTGGTAGCCATCGTGACCCAGCGGGGCGTCGGGCTTAATCTCGTCTGCACCAAGATGAGCGTTGTTCGTAAGGTACTCGAGGACACCGGCCGACTGTGAGGCCCGCGCAGTCAGTCTACTGGTGAAATCAGCGAGGATGACTGCGAGCGGCGAGAGTCCATACGCGCCTGACTCGAGGCAGCTCTCTTTCCCGGAGGTCTCAGACTCACACCAACGGCCCGTTCGGCGGCCGGCCTGGCGCAGTCAATGCGGCGAAGAGCCAATCAACCACGTCGTCGGCGAGCAAGCCGGAAAGCATTATCGACATCCAGCTGTTCTTGCTGCCCGTCGACTCATCGACATCCTGGCGCTCCTCTTCGAGGAGATCGACGAGACCTGCTCGCGTGGCTGGGTTCTTTTTTAGGGGACGGATCAAGAGGCCGGGTTTCAAGACCATCTTGGCCCATTCACCACGAATCCACTCCGCAGCACCCGACCTCCTGACCACGTTCGTAAGGTGGAAGTCCACCGCGTTTCGGAAGGGATGGGCTGCATCCAGGACCGAACGAAGGCCGACTTTCGGCACTGGACCGAGATCGCGAAAATGTGCGGTCAGGAGGCGCTCGCTCAGAATGTCGTCGTAGTAGGGATGAAGGAGCCTCGCGCCCGGAAATGCAGGATTGGTCAGTCGATTGGTGCGCAACAGGTTGCACTTGCAGGCCGGTACGAGATTCATACCGAAGATTGAGAAGCAGGGATAGCCAGCCTTCGGCATCACGTGATCAAGTGTGCCACAACGCGACGAGCCGCACATCGGACAAGTCTTGTGCTCACCATCGGCACGAATTTTGTCAATGAAAGCGATGTCTGCGCTGGGATTCGTGTAGTGGCCCTTCAGCAGCGTGGCGAGTTGTGGCGAAATCGGCACGTTTTCAATTTGCGAAACGTCGCCGTTCACCGATGCGTATTGCTTGTAGCCCGCCCGAACAGCCGCGAGGTTGTCGCGGAGCAGTGGATAGCTTCCGACCATCTCATTCTTGGAGAGAGCTACCACTGCCGCGTCGTCGTTGAAGAAGACCGGTCGCTGAAGACGGTTCAATTCTCGCCCTCCACCTTCGCCCGGATCTCACCCAGGAGTTCCAGCGAAAGCTCGTCCTTGTACTCGTCGAAGATCTTGCGCCAGGGCAGCTTCTTCCCTGCTATCGTGTCCTCCACCTGCTTGGCCAGACGCGAGGGCTCCTCCTCACCGAACACAAAATAGGAGATCGTTCCTACGTCCGCCCCGAATGTGCGCAAGCGCGGTGTCACAGCCCTTACCCAGCGGTCCTTGTCCGATCGCAGCACGCGCACCTGATCCTCGAATGCCTCGCGAACGAAGTAGGCCGAATGCGTGGCGATGATTGCTGCCGACCCGGTCTGCTTCAGCAGACTGTCGAGCAGAGCGACGAATTGGCTGATAAAGTTTGGGTGCAAATGCGTCTCTGGCTCATCGAACAAGAGAAGCGAGCTGTTCTCGATGTAGAGGCTAGCCAGGGCGGCGAAGCGCACAAACGAGAGCTCGCCGCTGCTGAGAGGGTAGGCGCGATTTCCCACGAGACGCTTGGGCTCCTGGCCCTCTTCAATGGATCCGAATACATCGATCCGCTCGTCCTCATCGCGGATGCTGACCAGCCGCGAGATGTGGATTCCATTGCGCCCCGCGCGATCGAACCCGAGTACCAACTGGTCGTAGGCATCGATCGCTCGGAGTGCGCTGAGGAAAATTTCAATCCGCGGGACGCCTGCTATCCGCTCGTCAGTCCGCATCAACTGGATGATCAGATCAGTCGCAGTCTGTCGCGATCGACCGGCGCCAGCGTGGGTCAGAGACAGCCGGCGATACCAAACACGCTCACCGCGGCGACGCACTGGAAACACGGATGAGCCAGGTAGGGTCGGGTAGAATGCCAGCAACCGGTTCAGTTGGGGCCTTCCACCGTCCCCATCGGTCAACTCGCCGTTAACACGTAGGGCTGCCCGGGCGATCCTGCCGAGAACCTGGCTCTTGCCAACGCCGTTCTTTCCTATGACGACCGCGAAGCGCTTCGGCAGCACCGGTTCATCCTGCTCGAATCGGAAGCGCAGATCGTGAGGATTTGGTCGGCCTTCCAGCTGAAAGCGGATGTGTAATTCCTCCGAAAGAGCGCCGATTTCCTCGAACTCTTCACCATCGAGAATGGTGTCGGCGTTCTTCCAGGCGAAGTAGGTCTCGGATTGGCGCATGAACGCGCGGGTGAACACCTTTGTCTCTTTGGCCTCGCGAGTCCAACCGGCAGATGCGCCTGCGCCGGCTGCCACCATGTCTTTCATGGCGGCGAGTACGAGCGAACCCTCCTGCGGCCCAAGCGTCCTGATGATGTTCCGATAGGCCTGCATGTCGGGAAGCATCGTGAAGTAGTCGGGGATGTCCTCAGCCGGGATCATGTCCGACCTGGCGCCGTCCATCGCGTCAAGTAGCTCTCGCAGATCGCCGTTCTTTCGCGACTTGCCGTGGAAGCCAAGGAACGCCTGCATCCGAAAATTGGGATGTGGGTCGAAGGTAAATTGCGGGGTTATCACAACTTCGACAAGGATCCGGAAACCAGCATTCGTCTCTCGAATATCGCTCGGTGAGATCACGATTGTCGCGGGTTCGGGAAAGGTAATTTCGTCGATGTCGCGAGTGAATATCACCCGATAACGCTCGGTAGGCTCCACAGGCATTCAAGCATCCCCAAGAGATGCCTGATGGCATCTCGTCCTAGCTTGAGGATAGGTCCGCCAGGTGCCTACGACAACAGTAGCTTTCAGCCAATCAGCCTTGAGCAAGCCAAGCCGCTCCCAGCCGGCGGCAGTCCAGCGGTCGGCTCAGCCTTAGACCTCCTCGATCAGATCCGACGACTGATCAACACAGCGGGATGGCGGGTTTCGGTATGCGCCGTCGTTCCACCACCAGTCTCGCAACGTCTCGAGCTGGTCGCGTGCTGCCGGTCGTTCGTGGGACTTAGCGGTCATTCCCTCGCGACATGCCGAATGACCGGTTTCGTCAGGAACCGACATTCGGCGTTTACCTACCGCCGTGTCATCTTTGCGGCAACTGAGACGAAAGCAACTTGCTCTCTCCGACATCGCACATTCGGGGAACGATGGTGTGATGAGGTATGTCGTGCCGAGCACTTCGGCCTTTGCTGCAGCTGATCAGTGGTCCGCCGCATTCTTTATGAGTTTGGAGACGAAGACGCCCACCATATATTAGCGGCGATGACAGGGGAACTCATTGATCTGAGTCGACGCTTCCGGCCCGCCGCTGAGGACGACGACCGCCGCTTCCATGGCCTGCTTGGGCACGACAAACTTAGTTCCACGTGGCCAGATTTGCTCGCAAAGCGTCGGGTGGTCATTCTGGCAGAAGCCGGCAGCGGCAAGTCCACTGAGTTCGAGCGGCAGCAAGCCGCGGTCGCGAGCGAGGGGTTATTTTCATTTTTCGTGACCGTGCGCGACGTTGCCGACGCGGGGTTGGAAGGCGCGATGCCGCCAGAGATGCGACGAGCATTTGGCGAGTGGAGAGCGTCGTCCGACGCAGAATGTTGGCTCTTCGTGGATTCAGTCGACGAAGCCAAGGACCAGGGTCATCACTTCGATGGCGTTGCACGTCGCTTGGCAGATGCGATCGCCGGTTTGGAAGGGCGAGTCCATCTCTACATTTCGGGGAGGTTCACAGATTGGGACAAGACGGCGGATCAGCGTTCAATGGACAAGTGGCTGCGCCTCCCGAAGCTGCCGCCCCCACCGACTGATCTCGGGGACGAAGTTAGGGCGACCCTAGACCGAAAAGAGCGAAAGCCACGGGGCGAGGTTGAGCCGATCGAAATACTGCGGATGGACCCGCTCGCAGCATGGCAGGTTCGAAAATTTGCGGAAGGTGTCGGCATCGCCGACGTTGATGAACTGCTCAAGGCGATCGAGCACGGGAACCTATGGTCGTTTGCCGCACGCCCTCTCGACCTGGGCTGGATGGTGGATTTCTGGCGAGCGCACAAGCGGCTCGGGACACTGCGCGCGATGATTGAAGAGAGCATCAAGGCGCGCCTCCTCGATCCTGATCCGATGCGCCGCCGCAACGATCCAATCGGCGGCGAAGCGGGCCGGCGCGCGCTCGATCGAATCGGCGCCGGTTTCCTGTTCTGCGGGAAGGATACGTTGCGCATCCCTACGGCGGGGCTGGACCCCGCACCCGCAGAAACGTCCATCCCCCTCGAAGACCTTCTTCCTGATTGGAGCGACGAGCACCGGCTACATCTGCTGCGGCGCCCGGTTTTCGATCCCGCCACGCTGGGCCGGGCTCGTCTGCACAATGACAATGAGCAAACGCTGCGCGCCTATCTCACTGCGACTTGGCTGCAACGGCGCATTGATGAAGGCTGCCCCCTCTCGACCGTATTCGACCTGCTGTTCGTCGATCTATATGGCTATCGGCTCGTGCGCCCGGACATGGTCGAGGCGTCCGCCTGGCTATCCGGAACGTCGCCGGCGGTCGCGGAGGCTCTGATCGCTCGTTCGCCGTTCAACCTCTTGAAGCATGGCGATCCTGGCTCCTTGCCAATCCCAACGCGGGTGAAGGCCCTCGATGCGGCATTGGGCCAGCTCGCCACGATCGATCGCCAAAAGCTGTGGTTTATCGAGGACAGTCTTCGCCGCTTTGCGGACCCCGCGCTTGATCCTCATTTTGCGGACTGGTGGCTAGCGGCGGGATCAGACGAGGAAGCACGTCACATCGTCCTGCGGTTGATCCATGCCGGGCGGCAGGCCGGCGGGCTCGAAACCGTCCGCGCCGTCGCCTTCGACCAATCCGCTGACGAGATTTCGCAGCTTCTCGCGGGCCGCGGGCTCATGGCGATCGGCGACGACGAAGATCGTCGTCGCTATGCGCGCTATGTCGTCAGCGAGCATACTTCGCTCCGGCGATCGATCGTTCTGGAGACACTGTCGAAGCTCTTCCCGACCTTCATCTCGGTTAACGAGTTTTTCGCATTAATCGATGCGATTGGGGTCTCCGATGACGATGGCCACAAATCGATCTTGCCCCTTGGTCCCGAACTGCCGACCAACTTGGTGTCGCCGGCGGACCTCCAAGCCTTCCTCGACCAGATCGTTGCGCGCTCCGGCGAATTTACGGGTGAAGGGGAAGAGCATCGGTTCCGAGAGGCGTTTGCCGAACTTGCCAGCGCCGCGGCGAACCGGCTGCTCGACAGCCACCCCGACTTCGTTCCCGACGTGGTGACCGACCTGGTCCTGCTCCTTCGGGAAACCGAACGCTATTCGGGCAACAACGACGCCTTTCAGGCCCTCGGCAAGCTGTTCGGCACATCGAGGGGGCGCCGACAATCGTCCTTCTGGCGGGCAGTCGATCGTATCCGCAGTCATCCTTACATCACCAGCCCCGACGACGTGAACCTGTTCATGGTGCAGCATCTCGGTTGGCCGGTGGTGCTCACCGCTGATGATCTCGCTTGGCTCGTTCCCGATATTCAAAAGCGGACCGATCCGCGGGATCGACAGACCGCGCTGCGGACCGCGCACGTCCTGTGGCGGGATTTCGGTCAAGATCCCGCGATCCTCGCGTCGATGTTTGCAGCGGCCGAGAGCGACGCCCGCCTATCGGAGCAACTCACCGCTTGGCAATCTCCGCCGCCCGAAACACCAGAAATGGCCGGACACATGGCGCGAATGGAGGAGCTTCGGAAGCGGAACGAGGAACGCACCACCCAACGGGATACGAGTTGGATCGAGCTAATCGATACGCTGCGTGCCGATCCGACCTTCTTTGACCGCCTCTCGCCGCAGACAGCCGATTCAGTCGATTCACGCCTCTTCCATCTTTGGCAGTTTCTGTCGTGGCGGACACAGTCGCGCAGCGTCTACTCGATCGAGAGCCTCGACGTGGTGGCCCCCATCTTCGGGCCGGAGTTGACGCGGCGTTTCGGCGACGCGTTGATCGCCTTTGCCTATGCTCACACACCGCAAGGGGCAACCGAACAAGAAGGCGGCGCTCGATCCGTCACGAATTTCGACACAATGGCCCTGGGCGGCATGGCGCTCGCCGCCAGCACCATTCCCAATTGGGCGAAGACAATCAGTCCGGAGCGCGCCGACCAAGCCGCCCATCTGGCGATGATCGAACTGAACGGTCTGCCCGCGTATTTGCTACCGCTGGCGACGGCCCATCCGGATCGTGTGCGATCGGTGCTGCGGACGGCGATCGAACGCCAGCTCGACCGTGCCGATCCGCAAGGCCACGGAATGCTCGATCGGCTCGAATATGCCGATCCCGCCTTTGCTCGTTTGATGGCTCCTGATCTCCTAAGCTATCTGGAGACGCATCCCTCGATATCGGCCGTGATGCTCGAAAAGGCCGTGTCGGTGATCATTCGTGCCTTGCCGGATGTGCCAGACGGCGTGGCTGCCTTTGTCGCCGAGCGCATCGACAATGCCGCCGACCCTGTCATCGCTGCCTACTACCTTTTCCTGCTATTCGGCATTCTTGGCGATCCTGCGGTCGATGCGCTTGAACGGAAGATGCTGCCGCTCGGCCCCAACGACCAAGCCACCCTTTGCTGCACGTTGCTGCCGCGATTGTTTGGCGGCCGCTTCCACCGATCGATCGAGGTGCCCGTGGCGCTTTCGGTACAGCGGCTTGAACAGCTTCTGGTCCTCGCGTTTGAAGGCGTCCGGCCCGACCAGGATATCAATCGACCGAGCGGGGAGGTCTACTCGCCTGAATTGCGTGACGAGGCGCAGGATGCCCGCAGCGCGATCTTCAATCGGCTGTTGCAGACGCCCGGCGAAGCCACCCACGCCGCGCTCCTGCGGTTGGCGAATATCCCCGGCTTCCCTATCGAGCCAGAATGGCTGCACATTCATGCGTATCGGCGGGCGGAGGGCGACGCCTACCTGCCAGCGTGGATGGCAAGTGATCTGCTGGTGTTCGAGCGAAAGTTTGACCGTCCGCCGACAACGACCGCCGACCTCCAATTTATCGCTCAACGCCGCCTCGAAGGTATCCAGCACGATCTGATCAACCATAAGTTCGCGCAGGGCGACACAGTGCAGGGCTTAGTCGACGAGAATGCGGTCCAGCGCTGGGTAGCCAGCACTTTGGAGGCCCGTCAGGAAGAGGCCTACACCGTCCATCGAGAAACCCATTATGTCGAAGAGAAGGAACCCGACATTGTGCTCGCCAGCCGCCATAGCGGGGTCGAGCTGCCGATCGAGATCAAGGTTGCCGACGGACTCTCGGTCGCACAGATGGAGGCGGCTTTGGCCACGCAATTGTGCGGTCAATACCTTCGCCATGATACCACGCGGCACGGCATTCTCTTGCTCGTCTACCAGAACGCACGGCGCGACGGCTGGGAATTGACACCAGGCGCGCCGAAGGTTCCCTTCGACAACGTCCTAGCCCACCTGAACGAGAAGGCCCGGCTGAACCGCGAAGCGTCGGCCCTGGGCCCGCAGCCGATTGTTGCCACCATCGATGTTTCGAAAGTGGTGCCGATCAAGGTGCAGCGCGATCAGGCGCGGGTGAAGGCTGCCGCTAGGCGAAAGGCCTCCGAACCGAAAGCCGGCATCAACGAAGAAGCGCAGCGGCAGTAAATAGGGCTGCACCCGATTGGCGTCCGCGCGGCCACAACTGCCGAGCGGGGTCGCAACTTTTCGCAGTCGGCGGCCGCTCGCGGGCTGGCATCCGCTTGTGTGCATGATATGTTCCAGAAATGAACGACGCCCATTTGCCCAACCGGGATGCGATACTGACGAAGTGGGGCGACGGCACGCTGGTCGACGCCCTGTTTGCCGAATACGGCCGCATTTGGCTGGACGAGGAGAGCCCTACGATCGGCCTGCTCGCTGACCTCCACAATGCAGGCGAGATCGATCTCCTGAGCATCATCACGACGGAGGCCGTCGAGCGGCACACAGGGCCGAACTTCTTCGACGGGCAGCATCTCTATGAGCGGCTCATCCCGAGGATTACCGGCTCGGTCCGGGAGATGGTCCGGGTCGTCGAGACGTTACGCATCGGCGGCGGCAACGACATGGCGGCTGGCCTACACATCGACAAGTTTGCGAAGTGGTGCGGTGACGATCCATCGCGTCCGGCCGAACTCCTCGCCCTGATCGACGAGGGTTTTGCGGAGGCCAATGGATACCTCATCATTGCCATCAAGAACGGCGTAGCCGTCGACCGAACGCTGTTCGTCGACCGGGCATACGGCTTCCTAGAAAGCGGGACGGAGCGGCAGCGGTGGGACGCGCTGAGCGCGCTTGGCCAGATCGGGATGTCAGACGAGGCCGACTGGGGTCGCCTCCTCGAAGCATTGGAAACGGCGCTGGCGGCGAACCCCGACGACACATTTCGCGCCTACTTCGTTTCGTCGATCGGAGAGCGACTGAAGGACGCACCGGCGGAGCGGATCGACGCGCTCGAGACGCTGGCCGGTCTGGCGCTGTCGAAGGGTGGGGAACATACGCTCCATTCCGCGTCTCGATTGCTGGCCCTGTATCCAGAGCCGCTGAGCGCCGCGCTGAAGGCAAGGATGCTGGAGAAGCTGCGCGAGGTCGACGCCGAGAACAAGGGGGCCATCGACTTACTCGACATCGCGCTGTCAAAAATGGTGACGGCGGGGCAGGTTGTGGATGTCAGGCAGCTTGCCGAGGCACTTATCAGGCGGGACGAGGGAGCGGTTAAGCTGGGCCGCCTCGACTCCACGGTGCGCGCGGTGGTTGAGAATCCGAACGACGCGCTACCCGACTGGGTAGTCGCCTGGCTGCGCGACGGCGACCACCGGCTCTGCGCCGCTATGGACCGAGCGATGTTCGGCGCCGGCCGGGATGAGCGGCCGCTGCGCGTCGACTTCTCCCGATATGGACTTCGCGAAGCGGAGTATCCCTACTTGGCGCGCAAGGTCGTCAGCAGCTTCTTCCTGAAGCCCGTGCTCATGTCGTCGCTGCTTTCCTCGCTCCTCCGGACGGCCCCCGCGGAAGTGTCGACGGAGGTAGAGCAGGTACTCGTCGATCCGGTCCTGCAGAACTATGCGGGATCGACCCGTGACCTGCTGATACCAATCTCCGAAGACGCGACTGATCCGGCGGCGCCTGCGATAGCGCGCGCGATCGCAGCACAGGACAGCTACCTGGAGAGGCTGAGGGCGCCGGGCTTCGTTCCCGAACTTTGCCCGTCGGAGAGGGAACGTCAGCTGGAGTGGGAGCGTCACACGGACAGCATGTCGGAGGCTATGCGCAACGCGAGGAGAAAATCCATCTTCGCTCAGATCGCGACAGAGTCCGTCATCCTCTACGGCAAGCGCGCCGTGAGTTGGGTCCAGCACGCTGGAGACGAACCCCGCCGTATGGAGACCGAGATGGGAAGCATCAGCACCTCGTTCGAGGTGCCTCGCGTGGATATTGTGGATCCGGTCGGGCTGCAGCTGATGTTGCTATCATTCAGAGCGGAGGCTCGCCCGGAATGAAGCTCGTCTTCAGACAGTATCTCGCATCCCTCAAGGAGCGCAGAGAGCTCGACGCGGTGCTGCCGGACCTGCTGAGCGAGCTCGGCTACACCGTGATCTCTAGGCCGTCAGTGGGTACCCGCCAATACGGCGTAGACGTCGCGGCGGTGGGCCGGGACGCGGACGGCTGCCGGAAGCTGTTCCTGTTTTCGATTAAGCAGGGTGATCTGACCCGCGCAGACTGGGACGGCAGTCCTCAGGCGCTGCGCGGCTCGATCAACGACATACTCGATGTCTACATCCCGACGCGCGTTCCCGAGGCCTATTCGAAGCTCGAGATCGTCATCTGCCTGTGCTTTGGTGGCGATATCCAGGAAGCAGTCCGAGACAACGTCACGCAGTTTACGAGGCAGCAGACGAAGAACGGCATCTCGTTCGCCGAATGGAACGGCGACTATATGGCGGGGCTGCTGGTCAACGGCGTCCTTCGGGAGCAGTTGGTCGACAAGTCCCTTCGCGCCAGCTTCCAGAAGGCGGTCGCGATGGTCGACGAGCCGCAGATCGCGTTCGAGCACTTCGAGCGGCTTGTGCGCGGGCTCTGCAAGGTAGAGGACTCCACCCCCCGGCAGCGGGCCACGATCCTGCGCCAGATCTACATCTGTCTCTGGGTCCAGTTCGTCTGGGCACGGGATGCCGGGAACGTGGAGGGACCGTATCGAGCCAGTGAACTCGCGATCCTGCTTGCGTGGCACCTGATCCGGGCAGATGTGCCGAAGAGCACGAAGGCGTCCGAGGAGGTCGGGTCAGCATTCGCCGAACTCCTAAACCTGCACTTCCTAATCTGGGACGAGCTTGCCAGCGGGAAGATTCTCCCCTTCGTCGATCACGAACACGCGATCTCGGTCGCCGTAGGATCGGCCTCGCCGGTCGACGTGAACTTGAAGCTCTTCACGCTGATCGGGCGCATGGCGATGCGGGGGCTGTGGCACCTGTGGTTCGCGGGAGGCGGCGACCGGCTGCCAATGGCGCGAGACGACTGGGACTGCCCGGAAGCGTCGGAATTGGCGCAGCAGATCGTCCAGCTCATCCGCAACAACCCGATCCTCCTGACACCTTTCACGGACGAGCAGTCTGTCGAGATCGGGAGCGCCCTGATTTTCCTAACGATGATGGGAGGGTGGAACCAAGCGGCCGGCAACTACGCCGATGCGGTCATCGAGCGCACGGTCTACGCCTTCCGGTCCCACAGCAGATACCCGACGATCTACGCCGACTATCGGTCGCTGCTCGTCCATCCGCGCGAGCGCACGTCCGAATACCGTGAGGGTCAAACGAAGGGCAGCTCGCTCTTTCCTCTGCTCTCCCTCTGGGCGTCGACCTTCGGCGAGGGCATGGGCGCCCGCTTCCTCTCGGAGTTCGCAGAGAAGGAACTGGGCCACTGCAACATGCAGTTCTGGCTAGCGGGCGCCGACAGTGAGAACCTCCTATACTTGGGCGATCGGTCGCACGGGGCGTCGCTCGGCGGAATACCGATCACGACGGACGGCGAACGCGCGATGCGCATGCTAGAGGCGGAGTGCGCGTCAACGACGGGGTTCGAAAATCTGTCCGCTATCTCGCTAGGCCACTGGCCGGTGCTTGCGATGGCATGCAGGCATGCCGGGCTGCCGCTTCCGCCAGATCTGTGGCTGGGCCTGCTGCGGGAGGCGCGATCGACGAAGGCTGCTGACGGCGAAGATTGACGGTGACTTACCTTCTGCAATCAGGATCGCTGTCATGGGCCGTCTACGGTCGGAATGGCGCAATGTTGCCGGACGGCTTCGCGCTGAGAACGGCTGGTTTTTGGCGGAAGCTGATCTTCAACGCGACACCAGCTAACGGCGTATTTTGGTCGCTTGCGGACGCTTCGAGATGTCGTCACCGTGGTGTTCTTCGGTCGCCTGCTGTACTTACGGATGCGTCGATCAACGACCGGAGGATAGCCGAAATGCTGAAGTCGATTCTTGTCGCCGCCGCGCTGGCTTCGTTCGCGACTGTGTCCGCCCATGCAGCTCCGTGCCGTGACGCGAAGGGCAAATTCATCAAGTGCGAAACCGCCAAGCCGAAGCCCGTGAAGTGCAAGGATGCCAAAGGGCGTTTCACCAAGTGCGATACCGTCGGCGCGAAGCCGGTGAAGTGACATGGAGGGGGAGTGAGCGTGATCAAGCCACTGCTCACGTCCCCTTCGCTTCGAAGGCAGCTCCCTATCACGGCAGGGAGCCGCATGGGCAGGCTCGGTCGCTATCGTGACATGCGATCACGCTTCGGATACGGCGGTCCTTATTCCTGGACGCCCGGACCGAGGGAGGTTTCCGTTTTGATTGAGGGCCCGGACGAGGGTGGCGCCATTGAGATGGCGCGGTCGTTGATGAAGCGCGCGTTGGAGCTCTTGGATGGGGCGGGAGATCGGACGAGCGTGCCGCATCTCCAGCACGCGCTGGACGTCCTCGACGGCCACGTGGTCCGGGAGCCCACGCCCGAGGAAATCAAGCGCATACTAGGAGAATCGTGGGGCAGTTGAAAACCTAGGTTGCTTCCGCTTGAGCTCCGTCATCGACGTTTGTCATCATATCAGCCGGAACGGCGGTGGCGTTGTAGATCTCCGAGTCATCAGCAGGGGCGCGCTTGGCCGGTGGCACTCGCCGCTGAATTTCTGCCAGCCGCGTGTCGGCGTCATCGGCCGAAGCTCCGGCACCGGTCGTTGCTCCGAGATATCTGGCAGCCGCCACTTCGCTCTGGAAATAGGCGATCTCCTTATCTATGCTGTTCACCTCGTCCTCCGGAACGGATGCGACGCCCTTCAGATCGGCGGCGCCGCAGGTGTCGAGCAGGCGCCAGCTGAAGGCATGAGACAGGGCGTCGTAGCAGTTCTGGCTGTAGATCATGGATCCCGACAAGCCCTCGGACGCGAAGGCCTTGCCCATTTCGGCAAGACCTTCGCGCACTGCTGGCGAACTCAACGGTTGGACTGCGGGTGGCGTCTGAGCGGCCACGGAGGACGTCAAAGTCTTGATGGCAGGATCGGAGGCCGCGACTTCCGCCGGTGTCCGTGGCGAATTCGAAGAGCATTTCGACACGTTCACCAGAACGACCAGCGTCCCGATGACCCCGATCGTCCATGCGACGCCACGGCTCGAGCTCTTTGACGCCGTGCCGATCGACCTTCGGTTCATCGCCATCCCCCACTGTCCTGCAGGTTGAACATACATGCTCTCCGGCGTGCCTCAACTCGCGGAATTGCCTCGAAAATGGATGTGATGGGTATTGTGGTGCATCTTGGCTCGTCCTAGCCTCGTCCGATCACGCCAAGGGGAGAGGGCGTTGCAGGGGGAAGTCCGCGTAGCGGAAATTTGGATCGACATCGTCGATCCGCCGGAAGAGGCGCTGCATCGTCTCGCGATCATCGATCCATCGATAGCGATCGAACGCGTCGATGGTGGCTTTGCGCTTCGTTCCGAGACGTCGACGCGCGAGCGCATCGAGGATGCCTGGTTGTGCGTCATGACGAACGAGCGCTTGCTCCACGCAAACGCCGAAGCACGCCGCCTCGTGCTGGCAGAACTCCTTTCATGACGTTCGCTCCAGTTAGGGTCCGACCAACGAACGGAGACGGAATGCTGCTCGTCGGTGATGCGGGCGATTTCGCGCTGGCCGAGCGGTCGATGGTCGAACGCCTGTGCGCCGACGCGCTGACTGACGAGGATCGCGACGTCTTGAGCCGCGAGGGTCTTCTGATCGACGATGGCGATCCTCTGGGGCGGGTGGCATATGCCTATGGCGTCGCGGAACGGATAGGGCACGCCGGTGCCCTCGACTATCTGATCCTGGTCCCCACCCTCCGGTGCAACCTCAGTTGCAGCTATTGTCAGGTCTCGCGTGTGGCGGAGCGCAGCACTGGCTTCGACTGGAACGAGGCGACGCTGGCTGCGGTCCTTCGCCTGATCGATGGCCTGGAGACCGAGCGGGTGAAGATCGAATTCCAGGGCGGTGAGCCGACCTTGAGGCCGGACCTGATCCGTGCAGTGATCGATCGATGCGAGCGGATTCCGATCCGCCAGTTCGTCATCTGCACCAACCTGCAACGCATCGACGACGACGTGCTGGCGCTCTTCGATCGGCCCGATGTCTTCATCAGCACGTCGCTGGATGGTGACGCCGCCACGCATGCCAGGCAGCGGACTGGCGATGGAGCGACGACCGACGCATTCCTCGCCAATCTGCGTTTCGTGTTGGATCGGTACGGTCCGACCAAGGTTTCGGCGCTGCCCACCGTCGATCCCGCCCGCCTGCCGGACATGGACGGGCTGATCGACAGCTACGCAGCCCACGGCATCGATGGAGTCTTCCTGAGGCCGATCAACTACCAGGGCTTCGCGCGCAAGCGTCATGCCGAGGTCCGGGAGTTGGACGCCGCCTGGCGTTATTATCACTCAGCCTTCGTCCGGCGGTTGATCGAGCGGAACTGGGAGGATCGAAGCCGGGTCCTCGAAGAGACCTATTTCAGCATATGCCTTCGGCGGGTGTTCCAACCGGGAGCCGATCGGCACGTTGATCTGCGTGATCCCAATCCCGTTGGGGTCGACTACGTCGTCGTCGATCACGATGGTCGGGTATATCCCACTGACGAGGCGCGGATGCTGACGCGTTCCGGCGTGATCGACCTGGCGATCGGCGACGTCTTCGATGGTTGGGAGGCCGAGGCCAGGGACCGTCTCAATGCGCACGCGACCAACCGCTTCGATCCGACCTGCATGGGTTGTGCATATCAGCCCTTCTGCGGACGCGATCTCGTCGACGATCTCTCGCGCTATGGCCGCATCGACTTGCCGCGCCACGAAACCGAGTTCTGTCGCAGGCACCTCGCGATGTTCGACCTCGTCTTCGAGCTGATCTATTCCGCCGACCCCGCCGTCCGGTACTCGTTGGCACGCTGGCTCCGCTTGCCCGGCACGCCCACCAAGTTCGGAGTGCGTCTGTCGTGATCCGCCTCACGCTCCCCGCGGCGTCAGACGCCGAAGCCCCCTATGTCGCCCGACTGAACACCGGCCGCGGCGGGGTGGATGAAGCCGATGCGGCGCTCGTCGACGAGGATGCCGAAGGCGTGACGTATCTCGGTCGTCACGGCGTATTGGCCATCGATGGTGCCTCGGCGACAGAGCTGGACCGCGACGTCGTCATCGTAGATCCGGTCGGAGGACGCGCGGAGCGGATCCTACGACGAGGATCGGGCCACAACACGCTGCTCGTGACTGAACGGTGTGACCAGCTGTGCCTGATGTGCTCTCAACCGCCGAAGAAGACGCACGTCGACCGGTTCGCACTCTTCGAGCAGGCCTGTCTTCTCGCCGAATCTGACAGCCTTATCGGCGTCTCGGGGGGCGAACCGACACTCTACAAGGACGACCTCCTCGGCATGCTGGAACGCGTGTTGGCCGAGCGTCCGGACCTGGAGTTCCATGTTCTGACCAACGGCCAGTTCTTCGATGACGACGATGTCGCGCGCTTGCGGGATGAGCGGTATACTCGCGTCAGTTGGGGAATTCCCATATACGCGGCCGACGCCGCGCTTCACGATCGCATCGTGGGCAAGGACGGCGCGCTCAGCAGACTGGAGAAGAGCATGGCCGTGCTGGCGCGAGCTGGCGCGCGCATCGAGCTGCGCACGGTGCTGGTTGCCGACAACGCGGACGCGCTCCCCCGGCTGGCCAGGTACGTCGCCAAGCGGCTGCGATTCATTGAGGTCTGGTCGATCATGCAGCTCGAGAACATCGGGTTCGCGCGTGCGCGATGGGCATCACTGTTCGTCGAACATGCCCGAGACTTCGGTCCGATCGGCGACGCGATCGATTACGCCGCCCTTCACGGCATCCGCGCCCAGCTCTTCAACTTCCCTCGCTGCACCGTGCCGGAGCCCTGGCGGGATCTGGCGCGTGCATCGATATCCGATTGGAAGCGCCGCTATGCGGACGCGTGTGCACCATGTCGCGAGCGTGACGCATGCAGCGGCTTCTTCGAATGGCATCCCATACAGCAGGCCGAGGACGGAGTGACGCCGCTTTGAAACGCATCAGGTTTCTCATCCCCAGCCTTCTGGCCGCAGGGTTCGGATACGGCGATCCGGCGCAGGCAATGTACGTCAGGACGACGTCGGGTCCGCGTGACGATCCTGACAGGTCGTCGCTGCTGGACGTGTTCCGCCAGGATCATACGGTGATCCTGGCGGATCATCGAAGCCATCGCAGTCATTCCAGTCATTCAAGCCATCGATCCGGCTATGGCGGTGGTGGGCACTACAGTCACACCAGTCACCGTTCGAGCACAGGGGGCAGTTACATCGGCGGCTCGGCCGCACCGGCGCGAACGATCTACACTCCGCCGCCGGTCCGGTCGGAACCGATCACCCCTCCGGCGCCATCGCCCCTGTTCTCGCCTAACGAGCGGGCCGCCCCCGTCGAGGCTGAACCCAAGACACTATCGGGCAGGACCAAGCGGTTTGCCTCCATCGTCCGCCGGGTCCAAATTGCCTTGATGGCCCGGCAGCTCTACGATGGTGCCATCGATGGGGTTGTGGGTCCGAAACTCCGGACTGCGCTTCGCAAATTTCAAGGGCAGCGCTCTCTTCCGGTGACGGGGACCATAACGCCGCAGACGCTTGACGCCCTGATGGTGTCGAGTAATTAGTGCCATCATTGGGAGCCCGACTCATAATTCGAGCTTGGCGAGGTACCGGGTCGTTGGCGCGATGGAGGCGATGGTCTTCTCCCAATCCTCGGCGAAGCGTCGGTATCGGTTAAGCTACGCGACGTTGTGCCTGACAACCTAGCGGCTGCGCAGGACGACGAAGTGACGGGTATAGGAACGCCTGATTATCTCGATCAAGACCCCGTCGAGATGCGCGGTGGCAGCCCAAGTGATCCCCGTGATCTCCGCAACCTTCGGCGAATCGCAACGGACTGAAATTGCTCGGTTTTTCGGTGGGGCTCCGAGAGCCGTAAACCACTCATGTTCGAATGATGGGAGGACAAGTACCGGCTTATCATCGCCGTCGAGAATAGGCGTAATACCCCCGAAGATGTCCCAGTTTGCCGTGGAGTCATTGAGTCTAAAGGTCTCAAGGCAATCTAGATTCGCGTAGATTAGAATCGCGGTAAATATTGTTATAATTCTTATCCAGATATAATTAAAATTTGTGTAGATCGTAAAGAAATGAATGATTTCGTATAATAAATTATATTTGTGCGGTGTGGTGAATCAAGTTTTTACAAATACTTGTAAATCAAAGAAGGCTGCTGGGTTGTTAATCCAATATTGACGATCATGGCAGATATGAGAGCGATGGCATCGTCGTTATACAGAATGGTTCGCCGTCCTCGCGTGCAGGCGTGGTTGGGCGTTATCTTGTTGATCATCGGCCTCTTGGCGTTCTATGTGGGGCCAGCTTTAAACGTTCGCGCTCGTTTAGATGTATTGCGCGAAGACGAAACACCAAACCAGTGCATTCGCCCCGCCAATTATTACGTCGCGAATTCTGCTGCCGGTAGTCAGCAACCCGAGCAGAAGGGCCAAGCCGTACGCGGCGCCGAAGCAACAGCCGGCGAGAACGAAAAGCACGATGCCACTCTTTGCCTGGCCGCGGAGCAGGTCGCTGTCGCCTCTCGCGCGAACCGCATCTCGATCGAAGCGGCCGTCAGTTCGGTTGCTGGAACCTTCATCGCGTATATGGCGGCGATCATAAGCATCATCGCCCTGGTTTTTGCCAGATCCGCGACGGCGAGGGCTAAGGATATCCATGTCGCTTTCGAATTCTTGCCCAATTCGTTGGGTAGTAACGATGGGATATTGCGCATACACAATCGCAGCGGTCTGGGAATCTTGCTCGGGACCTCCGTAGTCAATCATAACATCGTCTTGAGAGATGCTGCGGTTGATGGATTTGTTGAAATCCTTGCCGGTGGTGCTTACGATCGAACCGTTACGCTGGTCGATACCAGAGGCTCGCGTTGCCTGTTCGACTTCAAGACGTGGCAGGGTGATTCTGCCGAGTTCGGTTTGCACCTGAAAAGGAACGTAGCTGGTTGGCATGTAGGCGATATTGAGCAGCATCGCTGACATCAGATTCGCGATCATATTTCATCAATTCCCTTGTGAGTATTTCTAGTATCCAAATATATAAGTTATAATGGATATAGAAAGTTATAGGAAGGAAATGGAGATAATCATGATCTGTGGTCGTTTTGACTGAGAATGGCGTAGTAGAATTATTTCGAATTCTCAGTCGAGATTGATGCTTTAATAAATAGCAGTATTTTTCGGATTCTACTGACACGTGTGTGATGACTGTTAATGGGGTTTTGGTTAGGATGGCTCAGTAGGCGGCAATTGGGTTGTACAGTTATGAGTTAAATCTGTTTTTGGTGTGCCCGATACATCAGGAGTGAGCCTTTCCTTGCTCGGGCTGGGGCTGTTCGATTTGACTTTAAGTGCGTGGCGGCGATCATCAGTTCGCCCGGCGGCACGCCTTCCGCTATCGGCCCGTCATATCCAATTGAATGTTCCTATCCCAAGCCGGCTCCAGCGGATGAATCGGCTGTAGATCGTTTTAGACGGACCATAAGCCGAGGGGCATTGCGGCAGCGCTCTCGATAGCCGCGCGTACCGGGGGAGATGTCGTGGCTCGACAGCTTGTCCATGGCGACGACGTCGCCACGGTCAAACCCAGGCGCGAGGCACAAGTCAGATAGGCAAGGAACATATCGGTGTTCAGTGCCGATCAGCCTGACAATGTGGGCGGTCACGTCCGTGGCCAAGCGTGTTACGCAGAACCTGTAAATACGGCCCCAGCCAGTATGACGGCTAGCTTCTTATGGCGATGCGTCCACGGTGTTGGAAGCCCCGCTCGCACGCTTCTGCCGAAGTAGTGTTAAAAGATTTTTCGAAGGCTGAACTTCAAGGAGCGACCAAGGGGTTCGAGGAAGCTGGGTTGGACGTTGAACGGTGTCGATCCGTTGTCGTCCCGCACGGCGGGCCTGCTGTTGAACAGATTGTCGACGTTGAAGCCGATCCGTGCGCCCTTGAGCCAGCCCGGCGCGCTGGCGCCTCCGAACTGATCGGCGAGGTTCGCGAACAGCTCGAGATCCATGCGGCCATAATCGGAGAACCGCAAATTCCCCGCCGCGCCGTCCGCCGTGGCGGCTAGGCCGCGTACATAGGTCCCGCTCTGCCAGGTCGCAGTGATCCGCGCGCCCAGACCGCCCTTAAAGGCGCCGGCCTGCGCTTGCACCTCGTGACGCGGCCGGCCGCCACGGTTGTCGATTGCGGAGCCATTGAGCAGGTCGAGTACCGGCGCACCCTCCCGGACGATGATTTCGTCCCTGAAGCGCCATGTGTGATAGATGCTGAAGATCAAACGGCTCGTCAGATTCTCTACCCGCCGGGCCGCTGCGCTTCCGGCTTCCGGCCTGATAACCCTCGCGCCCGGCGGCAGTGCACCCTGCAGGCCCACTTCGCCACCCCCTATCACCCGGACGTTCGCGTTCTGCAGCCCCGGGGGCACCGCACCGAGCGGTCTGGTGAAGTTCAGGCCCCAGCGCATCTGGTCCTGCGACGAACGTTCGAAGTTGAGCGGCCTGGTGTCGATCCGGAGCAACCTGCCGTCCGAGTCCCGGACGAACCGGTCTGGAAGCGCGGCTTCGATGTCCGGCGTGGCGATCGGAAAAACGGCGATCGGATCGTCAGTGCGTGTTCGGATATAGTTGATGCTGACGGTGAAGTCGGTCGCGCGAAGCGGCTGGAGATTGAGCGCCAGCCTGGTGACATGCCGATTGTCGGGGCGCAGCGCGGGATTTCCGCCGAATACGCGCGTCACATCGACCGCCTCGCGCCGCGTGAAATCCAGCGTGCGAACATTCGGCGTCACGACGAGCGGTGCGCCGAGTTGCTCGACCGTCGGCGCGCCGTCCTCGTCCGTCATCGATGCGATGAAACTGATGCCCCTGAGCGGCGACCAGTTAAGCCCATAGCCGAACGTTCGTAACACCCCGACGTCTGACAGGTCCTCGACTTCAAGATTGGCGTTGACGGAAAGGCTGCCGAGTCCATTCGCGCGTTGCGGCCGCGCACGGGTGATGGGAAGGTCGAGGCTCGCCTGCACGGCGGTCCGATCGCGCGAGAGCTTGGTCCGCCCGTCATTGCCTGACAGCGATGATCTGGCGTTAAAATCGCGAAACTCGACGCCACCCCGCACACTGAGCGAAGCCGGGCCGGCTGGCAGCTTCAATGGGGAGCCGCTTAATAACAGATCGGCGTTTGTGAAGGAATTGACCGAACGCGCCACGTCCCGCGTTCCCGCGATGCGGCCCGGATCGGTGAAGGTGTCCGCCGTCGCGCGATCGTAATTGCCGGTGAGGGTCCAGGACCATTGTCCGGCCGATCCGCTTGATACGGTGCCTAGATGGAGGACGCTCGCATCCGTGTCGCGGGTGAGGGGGCGGTCCCCGGCTAGACCGAAAAGGCTGCGGGTGCTGCTTGCCTGCACGCGGCCGTTGAGGGTGGACGACACGCCTTTCACGACGTTACCGCTGACGGTGCCCGTCAGGGCGAACTGCTCGGTGCGGGGCAGCAGGGTTCGGAAACGCCCGTCGTCCACGATGTTGGGATCGCGCACGATGTCGCGCTGGCTTTCCAGCAACGCCGACGCGCGATTATATTCGCCGTTCAGATTGAACCGCGTGTCGTTCCTGATCCGCAGGTAGTTCGCGTCGGCGCTCGAGGTGTCGCGCCCTCCGTCCGTCGACGTGGCGTGATCGATCTGGCCGACACCTGCGGCGTATCGCTCGAAGGTGACGACATTGACCACCTTCTGATCGGCCGGGAAACCGTACCTCAGCGACAGTTCCTCGGGAAAGATCTCCATCCTCTCGATCGCCTCGGTTGGGAACTTGGCGATCTCCAGGAAGCTGGAGATTCGCTTCCCGTTGAGCAGCACGACTGGGTCGCCATCCTCTCGCCCCCTGTCACTGCTGACTTGCGGCCGGATCGCGTCGAGGAGATCGCCGATGTTGTTGACCCCAAGCGCCCGGATGTCGAGCGGGCTAAACGATCGCTCCGGTGGAAAGCTGCCCAGCACCGATCCGCGTGCCCGCTGCCCGGAAACCACGACGTCGCCGTCGGGGCCGGTCACCGCCTTTTGTTCGACACCTGGCCGTGTTAGCCGGGGCGGCGGCGTGGGGGCGGGCGGTAGAGGTTCTTTCCTTAACTGCTCAATGACCTTGCGCTGGATTTCGGGTGACATCGCCCCGCCATCGGCACCGCGGAAGTCGATCGCGGGCTCGGGGCGATCCCCTAGGGTTGCGCTTCCAGCTGGGACCGGCCTGGATGACGAAGGAGTTGGCGGAGAGGATACCTCCTGTGCCGCGGCGGGAATCGATGCCACGCTCGTAAGGAGCCCCATTGCGAGGAGGCGGTGTCGCCGGGACGCGCTGTACAGCAGGGCGCATCGTAGTGTGCGTTGTACAGGTGGCGGGGCACGTCGGCCAGCCTGGTCCATCATATCGTTAACGACGTTTGAGGGCGATAGCGACGCGCAGTCGGCAACGCTATCGCCATCCAGGCCTGCCAAATGGCGGCGTGTCTTGCCGGTCCGTTTCCAATTATGAGACATAGTGATCTGTCAGCCGCCGCTCGGGCTACCAGTCGTCGCGGCGTACCGGGAGTCCGATTGAATCCAGCTGCGCAACTCGGCATCTAGTGTCTCGAGCGACGCGGATTCGTCACGGCTGCTGCTGCGGGTCAAAATCCAGGCGTCGAGGCGCTCGCCCCTGCGGAACACACCTGCCAGTTCGGCGATGACCGCAGGCGACCCCGTTCGCGCGACGAGATAGTCATAGAAGGCGCGCGTCATTGCGTAGAAGCGAGGCGTGTCTGCAGAGGCGGCAAGCCTGATGCGGTATGCTGGGCCATCAGAAGCGGCGGCGGATGCCGGAAGCTCGGTCAGTTCGGGATGGACCATGGTGAGGAAGCGATCCATGGGTATGAGCGTCCCACTCTTTGCGAGACGCGCGGCCTCGCGACGGCGCATCGCGGTTACGTCGGCACCTTCGAAGGCGATGGCCGCCATCTCGTCGAGCCAATCGGGCGCATCGCCTCCATATTGACCATCCCTCGAACTCGGAACGAGGTGGCGAATGAAGAGATCATGCCCGATCTCGTGGCGCAAGGCGTGGCTCGGCGGGACAGGCCGGCCGCCTGGCGCGGCGTTCCCGAAGGCCCAGCTATAGATCGGTAATCCGTTGCTTGCGATGCTGACCCACTGCGCCTTCCCGTGTGATCGCGCCGTTATGCCGAAGCGCGCATGTGGCAGGAGCAGCACGTCACGAGCGGCTGCCTGCGCCGCACGACCTTCTCTGAGGGCGGTCTCGACATCGGTCGCGGCCACCTCAATATGACCGAACGATGCTTTCCGGATGACCATTGCGCCAGGCCGTGCAGTATAAGCCGGCGCGATTGACAGAGCCAGCGCGACCAATGCGATGGCCACCCGACCCAGGATCATGGTCACGATTTCCGCGTCGCCGTGAATGGTAGTTTCTTGCCGAAGATCGCCACGTCGCCAGTCATAGCCTTGTTCGCCTTGTCGACCTCAAGGCTAAAGGCGACCGGCGGTTTTGCTTCGATGGCGAACCGCACCGTGTTTCCCGATACGGCCAAGGACTGCATCGGGACCCATTTGCCGCTTCTCGCCGACATGTACCGGCCCGACCAGCTGCCACCCTCATGCTTGAACTCAAAGGTCCACTCCGTGGAGGCGAAAGATCCCGCCCAAGTACCCTCCACCAAGCTGCCGGCATGATCTTGCGCCGCGACGGCCGACGCGGACCCCGCCAGGACGACCATGGCGGCCACAGGCGCGAGACACGACTTCGTGAACATGGGATGCTCCTCAGATGATCGCGCGCCGAACCATAATGCGTCGTCGATCGGAAAGGTGGAATGCGCCGGGCTGGAAGCAACCGGGACGATGGCGTTGCGCGCATCCGTCCCGGTGCCCGCCGATCCGCTGTCTAGCGGATCGGCTTAATAGTACCCACCACCCAGGTCGGTGACTTCGTACACGTCGTAGATCTCGCCACCGCTCTCGAAGGAACCGATATATTCGACATAGGAGTGCTTGGTCTCGACTGCCGCGGGTGCGGCATGCGCGGCCGCGAATGGCAGCACCGAAGAGAATACGAGGCTTGCAGCAAGTACAACACGCTTCATAATTTTTCTCCCGAGTCGGGCGTCGTAGGGAAGGCGTCTGCCCCCGCCCGACAACATGAAATCACCATGTCACATGAATGACGTCAATGATAAAAACATGAGGCGTCAAATTTATTTGTAGACGGCATCTTATAGGCAGAAAAGCATCCATTTTGGTTGTTTTATGTGAATCTGATTTTGTCTTGGCGATTAGTGTGTAAATTATCTGCTTGGCGCCCGCTGGCGTCCAAGCATTGCGAAAAGCATAGCGGAAGACCTAGCCGACTAGAGGCTGGTCGAGGAGTGAGCCCATCGATCATCGGTCACATGGCGTTTCTTGATCGTCAGTGGCGTGCGGTTGCCGGGAACCGGGACATTGTCGTTCGAAAAGTGATCCGTGCCGTATCCTGTGGATTGATCGTGTTAACACTCTCCGGTTAGAGCGTGTTCGTTCGCCAGCAGGCGGACCGAGGCGTCAGAACCTCGCAACGACAGCCGATGCCCGGCCCGAATTCCATTCGGCCGGGGAGCGGGCGTGCATGTCCAAGGCCTCTTCGGGGGCCTAAAGACGCTCGCGCCTGTCTCGTTGCAGGTTCTGAATCCCCGGCTCACGGGCCGGCACCGCCTCGTATCAACAGGGCGGTGCCGCCGGCTGGAGGAGTCGAACGGCAGCGCCGCGAACGGGGGTTCGGGCGTGGACGTGTTCGACAAAGGCCGCAGCAGGCGGCTGAGGATCATCAGGAATTCGATGGCGGTTTCCACAGCCATCCTGCTCGCGGCGTGCGGCGGGGGTGGCGGCGTGAATTCGCCCGGCACCAGCGGGCCGCCGTCCGGTACGCCCACGCCGACGCCCGCACCGCAGCCGTCGCCGACACCTGCCCCGACGTCATCCGCTGATACGGTGGAGTACAAGGCGTCCGGAGCAGTCGTTTCAGCGAAGGCCGCATACGCGTATGATCGCGGCATCACCGGCAAGGGCGTCACGATCGCTATCCTCGACACCGGCATCGACACGTCCGGGCGTGAGTTTTCCGGTCGCATCTCTCCGGACAGTACAGCCTTCGATCAGGCGATCGCCCGTTGCGGCACCTGCGCGCCGGAGACGATCCGCTTCGACGTCAAGGACGTGAAGGGGCATGGCAGCCGCGTCACGGGCATCGCGGCCGCCGCACGTGACGGCGTCGGGGTGCAGGGCGTCGCACCCGAAGCGACGATCCTAGCGCTGAAGCTCTCCGGACCCGACATGACGAACGTCACGCCGACGTCCGGGGCGGTGCCCGAAGGCGATGGTGCGAACCCCAGCCTGATCGCACCGGCCATCCGCTACGCGCTGGACAAGGGTGCGTTTGTCATCAGCATGAGCCTGAACGGCGAAGCGACGGGACGGACGGCGACGGAGCAGCGTGCCGCCATGGATGCCGTACGCCAGGCCGACCGGCTGCTGGTGGAATCCGTATCGAACTTCACCGACGAGGACAGCTTCACCGGGAAGATCGCCGAGAACCTCGTCGGCACCGACCGTGCGAACAGGGACTGGTTCCTTTTCGCCATCGGAGTGGACCAGAACGGCAGTCCGCGCGTCGCCAACGGCAACGCCGGACCGCTTGCCGACCGCATGATCGCGGCCGGCGGCAACAACGTCCAGACCGTCGACCAGAACGGCAACGTCGTGATCGAGACCGGCAACAGCTTCGCCGCTCCCGCGGTGGCGGGTGCAGCCGCCCTCCTCAAGCAGTACTGGCCGCAACTGGGCGGCAAGGCGATCGCGCGCATCCTGCTCGACACCGCCACCGACGCAGGCGCGCCGGGCGTCGATCAGGTATTCGGCGTCGGCATTCTGAACGTCGAGAAGGCGATGCAGGCGCAGGCACCTGCCACGTCGTTCGTCGCTGCACAGGCCGTGCTGGCGCGCTACTCCTCGCTGACGATGTCCGCCCCGTTCGGCGGCGCTGCAGCGATCGCCGCCAAGGCGTCCACGATGACGGTGTTCGACCGCTACGGTCGCGACTTCGTCATGAAGGGCGCGTCCGGCATCCGTACCCGCGGCTCGGGTCTGCTCGCTGGCGCCATGCTTTCCCCGATCGACGCGCCGTGGCAGCGGAACGGAGCCACCGATGCCCGCCTCGGCTTCTCGTCGTCGGTGCCCAGCTACTGGCAGTCCGTCCGTCCGAACCGCCCGGCCATGGTGTCGTTCTCGCCAGCACCCGGCCAGACGGTGATGCTCGGCGCCAACGTGATGGTCGGGCGTAGCGACGGCATCGCCGGCTCGCCTCTGTGTGGCGTCGTCGACGCACCCATTGGCATGTCGTCGGTCTGGACCGGCAGCGGCTGGTCCGCAGGCTTCTCGTCCGGGTCGTCCCGCGATGCCCGCACGGAGCTTCGTGGCTTTACCGTCTCCACCCCGCTCGGCTTTGGGTTTGAAGTCTCGGACATGGTCGAGCGCGGCCAGGCGCTCGGCATGCGCGGCGGTGCCGATCTGGGTTTGAGCGGTGCTCGGACGACGATGGTGTCGCTGACCGCCCGCAGCATGATCGTCGGCGTGCTCGTCTCGGCGCGCGCCACCGCTTCGACCACCCACGTCGCCGGCGGCTCGGAGCTGATGCGCTTCTCGGGGCCGGTATGGGGCAGCGCATTTGCCATCGAGGGAGCGCGCGGGCTGTTCGGCGGCACTGCGACGCTGGGCCTGTCGTCACCGCTGCGGGTGGAGCGTGCGAGGACGACCCTGCTCGTGCCCGTCGCCTACGACCTGATGACCGGCGCGCTTTCCACCGCGACGACAATGGTCGATCTCGCCCCGGACTCCCGCGAGCTGGATGTCGAGCTCGGCTGGTCTGCCGCGCTGTCGTCCACCTCATCTATGCGCCTCGGCGTCGCCCGTGCCTTCAACGCCGGCCATGTGGCCGGAGCGAGCGACACGGCGGGGTTCGTAACGCTAGTGCTGCGGTGAGCGGTTCCTTCCGCGCCCGTTCGCCACCCGAGCCGGCCGACACCAACCGCTAGATCGAATGTCCACCACCGGACCTGCGACGCCGGGATGCTTCTCGGCGAACGACGCCGCACGTCCATCGAACACGAGGGAATAACATGATGACCAAAATCACCGCCATGAGCGCATTGGCACTGCTCGCCGCCTGCGGATCGGCGTCTGTCGCCGAACGCGACGCCGCCGCGCAGACGCGGGAAGCGGCCAAGCCGTTGACGATAGCGGGTTTGCGGATCGGCATGACTGCGACGGAGGCGCGCACGACGCTCGCCCGCGACGGATGGAAGGTTGATACGGAAGCAGGCGAGGACTGGGCCGCAACAGTGGACCACGAGGTGAAGCGGCAACGCGACGTCTTTCCCATCGAGGAACCGAAGAACGGCGTTGCCGTGCTGAATGCCAGGAAGGGCGACGAGACGCTGGTCGTCAGGTTCCGGCCGATGCCGAGCGGGGACTTGGTCAGTGGCGTGACGTACGCTGCCCCCGCCGCCGGTCGGACGCCCGAGCAGATCGCTGCCGAAATGACGAAGCGCTACGGCAAGCCGGGCGTGTCGACGGTCGCCCGCTCCATCTACGAGGCGAGCTGGTGCACTGGTGGTGACCCGTGCCGTTCGATCTGGGGAAATCAGCACACCGGTCTGGAAGCCAAGATCGATGTCTACGGCAAGCTGAAGATTTCGCTGTCGCAGGGCGTGGCCGCGGATCGGGCATGGGAGGCTGCGGTCAAGCGCGCCGCCGGTGGTACCGTTCCTGCCAAGTCCTCCTTCTAAATCCTAGCGGAAGGCAGCGGCTTCGCGCATGCGTCGGCGAAAGTTTCGATTAGAATTGATCGATTCGCCGCCGCATGCCGGATCTCGCTTTGGTGCCGCGTTGATAGAATTCACCAATCGGATTCAGGGAAGTGCGCTCCTGCTGGGTCGATCAGCGGCGTCGCGATTGGGGGATCAGCGGATAAATGCCTTGGCCAGTCGTCGGCAGTTCGACTGCATGACAAGTTCGCTGAGAATTTCGCATTTTTGCATTGCATAATGCGGCAGGTCAATGGCTATCGTCAAAACTATTGCATCATGAGAATATATGATTGTCTATGGACGTCGCCGCCGTCTTAACGAAACGGCAATGTTCGCCTGCAAATCCTGTCTCTTGGTATAAAACGGCGGCTCCGGGTGATCATGGTAACTCTTGTATTTCGTAGATCTGAAAATTCTAATGCCATCGGCGATGATACCGTTCATGGCGCATACCTTCTGCAGTCTGGTAAAGACCAGACGCAGTTCAGAATTGGAATAGCAGGGCAGCGCGACAGGGGAACGCTCGCATCGCGCCTGCGCCTACACCTCCGAGCAAAGGCCAATCCGGCGAATTGGACGACCGGGCTGCGTCCTTGGAGTCCCCTGTGGACACTTGAGGTATTGGGCGGGACCGGCCTCTGCATGTCGATGATCGAACACCTGCTGTATGCCACGCTTGCAGCGCGCTACGCATTCGTTTCCGACTCCGGTTTTACCGCGCCCGCCGCTGACGCCGAGGCCATCAGAGATATTGTTGAGGGCCAGACCGATCGGATCGCCGAATTGGTGCAAGTCCAACTTGGACGAAGGCCGGAGATCATAATCCAACGAGGTCCCTTTTAGTATGGCCCGAAGTCGCGTTTACAGCCGCAGAGTGACGGCTGGCTTAGCTACTGACTTCTCTATATTGAATTGAGCTTGGTCGGCACCGAAGGCGCCGTGCCCTTCGAGCGGGCACGGCGCGGCTAGAAGCAGCGGCGGTCGTCTTCTATGATTAGGTCAGACTGATGGCGGGTGGATCTTCGGTCGCGTGGGCCGCCGATACCGCGAGTACCATCAGCAGGTGCTGCGTGAGTTCGGGATGCCGGCTGCGTCCCGCCATCTCGGCCCAAGCGGGCCATCGATCGAGGCGCACGCAGAGCCACTCGTAGACGGCGTCCCGTTGATCCTCGGTTTCGAAGCGGAGGGACCAGCTCGTCTCCAGCACCGGCACCTGACCCTCTCCGCGCTTGACCAGGATGACGTGCGGCCAGGCACCGATCTTCGCCCGCCGGAAGCCGACGCCCCAGTCGAGCGCGGCCTGTTCGACCCGGGACAGCCGCGCCTCCCGCTCCTCCGGCCCGAAACCGAGCTCGAGGAGCTGGGCGACGGTCGCCCGGCCGGGCCGTTCTTCGCGCACGTCCTGGGGGCGGGTGGCCATGAGCATGTGAAGGACCGCCCACCCTTCGGCGGTGAGACCGTCCTGCCTTGCGACCAAGCCCTCGCGGATCAGCCACGTGATGTACCATCCTTGGAACACCTTGTTTCCGGAGAACATGTCGGCGGTCATCTCCCCGCTGTCCGGCTTCCGGCGCGCCCACTGCGAGAGGACGCCGTGAAGGAACTCGAGCGCGGGGATGATGCCGATCGGCCCGTTGCCCATTCCCAGGCGGCCGTGCCAGAGGGCCTCGCGGATCGTGCTCCAACGCTCACCAGTCGCGTCGTCGACGAATTCGGCACCGCCGTCCACGGGCTCGATCCTCAGCCAGCAGCCCCAGGGCAGCTCGGGATCGATGTGGGGCCGGCGGTTCATCGGCCGATCTCCCGCGGATCGTAGTAGGTGGCCTGCGGTCCCGGATCCGCCTCCCTCGCGTCTCTGCCTTCCTCCACCGCCTTGAGCTGGGTGGCGAGGCGCACGCATTCCTCGTAGACGAACTTTTCCGTTTTGTAGGTCCGCTCGTTGACACCCTCCAGCGTCCCGTGCCGCCCGTTTCGATAGCCGAACACGGGCATGACGTCGCCGGGCTGGTCGCACTCGAATCCCAGCCACCAGGCGTCGTCCTCACGCTGGGCCGCAGCGTTCGCGTAGAGCGGATCGCGGTCGGCATGCGGCGGCTCGGCGGCGACGTGGCAGATCGAGCGGGTCTCATGTTCCCAGCGCTGGCACTCATTTGCGTAGCTGATGCCACCGTGCACGCCGATCCCGAGCCCGGCAAAGGCGTAGGGCTGCATGCCGTACAGCGGGTGCGTCGGGGGGACGGCGACGTAGCCGCCGAGATGGCCGCCCTGCGCCGACCGCCGGATGATGCACGCGTAGCCGCTCATCTGGTCGGTCCAGGCGATCTTGTCGGCCTCCTTGCTCCACGGGCCATCGTTGCTCGGGTGGACGTCGCGGACGTGGTAGATCGCGTCCACCTGCACCGGCAGGTCGCCGCCGTTCATCCTGTGGGCGACGGGGAGGGCGGGCGGCTGGTGCTTGGCGAGGGCGCGAGAGCCGGTGTTCTTCTTCCTGGTCATATGCGTGGTCCTTGTCGATGTCGTCGGCCATGCCGATCGGGTCTGGGTCGAAGGTACGGCTGATTATGGCGGGTCACGGGCACGGGCCCGGCGTTCGCCGGGGCCGAAGGCGCCGACGTCGTCGTTTTCGATCATGTCGCTGGTCTTCCGGCTGCGTGCTCAGGCGTGGAGCAGCAGCCACTCCTCGTTGAAGTCCTTGCCTGCGCGGGGGAACAGCACCCTCACGGCGATCCCCAGCGCCTCGTACGCTTCCCTGGCGCGCTGGACGGCCGTTCGTCCGGCATCGTCCGCGTCGCCGCACAGCGTGACGCTTCGGACGTGACGGGGCAGCGCCACATGCGCGAGGTTGCCGTCGCCGAGCGCCGCCCACACGGTCGCACCGACGAACATCCGGGTCAGCGCAAGCCCGTCCTCGACGCCTTGGGTGAGCATGATCTCCGGTCTGGCGGGACCCAGGCGCAGCGCTCCGCCGCGGATTTGACCGAGGCTGAGGCGGGCCGATCCACGGCGCGCCTTGCGTCCTTCCTTGTCGAGGAAGGTACGCTGGATTCCGACGACGCTGCCGTCGACGTCCTGCACGGCCGCGATCATCGCAGGCTCCCTCGGCCCCTCCGAGCCGTCATCGTGCCAGAAGCGCGGCACCCAGGAGTGGCGGATGCATCCGGGCACCTGACCGTCCAGGCCGCGGTTGGCGAGATATGCCTCCACCACGGTGCCCTCGATGGCGACACCGCGACGAAATTCCACCTTCGCCCGATGGACGTTGACCTGTCGGATGGCAGTCGCCTGCGCCACGGGGTAGCGCTGCTCGGGCGGGCAGAAGCTGGACGACCCCATCAGCCACTCGCATGATTCGAGGAAACTGCGGCCGCCCACCTCCTGGACGAAGGCGATGACGTCGCCTCCGCGACCGCAGCCGTGGCAGTAGAACGTGCCCTTGGCTTCGTTGGCGAAGAAGGAGGGTGTGTGTTCCTCGTGCAGGGGACAGAGCCCCTTCATCTCGGTGCCGGACCGCACCAGCTTGGTGATGAGGCTCGCGACCTTGGTGATCGACACGTCCCGCTTCAGCCGGGCGACGTCGATCTGCCCGGTCTCGGTCTTGTAGCAGGAGGGTATGCTGCTCTTTGGCATGGTCTATACTCCCTTCGCGTCACTCGTGGACGCATGCGGTTGAGCTTGGCCGGCTTTCCTTCGGCCCTACGGCTCACCGCCTTTCCTTCCTCTCGATCCGGCGGCGTGAGCCGCCGGTATCTGTCGTCCGCTATCTCCTGCCGGGCGGACGGCGCCGCTCGTCGGCGAAGATCAGGCTGCTCCATCGTTCGGCAGCGGCGACGGCACGGTCGACGTCGGATCCGCGGGCATACACGCTGCCGGGTTGATCGCGCTCCTTGCCCAGCAGCAGGCGCACATCGTCGCTGGCCACCCCGCCATCGATCAACGTCGCCGCACCGGTCTCGCGCAGTCCATGGAAGTTCCAGCGGGTCCGGAGAGTGTCGGGTTCGATGCGGCCAAGCGATTCCTGCAGTCGGTCGAGCCTGACGTCTCGCGCCTTCACTGGTTCTCCGCGTCCCGCCGTCACGGCCTGTCCGGTGCCGCCCGCTACCCCGGCGACGCGTATGACCGTCTGGATGGCAGCGTTGGACAGGGCCATCGTTCGGGTCCGCCGGGTGCCCCGAGACGGAACTTCGACGCACCCGCGACTCCAGTCGATGGAGGAGAGGTCGATCGCCGTGACCTCCCAAGGCAGACCGAGCGTCAGGATCGACAGCTCCAGCACCACGCCGTGCGACGTGCCGAGGACGCGCGCCGCCCGGAGCAGGCGCCGGATTTCCTCTATGCCGGGAGCGAGCGGTGCCGTGCCGCTCACGGGCGCCAGTACTCGCTGGTGGAGGTGCGGGTGTTGGCGCGGATGTAGCGCTCGATCTCGCGGGTCGAATAGCGGATGCTGCGACCGATGCGGACCCACGGGATGTTGGCGGGGCCTCCATAGATGCGGGCGTTCATCAGCGTGCGGTACCCCACGCCCAGCCTCTTCGCGGCCTCGTGGGTGTCGATCAGCCTGTCGCCATCGTCGACCTTGTGGACCTTTCCGTCCATGTCTCGTCTCCTGATCCAGCCGGGATTGGCTGGTGGTTCAGGAGTACAGATCGGTGATTCGACATACCTGTGCCTTCACCGCGCACGAAAACGGGGTTTGTCGGTCGCGAGTCAAGGTTTGTCATTTGACTGGATGAGCGCATGCTCGATCATGTGCGCCAAACACGCTCGATGACCATCTAGCGTTCGCGGACGAGTTCCAGCCCTATGCGAGGTCGACCGCCCCGCCCGAGGGAGGCGTACTGGATGCCCTCCGCTGCACCCTCCTTCGTGAGTGCATTACAGACGCGGGCAACCACCAGGTCCACACCCGGGCCGAACTCGTCGAGCCGTTCGATGAAGCGTTGCGCCTGCGCTTTCCGCCAAAAGATGTTCTCGGGTTTCCGCAGTTCGGGGACCAGGACCTTCCTGATCCTGTCCTCCAGATCGGGTGCCCAACTCCTCCGCACCTTTTCCGCCTCAGCCCACCATGGATGGTCGTCTGGGATGGCAGGTACCATGTGCCGCTCGGCGTATGTCTCGACGGCCTCCGTCAACCCGCGGGTTTCCACGAAGATCAGGTGGGTTGCAGCCGCCATGGGATCGAACGGAGCGTCGATGTTCAGCCCGCACGATGCCAGCCGGCGTAGACGAAGTTCCGGCCCCGTCGTCCATATGGTGCGAGGCAGCTCACGCCCATCGCCACCCAGCAGCGGCCTGCCGATCAGCGTGATCGCGACGTCGTCTCCTTCGTCCCGGGATGCCATGTCGGCGATTGCCCACGCTACGTGCGTGAGCGCGGTGCGCGCCCACGAGCGCATCTCCCGCGGTAGCACGATCGCCTCGTAAGCCGTTTCCCAGTCATCTTCCGTCAATGCTGTGGCATCGGGAGAGTGGCCGCCGCGCGCCGCTTTTTTAGCACGTGATCTCGATGGGATCTGGCTCGCAGCCCATTGCAGCGCCTTGCGCACGTCGGCACCGTGACGATCATGGATGATCTCGATGCGATCGCCGGCTTCATCGAACGCGAACCTCGGGGCAGGCACCTCCAGAGCTGGCGGTGCAGGGAGCAGCATCTCCTTCGTCTCGTGACCATGCCAGGCTTCGAGAAGTCGCATGCCGACGAGGGTAACCAACTCCGGCAAGAACATGCCCGGGCCGATTTCAGCTTCGGATCGAAGTAGATGGTGGCGCGACCAATCAAGGGCGTGCGGGTCGAATACGGTGTCCAGTGTCTTCCCCCCGGAGGCTCGTCTTGCCACTGCCTATGCGGCGGGGCTCGGTATCCGCGATCATGATCAGCCGATTGGCTTTTGCAAGGCCGTTCGGGTTCAGGCGGCGTGACGGATACCCGTCTGGATGACATCCCATTGGATAGGATCAACGGCTCGCCAGACGGCGTCCAATATCTCCGTCGGCAGGTCACGGCCTGCAATCCGACGGCATCCGTCGAAGACCTGATCGGGCCATGGCGCGATCATATGAGATTCCATTCCGTCGGGTTGCACGGGGCCCAGAACGTAGTCTTCGGTCACGGCAGTCACCGTCTGGCCGCGGAACGTCTTCGGAATGCGCAGGACGCCGTCAGAGCCGAGCATGTCGGCGAAGGGGTCGAAACGACCAGGAGGGGACGGTTCGGTATGGCAGCCCAGGATGCAGGGCGCACCCGAGGCGATTTCGACACGGTCCCGCGTGAGGCGGACGATGCAGATGTGGCTGGTTCTGCAACCGGCGGGTAGTTCCACGTATCGGCAGTCGACGAGGTCGGCCGGCGTCCCCAGGTAGCTTTCCGGCTCCATAGGCATCCCACGAGGAGGTTTGTGTCCTTCGTATGTCGTGCCGTCCGGCATTATGAAGGTGCATTCGTGCCTGTCCCAGACGACGCAGAAGTTCTTGCGGGTTCCGCGGGTCTCGCGGATCATCCCCTCAAGGACGATCGCTCGACCTGCATCGGTGAGGTCGCCTGCATGGTTGAGGAGGCGGCGGTCGGTGAACCCATACAGCGCCCACTTCGAGAGAGGGTGCTCCTCGTTTGAGAGGAAGATCGCGTGGCGTGCGTTCACGCCAGCGCGGAACTCGATGGCGTGCGGGTATTCCCGCCAGTAGACGTCCTTGTTGCTTTTCATGTCAACCTCCGGCTTCGCCTGCAAACGGGAGGTCCAATTGATACCTGTGCTTCAATCCTCCGTTCTTCGTTAGTCGTACGCGGCTAGAGAAACATAGGCCGACGCGAACAGGGCTCAGCACATGGGACCGGGTGGTGGCATGCTGTTCGTCTCACCACCCGGTCTAAGCACATTTGGTCTTGTCCTGCGTACCGACACCTACTTACTGTTGTCCTTGGCGTCTTTGGCTGCCCGGCGCGCAGCTGCCCGTTTCTGATCCTCGCGCATCGGCCACCCCTTGCGTAGAGCCTTCACCCGCCGCGCCCGATCCGCCGCCGCCTCGATGTACATGCGGTCCCGGCCGCCTGGCCATGCGGAATCTGCGGACATCAGTTCGTCGATCCAGTTGTTCCATCGCTGGAGGACCTCGCCGGCTTCGATCTCGAGAGCTGCGCGCTGATAGGTCCGGGTGACCAATTTGCCGTTGCTGTGTAGGAGGATGGCGTCGATGAGCGACGCGGTCGTCAGAAACGGCTTCTCCTGCAGCTTGGAGGCACCTGTCGTACGCAGGTCGTGGATGGTGTAGTGTGCGAAGGAGTGCGCCGTGCCGTCCCGCTCGTTCGCGGCTTCCAGGCGCTGGTGGATGTGTGCATCCAGCAGGTTCTTGACCTGACTGCCCATCTCGGGGGCGGTCTTGCCGCCATCGAGCGTGAAGACGGGCCCGACGCGGAGCTTGGGGTCGGGTTGCTGGCGCAGGATGATGGCCATGACCTGCGTCGGGAGCTCGATGAGGTGGGATACACGGCCTTTCGTCCTCGACGCCCTGAGCGACCACTCTCGCTTGGGGATGTTCAGCTCGCTCCATTCCATCCGGCTGATCTCCTCCTTGCGCTTGAGAGTTCTGACCAGGACCTCGTATATGTCTCCGCGACAGTCACCCAGATCGGCGGCGGCCTCCAGCAGGCGCTGCAGTTCGTCGTCACGCAGGCGCCGATCCCGTTCACCTGCCTTGTTGATGGTGACTTTGGTTGCCACGTTATTGGAAATAACGTCGCGCCGTACCGCGTCGTTCAGGATAGTGTTGAGGTACACCAGCCCCATTCGCCTTGCGGAAAGTCCGCGTTCCGCCAGCTTTTCCGCGAAGTCCTCCACGTCGGTGACCGTGAGCCGGTCCATTCTCGTCTCGCCCAGCAGACCGACGACGTCCCGCATCACGATGGCCCGCTGTCCCTTGTTCAGCGGATTGCCCTGCTTGTCGCGACGTTCCAGGTATTTGACCGCATAGTGGCCGAGGTTGAGTTCTTCCGCGGCGGCGGCTGCTTTCAGCTTCGCCTTTCGCTCGGCGATGGGGTCGACCCCGCGACGACGCGCGAAAGCCATATCGGCCGCCATACTGCGGGCTTGGTCGAGAGTGAGTTCGCCCAAGCGTCCCAACATCAGACTCTGGGTTTTACCTCCCGGCATCGCGTACTGGTAGACGAACGAGATCGTCCCTGCGCAGGTACGGTATGCGCCGAAGCCCTTGATCTCGAGATCCCAGAGGATCACCTTGGTTTTCGAGGGCGGGGAGGGCGGAAGCGCCCTGAGTGAGTTGAGCGTGATCTTCGTTCCGTGCATCGTGAGTCCCTTGTTTAAGTGGGATCAAGATGCCTCAGGGTAATGCCCCGTTCGAGTTCAACGCGAGACAAGTTGGGACGATGAGGTCGTTGTTTATTCGAATGCTGAAAAATTTGGGAAGGCTCTTGACTATGCATCGGAGTGACAGAACTCTCACTTGGTTGCTTTAAATTGAATTCAACTGAGCAATTCCAGAGCAATTAGTCGAACTTGATAAGACGGTATGTGGGTAGACTTGGGCAGCCATGGCTCTTGAGCTAAGTTACTGGCATAATAGTCAATCAGACCGCCTGAGACATTCTCAGATAAACTAGCCTCCTCTGCCGATTAGTACGCTGACTACTACGAATCTGAGGGTCGGACGTTCGAATCGTTCCGGGCGCGCCATTTCTTCCACATCATCGGCACCCTGGGCTTCGGCCCCGACCGCAGCCGGGGCCTGTCCCGTCGTCAGCGCCAGCCCAGCGCAGGCGCGATGTGGCGCAGGATGTTCTCGATCACATGTGCGTTATAATCGACGCCCAGTTGGTTGGGCACGGTCAGCAGCAGCGTGTCGGCTTCCGCGATCGCTTCGTCGGCGCGCAGCTGTTCGATCAGCCGGTCGGGCTCGGCGGCATAGGAACGGCCGAAGACCGCGCGCATATTGTCGATGATGCCGACCTGATCCTGGCTGTCGTCGCGACCGAAATAGGCGCGGTCCTGATCGGTGGTCAGCGCAAAGATCGAACGCGAGACGGAGATGCGTGGGGCGCGGTCATGCCCCGCCGCCGCCCAGGCATCGCGATAGGCGCGGATCTGCTGGGCCTGCTGGACATGGAAAGGCTCGCCGCTCTCATCGGCCTTCAGCGTCGAGCTTTGCAGATTCATGCCCTGTTTGGCGGCCCAGATCGCCGTGGCGTTGGAGGCGGATCCCCACCAGATCCGGTCGTGCAGGCCGGCCGAATGCGGCTCCAGCCGAAGCAGGCCCGGCGGGTTGGGGAACATGGGGCGGGGATTGGGCTTGGCGAAGCCTTGTCCTTTTAGAAGGTGCAGGAACACTTCGGCATGGCGGCGGCCCATATCGGCGTCCGTCTCGCCCTGCGCGGGGCCATAGCCGAAATGCCGCCAGCCATCGATGACCTGTTCCGGCGAACCGCGGCTGATGCCGAGCTGCAGTCGCCCGCCGCTGATCAGGTCGGCGGAGCCCGCATCCTCGACCATGTAGAACGGGTTTTCGTAGCGCATGTCGATCACGCCCGTCCCGATCTCGATCGTCTTCGTCCGTGCGCCTACAGCGGCCAGCAGCGGGAAGGGCGAGGCGAGCTGCTGCGCGAAGTGGTGGACCCGGTAATAGGCCCCGTCCGCGCCCAGCTCTTCGGCGGCGACGGCGAGGTCGATCGACTGGAGCAGCACATCCTGCGCCGAGCGCGTGGCGGACTGGGGCGAGGGCGACCAATGGCCGAACGAGAGAAAGCCGATCTTTTTCATAGGCCCAAGATAGGACGAATGTACGATCGGTCCACCGACGTGGTGGAAACGATCGCTTTCCGAAATCACCGATCAGCGCGCGCGCCAGTGGCTCGCAATCGCCTTCTTCTCGCCCGCCGCATCCAGCGGCATGTCGGCCATCATATTCTGTGCCGCCGCCATCAGCTCGGCGTCCGACGATCCCGCCTGGACATAGCCTGTCCTTGCGCCGGGCGTGCTGCCCGGCATGGTCCGGCGCAAGGCCCAGCCCTTCGGATCGCGACAGGCGATGCCGTCCGCCTCGGCCGACTGGAACACGCGGCAAAAGCCATTGTCCTGCGCGCGGAAGCTGACCGCGATGCGCACCGGCCCTCCGGTGCCGCTCGCCTGATCGTCGAGTGCCTCGGCGAGCGAACCGGCGGCGTAAAGGCCATGGTCGGTCGCCGCGACTGGCCCCTCCTGCTGAACGCCGCGACCGACCAGAACGCCGACGACGAGGCATGCCGCCATCGCCGCCGCCGAACGCCAGGCGGCCGAGACGCGGGAGGGGCGGGGCTGGCGCCGGGGCATCCGCACGACATTGCTGGTCAACATCGCCGCCAGCCTGTCGGGCACCGGATCATCCATGATCGGGGCATAGGCCGCGCCCAGTTTCGCCCTCAGGCGGCGATGGCGCGCGACCTCTTCGGCCAGAGCGGGATCGGCGGCGACGGCGCGTTCCACCCGCTTGGCCGTCAGTGGATCGAGCGCGTCGTCGGCATAGGCCATCAGCAATTCGGGTTCGATCGTCATGCCGCTTCTCCCAGCCGCGCCATCAGCGCCTGCCTGCCCCGTACCAGCCGCGAGGTCAGGGTGCCCATCGGAATGTCCAGTATCTCGGCCGCTTCCTTATAGGCCATTCCTTCGACCAGGACGAGCGCCACCGCCTCGCGCTGTTCGTCGGGCAGGGTGCGCATCGCGGCATCCACTTCGTTCAGCGCGACCCGCGCCTCGGCATTGCCTTCCCCGCCGACGCCCAAGCCCGCCTCTTCTGCGACGAAGGTCTCTGCCGCGCGCGACCGGGCGCGGGCGGTGTCGATCCAGGCATTGCGCATGATCCGGTACATCCAGCTATCCAATCGTGTCCCCGCCTGCCACGAGCCGCGCGCCATCAGCGCCTTTTCGATCGTGACCTGGCACAGATCGTCCGCATCCGCCCCGTCATGGGTGAGCGATCGCGCGAACCGCCGCAGTCGCGGGAGCAGCGCCAACAACTCGGTCTCGAAAGCGGCCAATCCTGTTTTCCTTGTTGCAGGGATGAAACGGATGCGGTTCATCGTTTAATCCATGTCAGCATGAATTTTGACAATGAGTGAACGGCGATGAAGCGGACGACCCGCTATCTGGCAGTATCGATGGCGGCGGCGGGCCTGGCGCTGGGCGTGACGGCGGGGCGGGCGCAGCTGGTGCCGTCGCTGCCGGGGATGCCGATGCTTCCCGATGGCCTGCCCTCGGTCGGGCGGGGAATTGCGTCGCTGGGCGATCCGGTGATCGACCGGGTGGATGCCGCCTCGCGCGCGACCGTGCGGCAACTGGAGCAGGTCCGCCGCGCGACCTTCGCGCAACTGGTCCGCGATCATCCCGACGCCATCGCGCTGGACCCCATGGCATTTCCGGCGCGCGCGGGCGAGGTGGTGGTCGATGCCCCCAGCGATGCGCTGCTGGCGGCGGTCGGACGATTGGGCTTCACGGTGATCGAGCGCGACGATGTGCTGGGCGTCGGCTTCGTCCGGCTGCGCGTGCCGCCGGGCCAGTCGCTGAAGGCGGCGCTGGGCGTGCTCCAGAAGCTGGGTGGCGAAGTCAGCGCCGATCAACTTCACCTGCCGAGCGGAGCCGGGGCACCGGCCACCCTGGCGGCGGCGGAAGGCGGCACGGGGCGCGGCACCATGGTCGGCGTCATCGATGGCGGTGCCGAAGGAGCCGTACTGACCCAGGGTTTCGCCACGGGCGCTCCCCGCGCCAACGACCACGGCACGGCGGTCGCCTCGCTGATTGCGGGGAGCAACGGCATTCGGGGATCGCTGCCGGGCGCGCGGATCGCCTCGGCCGATGTCTATGGCAGCGATCCGGCGGGCGGCAACGCGACCGCCATCGCCAAGGCGCTGGGCTGGCTGGTCGAACGGCGCGTGTCGGTGGCGACGATCAGCCTGGTCGGCCCCGCCAATCCGCTGCTCGCACGCGTCGTCGCGGCGGCGCAGAAGCGGGGCCTGATCATCGTGGCGGCGGTCGGCAATAACGGCCCGGCCGCGCCGCCCGCCTATCCGGCCTCCTATCCGGGCGTCATTGCCGTGACCGGCGTCGACGGGCGGGGACGCCCGCTGATCGAGGCGGGACGGGCGGACCATCTCGATTATGCCGCACCGGGCGCGGACATGCTGGCCGCCGGAGTCGGTGGTCGCCGCTTCAAGGTGCGGGGCACATCCTTTGCCGCGCCGCTGGTCGCGGGCCGTGTGGCCGCCGCCTATCCATCGCTGGACCCTGGCCGAATCCGCGCCGCCCTGGCCGATGTCGATGCCGAAGCCCAGAAAAATGGCCGGATGAGCGAAAGAAAATTCCTAGGTCGTGGAATGGTTTGTGCCGATTGCCGAACGCCTGTGCAGTAAAAGACGCATCTTTTCGGGATTAAATCGGAAGCGCCTCTCGTTGTCTCCGCAGAAGTTAAGGAGAACGATGATGAAGACCCTTCTTTCCGGTACCGCGATGCTTGCTGCGGCACTTGTCGCGATGCCCGCTTCGGCACAGCTGCTTGGTGGCGGCGGTGGCCTGGTCGGTGGTGGAGCCTTGGGCGGTCAGCTGGGTGGTGTCACCGGCGGCCTGACCGGCGGGGCGAACGGGACGCTGAGCGGGGTTGGCCAGACCGGCCGCGCCGCAACCGACACGGCGGCCCGGACGCGCGGTTCGGTGCGTGGCGATCGCAATGTCGATCTGCGCCGAGGCCGGGTGACGGCTTCGGGTGAAGCTGGCGGCGGTTCGACGCTGGACAGCGCAACGCGGGTCGGCAACCGCTCGGGCAGCGCAAACGGCGCGGCCTCGGGCACGGTCGGCGGCGGCGTGGATGCCCAGCTGGTCGGGACCGATGCGGTGCGCGATGTCGCGGGGCGCGGTGTGAATACGGTCGGCAACGTCGCCGGACGGGTTCGCGAAACCGCCGGGGCGGTCGGCGACCGGGCGCGGGGCGCCGCCAGCAACCTGACCGAGCGTGCGGCCAATGCGAGCGGCAATGTCGCGGGTTCCGCATCGGGCAGCGCAGCGGCGACGGGCGGCAACGGCTCGCTGGCGGGCAATCTGGCGCTGGCCGGTAGCGGCGCGGCGCAGGGCGGGGCCTTCCCGGTCAATACCGGCATGGTCGTCCGCGATGCGCAGGGCCGCGCGATCGGTGCGGTTCAGTCGGTCCGCACCAATGCCCGCGGCGCGGTGGAGCGGGTGCTGGTGAAGGTGGGTGACAAGGTCGCCAACCTGCCTGCCGCGAACTTCTCCGGCTCGGGCAATGTCCTGGTCTCGGCCATGGGCCAGGGCGATGTGAGCGGCGCCGCGAAGTAACCGGACGGAGCGATGCGCCCGACCTGTCATGGTCGGGCGCATCTTCGTGTTCAACGCGCGGCGAAATATCGCTCCAGCCGGGTGGCCTCGGCCGGACTGATCGCGACGACCGCGCCATGTTTGGGGCGAGTGAAGTTGGTCGCCTTCATCGGTGATCCAGGCTCGTTGAAGCGACCGATATTCCGGTAGGTCACGAAGTCCGTGGTTTCAGAAAAACCCATATTGTTGGGGTTGATACCGAACACATCGTACATCAGGACATAGGTATTGGTGCCGTTGCGCCGCCACAGGGTCGGTGCCTCCGTCCCGACGGTTTCGGGATCGACCTTGCGCAGGTCCTTCGTCCAGCCGCTATTGATCCGCGACGACTCCGAATGGCGGATATTGCCCGGTGCCTGATGCGCGACATAGAACATGTGGTATTTGCCGCCGACCTTGGTGATGTCGGCGTCGATCACATTCACCTTGGGATCGGGATAGTCGAACAGCTTTTTCGGCTCTTCGGTCAGGGTGCTGAAGTCGTTGTCGGCATAGGAATAGACCAGATAGTTCGGCCCGTTGCCGTCGCGGGTGGTGAAATAGACCATCAGCCGTTTGCGCTGCGGATCGTAGATCGTCTCCGGCGCCCACATATTCCCGGCATCCCGATAGCGCGGGAACAGGGCCGATGGCGTGACCCGCGACCGTGACCAGTGGATCAGGTCGTAGGACTTCATGAAGATCATGTTGCGGTTGTTGCCCCAGCTATATTGCTCCTCGGGCCGCTCCCACTGGGTGTCGCGCAACCCTTCGCGCTTGGCGAAGATGTGAAGGTCGGTCATCGACATATAGAAGCCGCCATCGGGGCCGCGCATGATGTGGGGGTCGCGAATGCCTTTTTGCTCGGCAGCTTCCCGTCCGTCCATCACCGGCTTTCCGCCATTGACGTCGGTGAAGCTGTAGCCGTCGCGCGATGTCGCGAAATGGAGCGAATGATCCTCGTCGGTGAAGAACGTCATCAGATAGGCGGTCCGCGCATCGCGCGGGGCGGGTGGCTTGGGCAGGCTGTCCTTCGCCACGATCTCCAGGTGGCGCGGGGACGTGGCCGGCGCCTGCCCAGTGCCATGAAACGCCGTGGTCGCCAAAAGGGCGCCGATGGCGGCGCAACTGCGGATGAATGTCTTCATGAACCTCTCCCTTTTTTGAGGGAGGCTAATTCAACTGTCGGACAAATACCAGCTCTTGCCTGCGATAAAATATGTCGGAACGGGCGGTGCAGCGGCGGCCGCCCGTCCTCATACTGCTATCAGTGCGCTATGCCCTGGGCTGCGGGTAGCTCGGCAATGTCGGAGGATTCGGCCCAGAGATTGATGCCCCCATCCTGCGCCGCCTTGTCGATCGCCGCCAGTTCGTCGGCTGTGAAATCAAGCCGCGCCACCGCATCGAGCGAGTCGTCCAGCTGCTCGACCGTCCGCGCGCCGATCAGTGCGGAGGTGACGCGCGGATCTCGCAACACCCAGGCGATCGCCATCTGTGCCAGCGTCTGCCCGCGCGTTCGGGCAATGTCGTTCAGCTGCCGGATAACGGCCAGATTTTGCTCGGTCAGCAGCGACTGCGACAGCGAACCACCCCGGCTGGCGCGCGCATCCTGCGGAACGCCGTTCAGATATTTGCCCGTGAGCATGCCCTGCGCGAGCGGCGAGAAGGCGATGCAGCCCGTGCCCAGCTCTTCCAATGCGGCCAAAAGCTCAGGTTCGATCCAGCGGTTCAGGATCGAATAGCTCGGCTGGTGGATGAAGAGCGGGACCTTCTCCTCCGCTAAAATCGCCGCCGCGCGCCGGGTCAGTCCCGCATCGTAGGAAGAAATGCCGACATAGAGGGCCTTGCCCTGGCGATGAAGCTGGACCAGCGCGCCCATCGTTTCTTCCAGCGGTGTCGTGGGGTCGACACGGTGCGAATAGAAGATGTCGACATAATCGACGCCCATCCGCTTCAGGCTCTGGTCGCAACTGGCGATCAGATACTTCTTGGACGAACCGATATCGCCATAGGGCCCCGGCCACATGTCCCATCCCGCCTTGGTCGACAGGATCATTTCGTCGCGGTGGCGCGCGAAATCGCTCGCCATCACCCGCCCGAAATTCTCTTCCGCCGAACCGAAGGGCGGGCCGTAATTGTTCGCAAGGTCGAAATGGGTGACGCCCCGGTCGAAGGCACGGCGCAGGATCGCGCGACCCGTCTCGAAAACATCCGTCCCGCCGAAATTCTGCCACAGCCCCAGGCTGATCGCGGGCAGCTTCAGCCCGCTGCGTCCGGTCCGGCGATAAGGCATCCGGCCGTCATAGCGCGCAGGGTCGGCCGTATAGGGTTCGGGGAAAGCCATGGCGAAAATCCTCTCTGTTCGGGGCGGCTCTACGCCGCGCGGGCGTCGCCGCCAATGGCATGGGTCAAGCCAGCAGTTCGTCCAGCCGCGCCAGCCGATTGGCGGGACTGTTGTGCCGCTCCTTCAGGAGATGGCGACCGTCCTTTTCCTCCAGCCCCTCTATACCGCCGAGATCGGGGTCCTGGCCGTGCGGGGTCAGGGCGATGGCGGCGGGCCCCGCATCGATCCGCGCGATCGATCGCGTCCTCATCCGCTCGCGCAGCCGGGCGAGCGACACCAGCGTGGCGGCTTCCTCCGGCAACTCGCCGAACCGATCCTCCAGCTCCGCCTCGAACGCATCGAGAGCGGCATCGTCGCGCAGCCGCCCCAGCCGGGCGTAGAGCGAGATGCGCAGGTCTTCATCGGGAATCCACGCCTCGGGCAGGCGACCTTCCACCCCGATGCGAAGCTCGGGCGTCCAGCGTTCGACCGTCTCGCCGCGTGCGGTGCGCAGCGCATCCTCCAGCAATTGCTGGTACAGCTCGACCCCGATCAGGCGCATATGACCGGCCTGGGTATCGCCCAGCAGATCGCCCGCGCCGCGCATGTCGAGGTCGCGGGCGCTGATCGCGAATCCTGCGCCCAGCCTGTCGAATGCCTCCAGCGTGCGAAGCCGCTTCAGGGTACGCGGCGCGATGGCGTCCTCGCCCTTGGCGAACAGCAGCACCTGCCCCCGTCGATGCCCGCGCCCCACGCGTCCGCGCAACTGATGCAATTGGGCCAGGCCGAAACGGTCGGCATGGACGATCGCCATGGTGTTGGCACGCGGCACGTCCAATCCCGCCTCGATGATGTTGGTCGCCAGCAGGACATCGCCTTCGCCCCGGCCGAAGCGGACCATGACGTCGTCGATCTCCGCGGCGGGCAGCTTGCCATGCGCCTGCATCACCTCCAGCTCGGGCACGATCCGGGCGAGCTTTTCGGCGAGTGGCGCCATGTCGGCGATGCGGGGCACTACGACGAAGCTCTGCCCGCCACGCGATCGCTCGCGCAGCAGTGCCGCGCGCAGTGTTTCGGGGGAGAAGGTGGAGACGGCGGTGCGGATCGGCTGTCGCCGCGCGGGCGGGGTGGCGATCATCGACAGCTGACGCAGGCCCACCAGCGCGGCCTGAAGGGTGCGCGGAATCGGCGTGGCGGACAGGGTCAGCACATGCCCCGACGACAGCGCCTGAAGCCGGGCCTTGTCGGCGGCACCGAAACGCTGTTCCTCGTCGACGATGACCAGCGCCAGGTCCTTATAGGTCACGCCCTTGCCCGCCACCGCGCCGGTGCCGATGACGATCCGGATACTGCCATCGGCCAGTCCGGCCTTGACCTTCCGTTTCTCGGCGGCGGTGGACAGGCGGGAGAGACCGGCGACCGCTATGCCTGCTTCCTCGAATCGCGTTGCGAAGCTGTCGAGATGCTGTCGGGCCAGCACGGTCGTCGGCGCGGCCACCACCACCTGTTTCCCGGCGAGCGCGGCGACGGCGGCGGCGCGCAGTGCGACCTCGGTCTTGCCGAAGCCGACATCGCCGACGACCAGCCGGTCCATCGGGCGACCCGAGGCAAGATCGGCGCGGACCGCCTCGATGGCGGCCAACTGGTCCGGCGTCTCGCTATAGGGAAAGCCCGCCGCGAACCGTTCGTAATCGGCAACCGGAGGATCGAGCACGGGGGCATGACGCTCGGCACGCTCTGCGGCCATGGCGGTCAGCTGGCGCGCGGTCGTGGCGATCGCCTCGTCGATCCCGCGCCGTCGTTCGTGCCAGCTCTTGCCGTCCAGCGTGTCGAGGCGGACCGCGTCGTCCTCGCCGCCATAGCGCCACAGCCGGTCGGCCTCGGCGACGGGGACCAGTCGGGTCGCACCGCGTGCATATTCCAGCTTGATCGCGTCGCCCGACACCCCGTCCTGCCCGTCGATCGTCTCCAGCCCGACGACGGTGGCGATGCCGTGATCCTCATGGATGACGGTGTCGCCAACCCGGATTTCGGCCGTCTGGATCAAGGACAGGTCGACATGCGGCGCAGCCCCATCCTCGCGCTCGGCGCGGCTGCCGAGCAGATCGGCGGCGCTGACCGCGAGAATGTCGTCACGCGCGAAGCCGCGTTGAGCCGGTGCCACAAGCGTCAGGAGCGATCCGGCCTTGGCGTCCGATATGGCCTGCCAGCTTTCGACACGCCTGGCGGTCTTGCGCAGGACATTGTCTACCCGCTTGCCCAGAAAGCGCAGGTCGCGTTCGCTGCCGATCAGGACGACGCGCGTGCCCTCCTTCATCACCGTGCGCGCGGTGGCGGCGAAGTCGCGCAGGGGCGAGCGGCTTTCGACGAAGCGCGGCGGGGGCTCGGCGATCCGGGGGATCTCAGAGGTTTGCCGCTGATCGAGCGCCTTCTTCCAGTGACGCTCGTCGATCATGTCGCGGGCGGCGCGCTTCGAGCCGCGCTTGGCGACATCGGCGCTCAGCAGCAACAGGCGACGGCGACGTTCATCGGCGGCGGGCTCGATGATGACGCAGGCACCCGGCAGATGGTCGAGCAGGCTGGTCGGTGCCTCGCCAAGCGGTGGTTCGGCCACGCGGCCCAGCTCGCGGCGTTGGATTTCGCCGGTGCTGCGCTGGTCGGCGGGGTCGTAGGATCGGATCGCGATGATCCGGCCTTCCGCGACCTCGATGCGCAAAGGCTGTTCGGCATCGGCGGGAAACAGGTCGAGCACATGGCCGCGCAGCGCGACCTCGCCGGGTTCGTCCACCCGCTCGTCGGCGATATAGCCCAGGTCGAGCAGCATCGCGTGCAGGTCCGCCAGATCGCACGGATCGTCGATGGCGACGCAGGGCGGCTCGGCCGCAAAGGTTTCGGGCGACGGCAGCGCGCGGGCCAGCGCTTCGCCGGAGGTGATCAGGGCGATGCGGCTCCGGTCCTTCATCGCCAACGCCGTTTGCGCCCGATGCAGCGCCGACACGCGCTGCCCCACATTGGCAGGCGAGGCGGGGGCGTCGTCGCCCGGGAGCGCGTCGGAACCGGGGCAGAACAATATGGTCGCGTCGGGCACCATGGCCTCCAGCATGCGCGTCACGCCCATGGCACGGGTCTCGTCCGTGACGGCCAGGATGATGTCGGACCGGTTGAGGATGTCCGCCGCACCGGCCGCCAGTTCGGCGATGCCGGGCAGCGGCACCGGGCCGTCTCCGGATGGTGGCATGGTGGCGATCTCGGCTTGGGACAACATGCGCAACGACCGGCACTCCAACAAATAGGGCGGGGCTTTTCGAACGGGCGGGGAGGGTGGCCGTTCCACCGAAGATCAAAGACTTATCGCCGCCCATTGGCGGAACCCTATCGAGGCTCGGCACTTCAAGGCCGGGACGGTTGATCCGTATCGATGATCGACATCAGCACGCGCCGCCGGTCGCAATGTCCAAGGAGAATGACGATGGATTTGGGTATCAAGGGGCGCATCGCGCTCATCAGCGGCGCGGACTCCGGCATGGGCAAGGAAACCGCGCGCCTGTTGCTGGAGGCGGGCGTGCGCGTCGCGCTGACCGACAAGCCGGACGGGACGCTGGGCCAAGCCATCGAAGAATTGTCCCCACTGGGCGAGGTGATCGCGGTCGCGGGCGACGTCACCCGGGTCGAAGAGGTGCGGTCCGTCTGGGCGGAGGTGCGCGAACGGCTGGGCGACCCCGATATCTATGTGAACGCAGCAGGCGTGACTGGAGCGACGGGTGACTTTCTGGAGATCGACGACAAGGGCTGGCAGGAGACGATCGATATCGACCTGATGGGCGCGGTGCGCATGTGCCGCGAGGCGATCCCGGCGATGCGCGCCAAGGGCTGGGGCCGGATCGTGCTGTTCGCCTCCGAGGATGCGGTGCAGCCCTATATTGACGAACTGCCCTATTGCGCGGCGAAGGCGGGTATCCTCAGCCTCGCCAAGGGGCTGTCCAAGGCGTACGGCCCCGACAATGTGCTGGTGAACACCGTCTCGCCCGCCTTTATCGCCACGCCGATGACCGACAAGATGATGGAGAAGCGCGCCGAGGAGAAGGGCGTGAGCTTCGACGAGGCGATCAAGACGTTCCTGGACGAGGAACGCCCCGGCATGGTGCTGAAGCGGCGCGGTCGTCCCGAAGAGGTCGCTGCCGCCGTCGCCTTCCTGGTGTCGGAGCGGGCGAGCTTTATCAACGGGGCGGGGATCCGTGTCGACTCGGGTTCGGTCTTCACCATCGCGGGCTGATCCGGCGCGACTTGGCGTCGCTTCGTAGATCGGCCTATACCCTCTCCAAAGTTGAGAGGGGATGGCAATGAAAAGAATGGCTTGGTGGCTGGCGGGCGTGACGTTGCTGGCCACCGGGGCTTCCGCCCAGCAGGTCGAGGCTCCGTCGCTCGGTGCGACCAACTATGCCTATGACGGCGCGATGGCCGCACCGGCTACGCGGCCGAGTTTCGGCGACGAGTTCGACGGCGCGATCGACAAACGGCGCTGGCGCTGGGACACAGGCCAGAACAAGACGGGCTGGCCCAATCACGAACTGCAATATTATGCCGGTCCCGACCGGACCAACGCCCGGATCGAGAAGGGTGCTTTGGTCATCGAAGCGCGGGCGGAGGCGCTGCGCGACGAGCCGGATTGGGGCGGCCAGCGCTACAGCTCAGCCAAGCTGGTGGCGAAACAGACGCTGGGCTACGGCTTCTACGAAGTGCGCGCGCAGCTACCCTGCGGGCGGGGCATGTGGCCCGCCATCTGGCTGTTGCCGATGGACGGATCGCGCTGGCCCGACGGCGGCGAGATCGACATCATGGAGATGGTCGGCTTCAACCCGAACGTGATCCATGCCACGGTTCACTCTGCGGCCTTCAACCATCGCCTGAAGACCCAGCGTGGCGCCGAGGTGCGCGTGGCGGGGGCGTGCACGGGCTATCACCGCTATCAGCTGGATTGGACGCCCGAGACGATCACGATCGGTGTCGACGGGCGGGCCTATATGCGGGTGAAGAACGACCAGCCGGGCGGGGCGGCGGCCTGGCCGTTTACGCGGCCCTATTCGCTGATCCTCAACCTGGCGGTCGGGGGCGATTGGGGCGGGCAGAAGGGCGTGGACGACGCCGCGCTGCCCCAGGCGATGAAGGTGGATTATGTGCGCTATTGGAAGCGGTAGCCCTGTTCCTCCCCGGCACGGGGAGGGGGACCAGCGAAGCTGGTGGAGGGGGAGCGCCACATGGAACAATGTTTGTGGAAGCTCCCCTCCGTCATCGCTGCGCGATGCCACCTCCCCGTGCCGGTGAGGATCTCAAAGCAAGGTCCCCGACAGGATGGCGAGCGCGATGGTGAAGTAGATCACCAGCCCGGTCACATCGACCAGCGTCGCGACGAAGGGCGCTGAGGCGCTGGCCGGGTCGAAGCCCATGCGTTGCAGCAGGAAGGGCAGCATCGACCCGGCCAGCGAGCCGAAGGTCACGATGCCGACCAGCCCGGTGCCGACCGTGGTTGCCACCAGCACCCAATGCGGACCGTAATCGTAAAAGCCGAGCGTCTGCCAAAGCGCGATCCGCGCCATGCCCAACAGCCCCAGGATCGCCCCCAGCGTCATACCCGCCGGAAGCTCGCGCAGCGCCACCCGCCACCAGTCCCGCAGGCGGACTTGGCCTAATGCCAGCGCACGGATGATCAGCGAAGTCGCCTGGCTGCCGCTATTGCCGCCCGAGCTCATGATCAGCGGAATGAACAGGGTCAGCACGACCGCACGCTCCAGCTCGCTTTCGAAATGCTGCATGGCGCTGGCGGTCAGCATCTCGGAGAAGAACAGGATGCTGAGCCACCCGGCGCGCTTGCGGATCATCGCGAGGAAGCCGGTTTCCAGATAGGGGCCGTCCAGCGCCTCGACGCCGCCGAACTTCTGCGTATCCTCGGTATGCGCGGCGACCAGCGCGTCGAGCACGTCGTCGACCGTGACGATGCCCATCGGGCGGCCCTGTTCGTCGACGACGGGCAGCGCCAACAGGTCATGGCGGCGGATCAGATGCGCCACCTCCTCGCGGTCGGTGCTCGGCGCGACGGTGATCGGGTCGTGCCCCCGAGCCAGGTCGATCGCGCGCGAGGTCGGCTCGGCGGCGATCAGCTGGCGCAGCGAGACGGTGGCGACCAGTCGCCCCTGCGGCTCGAGAAGGAAGACGGAATAGACGGTCTCGCGGCTGCGCTCGACGGTGCGGATATGCGCCAGCACGTCGGCGACGGTCGCGTCGGCGGAGGAGGCGACATATTCGGTCGTCATCATGCCGCCCGCGCTGTCGGGGGGCCAGCGCAGCAGCGTATCGATCGACGCGACGACGGGAGCGGGCAGCTCGGCACGGATCGCGAGGGCGTCATCCTCGTCCATGTCGGTCAGCACGTCGGCGGCGCGGTCCTCCGCCATCTGCGACACCAGGGCGGCGGCGCGCGCAGGGGTCAAATGCGCCAGGATATCGGCGGCCGAGCGCAGTTCGGGGCTGTCGAGCACGGCGACGGCACGCGCGTCGGGCATTTGCGTCAGCGCATCGGCCGCTTCCTCGACGGAAAGAGACTGCAGCGTATCGACGAGATCGGCGATGGACAGGCCGCGCCGGGAGGAACGGAAACCGGCGGCGACACCGGCAAGCAGATCGTTGACCATTTCAAACCTTTCGTCCGCACGACCCGGGGCGGACGAAAGCCAGTTGCGAAACTAGCGGACGACCCCGAGACGTGCGGCGCTACTGGAACTGTCGCTGGACATGTTCTCGCTTTCTGGAACGACGCGGGGGCTCCCACGCCTGAGCCGCCCTCTGATCCTCAAGGCTGCAATCGTCAACACCTGTAGCGAACCTGACGAAATTTTAATGCGGGCGCCAAGGATTCGGCCCGGCGGCTCCGTCTGGAGAGGCAAAGGCACATAAAGGGGACCTTATTCGTGCATCGCCTGCTCTTCGCCTCGACCGCCACGCTCGCGCTGGCGGCGGGGACGGCCGCTTCCGCCCAGACCGTGATCGACACCAAGCGGACGACACCGGTCCGCACCGCCACCGTCAATAACGGGGCCGCCGCCGATATCAGCATCGTCGCGGCAGGCAGCGTGGTGACGACCGGCAGCGGGACCGCCGTCACGCTCGACAGCAACAACAAGATCAGCAACGCGGGGACGATCCAGACGACCGACGCCAATGAAGCGGTCGGCATCGGCGCGGCGGCGGGTGTGAAGGGCGATATCGCGAACACCGGCAAGATCATCATCGACGAGACCTATACCCCGGTCGATATCGACAAGGACGGCGACCTGGACGGCCCCTTTGCGCAAGGGGCGCGGCGGACCGGCATCCGTACGGCAGGGGCCTTTAACGGCAATATCACCAATGGCGGCGAAATCACCATCAAGGGCAACGATTCGGCGGGCATCGCGCTGACCGGCCCGCTGACCGGCAATCTGGCCCAGTCGGGAAAGATCAACGTACTGGGCGACCGTTCGGTCGGCGTTCGCACGGGGGCCGTGTCGGGCAATGTCACGATCGGCGGATCGATCGTCGCCATCGGCGAGGGTGCGGTCGGCGCGCGGATCGACGGCGACATCGGCGGCGCGCTGAATATCGAGGGCGGGATCGGTTCGACGGGCTATCGTTATACGACGCCGCCGGCCGATGTGTCGAAGCTCGACCCCGATGACCTGCTCCAGGGCGGATCGGCGCTGATCGTGGGCGGCAATGTCGCGGGCGGCATCACGCTGGGCAATGCGACGGGCAAGGCCGCGGACCTCGTCACCAACGGGGCCGCGCCGACGATGCAGATCGGATCGGCGACCCGCGCGGTCATGATCGGCGCGACCGGTGGCGCGACGCCCGCACCGGGATTGGTCGTCAATGGCCGCATCACCGCGGCCGGGGTCTATAGCGGCGTGCGTTCGACCGCCCTGGCGATCGGCGGGCTGGGCGGCAATGTCCAGATCGCGCAAGGCGTCGCCGTCGGCGGCACGGTGCAGGCGACCGCCAACGGCGCGGAGGCGACCGCGATCCGCTTCGGTGCTGGGGCCTCGACGCCCGAGTTGCGCAATGGCGGCACCATCTCGGCGACCGGCGGCGGTACGTCGGGCACGCTGACGACCGGCGTCCTGATCGAGTCAGGCGCTTCACTGCCGACCATCCGCAACACCGGGTCGATCCGGGCGGCGTCCGCATCGGCCAATGCGAGCGCGATCCTCGACCGTACCGGCGGCCTGACGCTGGTCGAGAATGCGGGCATCATCGCGGGCGCGGGCGCGGACAGTTCGCGTAGCGTCGCGATCGATCTGTCGGCGAACACCAGCGGCGCGGTCGTGCGCCAGATCGCGCCCGCCAACGGAGCCGCCGCGCCCAGCATCACCGGTGCGATCCGCTTCGGCAGCGGCGACGACCGGCTTCAGATCGGCGCGGGATCGGTCAGCGGCGATGTCAGCTTCGGCACCGGCACCAACCGGCTTGAGATGAGCGGCACCGGCACCTATGCGGGCACCGCGACCTTCGGCACCGGGGCGGACACGCTGACCATCGGCGACACCGCGCGCTTCAACGGCGTGGCGGATTTCGCGGGGCGGGGACAGGACCTGCTGGCGATCACCGGCAAGGGCGTCTTTGCCGGGCGGCTTGCCAACGCATCGCACGTCGCGGTGACCGTCGCGAACGGCGGCGGCACCTTTGCAGCGAACGGCGTGACCAACATCGCCTCGCTCAGCCTGGGCGACCAGTCGATCTTGAGCGTCGCGCTCGACAAGGCGAACCCGACCGCCAACCTGATCCAGGTCGGCGGCGCGACGACGATCGGGGCGAACAGCCAGCTTGCCTTGCGCGTATCGGGCGGGACCGACGTGACCGGCCGCTATGTCGTGCTGCGCTCGGGCACGCTGACCGGCGCGAACAACCTGACGCTCGCCCCCTCGGCCATGCCCTTCCTGTACAAGGGCGCGATCGTCGCGGCCCAGCCAAACGAGATCGCGGTCGAGGTCAGCCGCAAGGCCAAGACCGAACTCGGGCTCAGCAACGCAGGCGTCAGCGCCTTCGACGCGATCGACGCCGCGATCGGCCGCGATGCCAAGCTGTCCGACGCGATCCGGGGTATCTATGACGGCGCGGCCTTCCGGGGCGCGGTCGAACAGATGCTGCCCAACTATACCGGCAGCGTGTTCGAGGGTGTGACGCTGGCCTCGCGCGCGGCGGCAGCGCAGCTTCGCGAACCGGCGGGCGAGTTCAGCGAAGAAGGCCAATGGGGCTATTGGCTGACCCCGCTCGGCTGGGACGCGTCGAAGGGCACGCGGTCGACCCGCAGCTATGACGTGCGCGGCTGGGGCGTCAGCGGCGGTATCGAGCGCAAGACCGATGCGGGCAATTTCGGCGCCTCGCTTTCGTACATGAGCGGTCGCGCCAATGAAGGAACGGCGGTCAGCCGCGTCAACCACAGCCAATATGAGCTGGCCGGTTTCTGGCGTGCCCGCTGGGGTGCGTTGGCGGCGCAGGCGCGCGGCTCTGCGGCCTTCCTGTCCTTCGACTCGCAGCGCCAGTTCGACGGCGTGATCGGCACCGAGGCGGTTCAGCGCCGCGCGACCGGCGACTGGAAGGGCATGCTCTATTCCGGCTCGGGCTCGGTCTCGTGGGAACATTGGGTCGGCCAGTTCAACGTACGCCCCATCCTGGCGGTCGACTATTACCGGCTGAACGAAGACGCCTATCGCGAGATGGGCGGCGGCACCGGCTATGACCTGACGGTGCGCAAGCGGACCAGCGACGAACTGGCGCTGACCGCCAGTGTCGCGGCGGGCATCAATTTCGGCGGCAACGATCGCTACTCGCAATGGAGCCGCCTGGAGGTCGAGGGCGGTCGGCGCGAGCGGATCGCCGGGGCTTTGGGCCGGACGGTCGCCAGCTTCGGCGACGGCACGCCCTTCATCCTCGATCCCGAGGCCCGCAACGGCGGCTGGATCGGGCGGGTGCGCGCGATCACCGGCACCAGCGAGATCCGCCTGAGCGGCGAGGTGAATGCCGAACAGCGGCTGGGCAATGTCGCGCTGTCGGCGCGCGCCGCCTTGCAATTCGCCTTCTGACAGGGTTCGTCCGCGTGCATCCCCCCTGTAGCGCGCGCGGACGACAGGAGCCCCACCTCGCGTTCCGGTGGGGCTCCTTTTCACGGGAGCCTGCTTCGTCTAAACGACGGCACTCCCACTCGATTTTGCCGGTTTCCACCATGCCGCCCACCGGGCTTGAGGCCGTTTTCCTTGCCAATCGTGACAAGCTCGTCCGTTTCCTGACGGTACGCGGGGCCGGCGATGCGGCGGAGGATCTGGTGCAGGATCTGTGGCTGAAGGTGGCGGCCCGGATAGACGGGCCGATCGGCAATCCGCTGGCCTATCTCTACCGCGCCGCCGACATGCTGATGATCGATCGGTATCGGGCGCGGCGGCAGGAGGAATTGCGCGAGCAGGATTGGGCGGAGGGTGAAGGTCCCGAGGCGTCCACCGGTGCCGAACGTGCGGTGGCGGCGCGCCAGACCGCCGAACGGGTCGCGGCCACGCTGGCCGACCTGGGGGAGCGCCCCGCCGCCGTCTTTCGCCGCGTCCGGGTCGACGGCATCCCCCAGCGTCAGGTGGCGGCCGAATGGGGGGTCAGTATCAGCACCGTCGAAAGCGATCTCCGTATGGCGGCCCATGCGCTGGCCGCGCTAAAGGAACGGATCGAATGAGCCAGGACCGTATTTCCCCCGCGCACGGCGTCGATACGGTCGCGCTCGACTGGGCGCTGCGCATGGCCGATCCGGCGAACGCCGATTGGGATGCCTTTACCGACTGGCTGGAAGCCGACTCCGGCCATGCCGAGCGTTACGACCGGGCGGCCGCGACCCTGTTGGAGGCCGAGGAGGCGCTGGCGGCGCAACCCGAGGCGGCGTCACCCATCGTGATCGAGCCGGAGCCTGTGCGGCGGTATCCGCTGCGCTGGATCGGCGGGGCCATGGCGGCGGCGCTGATCGGGGCGATCGGCGTGACCGCGTGGCAGGATCGGGCCCAGCCCTATGCGGTCGAGACGGCCGCCGGGGAAACCCGCCGTGTTCCGCTGTCGGACGGGAGCAGCGTCACCCTGGCAGGGCTGAGCCGGGTCGAACTGGACCGGGCCGAACCGCGCCGGGCAGTGCTGGCTCGCGGCGAGGCGCTCTTCCAGGTACGGCATGACGCACAGCACCCCTTTGCGGTCCAGGCCGGGCCGCTGGCCCTGATCGACCTGGGCACGGTGTTCGACGTCCGAATGGGCCGACAGACCCGTGTCGCCGTGGCCGAGGGGGCGGTGATGGTCGACCCCAAGGGGGCGGCACTCCGTCTCGACGCCGGGCAGGTCGTGGCGGTCGATGGCGACCGTCTTGTCCGTTCGACGGTGCAGCCGGAGGAGGTTGGCGGCTGGCGCGAGGGCAGGCTGGCCTTTGACGGTGCGCCGCTGAGCCTGGTCGCAGAGGATGTCTCGCGCTTCCTCTCCCGGCCGGTGACGGTCGCGCCCGCCATCGCTATGCGCCCCTTCCGGGGGACGATCGACCTGGACGCGGTCCGGCGCGATCCGGCGGTGCTGGGGCAGCTGATGGATGTGAATGTGCGGCGGGCGGCGACCGGCTGGATGCTGGAACCGCGCGAGTGAAATTTGTCGGGGGCGGGATGGGATGTCTGGTGGCGGCGGCGATGCCCGCGACCGCGGCCGACCGCGTTTCGCTCGACCTGCCCGCCGGAACCGTGGGGGCGCAGGTGATGGCGCTGGGTCGCGCGGCGGGCGCCAATATTGTGGTTCCCGATGCCGGGCTATGGCGTCGGCCGGTGCCGCCCTTGCGCGGGGCCTTGTCGGTCGAACAGGCGCTGGCCGCCATCGCGCGCGGCAGCGGCGCGCGGGTCGAGGCGCTGGGACCCGGAAGCTGGCGACTGACCCCGCGTCTTCGCTCGCCCGCGCCCAAGCCGAAACCGCGTCCCCAACCGCCAGCGGACGTGCAGGGCGAAGATGTCGTCGTCACCGCCAGCAAGCGCGACACGACCCGCGATCACTTTGCGGGGCAGGTGGTGCAGGTGGCCGGGGCCGATCTGGAACTGGGCGGCGCGGGCGGCACGTCGAAACTGGCCGACCGGATGACCGCCATCGCCTCCACCTATCTGGGGGCGGGACGCAACAAGCTGTTCATTCGGGGCATCGCCGATTCCAGCTTCACCGGCCCGACCCAGGCGACGGTCGGGCAATATTTCGGCGACCTGCGCCTCAGCTATAATGCGCCCGATCCCGATTTGCGGCTGGCCGATCTGGCGGCGGTCGAGGTGCTGGAGGGGCCGCAGGGCACCCTTTACGGCGCGGGATCGCTGGGCGGATTGATCCGGCTGGTGCCCAACGCGCCCGATCCGACGCGGTTCGGGGGTTCGGCGATGCTGGGCGGTTCGGCCACCACCAACGGCGCACCGGGCGCGGATGCGCAGGCGGTGCTGAACGTGCCCGTCATCGCCGACCGGCTGGCGATCCGGCTGGTCGCCGACAGCGCGAGCGAGGGGGGCTATATCGACAAGCCACTGCTCGGCCGTACCGACGTCAACCGCACCCGGATCGCGGGTGGGCGAGCGGCGGTGAAGGCGGATCTGGGTGGCGGCTGGAGCATCGAGGCGGTCGGGATCGGCCAGCGTATCCGCGGCGCCGACAGCCAATATGCCGATCGTAACGGCCCGCCGCTGACCCGCTCGGCCCCCGTCACCGAAGGTTTTTCCGCCGATTTCGGACAGGCGCAGATGATCCTGTCCGGCCGGGTGGGGCGGGTGCGCTTCCGATCCAGCAACGGCGTCACGGCACACGACCTGATGGAGCGCTATGACGCGACCCCGCCGGGCGGCCCCGTCCAATTGTTCGCTCAGGCCAATGCCACCCGGATGCAGGCCAACGAGACCCGCGCCTGGCATAGCGCGCCGAACGGATCGGGGTGGCTTGCGGGGTTCAGCTATGTTCACAACCGCACCCGCCTGACCCGGCTGTTCGGCGAGCCGGGCCAATTGTTGCCGCGCACCGGCGTCGTCAACACGGTGGAGGAGGCGACGCTCTATGGCGAGGCGAGCCTGCGATTGCTGCCGGGCCTGCTCACCACGGGCGGCCTGCGCGTCACCCGGTCCGTGCTGGACGGGGCGGGTGAGGATTTGCCGCTTGCTTTGTCGTTTCAAGCGCTGGCCAGGCTGCGTGAAGTCACCGCGCGGCGGGCACAGACGATCCTGCTGCCCTCCGCCTCGGCGCTGGTCGACCTGACACCCGGCGCGCAGCTTTTCCTACGCTATCAGCAGGGGTTCCGGCCCGGTGGCCTCACGATCGAGGGGCCGCTGGTGCGCCGGTTCCGCAACGACCGGGTGGCGACCATAGAGGCAGGCCTGCGGAGCGGGCAGCCGGGGCGGGACCGTTTCGACGGATCGCTGACATTGGCGCACACGGCATGGCGTGACATCCAGGCCGACTTCATCGACGCCACCGGCCTGCCCAGCACCGCCAATATCGGCGATGGCCAGCTCTGGACCATCGAGGCGCTGGCGGGCTTCCGCATCGCCTCAGGGCTGCGGGTGGAGGGTGCGGTTTCCTATAATGACAGCCGCATCGACGAGCCTTCGAGCGCGCAGGCCTTTGCCTTGATGGACGGGCAGGCCACCGACCGGGCGGCGATCCTTGCGCGATTAAGCCAGATCCCCAATATCGCGCGCTTCACCGGCCGGGCGGGGGCGGTCTATCGCCGGACATTGTCGGGCGGGCGGGACGTGCGGGTCGATGGCTGGCTACGCTATGTCGGACCGTCGCGACTGGGCGTCGGGCCGATCCTGGGCGAGCAGCAGGGCAGCTATCTGGACAGCGGCGTGACCGCGCGACTGGGGCTGGGCCGATACGGCGTGACGGCCGGGATCACCAACCTGGCCGATGTGCGCGGCAACCGCTTCGCCCTGGGCACGCCCTTTACGACAGGCCGCGATCAGGTGACGCCGCTGCGGCCGCGCACGCTTCGGATCGGACTGGACGCCGCCTTTTGATCAGCGGCGCGTGAACAGAGTCAGGGGGATGGCGTCCGCCATGGCGCGATAGCCCGCCATGCTGGGGTGCAGGTGATCGCCGGTGTCATAGGCGGGGAGCAGCCGGTCGGGCTTGGCCGGATCGCGCACCACCCGGTCGAAATCGACCACGCCGTCGAAAATGCCCGCCGTGCGGATGAAGCGGTTGATCGCCTGCCGGTCGGCCTCGGTTTCCGGGCCGGGGTGGTAATAGTCATTGCCCTGGAACGGCGTGATCGTGCCGACGATCAGCTTGATGCCATGGGCATGCGCACGCTCGGCCAGTTGGCGATAGGCCTGGATGATCCGGTGCACCATCGCCTGATGCGTGGCGGCGTCGACCGGCTTCTCGCGGGTCAGCACGCCCAGATCGTTGACACCCTCCAGCAGGATCGCATGGGTCACGCCCGGCCGCCCGATCACGTCGCGGTCGAAGCGCGCCATCAGATTGGGACCGAGCCCGTCGAGCAGCACGCGGTTGCCGCCGATCCCGGCATTGACGACTGAGAAAGTTCGCATCGCAGGCGAGGCGGCCAGCCGTCGCGCCAGATCGTCCGGCCAGCGGGTGTTGCTGTCATCGGTGATGCCATAGCCGTCGGTGATCGAGTCGCCGATCGTCACGACCGTCTGCTTCTGAGCCGCGTCGCGCACTTCGACATCCGACAGCGCCCACCATCCGCCGATGACCTGCGCATCGGGCAGGGCGTTCCGCGCCGTGGCATCGCCCGCCGTCAGGAAGGTCTTGGAGCGCGCGCCCGAATGGCCGGTCGGGGTGGTGACGGCCTCGGGGAAATACAGGCTGACCGCCACGTCGCGCCCCGCCTCGACCGGCAGCGCAATGGGATCGGAGTAGAGTTCGGCCCCCGGCGGCACGATTACGTCCGGCGTGCCGTCGAACCGCACCGGCAGGATCGCGGACACGTCCGAGCGGCCTGGCGTCGCCAGCCCGATGGTCGCCGCACCGATCTTCAGCGGGGTGGTGCCCGCGATGTTCGACAGACGCAGGCGGAGCGTCTTGCCGGTGGCGGTCAAATGGACGATCTGACGGATGGTGGCAGGTCCAGCCTTGGCGAGCTTGTCAGCGTTCGGCCCGTCGATCCGCATCTGCGACGATCCCCAGGCCGGCGTCCAGCGCGCGCCCTGCATGGGCGCGGCGGCGGTCATTGCCGCGGCCATCGCGATCAGCCCTGCGGCCCTGTAAAACTGGCTGAACGGCGTCATCCCCATCCTCTCTCTTTCGTCGATCCGCGCTTGCGGCTTCGGTGGATGGTAGCGATAACGGGCGGGAAATCCAATGAAGAACGCCCCGCTTTTCAAGGACGGGGCGAGGAGAGAGACGATGCGCCACCTGTTCCTGTCCGCTGCGCTGACGGCGCTGATCCCCGGTGTCGCCTGGGCCGCGCCCGATTGCACCGGCGCCGTGGCGGCGTGCGAGCGGGCGACGCCGGGGGCGCTGTCGCTGCTGGTGCCGGGGCGAATGGCGACGGTCGTCGTCGATGCGGGGGATGAGCCCGGCGTGGCGCGCGCCGCCAGCGATCTGGTCGCCGATCTGAAAGCGGTGGGCGGCGGCGAGGTCAGGCTGGCCCACAACGTCTCGGGCGGCGCGACGGTGATCGCGGGGACGCTGGGCCATAGCGCGGTGATCGATGCGCTGGTGAAGGCGGGCAAGCTCGACGTCTCGGGGCTGGCCGGTCAGTGGGAAGGCTATGTCGAGCAGGTCGTCGACAATCCCGCGCCTGGTGTCGCCCGGGCGCTGGTCATCGCCGGATCGGATCGTCGCGGAACGATCTTCGGCCTGTACGACATCAGCGCCAAGGCGGGCGTCAGTCCCTGGACCTGGTGGGCCGATGTGCCCGCGCAGGCGCACCCGATCCTCTATCTGACGGCGGGGCGCGTCGCGGATCATCCGGTGGTCAAATATCGCGGGATCTTCATCAATGACGAGGAACCGGGCTTCGGCAACTGGGCGCGGACCAAGTTCGGCGGGGTCAATCACCTGGCCTATGAGAAGGTATTCAACCTGCTGCTCCGCTCCAAGGCCAATTTCATTTGGCCCGCTATGTGGGGCAAGTCGCTGTGGGAGGACGATCCCGCCTCCGCTCCGCTGGCGCAGGAAATGGGGGTGCTGCTCGGCACTTCGCATCACGAACCGATGCAGCGGGCGCAGGCCGACTGGAAGCGGGAGGGTACCGGCCCCTGGGACTATATGAAGAACGCTCCCGTGCTCCGGGCCTTCTGGCGCAAAGGTATCGAGCGGCGCGGCAAGGCAGAGGACCCCGTGACGATCGGCATGCGGGGCGACGGCGACGAGCCGATGACCGAGGGCACCGCGACCGACCTGTTGGAGCGGATCGTCCGCGACCAGCGCCAGATCATCGCCGACGTGACCAGGCGCCCCGCGGCCGAGACGCCGCAGGTCTGGGCGCTCTACAAGGAGGTGCAGGATTATTACGACAAGGGGATGCGCGTTCCCGATGACGTGACCCTGCTGTTCGCCGACGACAATTGGGGCAATATCCGCCGCCTGCCGCCGATCGGTGAGCGCCGCGCGGGCGGGGCGGGGGTCTATTATCATTTCGATTATGTCGGCGGGCCGCGTAACTATAAGTGGCTCGACACCAATGCCATTCCGCGCGTCTGGCAACAGATGCGGATGGCCGACGACTACGGTGCGGACCGCCTTTGGATCGTCAATGTCGGCGACCTGAAGCCGATGGAATATCCGATCGGCTTCTTCCTCGACATGGCGTGGAACCCCAAACGCATGGATCTGGCCGCGATGCAGGCTTATCCGGCGAAATGGGCCACGGCGCAGTTCGGCGCCGCGTACGGGACGGAAATCGGCGCGCTCCTGACCCGCTATGGCCAACTGGCCAGCCGTCGCAAGCCCGAGCTGATCGATGCCACGACCTATGGCTATGCCGATGGCGAATGGACGCGGGTGCTGGGCGAGTGGAACGTCTTGGATGCGCAGGCACGCCGGGTCGGGGCGACGCTGCCCGCCAATCCGCGCGACGCCTATTATGAACTGGTGCTCCACCGGGTCGAGGCGATGACCAATCTCCACCGGCTGTACGAAGCGGTCGCCGCTAACCGCGCGGCGGCGCAGGCGGGGGATGCGGCCAAGGCCAAGCGTTTCGCAGACGCCGCGCGCGGCTATTTCGCGCAGGATGCGGCGATCCGCCGCCGCTACGAGGTGGATACGGCAGGCGGCAAATGGACCAGCATGATGGCCCAGACGCATATCGGCTATACCGGCTGGCAGCAGCCCGATGCGGATGTGATGCCCGCGCTGGCGACAGTCGAAAAGCCGTTGCCGCTGCCGCCGGTTACGCCGAAACCGTTGGTCCGGATCGCCGCCGACGCCGGTCGCGCGGTCGATGGCCGCGGTATTCGGTGGCAGCGCGTCGCGGGCTTCACCGCCGCGGGTGCCGCGATGGTCGCGACGCCGACCACCGCACCCGTGATCGAACGGCCGGGCGGTGACAGTCCGCATATCGCCTATGACGTGAACTGGACCAAAGCCGGACCGGTGACGCTGGGCGTGGTGGCGGCGCCGGGTCTCGACGTGCGGGGCGGGGGCAAGCACCGGATCGCGGTGTCGGTCGATGACGGCGCGTCGATCATGCTGAACCTGATGGCAGGCGAGACGGAAGAGACGTGGGGCCGTTCGGTGATCGAGAACCGGCGTGTCGCCTCGACCATGCTGCCTGCCCTGTCTGCGGGCAAGCATCGCGTCACCCTCTGGCTGGTCGATCCCGAAGTCGTGGTTCAGGGGGTGACGCTCAGCCCGCGCTAACCCCCGCGCAGCATCCGCATCGCGTGCGCCCGGACCATCCTGGCATGGTCCGGGCCGTCGCTCAGAACCCCGTGACGCGCCTCGGGCAGATGCGCGAGCGGATGGCCGTCGAGGCGGAAGACATAATGATCGAACCAGGCCCGCCACGCGGCGCGTTCGGCGGGCGGGCGGCCCGCGATTGCGCTCATGGCGAGGAGCATGGTCGGGAAAGGCTGATCGGGGCCGACCGGAAAGGCGTCCCACCAGTAATTGACCAGGATGTTGAGCGCCCCCGTCGCCTCGACCCGGTGCCACCAGAGCTTGGGCATGTAGAGGGCATCGCCAGGCCCCAGCTCGATGGTGATCGCCCGGTCGCGCGCCTGCTCGAAGCGGGGATAGCGCGGATCGCCGGGCCCGGCCCCGGCGGCGAGGGCGACCGGCTGGCCTGCCATGGTATGATCGATCGGCCCGACATAAAGGTCGCCGATCGCGTCGGGCGGATACAAAGTGAAGGTCCGCCGCCCGGCCACCACGCAGGCGATATTGTCCATCATGTCGTAATGACACGCGACGGTCGACGCATGTCCGATCCAGATCAATGGCGAGATGCCCGGCGGTGCGAAGGGCAGGCGGTTCTCTTCGGCCAAACCGGGCAGGGCGTTGGCGATCGGCAAGGATCCGACATACAGCGTCTCGCTGTCGCTCCCCGTCGCGATGCGTCGCACCGCCTCGGCCAGCGGCATAGCCTGGCGCCGGAAGTTGAAGCCCGACATGTCGTCATTGTAATCGTAGCGGCCACTGATCGCCGGATCGCCGACGAATGCCTCGATCTGCCGACCTGCATCGAAACGCGCGAGATAGGCGGAGAGGGCATGCTGATCGATCGTCGCGGCCCCCGTCAGCGGCCAGTCCGACGCCGCACCGCGAATGACGACCGGGCGGCAGGGTTCGACCACCAGCCGCCGAAAGGCCTCATGCCCGTCCAGCGCCACGCGATCGATCTCGACCGCCGTCCGGGTCATCGGGGGAGACCGCTCAGCCGCTCGTTGCGTCGCCGTGCCAGCGTCGGGATATGCCGGACCGATCCGGTGATCGCATAGATGAGTTGCAGGTCGCCCGAGCGGAACAATGCCAGTGCGACGTCGTCAGGCAGGGCATGCAACGCATCCAGGCTGATCGTGTAGAGCGAGTCGAGCCGCAGGCTTTCGCCATTGTCGAATTCGAAGCTCAGGTCGATCGGCTCGACCAGCCTGTTCTCCTCCAGCCGTCGCAGGAACTGCTCGGTTTCCGGCAGGCCGACATGCAGCCGCCGCAGCGCCGCCTGTACCCTGCGCAGCGCGGGGGCAGGGCCGCCGTCCGTGTCGAACAGGGCGGCGCCGTCCATCTGGGTCAGCGCGGGATGATGCACGTCGATCGCGATATTCTCGCCCGAGACATAGAAGCCCTGTCGCTCCAGATCGGCAGGGCGATAATCGGCCAGCGTCCCGTTTGGCGAGAGACAGAGATTTTCATCCGGCACCAGTCCCATCAGCGCGCCCGGATACAGGTCGCCGGTCTCGGGATGGCGGGCCATCAGGATCGGGTAATGGATCGCGGCGGGCAGGAACTCGTCGGCCACCAGCTGGACGAAGTGACGGCCCCCATCGGGGGCGGCGGAGACGCGCAGGGCCGCATGACGCGCGCTGTCGAGCAATTCCATTTCGGCCATGCCGATTGTCCCTTCATCCCCTCTGACCCCGTCGCGGTGGTTCCGAAACGGGGCGGTCAGGCCGGGACTGTGTTCGTCCCATGCGCCTGCCGTCAAGCCACGGGATAGCGGTTAGCATCCGCTCTGACAAATGGCTTGTGATGCATCTATTATAACGCTAACATCGAGTCATCGAATGGGTGGTACGGCGCAAGAACGTCGATCGCGCATGAATATGATAAACGTAGGAGAGGGGAAGATGGTGGCTCGCACGGCTTTTGTGGCTGCATTCGTTTCGCGCCGGACCTTGATGGCGGGCGTCTCGCCGCTCATGGCCCTTGCCATGGTGTCGCCGGGGACGGCCTTCGCCCAGACCGGCGGCGCGGTCCGCCCGGACGTACCGGTCCAGGCCAACACCACCACCGCCCAACAGGCCGGAACCCCGCAGGATCAGGCCACCGCACCCAGCGAAGCCAATAACAGCCCGTCTCCCGTCGGCGAGGCGACGACCGCCGACATCGTCGTCACCGGCCTGCGCAGCTCCTTGCAGCGCAACCTCGACATCAAGCGTACCGCGACCGGTGTCGTCGACGCGATCTCGGCGGAAGACATTGGCAAATTTCCCGATTCCAACGTCGCGGCATCGCTCCAGCGCTTGCCGGGCGTCTCGATCCAGCGGTCCGGTGCACGCGGTGAGCCGACCGGCATTACGGTTCGCGGCTTTGGCGGCGACTTCAACACCACGCTGTATGACGGCCGCCGCATCTCGACCGCGACCGGCGGTCGCCAGATCGACTTCAGCACCGTGGGCTCGGATTTCATCGGCGGCATCAGCGTCCTGAAGACGCCCGACGTGTCGCTCGCGTCCAGTTCGATCGGCGCAACCGTCGATATCCAGTTCCCCAAGCCGTTCGACCATCCCGGCTTCCGCGCCGCCGTCAGCGCCTCGGGTTCGCTGCAGGATCGGGCGGGCCATGTCGTGCCGACGCTCGGCGCGCTGGTCAGCGATACCTTCGCCGATGATACGCTCGGCATTCTGTCGAGCTTTATCTATACCCGCCGTGATACCGATACCAACCGCGTCTTCGTGTCGGGTTGGCCGGGCGGCAACTTCGCGCCGTGCCAGCTCACCGGCAGCACGGCCGCGACCTGCAACCCGACCACCAGCGCCACAGCCGCAGCCAGCGACCGCCGCACCCTGACCGGCTGGTTCCCGCAGCAATATGGCGCCGAACAGCAGCGGACCCAGGACGAGCGCGTCGACGGCCGCGTCGCGTTGCAATGGCATCCGTCCGATGGCCTGATGGTCACGCTGGACAATAACTTCTCGCGCCAGACGATCTCGACGGACATTTACGGCTTTGGCGTGTGGTTCAGCCAGGAGTCGCTGCGCAACGTCAAGCAGGACGCCAACGGCACGGCGGTCAGCTTTACCCAGGCCGGTTCGCCGACCGACTTCACCGCCGCGATGAACAAGCAGATCCTTCAGACCAACCAGACCGGTCTGAACGTCAAGTGGGACGTCACCGAGAAGCTGACCGTCGAGGCGGACGGCGCCTATGCCAAGAGCTGGCTGAACCCGGGCAACACGATCGGCAGCAGCAACGGCGACATCGGCTATGGCGGCGCGCTGGGTACCAATCTGGGCTTCAACATCACCGCCGACAGCAACAAGGCGTTCCCGTCGATCAGCAATTTCGGTCCCGCCGGTAACGGTGCTCGTTGGGCCGATCCGACGGTGATCGGGTCGCACGTCACCGTTCTGCAAACCCAGAAGAACACCGACGAGCTGAAACAATTCCGTGGCGTCGTGACCTGGAAAGAGGACAACATCACCCTCAAGGCGGGTGGTCAGTACACCGACGACACCTTCAACCTGCTGAACCGCAGTACCTTCACCAACAATTTCTGGCAGGCTTATGCCGGTTATGGTGCACCGTCGGGCCAAGGCTCGGGCGTCTCGCCGTTGCCGTCGAGCCTGTATCAGGGATCGATCAGCCTCAATAACTTCATCCCGGGCTTCGGCGGCAGCCTGCCGCCCTCGGTCCTGATCTACAGCCCGCAGGCCTATCAGAACTATCTGACCAGCCTGGGCAACCCGCAGGCGCAGAACGTCCCCGGCTTCAACTATAATGGTGGCGTGAACGGCTTCACCGGCCAGTTCACCGAAGCGGTCGATCCGGGCAGCATCCTGTCGGTCAACGAAAAGACCCTTTCGCTGTTCTTCAGCGGCAAGATGGAAGGTCAGATCGGCAACATGCCGCTGCACGCCGCCTTCGGCGTGCGGACCGAGAACACGCGTCTCCGGTCGATCGGCCAGGGCCGGGCGCCTACGACCATCACGCGCAGTGCCGCCGATCCGACGCTGCTGTCGATCGCCTTTACCGACGTCCAGCCAATTTCGAACCGCAGCAGCTACACTTACGTTCTGCCTTCGGTCGATCTGCGACTGGAAGTGACCGATAAGCTTCAGTTGCGTTTCGACGCGTCGCGCACGCTGACCCGTCCGGCCCTCAACTTGCTGAACCCCGTCGTCGGCATCGGCAACGGCCAGCGTGTCGGTGCCCTGTCAGGCAGCGGTGGCAACCCGAACCTGAAGCCCTATCTCGCCAGCAATTTCGACGTGGCGGCGGAATGGTATTACCAGCGTAACTCGTACATCGCGGTCGACCTCTTCCTGAAGAATGTCAGCAACTTCATCGTCGGCGGCGTGACCAACCAGACGGTGGGCGGCGTGATCGATCCGACGACGGGCAACCCGGCGGTCTTCGCCATCACGGCGCAGGTCAACGGTCCCGACGCAACGGTTCGTGGTGTCGAAATCGCGTGGCAGCAGGTGTTCGGCGACAGCGGCTTCGGCTTCCAGGCCAACGGCACCTTCGTCAACACCAACAAGCCCTATGACCCGAAGATCGTCGGCCAGAGCGGCTTTGCGGTGACCGGCCTTGCGAATTCGGCGAATTTCGTCGGCTTCTATGACAAGAACGGCTTCCAGTTCCGGACCGCGCTGAACTGGCGTGACGAGTATCTGTCGGGCTTTGGGCAGAACCAGAATACCGGGTCGTACGGTGCCGAGCCGACCTTCGTGAACCAGAGCTTCCAGGTCGACCTGACCAGCAGCTACGACGTCACGAAGAATTTTTCGATCTTCGGTGAGGCGCTCAACATCAACAAGAACAAGCAGAGCACGCATGGCCGGTTCAAGAACCAGCTGCTCGACGTGTTCGATTATGGCCGCCGCTTCACGCTCGGCGCGCGCTATCGCTTCTGATGATGGCCGGTGGCGGGGATGGCCGGCTTCGGCTTGACATCCCCGCCGCTTCTTGGACCTACTGACCCATGGTTCAGCCCGTTCAGAATATCGTGATCGTCGGCGGTGGTACGGCCGGTTGGCTGACCGCCGGTGTTATCGCCGCCCGGCATCAGGGGCGGCGGCCGCATGGCTTCACCGTCACCTTGGTCGAGTCCCCCAATGTGCCGATCATCGGCGTGGGCGAGGGGACCTGGCCCACGCTGCGCACGACTTTGCGCAAGATGGGTGTGTCGGAAACGGCGTTCTTCCGCGAATGCGACGCTTCGTTCAAACAGGGTGCGCGGTTCAATCGCTGGACCACGGGCGCGGCCGATGACGGCTATTACCATCCGCTGATGCTGCCGCAGAGCTTCGCGCAGGTGAACCTGGCACCGCACTGGCTGACCGCGGAAGGCGAGGACGTCAGCTTCTGCGACGCAGTGACGCCGCAGGGGCGCATCTGTGAGGCGGGGCTGGCCCCCAAGACGATCGCGACGCCCGAATATGAGGCGATCGCCAATTATGCCTATCACCTCGATGCGGGCAAATTCGCCGACTTCCTTCGCCGCCATTGCTGCGAGCAACTGGGCGTTCGGCATGTGCTGGCCGATGTCGAAGAGGTGCTGCTGACCGAGAGCGGCGACATTCGCAGCGTTCGGACGGCGCAGGCGGGCGAAGTGACGGGCGAGCTGTTCGTCGACTGCACCGGCTTTCGCTCGCTGCTGCTCGGCGAGGCGATGGGGGTGCCGTTCAAGCCGCTGAACGACGTGCTGTTCTGCGACACCGCGCTCGCCATCCAGGTGCCCTATGACGATCCCGAGGCACCGATCGCCTCGCATACCATTTCGACGGCGCAGTCCTCGGGCTGGATCTGGGACATCGGCCTGCCGACGCGGCGCGGGGTGGGGCATGTCTTTTCCAGCAGCCATATCGATCGTGACGCCGCAGAGCGCGAATTGCGTGCCTATCTGGGCGAGGCGGGGCATGACCTGCCGGTTCGCGAGTTGAAGATCCACGCGGGCCATCGCACCCGCTTCTGGGAGCGCAACTGCGTCGGCGTCGGGCTGGCGGCGGGGTTCCTGGAACCGCTGGAGGCGTCGGCGATCGTGTTGATCGAGCTGTCGGCCAAGCTGATCGCGGAGCAGATGCCCGCCTGTCGCGAGGTGATGGATACGGTCGCCAAACGGTTCAACGAGACGACGCTGTATCGCTGGGGCCGGATCGTCGATTTCCTTAAGCTGCATTATTCGCTGACCAAGCGGACCGACAGCGATTTCTGGCGCGACAATTGCCGGCCTGAGACGATGCCGGATCGCTTGCAGGAATTGATGGAACTGTGGCGCTATCAGGCGCCGTGGATGCATGACGAGTTCGACCGGGTGGAAGAAGTGTTCCCCTCGGCCAGCTATCAGTACGTCCTCTACGGCATGGGCCAGCGCACCGACATCGCACCGGGCAGCCTGATCGCCGAGACGGTGTCGGCCCAGCGGGCGCGGCGGGAGAATGACGTGCAGACCGGGCGTTTGCTCGCGGGGCTGCCGAAGCATCGCGATCTGATCCGCAAGATCGTGGAGCGGGGCTTGCCGACGATCTGAGGGCCAAGCTTACCGCCCCGACAGCGTGAAGCTGTCCACATCCATCCAGCCGCCCTTCGCACCCGGATTATAGCAGAACAGCGCATATTGCTGCCCCTGGAACGTGCCCGTCCGCCAATCGAAAGCCAGCGGAAAGTCCCCGCCGATCACCTGCCAGTCCCGTCCGTCAACACTATAGGCGACACTGGCTCGGTCGGTCTTGAAGTCCATGTCGGTGCGCAGGAACAGCCGCTTTGCTGATACCGGCTTGGCATCGACCCGCATATCGGTCTTCTGCGTCGTGCCCTTTTCGGCTGCGACATCCTCGATCACCCGCATGGTCAGGGTCAGCCGTCCGTCGCTGCCCCGGCCGACCGCGATATGGCCGCTGTATTTGCCGAAGGTGCCGAAGCCGCACTGGTCGCCGCTGCGGATATGCGTCGTATCGATCGCCACCGTGCCCCGGCTGAACGGCCCTTGCCCCTTTTGCAGCAGCGTGTTGCGCGCGCTCCACAAGGCCGGAGCCTGACCCGCGCGCAGCCGCATCCAGCCCGGCCGCTCGGTCAGGGACCAGCCGCTGGCGACGGGATTGTGGTTCCACTGCCATTGCAGTCCTAGGCTGCGCGCCGAAAAATCATCCGAGGCGGGAAGAACGCTGACCGGCTGGCCCTGGATCGGCTTGGTCGCGGTGGCGGGCACGCGGCCGGGTGCATCGGGCGTGCCCCAGACCGGCCATCCGTCCTTCCAGAATAGGGGGCTGATATTGGTCATCCGGCCGACCGCGCCCGCATCGACCATGACGAAGCCGTAATCGGTGCCGTCGGGCAGGTCGACGATCGCGCCCTGATGGCCGCCGGTCTTGTCATCGATCTGGTCGCGCGTCTCCCACGGCCCGAACAGGCTTTTGGTGCGCGACACGGTCATGCCCAGCCGCCGGGGTATGGCGTTGAACATGTAGTAATATCCGCCGCGCTTGACGAGCTTAGAACCCTCCGCGCCTTTGTTGTAATAGACGACGCGCTTGTCGGTCACGGTGCGCAGGTCGCGGTCCAGACTGAGCAGCGTATTGGTGCCGTCCGACCCGACCGAGGTCATGATATAGGCGCTGCCGTCGGTGTCGAAGAACAGGCCCGGGTCGAAGGCGGCCTCGCTGATCCGGTTCATGTCCCACGGACCGCGAATGTTCTTCGAGCGATAGATGCGCGTCTTCTCGCCCACCGGCGTCACCGCGATATAGAAGACGCCGTCGCGGTAGCGGAGGCTGGGCGCGAAGATGCCCTTCCGATACGCGCCGCCGTCCTTCAGGTCATATTGCGGCAGGCCATCCAGCCGGTCGATGACATGGCCGACGAAACGCCAGTTCACCAGATCGCGCGACGTCATGATGGTCAGGCCGGGAACGTTCGCGAAGGTCGTGGTGATGAAGTAGAAATCGCGGCCTACCCGGATGATGTCGGGATCGGGATAATCGGCATAGAGCGGCGGATTGGCATAGCGGCCGTCACCGCGATCCGATTGCCAGACCTGTGCCCCGGCGAGGGCGGGCAGGGCGGCGAGCAGCGCGAGGGGAAGCCGCCTCATTTCGGGTTGTACACATAGGGGCCGACCACCGTGCCGACGAATCCGCCCGCGCGCGCGGTGCTGAGGAAGCGGGTGTCGAGGTCGCTTTTCAGCGTCGCACGCTTGCCGCCGCTCTCATAGTCGAAACCCATCGTGCCGCCCTTGGCATGAAGGGTCAAAGTCACCGGTCCCGTGGGCGCGAAGGGTGCCGAGGCGATCAGCGTCTCGGCCGCCGTCTCGTCGCGGGTGTTCTTGCCCTCACGCTTGTAGAGCGCGATGCGGGGCTGGCCGTCGATGCGGGTCAGACCGAAGAACAGATAGGCATAGTCGTTCTGCATCGCGACCAGACCGGCGCGGGCACCGTCCCTGGTCGGGGTGAAGCGCAGCGTGGTCGAGATATCGGCGATAGCATGTTGCTGCCGCCGTCCGACAAAGCCCGGCACGCCCTGCCGGTCGCCCAGCGGATCGCCACCCTTCATCGTGAGCGCGCCGTTCGCGACCGAATAGAATGGCGTCTTCGGCGTGCGGACGCCGATCCACTGCATCGCCAGCCGGGTGCCGTCGAACTCGTCGGTATAGCCGAAATCGCCGCTGGTCGGCAGCTTGGGCGCGGGCGACGCGGGCAGGTTGGGGACACTATGGGTCCACGGCACCGTCTTGCCCTTGTCCAGGATGATGGGCCAGCCGTCCTTCCACGTCACGGGTAGCAGGAAGGTCTCGCGCCCGATATTGTAGTAATCGTCGGCATAGGGCCGCGTCGCCAGGAAGGTCGCCCACCAGTCGCCATTCTGCGTCTGGACCAGTTCGGCATGGCCCGCCGCGCTGATCGGGTGCGGACGCTTGGGATCGAGATCGCGCTGGGTCAGGATCGGGTTGTTCGCGAACGGCACATAGGGGCCGCGAAGCTCCTTCGAGCGCAACACGACCTGCGAATGGTTGACGCTGGTGCCCCCTTCGGCCGCGGTCAGATAATACCAGCCGTCCTTCTTGAAGATATGCGGCCCCTCGATCCAGACCGGCTTCTTCGACAGGTCGACGCCGCCATTGACCAGCTGCGTGCTCTCACCGACCATCTTGCCCGCGCGCCAGTCATATTCCTGGATCCAGATGGCGCGGTGGCCGTCATAGCGCGGTGTCTCATCGGGCGCGCGATTGTTGACGATATAGGCGCGGTCCCCTTCCCAGTAGATGGACGGATCGATCCCCTCGAAAGGCAGCCAGATCGGGTCGGACCATGGCCCCTCCGGCTTCTTCGCGGTGATGACGAAATTGCCCCGACACTGGACGCAGGTGTTGACGATATAGAAGGTGCCGTCGTGATAGCTGATGTCGGGCGCGAACACCGCCTCCGACACCGAGCGTCCGGTGAAGTCCAGCTGGCCCGGCCGGTCGATCGCATTGCCGATCTGTGTCCAGTGGACGAGGTCGGTCGAGTGGAAGATCGGTAGGCCAGGGAAGTGCGCGAAGGACGAATTGACGAGATAATAGTCCTTGCCGACCCGCGTCATCGACGGGTCGGGATAATAGCCCGCGATGATCGGGTTCAGATACTCGCCTGCCTTGGGCTTCACCGGCTCGATCGAGCGGCCCCGATAGGTGAAGCGGTCGAACGTTGCGGTCTGGGCGGACGCCGCGCCCGCCAGGACGAACGACAGGGCAAGGGCGGCAAAGGGCAGGCGGATCATGCGATCGACTTTCGGATGGGGGCGGCGCTGAGCGCGGCGGCAATGGCGGCGCGCATGGGCTTTGGCTTGAGCGCGTCGTCATAGGGCAGGGGACGTTGCGGCAGGCCATCGGCACGCGGGGCGAAGCCGTTGAGCCAGCTATGCTTGTCCCACAGGCCCCAGCACAGCAGCTGGTCGAGCTGCGGATAGGACAGCATCATGTCGAGATAGCTTTTGGCGACCGAGGCGACTTGCGCATCGCGCTGCGCGATGTCCCTGGGCATCTCGCGGTCGTTGATGTCGAACTCGGTGATGAGCAGGCGATAGCCCATCGCGGTGACCTCATCCAGGAAGCGCTTCCACTCCGCGCGCTGCACCTTGGAATGGCTGCCGTCATTGCCCAGATGGCTCTGAATGCCGAGCGCGTCGACGGGGACATTTTCCTTGCGGAACCGCTCTAGCAGGCGGAGCACGCCCGCGCGGTGCGTCTCGTTGCCGACCTCCCAGGACATATAGTCGTTATAGACGCGCTGGGCGTGCGGCGCGTGTTCGCGGGCGGTCTCATAGGCGATCTTGAACACGTCGAAACCCAGCGCCTTGTCGAACACCGTGCCCCGGACTTCGCCGGTCTTGGGATCGATCGTCTCGTTGACCACGTCCCAGCTGTAAATCTGGTCGCCGAAATGCCCCGCCACCGCCGCGATATAGGTGCGCAGCCATGTCTCCGCGCCGGTCTTCGTCACCGTCTCGGCCAGCGCGGGCGAAATATATTTCTCGTAATTCCACAGCAGCGTATGCCCGCGCAGCTTCATGCGGTTGTCGCGGGCGAACCCGGCGATCCGGTCGGCGGGGGCGAAGTTCAGATGCGCAGGGTCATTGCCCAGCACATAGACCTTCATCTCGTTTTCCGGGACCAGCACGCCGCATTCGCGCGCGACGATCGCGCCGTAACCCGGATCGTTGATCGGCGAACCCCGGCCCGCATTGATCGCGGTGCCGAACAGGATGCCCTTCTGCGCTGCCAGATCACGCAGCGACGGCGCGGCCTGTGCCCATAGTGAGCCAGGTAGCGCTCCCATAATCAGGCCGCCTGCAATTCCGGCCAGCTGCTGACGACGCGTCAGCATTGGCCCTTGCCAACTGGGTTTCATCACCCTCTCCCTTGTCTTTTCCCCGGACTTTTGCATGGCCCGCGTCAAACGGCAAGGCCATGAAAGTCGGGGCGAATGTCGTCAACCGGTCAGGCGCGCATCGGCCCAGGCGACCGGCAGTGCTGCGTCGGGAGCGCTATCGGCGCGCGCGACCAGTTCGATCAGCTTGCGGCCGCGCACATCCGCCTCGACCGCGACGGGCGCCTCGTTCAGCGCCACCGCCCGCGAGCGGGTCAGCAGCTTGCCGTCGCCATAGACTTCGAACACCACCCGCCGCCCGCGCGCGGTGGCGGAGTCGTCGATGCCGACCGTGGCGTTAAAGCTCGCCCGGCCGCGATTGCGCACCTCCAGTCGCGAATTGGCTAGCACACCGATGCCGGTGTCATACACCTTGCCGCTCAGCCGTAGCAGCCGCCCGAACGGCGTGCGATCGGCCTGCGCTCCGCCCCAGCCGGCATATTGCGGAAAGTCGCCCGGCCCCTTGCTGCCGCCCCAGGGGCTGAGTTCGTGATGGATGGTCGGATCGCCTTCCGGCGTGGCGACACCGTCCTCGGCGGGGTTCACGTCGCTGGGGGCTTCGGACAGGTAATGACCTTCCGCCAGACGATGCGCGCCGGTAACGCGATAGATCAGCGTCTGGTGCGGGGCGAGCGTCAGCTTGGTCTCGCCGGAGAAGCTGCTCTTCGCGCCGGTCCACAGGTCGGTCATGGCGACAGTCCCGCGCAGCTTCAGGTGATCGGCGGTCAGGACCGGCTGCACCGGCGCCGCGGTGCGGTTCAGGATCGCCACCGCCTTGTCGCCATTGGCCAGGCTCTTCACGAAAATCTGCACATCGTCGGATAGATAGGCGGGGACCGCCTGGTTCGCGCCCGCGTCCTGATTGAGCGCGATGATCGCCCGGTTGCCGAGCAGGGCCAGTTGCTCGGCATTGGCCTTGCGCAGGTCGAAGCCGATCAGCAGCGGCGCGTTCATCATCGCCCACATCGCGAAGTGCGACCGCGCCTCGGTCATGTGGTTGGCGTCGAATTCGCCCGAGCCGACGAACAGCATGTCGGGGTCGTTCCACGTATGCGGATGGGCATAGAGCGCACGGCTGGCGCTGGTATCGAGGTTGGTCAGCATCCGGGACCAGTGGGCGGTGATGTCGTCGCTGGTTCGCGAGACATTGCCGATCTGCTTGCCCCAGCTTCGCACGTCCGACGAACCCCATAGGCAAAGCGAGAAGAGATAGTCCCCGTCCGGATTCTCTCGCTTCAGGGCGGCCGCCACCTGATCGTAGAGCGCGCGCACCGCAGGGATGTTCGTGCGCGCCAGCGAGTTCATGTCGATCAGCGGAGCCAGCTCGCGATAATCGCCCTTGCGGACATGGTCGCTGTCCTTGCCCAACCCGCGAATGCCGCAGCCATCGACCTTGATATAGTCGAAGCCCCATTCGCGGAAATAGAGCGCGATGTCCTGGTCGATATGGCCATACAGCCCGACCTCGCGCTCGGCGACCGTGCCTTCGGGCTGATTGGCGAAATTGGGGGTGTAGACCTGGCCGCAACTGTTGCGGCCGATGTCCGAATAGATCCCCGCCTTGAACCCCATGGCATGAAGCCGGTCGGTCAGCGGGCGGAAGCTGGTCTGCTGGTTGGGGCCGGCGGCGGAAGAGGGAAATTTGTCGGCACGGATGACCATCCGGCCATCGGGTTGGCGGCGGCGCAGCCACCAGCCGTCATCGATATTGATGTAGCGATAGCCCGCCTCGCGCAGGCCGTTGTCGACGATCAGCTGGGCCGAGGCCATGACCTTTTCCTCGTCGACATCGCTGTTGAACGCGTTCCAGCTGTTCCAGCCCATCGGCGGTAGCGCGGCCTGACCATCCTGATTGGCGCTCCACCGCCCGGTCGGGGCCAAGGGATCGGCCTTGTCCGCCGCCAGGGCGGGTCCGGAGGCCATCCAGGCCATGGCGATAGCGCTCGCGAAAACCCTGGCGATGATGGGCCGCATGATGATCCTCCCCGTGATGGTCTTTGCGCGATCTTGTCCGACTAAACCAATGCTGTCCACCGTCGGAGCGTTGAAAAGACCCATGAAAATCGAATGCTGGACGAAGTCGGCTTTCGTGATACCGTTACCAAAAATAGGCTTTCAGGGGAGTGATTTGGCATGAAGGCATGGCGTGGGGCGACCCTTTCGGCTTTGGCGCTGTCGACCTCCGGCATGGTGGTGGCGCAGCAGCGGCAGGCGGCCCCCGGTCCCGAACAGGCCGAGGCGCTGGCGGCTCGGCTGGTCGGCCGGATGACGACCGACGAGAAGCTGGGCCAGTTGCTCAACACCGCGCCCGCCATCGCGCGGCTGGACGTGCCCGCCTATAACTGGTGGACGGAGTCGCTCCACGGCGCGCTGGGCCCGGTGCCGACGACCAACTTCCCCGAGCCGGTCGGGCTGGCGGCGACTTTCGACGATGCGCTGGTCGGACGCGCGGCGCAGGCGGTCAGCGCCGAGGTGCGTGGGCTCCACGCGCTGGCACGGACGACCGGGCGGATGGGTCGGATCGGCACGGGGCTCGACACCTGGTCGCCCAATATCAACATCTTCCGCGACCCGCGTTGGGGGCGGGGGCAGGAGACCTATGGCGAGGATCCTTTCCTGACCGCCAGGATGGGCGTCGCCTTCGTGCGCGGGATGCAGGGTGACGATCCGAACCGGATCGATGTCATCGCCACGCCCAAACATTATGCGGTGCACAGTGGCCCGGAATCGACCCGGCACGAAGCCAATGTCTATGTCTCGCAGCACGATCTGGTCGATACCTATCTGCCCGCTTTTCGCGCCGCGATCGTCGAGGGCGGGGCCGGATCGATCATGTGCGCCTATAACCGGATCGACGGCCAGCCCGCCTGCGCCAGCGACCAGTTGCTGAAGGATCATCTGCGCGGACGCTGGGGCTTTCGCGGCTATGTCGTGTCCGACTGCGATGCGGTGAAGGACATCGCCGCCAACCATCACTACGCCCCCGATGCGGCGAGCGCGGTGGCGGCGGCAATGCGGGCGGGCGTCGATAACGAGTGCAACAACGCCACGCTGACCGATACGGACGGGCTGACCAATCCGTATCGCGAGGCGCTGTCGCGCGGGCTGATCTCGGTCGCGGATATCGACCGTTCGCTGACCCGGTTGTTCGCCGCGCGTTATCGGACCGGCGACCTGCCGGGCCTGCGCCCGCTGTCGACCCAGACCAGTTCGCCGCGCGACATCGACACGCCCGCCCACCGCGCGCTGGCGCTGGAGGTCGCGGAAAAGAGCCTGGTCCTGCTCAAGAACAAGGGCATCTTGCCGCTGAAGCCCCATGCCCGGATCGCCGTGATCGGGCCGCTGGGCGATGCGACGCGGGTGTTGCGCGGCAACTATTCCTCCTCGCTGTCGGGGCCGCAGGTGTCGGTCGTGGAGGGGCTGCGGCAGGCCATGCCGGGCGCGCAGGTGCGCTATGTGCCCTTCGCCGAGACCTATACCGATGGTGATCCGATCCCGACGACCGCGCTCCAGGCCGAGATGGGCGAGCCGGGCCTGACCGCGCGCTATTACAACGTCGTGGGCCGCATTCCCGACCGCTTTGCCCCCGGCGCACTGAACGACTGGTTGAAAACGGCCAGGTTCGAGGATCGGCCCGTCGTCACCCGTGTCGAGGCCAATGCCGCCTCGCGCAGCCTGGACCTGTCGTCCTTGCGTGACGTGCACCGTGCGGTATGGACCGGCTTTCTCGTGCCCCCGGAGACCGGGCGTTACCGACTGGGGATAGCGGGCTTCAACGGCGCGATGACCTTCGACGGACGGCCCTTCGTCGATCTGACCAAGGCCTCGTGGAACAGCCTTCCGACGATGAAGACCGTCACGCTGGAAAAGGGGCGACGCTATCCGATCACCGTCACGACCGAGGCACGTATCCTGACCGGAATCAACCTCGTCTGGAAGCGCGTGTCCGACGATCCGGCGGCCGAACTGCGCGCGGCGGCCAAGGCCAGCGACGCGCTGGTCGCGGTCGTCGGCCTGACCTCCGATCTGGAAGCGGAAGAAGCGCCGATCTCCGTCCCCGGCTTCAAGGGGGGCGACAAGACGACGCTCGACCTGCCCGCCGACCAGCAGGCGCTGCTCGAACAGGCCAAGGCGACCGGCCGCCCGCTGATCGTCGTGCTAATGAACGGCAGCCCGGTGAACCTCGCCTGGGCCAAGGCGAATGCCGACGCCATCATCGAGGCCTGGTATCCGGGCCAGGCGGGCGGACTGGCGGTCGGTCATGTCCTGTCGGGCCAGACCAACCCGGCGGGGCGCCTGCCGCTGACCTTCTATCGCGCGATCGAGGACCTGCCGCCGTTCGGCGATTATGCGATGAAGGGACGGACCTATCGCTACTTCACCGGCTCGCCCGTCTACCCGTTCGGCTATGGACTCAGCTATACCAGCTTCGCCTATGCGCCCTTGTCAGTGACGTCCGGCGCGAACGGCACCATGACCGTCACGACCGAGGTGCGCAATACCGGCCGTCGCGAAGGTGACGAGGTGGCGCAGCTCTACCTCAACTTCCCTAAGGTGGAGGGCGCGCCGCGCGTCGCGCTACGCGGGTTCCGGCGGGTGCATCTGGCCCCCGGCGAGCGAAAGAGCCTGACCTTCACGCTCAGCCCGCGCGACCTGAGTGTGGTGGATGCCGATGGTCAGCGGTTGGTGATGAAGGGCGACTACCGCGCCTCGGTCGGATCCGGGCAGCCGGAAACCGGCGTGCCGGTGCGTAGCGCTCCGTTCCGGATCGATACGATGACGCCCATCGCGGATTGATCCTCCCCTGGTCGGGGAGGATTTGGTTACTTCGTCGCCAGCGCCCGCCCGAAGAACGGCAACACCTGTTCCTGAAACCGCACCCCGATCCGGTTCACATGGTCGCCGTCGTAAATCTCGAACGTGTGCGCGATGCCATAACGATCGAGCGTTTCATGCAGCGCCTGTGCATCGGCTTTCAGCCCGTCCTGCGACCCGACATCCAGCCCGATCGCGCGGTAGCTGCGCAAGGGCGTGACATATTGGTCGACGAAGGCGAGCGGCGTGTTGGCCAGCCATTTGGCGACGATGTCGTCCCGTACCTTGCCGTCCTTGATCGGCAGATCGAGATAGAGCGGCGGGTTCTTCGGATTGGGCGACCAGGCGGCCGAGGCGGCGAGCATCGCGCGCTGGCCCCAGTTCAACTTGGCGGACTCGCCGGGCGAGGTGAGGCCGGTCAGCAGCTTTTCGTCCGTCCCCTCGGGCCGAGCCATCGCGCGCGGCGACAGGCAGCAAGGGCTCATCATGTAGATCGCGCCGTACATATCGGCATGCTTCATCCCGATGCGCGCAGTGCCATACCCACCCATGGAATGACCGGCGAGGCCACGCGCCTCGCGACGCGGGATGGTGCGATAGCGCGCGTCGATCGCGGCGATCAGATCATGGCTGATGAATCGCTCGAAATCACCGACCGTCTGCGACGAGGAATACATCGAGCCGTTGTGCATCGTCTTGCTGTCGGGAAAGACGAGGATCATCGGCGGGACGCCGCGTGCGAAGGCCCCCTCGACCGAGGCAGGGACGTGGATTTCCTTCGTCCACTGGTCCGCGCCGATCGAATAGCCGTGCAGCGCATAGACCACCGGATAGCGACGCGTGCGGTTCTTGGCATAGTCGGGCGGCAGGACGACGATGACGTCGCGGTCGGCGCTGTTGCCCTCCAGATTGCCCTCGATCGCGGCGGAATGAACCTTGATCCGCTCGACCGTGACCGGCTTGGCGCCAGGCACGACGGTCGGTTGCTGGGTCGCCATCTGGGCAGGTGCGACTGTGATCGGGGCCAATGCGACGCTTGCGGCAAGCAGCCAGCGTGACGGCAAGAAGCGAAGGGCCATGCGGGTCATCCTCTATCCTGTAAACATGCCGACCTGAGGCCGTCGGTCTTTGGAATGGGCGGCCCAAGATGGAAGGAGCGGGGCCGAATATCGTTACCAACAATGCCGACACGGCTGTTGTCAAGCAAAGCCCCGTCCCAACGCAAAACGCCGAACCGGCCTTGCATCCTCCGTCCTGATAGCGCTATCGTGCCTGCAAAGCTCCAAAGATGGAGCGCTTGGAGAGGAAAAGCGATGAAGCGCTTGATGATGGCCAGCCTGGTGCTTGGGCTCGGCACGGCGGCCTGCGGGACGGCGCAAAAGGCCGACAATGCGGTCAGCGAAAACACGACGGCGACGGCGTCGAACGATGCCAATCCGACGTCCCCCGATGGTCGCCATTATCTGTCGCAGCCGCTGGTGCGCGACATCTTCACCGCTGATCCGTCGGCCCATGTCTGGAGCGACGGCAAGCTCTATGTCTACCCCAGCCATGACGTGCCGACCGATACGCCGAACGACGATCTGGGCAACCAATATGCGATGCGCGACTATCGCGTCCTGCGCATGGACGAGCCGGGCGGCAAGGTCACGGTCGGTCCCGTCGCGCTTGATGTAAAGGACGTGCCCTGGGCGTCGCAACAGATGTGGGCACCCGACGCCGCCTATAAGGACGGTACCTATTATCTCTATTTCCCGGCGCGCGATAAGTCGAAGGACAAGAACGGCCTGGGCGCGTTCCGCATCGGCGTCGCGACCTCGAAGAACCCGATGGGGCCGTTCAAGGCGGAGCCGGAGGCGATCCCCGGCAGCTTCTCGATGGACCCGGCCGTGTTCCAGGATGCGGACGGCACCGCGTACATGTATTTCGGCGGCATCTGGGGTGGCCAGTTGCAGCGCTGGAAGAACGGCAAATATGATCCGAACGGCAGCGACACCGATCTGAAGCAGGACGACCAGCCCGCCATCTCGGGCAGGATCGCCAAGATGAACCCGGACATGAAGACCTTCGCCGAAACCCCGCGCGACGTCGTGATCCTCGACGAAAAGGGCAAGCCAGTGCTCGGCGGCGACCATGACAAGCGCTTCTTCGAGGCGTCCTGGGTCTTCAAGCGCGACGGCAAATATTATTACACCTATTCGACCGGTGACACGCATTTCCTGAACTATGCGATCGGCACCAGCCCCTATGGTCCGTTCACCTATAAGGGCCACATCCTGAAGCCGGTGCAGGGCTGGACCACCCATCACTCGATTGTCGAGTGGAAGGGCAAGTGGTGGCTTTTCTACGCCGATACGCAATTGTCGGATAAGAACCACCTGCGTAACGTCAAGATGACCGAGTTGAAGTTCAACCCGGACGGGACGATCCCGACCATCGACCCGTTCGTGAAGTAAGGACGCGGGATGTTCCTTGGCATCGATATCGGCACGTCGGGCGTGAAGGCCGTCGTGCTGGACGAACATGGCGCGGTCGTGGGGCAGGGGACGGCGGCGCTGACCGTGCAGCGTCCGCACCCGCTCTGGTCCGAACAGGACCCGGAGGCGTGGTGGCAGGCGACGACCTCGGCCGTCCGCGCGATCGATCCGGCGGTCCGCCGGGCGGTCCGCGGCATCGGGCTGGCCGGGCAGATGCATGGCGCCACGCTGCTGGGTGCGGACGACCAGGTTCTTCGTCCGGGCATCTTGTGGAATGACGGCCGCAGCGAGGCCGAATGCGCGGAGCTGGAGGCCAAGGCCCCCGATCTCCACCGGATCGCGGGCAACCTGGCGATGCCGGGCTTCACCGCGCCCAAGCTGCTCTGGGTCCAGCATCACGAGCCGGAAACCTTTGAGAAGATCCGCACCGTGCTGCTGCCCAAGGATTATGTCCGGCTGCGCATGACCGGTGAGAAGGCGTCGGACGTGTCGGATGCGGCGGGTACGCTTTGGCTGGACGTCGAACGCCGCGAATGGAGCGACGATATCCTCGCTGCCACCGGCCTGACCCGCGAGCAGATGCCGCAGGCGGTCGAGGGCACGGCGCAGACCGGCAAGCTCCGCGCCGATGTGGCGGAAGCCTGGGGCATCGACCAGGTGCCTGTCGCGGGCGGTGGTGGCGACAATGCCGCTGGGGCCGCGGGCGTGGGCGTGGTCAAGGATGGCGATGCGCTGCTGTCGCTGGGCACGTCGGGCGTCATCTTTGCCGCGACCAAGGAATTCCGTCCCAATCCTGCGGGTGCGGTCCACGCCTTCTGCCACTGTCTGCCGAATATGTGGCACCAGATGTCGGTGCATCTGTCGGCGGCGGCCTGCATCGACTGGGTCGCGCGCCTGACCGGCACTCCCGGTGCGGCCGAGCTGTTCGCTCGCGCCGAAAGCGTCGGTCCGGCGAGCGGCCCGGAAATCTTCCTGCCCTATCTGTCGGGCGAGCGGACCCCGCATAACGATGCCGAGGTACGCGGGGCGTTCCTGGGCCTGGACCACGACACCACGCCTGAGCTTCTGGCGCAGGCGGTACTTGAGGGCGTCGCCTTTGCGCTCGCCGACGGCCTGTCGGTGCTGCGCGATGCCGGAACCGAGCTGTCGCAGCTGTCGGTTATCGGTGGCGGGGCACGTTCGTCCTATTGGGGCCAGACGCTGGCCGCCGCGCTGAACGTTGAACTCGTCTATCTGAAGGGCGGCGAGGTCGGTCCGGCGCTGGGGGCGGCACGCCTCGCCCAACTGGCGGTCGATGGCGGATCGCCCGAAGAGGTCTGCGCGCCGCCGCCCGTCAGCCACACCATCGCCCCCGACGCCGCGCTCGCCGAGCGTTTCGCCCCCAAGATCGCGCGCTTCCGCGACAGCTATTCCCGCATCACTCCGAGGAATTCGTAACATGGCTACCGACTTTTTCGCCGACATCCCGACGATCCGCTATGAAGGCCCGGACAGCGAGAACGAGCTCGCCTACCGTTTCTATGACAAGAACCGCGTCGTGCTGGGCAAGACGATGGAGGAGCATCTCCGCTTCGCCGCCTGCTTCTGGCACACCTTCTGCTGGCCGGGGTCGGACGTGTTCGGCGGCGGCACCTTCAACCGCCCCTGGCATGCGGGCGCCAACGACAGCGCCGCCGCCGCGCAGAAGCGGGAAGTGGCGTTCGACTTCTTCTCGAAGCTGGACGTGCCCTATTACTGCTTCCACGACGTCGACGTGATGGCCGATGCGCAGGGCGTCGCCGAGCATCGCCGTTACTTCGCCGAAGCGGTCGATCACCTTGAAAAGCTCCAGGCCTCGTCGGGCCGTAAGCTGCTCTGGGGTACCGCCAACCTGTTCAGCCATCCGCGCTTCGCCGCCGGTGGCGCGACGAACCCGGACCCCGAAGTCTATGCGTTCGGCGCGATGCAGGTCCGCGACGCGCTGGAAGCGACGCATCGCCTGGGCGGCGCGAACTATGTGCTGTGGGGCGGTCGCGAGGGCTATGAGACGCTGCTCAACACCAACATGAAGCGCGAACTCGACAATCTGGGCCGCTTCCTGAGCCTCGTCGTCGAGCACAAGCACAAAATCGGCTTCAACGGCACCATCCTGATCGAGCCGAAGCCGCACGAGCCGACCAAGCACCAGTATGACTTCGATACGGCGACCGTGTACGGCTTCCTCAAGGCCTATGGCCTCGAGAACGAAGTGAAGGTCAATATCGAGGCAAACCACGCCACGCTGGCCGGCCACACCTTCGAGCATGAGATCGCGACCGCTGGGGCCCTGGGCATCTTCGGGTCGATCGACGCCAATCGCGGCGACCACCAGAATGGCTGGGATACGGACCAGTTCCCCAACTCGGTCGAGGAACTGACGCTCGCCGTGCTGGAGATCATCCGGGCGGGCGGCTTTACCACCGGCGGCTTCAACTTCGACGCCAAGGTGCGTCGCCAGTCGATGGACGCGGTCGATCTGTTCCACGGCCATGTCGGCGGGATCGACGTGGTGGCCAAGGGCCTGCTCAACGCCGCCGCGCTGATCGAGGACGGCCGTCTCGATGCGATCAAGTCCGAACGTTATGCCGGTTGGGACGGTGATTTCGGCCAGAAGGTCGGTGGTCTCGACCTCGCCGGCATCGCGGACCTCGCGGAGCAACAGGCGATCGATCCGAAGCCCCGTTCGGGCCGTCAGGAGCGGATCGAGAACCTCGTCAACCGGATCGTCCATTCGGGCAAATAAGGCGGGCCGGGCCGGGGTTTTCGGCCCGCTTCACATACGAAAAGGGGCGCGTCCGTTGGTTCGGATGCGCCCCTTTTTGTTGGCCGGGTGACGTTGCCTTCGACTTCGCTCAGGTAGGGATGAATACTACACCCCGTTCGGCCTGAGCGAAGTCGAAGGCCAAGGAACCCCCGCCGCCCCGAGCGAACGGCGGGATAGCCCCAGATTACGCGACTCCGTTCGCCACCATATCCCGCAGCGCCTCATGGAAGGTCGCGACCGCCGCCATGTTGAACCCGGCGATGTTGATCCGGCCCGACCCGGCCATATAGATGGCATGACGATCGCGCAGCCATTCCACCTGGCTGGGCGAGAGGGGCAGGGTGGCGAACATGCCCTTGCCATGCGCCACGGCTGCCAGATCGATCGTCCCGATCCGCCCTCCGGCGGCCAGCGCCGCACGCAGGCTTTCGAGCCGCTGGCGCATCGTCTCAAGCTCGTCGCGCCACTCTGCGCTCAGCCCTTCGTCTTCCAGGATGATACGGACGATGGCCGCGCCGTGATCCGGCGGCATCGACCAATTGGCCCGCGCCAGCGCGAGCAGGTTGGAGAACACCGTCGCACCGCTGTCCCGGTCGGGCGCGATGGCGAACAGAGCGCCCGTCCGTTCGCGGTACAGCCCGAAATTCTTGTCGCAGGAATAGGCGAGCAGCGCCTCGGGCACCGCCGCCAATATGGTCCGCGCACCATGGGCATCGACATCAAAGCCGTCGCCCAGCCCCTGATAGGCGAGATCGACGACCGGCAACAGCCCGCGCTCGGCGACGAGCGAAGCGATGGCGCTCCAGCCCGCTCCGTCGGGATCGATCCCGATGGGATTGTGGCAGCAGCCATGCAGCAAGACGGCATCGCCTGCACCCGCTTCGCCCAGCCCGGTCAGGAAGCCGTCAAGGTCGAAGCTCTGCGTGTTCAGGTCGAAGCAGGGAATCATGGCCGGTTCGACACCCGCCTGGCGGAAGAGCGGCGCATGGTTGGCCCAGCTCGGGCTACCGATCCAGATTCGTCCGACGCCGGAGCGTGCCAGCAGTTCGGCGGCGAGCCGCAGCGCCCCGGTGCCGCCCGGCGTCTGAAGCCCGACGACGCGCTCGGTCGCAACCGCATCACCCAGCACCAGCGTCGCCAGCGCGCGGACGAAGCCGATATCGCCTTCCGGCCCGAGATAGGATTTGCTCGACTGTTCGTTCAGCAGACGGGCTTCGGCCGCCTTTACGGCCGTCATGACGGGCGTGCGGCCCTCCTCGTCGCGAAACACGCCGACGCCCAGGTCGATCTTGTTCGGACGCGGGTCGGCGGCGTGCTGGCCGATGATCCGCAGCAGGGGATCGTCGGGTTGGCGGGAGAGGGTGGCGAAACGCATGGCAAAGCCTCTTGGACAGAAAGGCGCGCACCATAGGGTTTCGGGATCAAAAGAAAATGACGGATGATCCGTGCCGGGACTGCGTGAGTGCGAATTCGCGTTGTCTTAAAACGTGTCTGAATGGCCGTCGAAAGCGGCGGTATCGCACCGCCTATTTCCCACGCTCTGCCCCGTTTTTCGACTTAACGCACGAAAAACGCCGGATATTGATGTGCATTATGGAGCACTGTGGACGGTTGTTCGTACACCTTGGACACGGAAGCGTTACGACAGCACCGCTTGGTTCGTCATGACCGTGATGGCGGATCGATCCGGCGATTTGTCTCCGGTTGGGCGCTGTCCAACCCCTTTGTACATGACCCGGTGGCGTCCGTCGCGTCATCGCTCTCGCCGCACGACCAATGGAGGCCGGTGGCAGGATGAGGAGAGTTGCGATGAATTTGTCTCGATCGCCGCTGCGTGCCGTGTTTCTCCTGGAATGCCCCGCCGATCGGCCGTTCTCCCTGATGACGGCGAAGGGCAAACCATGAGTATCCCGCTTACGCGCAGCGTCCGGCCGATCGCGCCGGCGCTTCATCGCTTGTCGCGCCTCGCGCCCCTGGACCAGGCGTCGGTGCAGGCGCTTGGCGAGGCGATTGCCCGGCCCCAGCAGTTCCGGCCCCGACGCGACCTGATGGTCGAGGGGCGCGATATCGCCAGCCCGCATCTGATCCTGTCGGGATGGGCGGCGCGCGTGCGTATCCTGCTCGACGGGCGGCGGCAGTTCCTCAACTTCCTGCTGCCCGGTGACGTGGTCGGGCTCTATCATCACCGACGCCCGGTGGCGCCGACCAGCATCATCACCCTGACCGAGGTCACGACCTGCGCTCCGCCCGAGCCGGGCACGCTGCCCGCGCTCGACGAAACCTATGCGATCGCCCATGCGATGGACGAGGCCTATCTGCTGGCCCAGATCGCGCGGCTGGGGCGGATGAACGCCATGGAGCGGATCGGCGACCTGATGCTTGAACTCCATGAGCGTCTGGAACTCAGCGAAATGACCCATGGGCGCAGCTTCGACCTGCCGATCACGCAGGAGACGCTGGCCGATGCGCTCGGCCTGACGGCCGTGCATGTGAACCGCATGCTCCAGGCCGCACGGCGGGCGGGTGACCTGATCTGGTCGTCGCGATCGATGACCATTCCCGACCCCAAGGCCCTGGCGCGCAAGGTCGGTCGTGCCCCGATCCGGGTGACGGCGGGTTGATCGAACGGATCAGTTGATATGCATCAAGATATTGTAAAAACGTGATAAAATAAGGAACATCGCGCCTCATCCAACGCTGTCCGGGCAAGGAATGAGGAGAAAGGCTTATGCCGGACATCGCCGACAGACCCTATGACGACGCGCCCGTCTCGACATCCAAGGACCAGGACGCCGCCGTCAGGATCGCCACCGCCGAGGCGGTCGAGGATCGTGGAGACAGCTTCGCCGGATGGGCGGTGACGATCAATCGCCCATCCGCCGAACTCTATGCCTGGTGGCGCGACTTTTCCAATCTCGCCAGCGTGATGGAGAATGTCGAGGCCATCGACGTGCTTGACGACAAGCGTTCGCACTGGACCGTCAAGGCGCCGGGCGGCACCCATGTCGAATGGGATGCGATCGTCACCGAGGAGCGTGAGGGCGAACTGATCGCCTGGGCCTCGGCGGAAGGGGCGGATGTCGCCAATTCGGGCCGCGTGACCTTTCGCGACGCGGGCGCGCGGGGCACGGTCGTCACCGCGACTATCCTCTACGATCCGCCTGCTGGTGTGATCGGCAAGCTGGTCGCCAAGCTGTTCCAGCGCGAACCCAATATCCAGGTTCGCCGCGACCTCGCCCGCTTCAAGCAGCTGATGGAAACCGGCGAGGTCGCCACCAATGCGATGAACCCCAAACAGCGTGAGGAGCAGGCCGCATGAAGGCGCTGACCTGGCATGGCAAGCATGACGTCCGCATCGACAATGTCGACGACCCGGAAATCGTCAATCCGCGCGACGCGATCATCAAGGTGACGGCGACCGCCATCTGCGGTTCCGACCTCCACCTCTATGACGGCTATATCCCGACGATGCAGTCGGGTGACATTCTGGGCCATGAATTCATGGGCGAGGTGGTTGAGACGGGATCGGGCTCGACGCTGAAAAAGGGGCAGAAGGTCGTGGTGCCGTTCACCATCGCCTGCGGCTCCTGCTATCATTGCGGCAAGCATCAATATTCCGGCTGCGAGAACGGCAACCCGGCCGACAATCAGGATATCGCGCGCGAGCTGTACGGCCATCCGATGGCCGCGCTGTTCGGCTACAGCCATATGACCGGCGGCTATGCGGGCGGACAGGCGGAATATGTCCGTGTGCCGTTCAGCGACACCGGGCCGATCGTCATCCCGGACGGGGTGGAGGACGAGAAGGTGCTGTTCCTCTCCGATATCCTGCCCACCGGTTGGATGGCGGCGGAAAATGCCGAGATCGAGCCGGGCGATACGGTCGCCGTCTGGGGCTGCGGACCGGTCGGGCTGTTCGCGGTTCAATCCGCCTTCCTGATGGGGGCTGAGCGGGTGATCGCGATCGACCATTTCCCGCACCGGCTGGAGCTGGCGCGCAAGTTCGGCGCGGAGACGATCAACTATGAACAGACCGCGACCTATGACGCGCTGATGCAGATGACCGGCGGGATCGGTCCCGACGCGGTCATCGACTCGGTCGGGTTGGAGGCGCACGGGCTGTTCGTCGACAATGCGATCGATCAGATCAAGGCGTCGACCTTCCTCGGCACCGATCGCATCCATGCTATTCGCCAGGCGATCATCGCCTGCCGCAAGGGCGGCCGCGTATCGATGCCCGCCGTTTATGGCGGCTTTGTCGACAAGTTTCCGCTGGGCGCGGTGATGCAGAAGGGGCTGACCCTCAAGACCGGACAGACCCATGTCCAGCATTATCTGCCCGGCCTGCTCGACGCGATCATGGAGGGGAAGATCGATACGACCTTCCTGATCTCGCACCGGATGCCGCTGGAACAGGCGCCGGAGGGGTATCGCATGTTCCACGACCAGCAGAACGAAGTGACCAAGATCGTGCTGAAGCCCGGTCAATAAGGAGCCACGCCATGGCAGAGAAATTCGCAATCGTGACGGGTGCCTCGACCGGCATCGGCTATCATCTGGCGGCTTGTGCCGCGCGGGACGGCTATGACCTGCTGATCGTCGCAGACGAGCCCGCCATCCACACCGCCGCCAGCAAGCTGTCCGCCAAGGGCGCGCAGGTCCAGGCGGTCGAAGCAGACCTGTCGACCCTCGAGGGCGTCGATACGCTGCTTGCCGCCGCCGAGGGCCGGACCATCGACGTGTTGTGCGCCAATGCGGGCAACAGCAAGGGCGGGGCGTTCCTCGACCAGCAGGTCAAGGACTGGCGGCGCTCGGTCGACACCAACGTCACCGGCACGGTCTATCTGCTCCAGCATGTGCTGTCGGCGATGGTGCGGCGCGGTGAGGGGAAGGTGTTGGTGACGGGATCGATCGTCGGCTTCATCCCCGGCCCGTTCAACGCCATCTACAACGCGACCAAGGCGTTCATCGACAATTTCACCGAGGCGCTGCGCAACGAGCTGAAGGATGCAAAGGGCGTGACCCTGACCACCCTGATGCCGGGGCCGACCGACACCGAATTCTTCGCCCGCGCCGACATGCTCGACACCAATGTCGGCCAGAGCAAGAAGGACGATCCCGCCGAGGTCGCCCAAAAGGGCTGGGATGCGATGCAGGCGGGTGAGGGGCACATCACCACCGGCCTGAAGAACAAGCTGCAGGTCGCAGGCTCGGGCGTCGTGCCCCAGTCGGTCCTGGCCGAAGCGCACCGCAAGATCGCCGAGCCCGACTCGGCCGAACGCTGAACCACCCCATCAGGAGACGGATCATGGGCCTGTTTACCAAGGACATCGCGACGCTGAACGACCTGTTCGTCCATCAGCTTCAGGACATCTACTACGCCGAGCATCAGATTACCAAGGCGCTGCCCAAGATGATCGACAAGGCGACCGACCCGCAGCTCAAGGCCGGGTTCGAGCAGCATCTGCGCGAAACCGAAGGGCAAATCCGGCGACTGGAACAGGTGTTCGAAATGCATGGCGAAACGCCCAAGGCGGTCACCTGCCCGGCGATCGACGGCATCATCAAGGAAGCCAATGAGGTTGCGGGCGAGGTCGCCGACAAGCGGGTGCTCGACGCCGCGCTGATCGCCGCTGCACAGGCCGTCGAGCATTATGAGATTGCGCGTTACGGCACGCTGGTATCCTGGGCGCGCCAGTTGGGCCGCAGCGACTGTGCGGCGATCCTCGACGAGACGCTGGCCGAGGAAAAGGCGACCGACGAAAAGCTCACCGGCATGGCCGAGGGCGGTGCGAATGCGGCGGCGGAGGCTGCCCAGCCCGCCTGAGGTCAGGGCACTGCCGTCGGCGCCCTTCCCGGCGGCGGTGCCCCAAAGCTCGCGTCAGTGGGCGAAGTGCGTCACGCCCAGCATCAGCGCGATACCGGCCAGGGTCGCGACACTGGTCCGAAGCCGCGGATCGAGCGACTGGCTGCGCGGCACGAGTTCACATGCGCCGATATAGAGGAAAATCCCCGCGAACAGCGCCATGAGCGGGGCCAACATCCCCGCCGGGATCGACAGCCCCAGGCCGATCAGGACACCCAGCATCGGGGCACCGCCGTTCAGCACCAGCCAACGCCGCGCCGCCGCTTCCGACCGCGCCGCCAGGCTGAGGCTCACGGTATTGACGCCGTCCGCCACGTCATGGGTCAGCACGGCCAGCGCGATCATCCAGCCCGCCGCCGTATCGATCTGGAACGCGATACCGATGCCCAGCCCGTCCATCAGGCTGTGCAGGCAGAGCATGGCCGGACCCAGATCCCCCCGCCATGACGCGGCCGCCGCGCGCGGTATCCGGGCAAGCACCCGGTCGAGCAGCATATAGCCGCCAAGCCCCAAGGCGCTGAACGCCATCATCGCGCGGATCGTCCAGCGGTCGCCCGCCAGCTCCAGGGCCTCGGGCACCAGATCGAACAATGCCACGCCGACCACGATCCCGGCGGTCACGCCCAGCACCAGTCCGATGCGGTGACGCAGCCGCAGGGCAAGCAGCCCGCCCGCCAGCGTGGCGAGCATGGCGGCAAAGCCGAAGGCGAGGGGAACCAGGGTCATGAAAGCGTCCGCACGACAAGAGCGACGGAAAGAGGGTGCGGCATCGTCGACCCATGAACCAACCCATGAGACGATACAAGGTCACATTTATGCAACCTGTATCGATCCGCCTCAGCCCCGCGCGATCGCCTCCAGCACGGTCGCCGCCACTTCATGTCGACAGATCAGCAGATCGGGCAGCAGGGGGTTCTGGCAATTATAGACCAACGGGCTGCCGTCGATGCGCGACGCGTGAAATCCGGCCGCCAGCGCGACGGCGGCGGGGGCGCAATTGTCCCATTCATATTGCCCGCCGTCATGCAGATAGACATCGGCGCGGCCCTCGACCACCGCCATCGCCTTGGCGCCCGCCGAACCCATGGGGATCATGATCGCCCCCAGCCGTTCGCCGACGCAAGCCGCGATATCGGGTGCGCGGCTGCGACTGACGACAACACGAAGGCCCGCCGGGCAGGGAGGATGCTTGGGAGGCAGGTCGTCGGTCGCAAAGACCTGATCGCGGTCGGGCACCGACACCGCGCCGAGGGCCGGACGGCCGTCGATGGCGAGGCCGATATGCACCGCCCATTCGCTCGACCCGCTGGCATATTCGCGCGTGCCGTCGAGCGGGTCGACGATCCAGACGCGGCTGGCGGCGCAGCGCGCGCGGTCGTCGACCGACTCTTCCGACAGGATGAAGTCGTCGGGCCGGGCAGCGCGCAGCCGATCGAGGATCAGCGTGTTGGCGTCCCGGTCGCCCAGCGCGCCCAGCGCCTTGCCCTCCAGCCCGCTCGATGCGCGAAGGGACTTGAGCAGTTCGCCCGCCTCGATGGCGACCGAGCGAGCCAGTTCGGCGTCGGTCACAGATCGTAACTCCAGATGCCCAGCACATGCTCGACGATCCGCGATGCGGCCTGTTCCGCCGTCTCCTTCGTCGTGTCGATGCGGATTTCGGCCCGCTCGGGCGCTTCATAGGGGCTGGAGATGCCGGTGAACTCGGCAATCTCGCCAGCCCGCGCCTTGGCGTACAGACCCTTTACATCACGGTCCTCGGCGACATCCAGCGGCGTGTCGACGAAGATCTCCACGAACTCGCCTTGCGGAAGCAGCGCGCGAACCATGTCCCGCTCGGCCTTGAACGGCGAGATGAAGGCGGTCAGCACGATCAGGCCCGCATCGGCCATCAGCTTGGCGACCTCGCCGACACGGCGGATATTCTCCACGCGCCCGGCTTCGGAGAAATCCAAGTCGCGGTTCAGGCCGTGGCGGATATTGTCGCCGTCCAGCAAAAAGCTGTGGCGGCCCATGCTGTGCAGCTTCTGTTCGACCATGTTGGCGATGGTCGACTTGCCCGAACCCGACAGGCCGGTGAACCACAGCACCTTGGGGGCCTGTCCCTTTTGCCGGGCATGCGCCTCACGCGTCACCACCGCCGACTGCCAATGGACATTCTGCGCCCGACGCAGCGCATGGTCGATCATGCCCGCCGCGACCGTGGCATTGGTCGCGCGGTCGATCAGGATGAAGCCGCCGAGCACACTGCCCTTCGCATAGGGCTCGAACACGATCGGGCGGTCGGCATAGACTTCCGCGAGCCCGATATCATTGAGCGCCAGCGTATCGGCGGGACGCTGCTCCTGGCTGTTGACGTCGACCACATGGCGGGGCGGCTGGACGGTCGCGCCGACCAGCTGGGTTCCCAGCTTCAACGAATAGCTGCGTCCCGGCACCAGCGGCGCATCGGCCATCCAGACGATGGTGGCGACGAACTGGTCGGCGACCTCGGGCGGGTCCTCGGCGGCGGCGATCACGTCGCCGCGCGAGCAGTCGACCTCCTCGGCCAGCACCAAAGTCACTGCCTCGCCCGCAATCGCCTGTTCCCGGTCTCCGTCATAGGTGACGATCCGCGCGATGTTAGTGGTCTTGCCCGACGGCGCGATCCGCACCCGGTCGCCGACCGACACCCGGCCGCTGGCGATCAGGCCGGCAAAGCCCCGAAAGTCGAGGTCGGGCCGGTTGACCCATTGCACCGGCATCCGGAACGATGCCGCCACCGCCCGGTCGCCGTCGATCGCCACCGTCTCCAGATGCGGCAGCAGCGCGGGGCCGTCATACCAGGGCATGTCGGGCGAGGGGGTGGTCACGTTCGCGCCGGTCAGGCCGGACAGCGGAATGGGAGTGAACCGTTCGATCCCGATGGTCTTCGCGAAGGCCGCATAGTCGGCGACGATGGCGTCGAACACCGACTGGTCATGGCCGACAAGGTCCATCTTGTTGACCGCGAGCACGATCTCCTTGATGCCGACCAGATGCGCCAGATAGCTGTGTCGCCGCGTCTGGGTCAGCACGCCCTTGCGCGCGTCGATCAGGATCACCGCCAGATCAGCGGTCGAGGCTCCCGTCACCATGTTGCGGGTGTATTGCTCGTGGCCGGGGGTGTCGGCGACGATGAACTTGCGCTTCTCGGTCGCGAAGAAGCGGTAAGCCACGTCGATGGTGATGCCCTGCTCGCGCTCGGCGGCCAGGCCGTCGACCAGCAGTGCGAAGTCGATATTCGCACCTTGCGTGCCGACCCGGCGGCTGTCCGCCTCCAGCTGGTTCAGCTGATCCTCGAAGATGGTCTTCGAGTCGTAGAGCAGCCGCCCGATCAGCGTCGACTTGCCGTCGTCGACCGAGCCGCAGGTGATGAAACGCAGCATCGATTTGGCGGCATGGCTGGCGAGATAGGCGTCGATATCGGCGGCGATCAGCGCATCGGGTTGATAGGCGGTCATCTTAGAAATACCCCTCGCGCTTCTTCTTCTCCATGCTGGCCGCCTGATCGTGATCGATCGCGCGCCCCTGACGCTCCGAGGTGGTGGTCAGCAGCATTTCCTGGATGACCTCGGATAGCGTCGCCGCCTCGCTCTCGACCGCGCCGGTCAGCGGATAACAGCCGAGCGTACGGAAACGGATCGAGCGTTCGACCGGCACCTCGCCGGGCTTCAGGCGGAAACGGTCGTCATCGACCATCAGCAACATGCCGTCGCGCTCCACCGTCGGCCGGGGGGCGGCGAAATACAGCGGCACGATCTCGATGCCCTCCTGCAGGATATATTGCCAGATATCCAACTCGGTCCAGTTGGACAGCGGGAAGACACGGATGCTCTCCCCCTTATGGATGCGGCTGTTGTAGAGGTTCCACAGTTCGGGCCGCTGCGCCTTGGGGTCCCAGCCATGCGCGGCCGAGCGGAAGGAGAAAACGCGCTCCTTCGCCCGGCTCTTCTCCTCGTCACGCCGCGCGCCGCCGAACGCGGCGTCATAGCCGCCTGCGGTCAGCGCCTGTTTCAGCCCCTCGGTCTTCCACATGTCCGTATGGCGGCTGCCATGGTCGAAGGGATTGATGCCCAGCGCCTCGGCCTCCGGATTGCGGTGGACGATCAGCTCCATTCCCGCCGCCTCGGCCGCGCGGTTGCGCAACTCGTACATCGCCTGGAACTTCCAGGTCGTGTCGACATGGAGCAGCGGGAAGGGCGGGCGCGCCGGGAAGAACGCCTTCTTGGCCAGATGCAGCATCACGGCCGAATCCTTGCCGACCGAGTATAGCATCACCGGCCGCTCGGTCTCGGCGACCACTTCACGAAGGATATGGATGCTCTCGGCTTCGAGGCGTTGCAGGTGGGTAAGGCCAGTCATCGGATTGTCAGATAATGTCGCCAGCGAACCGCGCGACCAACTTATCCTGTCAATCGCGATAGTCCCGCTCCAGCGAGTCCAGGATGCGCGCCCCCGCCATGAACACCGCGATGGGGCAGGCGGCGAACAGGATTTTGCCCGGAAGTCCCGGATAAGCGGTCAGATAATGCATGCCGCGCTCGACCGCGCCAAGGCCCAGGCCATAGATGACCAGAAATGCCTCGAACTTCGACTTGATCGTGAACAGGGCGACCAGGCGGGACCACATGGGGCCGTTACACCACCGGATCGCCCCGCCGCCAAGGGTCAACCGCTTGCCAATTTGAGACAGTCGAGCTCGGTCAGGAGGGCGAGGCGCGCGGCCTCGATCCGGGCGATCAGCGCGGGGTCGCCGATTTCGGTGGGGTCGATGGCGTCGGGCCAATGCGCCTCGATCACGGCGGCGATGCGGTCCAGCGCGGCATGATCGACCAGGAAGCGCGGGTCGATGGTCGCCGGATCGGCCACCACGCGCAGCCGCAGACAGGCGGGGCCGCCGCCATTGGCCATGGATTCGCGGACGTTCACGACCTCCAGCCGCCGGATCGGGCCATTGCCCGCGACATGGTCCCGAAGCCAGGACCAGACGGGTTCGTTGTCGCGCGCCTCCTGCGGCAGGATCAAGGTCGGCTCGCCGCCCGGTGGTGTCACCAATTGGGCGTTGAACAGGTAGGATGCGATGGCATCCTCCAGGCTGACGCGCGCGGCGGGCACTTCGACGATCTCGACATCAGGCATCAGGATGCGCAGGTCGGCGTAGAACGTCTCCCGGTCGGCAAAGGCCTGTTCGTGCGCGAACAGCACCCGTTCGTTGGCAACGGCGACGACATCGTTATGGAAGGCCCCCGCCGCGATGGCTGCGTCGGACTGGCGCGCGAAGAGTACCCGGTCGGGCGACAGGCGGTGCGCGCGGGCGACCGCTTCGCAGGCCTGACGGTGCTGGCGGGCGGGGAAGGGGCCGCCGCTCTCGCCGAAGACGAAGATTTCGACGCCGGGATGGTCGTGACCGCTGCACAGGCGCATATGGTTGGCCGCGCCTTCGTCACCGAAGGGCGCAGGCACGGGTGGATGGACGACGAAGGCCGGGTCGGCGAAGATCATCCGCAACTGCGCCAGCGTCGCGGGCCATTCGTGGCTGCGATGCGGCATGGTCAGCAGATTGGCGACGGTCAGGTGGCAGCGTCCGTCGCGGGTGTCGGGCGCGGGCGAGACGGTCGCGGCATTGGCCGCCCACATCGCCGAGGCGGACAGGCTCTGCGCCTTCAGGACCGGCGAGGCGGCGTCATAATCGGTCGCCAGCCGCCCGAGCCAGCCATGGTCGGGTCGGGGATGCGGCAATAATATGCCCTGCACCAGCCCCAGGTCGAGATTCGCGCGCATCTTGGCGATCCCCTGCAGCGCGGCGGCCTTGGGGTGCGAGGTCTTGCCCGCATTGCGCGTCGCGGCGAGGTTGCCGTGGCTGAGCCCCGCATAATTGTGGCTCGGCCCGATGATGCCGTCGAAGTTGATCTCTCTCAGCATGATACTCACCGATCGATATGCAGGACGGTATCGCCGACCGTCAGGTCGAGCGTGCGGGCGGCCTCTTCGGACAGGATGATCCCGCCATCCCCGTCGCGGATCTCGGCCAGTGCGCAGCGGAAGTCGGTGAGCCGCCCCGTGGCGACCAGCGCCTCGCGCCCCGGATGCGCATCGATCGCGACGACCGTGCTTTCGCGCGCGTCGCGAATGGTCCGCACCTGATCGGTCCGCGCGGTCATCGTCGGGCCGCCGTCGAAAATGTCGATATAATGCTCGAAGGCGAACCCCTCGTTCTCCAGCATCCGCATGGCCGCACGGCCCGAGGGATGGGGCAGGCCGATGGCGGCGCGGGCCGTCTCGGTCAGCATCGCCGTGTAGATCGGGTGCTTCGGCATCAGGTCAGCGATGAACTGATGGCCGTGGATCGCATTGAACTGGTCGGCCTCCTGGAAATTCATCCCGAAGAAGCGTCCGGCCAGGCCGTCCCAGAAGGGCGATCCACCCGCTTCGTCGATCACGCCGCGCAACTCGGCGAGAACCCGGTCGGCGAAGCGCGGGCGATTGGCGCGCATGAAGAGGTAACGGCTGCGGGCGAGCAGCAGGCCGAGCCCGCCGGCGCGCTCGCCGGGGTGGAGGAACAGCCCGCCGACTTCGCTCGCGCCTTCCAGATCGGTGGTCAGCGACAGCATCTCGGCGCGGAAGGTGCGGTCGAGTTCCCGGCTGTGCTGGGTCAGAGTACCGATACGATAGCTGTAAAAGGGGTGTTTCTGCCCGACATGGGTGAAGATCTGGCAGGTGCCCCGGACCTCGCCGGTCGCGCGGTCCTCCAGCATCAGGACGAACAGCTCGTCCTTGACCTTGCCGTCGCCATCGCCCGCAAAGGCGTCATGGCTGCGCGCCAGCTTGGCGGTCAGGGCGCGGCGATCGGGGGGCAGGTTGGTGAAGCCGCCGCCGGTCAGCTTGGCCATCTCATAGAGGTGGCGGAGGTCGCTATCGACGGCGGGGCGGATGCAAAAGCTGCTCATGCGGCACCGATGATGCGCAGGATGGTCAGCGCCGACAAGCCCGCGCGTTCGGCCAGGCTGTCGATCAGCATATATTCGTCCGAAGAGTGGATCGCGCCGCCGCGCACGCCCATGGTGTCGACCACGGGGACACCCGCCGCCGCGATGTTGTTGCCGTCGCACACGCCGCCGGTGTCGCGCCAGCCGATGGTCAGGCCCAGATCGGCGCCAGCCGCGCGAACGGTCTCGAACAAGGCGGCTGCGCCGTCATCAATGGGTTTGGGCGGGCGATTGAAGCTGCCATGGACCTTGACGCGCACATCGTGCTCGGCGGCGATCCGTTCGGCGATGGCCTTCATCGCCGAGCCGGTGCGCTGGATCGCGGTGAGCGCGCGGGGGCGGAAATTGACGTGCAGCATCGCCAGATCGGGCACGACATTGTTCGGGCCGCCGCCGTCGATCCGGGCCGGGTTGACGGTGATGTCGTCGGCGGCAAGCTGCGACAGTTCCAGCGTGATCCGCGCCGCCGCGACGATGGCGTTGCGTCCCTCCTCGGGATTGCGGCCCGCATGGGCGCTACGTCCGCGCACGACGATGGTGAAATTGCCGGTTCCGCCCCGCGCCCCTGCCAAGGTGCCGTCGGGCAAGGCGGGTTCGTAGGTCAGCGCGGCGACCTTGCCCCCCGCACATTGCGCGATCAGCGCGGCCGAGGAGGACGATCCGGTCTCCTCGTCCGAATTGATGAGAACGTCATAGCCCCATCGCTCGGCCAGCGGGCTTGCCTCCACCGCCTTCAGCGCGGCGAGCAGCACGGCCAGCCCGCCCTTCATATCGGCCACCCCCGGCCCACCGAGCCGGTTCTCGTCGATCCGCGTCACAGCCTGGAACGGATGATCGACCGGATAGACGGTGTCCATATGGCCGGTGAACAGCATCCGGCGGGCGGCGTCGGGGCGGACGGACAGCAGCAGGTGGCGGCCATGCGCCAGCGGCGCGGACCGGCCGTCGCCGCCAATCCGTTCGACCGGTTCGGGTTCGACCAGGGTCAACTCGCCCGGCAGGGTGCCGAAATGCTCGGCCAACCGGTCGGCCATGGTTGCCAGCCCGGCGATGTTGCGCGTCCCGCTGTTGATCGCGGCCCACGCCTCGACCAGCGGCAGCATGGGATAGGCGGCAGCGGACGCTATGGCGTCTCGCTCGATGGTGTTCAGTCTCTCCATGACCCCAACCTAGGCCATGGACCCGGCAAAGGTGAACCCCCGCCGAAATCAGAAGCTGTACACCACCGAGGCGCGCGTGATCGTATCGGTCGTCCGGCGGCCCTGTGGCGGCTCGCTTTCATATTGCACGTTATAGGACAGCGCCGCCGACAGCGGACCGAACAGCTTGGCGTTCAGCGCCGAGTTGGTGCTGACCGTGCTGTTGAACTTCTGCACATAGGCCGAGGCGTTCTGATTGAACGTCATGGACGGGGTCAGCTTCCACACGAAATTCAGATTGCCGCGCGCGGCGAGTGCGCTTTCGATCCGGCCGTCGGTGAACTCGGTGTGCCGGAAGGCGGGGCCGAGTTCGACGTCCAATGTCATGCGCGGCTTGCGGATCGCGCTGTAGCCCGCACCGCCCGATGCGGAGAAACGGTTGAAATAGCCGAGGAACCGGTCGCTTTCATATTGCGCCGCGCCATAGACGTAATTGTTGGCGTTGAGTTTGTAGTTGGGCTCGTAGGAGGCCACATAATGTTCGCGGCTGACGATGCTCGCGCTCTCCTGATAATCGCCCTGGAGATGGACCTTGTGCCGCCATTGCAGCCCCTCGCGGGTCAGGTCGACGATGCCCGTCAGGCCGATATTCTGGCTGTTGCCCGTCGTTGCAAAGCCGCCGAGTTCCACCCGGCCATGCCACAGGTCGAAAAAGGTCGCCTCGCGTAGGGTGCGGCTGCGGCTCGCGGTCTTCTCGTCGCGCCAGACATCGGCCATCGCATCGATGGCGTCGGCGGCCTCGGGCACGGCGTTGCGGGCGTAGCGAACGACGGTGGTGATGTCGTTCTCGTTGCCGCTGGCGATCGCGGCCTCCAGCATCGAACGGATCTGGGGCGGGATCAGCGCCGGGTCCGGGTCCTTGGGATCGGCATTGGCGAGCAGGCCGAGCGCCATCGGGATCAGGAACAGCCGCGTCTTCATGGTCCGGTGCCTTAGCCCCTCGTCCCGTCGACCGAAACCGCCGCACTCCCACCGGTTGCGGTGAAGTGCTTCGCGAAGACGACCAGCAGTTCCTCGTACAGCGCCTTCTTGAACGGTACGATCATGGCGGGCAGCGTCTCCGGCTCGGCCCAGCGCCAGGCGCGGAATTCGGGATGCTCGGTGTCGATGCGGATGTCGCTGTCCTCCCCCAGGAAACGGTAGAGGAACCAGATCTGCCGCTGGCCCCGCCACTTGCCCTTCCACACCTTGCCGATCATGTCCTCGGGCAGGTCATAGGTGAGTTCATGGGGCGCGCGCGCGATCAGTTCGACCTTGTCGGCGGTGACGCCGGTTTCCTCGAACAACTCGCGAAGTCCCGCGGCATCGGCCTCCTCGCCAGGATCGATGCCGCCTTGCGGAAGCTGCCATGCCTCCAGCGTCGAATCGATCCGCTGGCCGACAAAGACGCGGCCGTCGCGGTTCATCAGGATGACGCCCGCGCAGGGGCGATAGGGAAGGTCGGTCATCATCATTGTCCCATCGGGCGGATGGGTTCCGCCTCGACGATCACGGCCTTCAACGCAAGCAGGAAAGCGGTGAGGTCGCCCATGCCGGACGGGATCGCCTTGCGCAGTGTCGCAAAGCCATGGATCGTGCCGCGTGCCTCACGAAAGGTCACGGGCACGCCCGCCTTGGCCAGCGCGGCGGCATAGGCGCGGCCCTGGTCGCGGATCGGGTCACACTGGGCGGTCATGATGACGGCGGGCGGCATATCGACCAGTTCACCCCGCATCGGGGCCGCGCGGACATCGCCCAGATCGGCGGCGTAGCAGGCGACGAACCAGTCCAGCATCGCACGGGTCAGGAAATGCCCCTCGGCAAAGTCGCGGAGCGAGGGGTGCGCGCGCGCCATGTCCGTGGCCGGATAGAGCAACCCTTGGGCGATCACGGGCACATCTTCGGGCCGATCGCGCAAGGCCATGGCAGTGACGGTGGCGAGCGTGCCGCCCGCGCTGTCGCCCGCCACGATCAGCCCGGTCGTGCCCGGCTGTCGGGCCAGCCAGCGCGCCGCCGCCTCGCAATCATCGGGCGCGGCGGGCCAGGGATGCTCGGGCGCGAGGCGATAGCCGACCGATAGGACGGGCAGGTCGAGCGCGCGCGCCATCTCGGCGGCGAGCGGGGCATGGGTGTCGATGTCGCCGATCACGAAGCCGCCGCCATGGAAGAACAGCACCACCGGACCCGGCTCGCGCCATTCGCGTGGGTCGAAGCGCCGCACGGGGATCGGCCCAGCCAGGCCGTCGACCGTGAACGCCTCGTCAAGCCCGAGCGGCCCGACCGGCGGATCGGTCAGGTCGCGGGCGGCGCGCATCATCTGGCGGGCGGCCTCGGGACCCAGTTCCTGCTGGGGCGGGCCGGGCAGACGGTTATAATAGCCGAGGAAGCGCGCTACGTCGGGGCGTAGTTCGGGTAGCGGGGCCGTGGCCCTCCTATCGCGGGTCATGGCTTCCTACCTAGGGGCGATGATCCATGTCGTCCATCACCCCGCCTATGTCACCGAGGCACCGGCGCGTTCCACCTATCGCTGGGGCAAGAACGGGGCAATCCGCGATCTGCTGCGGGCCAAAGGCGATGCGGTGGTCTGGACCGAGCCGGACCTGATCCCGCCCGTCTGGCTGGAGGCGGTACACGACCCCGATTATGTCGCCGAGGTGCTGGAGGCTCGCGTGCCGCCCGACAAGACCCGGCGGATCGGTTTTCCGATCACCGAGCAGGTCGCCCATCGCGCGCGGGCAGTGCCGGGCGGGACGTGGGCCGCCGCGCTGCTGGCGCTGGACCATGGCTTCGCGGCCAATACCGCCGGGGGCAGCCATCACGCGCTGGCCAATACGGGGGCGGGATATTGCGTGTTCAACGATCTGGCGGTGGCGGCGGTGCGGCTGGTCGAACAGGGTGTCGTGGGCCGGGTGGCGATCGTCGATTGCGACGTGCATCAGGGTGACGGCACCGCCGCGCTGACCGCCGGGCGGCCGGACATCGTAACCTATTCGATCCATGCCGAGAAGAATTTTCCGGCACGCAAGGCCCGCTCGACGCTGGACGTGGGTTTGCCCGATGGCGTGGATGACGATGGCTATCTCGCCGAACTGGCCGCAACCCTGACGCCGTTCCTCGACGAGCACCGGCCCGACATCATCCTGTATCAGGCCGGGGTCGATCCGTTCGTCGAGGATCGGCTGGGGCGTCTGTCCGTCACGCGGGACGGACTGGTCGCCCGCGAAAAGCTGATCGCCGATCTGGCATTGGCGCGCGGGCTTCCCCTCGCCAGCACGGTCGGCGGCGGCTATGGCGACGATGTCATGGCGATCGCCGAGCGGCACGTCACGGCGATCCTGACTCTGGGGGAAAGACTGTCCCATCGGAACCCGGCGAAGGCCGAAGCGTAGCGGCTGCATGACAGCTTCCCCTACGATCCTGTGGTTCCGCCAGGATCTTCGCCTTCACGATCAACCGGCTCTCCTCGCGGCGGCAGACGCGGGGCCGGTCATCCCGGTCTATATCCTCGATGACGAAACCCCGGGCGACTGGCGGATGGGTGCGGCGCAGCGCTGGTGGCTGCATCACAGCCTGACGTCGCTTGCGAAGGATCTCAAGGAACTAGGCAGTCGCCTGATCCTGCGGCGGGGCAAGGCCGTCGACATCCTGCGCGCCCTGATGGAGGAGACGGGCGCGACCGAGGTCCACACCATCCGTCATTACGAACCCTGGTGGCGCAAGGCCGAGGAGGCGCTGGACGATTGCCTGACGCTCCATGATGGCAATCATCTGGCACGGCCGGAACTGGTCACGACGGGCAGCGGCAAGCCGTTCCGAATCTATTCGGCCTTCTGGAAGGGACTGCAGGGCCATTTGCCGCCCGAACATCCCCTCGACCGTCCCGATACGCTGGCTGCTCCTGCCCATTGGCCGAATAGCGAAAAACTGGCCAACTGGTCGCTGTTGCCGACCAAGCCCGACTGGTCGACCGGCTTCGACAAGGACTGGGTTCCCGGCGAGGCGACGGCGCGTGAGCGGGTGGCGGACTTCGGCGAAAAGGCGGTCGCCTATGACACCGCGCGCAATATGCCGTCAGAGGAGGGTAGTTCGCGCCTGTCGCCGCACCTGCACTTTGGCGAGGTTTCGGTGCGTGCCGTGTGGCACTCGCTCGCCCGGCGCGGGGATACCGAGACGTTCCGCAAGGAACTGGCCTGGCGGGACTTTACCGATGGGGTCGTCATGGCGCTGCCCGATTATGCGGATCGTAACGGCCGCGATGCGTTCGACGCGATGCCGTGGCGGAGTGGAAAGGAGGCCACCAAGGACCTGAAGGCGTGGCGGACCGGTCGCACCGGCTATCCGATCGTGGATGCGGGTATGCGCCAGCTCTGGACGACAGGATGGATGCACAATCGCGTGCGGATGATCACCGCCTCCTTCCTCATCAAGCATCTGCTGATCGACTGGCGCGAGGGCGAGCGCTGGTTCTGGGACTGTCTGGTCGACGCCGATTACGGAAACAATGCGGTCAACTGGCAATGGGTCGCGGGGACGGGCATCGACTCGAACATGTTCGGCCGGATCATGGCCCCGCTCAACCAGTCGGAGAAGTTCGATGCGGGCGACTATATCCGACAATGGGTGCCGGAATTGAAGCATGTGTCCGACGCCGCCATTCATGACCCCGAAGAGGCCGGGTGTCGGCCGAAGAACTATCCGGCCAAGATCATCGGGCATCGCGAGGGGCGTGAGAGGGCCTTGGCGGCGGCGAAGAAGATGCGGGGATAGGGCGGGGCGTGCGCTTCGACTTTGCTCAGCGTGAACGGAGGTTGGAGCCATGTCCCATCCTCCGTTCAGCCTGAGCCAAGGAAAACCGTTAACGCTTCTTCCGGCACGCATCCGAGCAATAGACCACCTGGTCCCAGTCCCGCGCCCATTTCTTGCGCCAGGTGAAGGGGCGTCCGCATGCCGGGCAGGTCTTGCTCGGCAGGTTTTCCTTACGGACGCCGTTGGGCATCAGCGCGCCTCGGTATCGAGGAAGGCCGCGATGTCGGCCAGGTCGACCGTCTTGTCGAGATAGGTCTGCCCGATCCCGCGTGCGAGCAGGAAGGGCAGGGTGCCTGCGGCCATTTTCTTGTCGTGCTTCATATGCTCGACCAACGTCGCGGAAGCCGCATCGATCCCGGCGGCCGCCAGGCCGTCGGGCAGGCCGATCGCGCGGAGATGCGCCGCGACCCGCTCGGCGTCCTGCCGCTCGCAAAGACCCTTCCGCACCGAATAGCGGAAGGCGAGCGCACAGCCCGCCGCGACGCCCTCGCCGTGGAGCAGTCGGTCGGAGAAACCGGCCTCCGCCTCCAGCGCATGGCCGAAGGTATGGCCGAGGTTCAGGAGCGCGCGGATGCCGTTCGTCTCATGCTCGTCTGCCGCCACGATCCGCGCCTTGGCGGCGACCGAATGAGCGATGGCATAAACGCGCGCATCGGCGTCGCCCGCCAGCAGGGCAGGGGCATTCGCCTCGCACCATTCGAAAAAGGCGAAGTCGTCGATCAGGCCATATTTGACGACCTCGGCATAACCGGCACGCACTTGGCGCGCGGGAAGGGTATCGAGCACGTCCGGATCGATCAGCACCATGGCAGGCTGGTGGAAGGCCCCGATCAGGTTCTTGCCCGCCGACGTGTTGATCGCGGTCTTGCCACCGACCGACGAGTCGACCTGCGACAGCAAGGTCGTCGGGATCTGCACGAAGCGGCAGCCGCGCTTGATGATCGAGCAGGCGAAACCGACCAGATCGCCGATCACACCGCCGCCCAGCGCAATGACATGATCCGCCCGCTCGACACCGAGTTCGAGCAGCCGGTCGCAGACTTGGCTTAGCATCGCCCAGCTCTTGGTCTTCTCGCCGGGTGGCAGGATGATCGCCTCGCTCGCGACGCCCGCTGCCTCCAGCGATGCCTGGAGTACCGCCAGATGCGGCCGGACATTCTCGTCGGTCACGATCGCCATGCGACGCCCGCGCGACAGGGGCGCAAGATACTCGGCGGCGCGGGGCAGCAGCCCGGCTTCGATATGGATGGGATAGCTGCGGTCGCCGAGCGACACGGTGACGGTCTTCATCGTCCGATGGCTTTCAGGATGGCGTTGACGGTGGCCTCGTGCGGCCCCCGCTTGCTGGAGACATGGATGGGCGCGAGCGCGTAGATCGGATTGCGCACCGCCGACAGCTCACGCAGCACCTTGAGCGGGTCCTTGCCGCGCAGCAGGGGCCGGGTGTCGCGCCGCTTGACCCGCTCGGCCAGCACCTCGGGACTGGCGTTCAGCCAGATGGCGGTGGCCTGTTCCAGGATCAGGGCACGCGTCTCGTCATTGATGAACGCGCCGCCGCCGGTCGCGATCACCTTGGGGCGGCCATCGACCAGCCGGGCGATCACACGGCGCTCGCCGTCGCGGAAATAGGGTTCGCCATAATGTTCGAAGATTTCGGGGATGCTCATGCCGGCGGCTTGCTCGATCGCGGTGTCGGCATCGACGAAGGGCACGCGTAACCGATTCGCCAGACGGCGACCCACGGTCGACTTGCCCACGCCCATCAGACCGACGAGCACGATGGGCGACCCGTTCCAGCTTGCATCTACAGGGTTGTGGCTTTGCAACATTGCGCTCTGCGCTATACAGCGGGCGCGCGCCCGGCAACACCGGCCGGGCTTTCACGGGTCCATTATAAGGTTTTGCGTTTCATGTCCCGTATGGTCGTTTCGCTCATCGTCCTCCTCGTCATCGTCGTCGGCGGGCTGTTCCTGCTCTCGGGCCGGGCGACCGAACGGCCGACCACCCAGGTCGAAAAGGCGGTCTCGCTTGGCAACCTGCAATAAGCGGGGGGGCGTTTTCCGCCACCTGCCCAGGGCCGTCGCCCTGCTGATGGTCGGGGCCGCCGCGATCGCGGCGGCGCAGGATCGTCCCGAATCGCTGCTGCCCCCCGGCTTCGGCCAGCCCGCCGCACAGCCCAGCGCCCGGCCGACCCCCCGGTCGACGCCGCGCCCGGCCACGGGCTCGACCCCCGGCGCGACTGCCCTGCCCACGCCGACGCCTGCGCCGACGCCCGCCGATGCCGTGGGCGCGCTGCTGGACACGCTGGCGACCCCGGTTCCGACGCCGACGCCCTCGCCGACGCCCACCATGGATGCGGCGACGCTGGCGGAATATGAGCTGCCCGCTTCGGCGCGGCGTTCGCTGGCGGTGGTCGGTCCGGCGGGGCCGCGCGAAGGGGCGCTGGACCAGACCATCTTTGCCGGTGCCGATGGCCGCGTTGCCGAGACGCTGATGCGGCGCCTGTCCGCGCCCCTGCCGTCGCGCTGGACCTCGATCCTGCTGCGCCGCGCCCTGGCGACGCATATGGAAACGCCGCGCGGCGTGAACGGCGCGGACTTCGCGGCCGAGCGGGCCTGGCTGCTGCTGCGCATGGGCGAGGCGCAGGTGGCGCGGGCGGTCGTCCAGTCGGTCGATCCGGCCAACTACACGCCCAAACTCTATCAGGTCGCGATGAACGCGCTGCTCGCCTCCAGCGATCCGGCGGGGCTGTGCCCGCTGGCCGATCGCGGCAGTGCGGTGACGCGACTGGGCGGTTATCGACTGGCGCAAGGCTGGTGCGCAGCGCTGACGGGGGATGGCGCACGCGCCACCGCGACGGTTCGCCAGATGCGCCGTCAGCGGGTCGCCGACGACTTCGACCTGAAACTCGCCGAAAAGCTGATGGGCGCAGGATCCGCACGCAAGGCGGTCAGCGTCGATTGGGGCGGGGCAGACCGCCTCACGGTCTGGCGGTTCGGCCTGGCCACGGCGACGGGCGTGACGGTACCGCCGGATTATCTTTCCTATGTCGGGCCGCAGGTGCGCGGCTGGCTGGCGACCTCGGCATCGGTGCCCGCGATCGAGCGGGCAGGCGTGGTCGATCAGGCGGCGACGCTGGGCGTTCTCTCCAACGCCGCGCTGGTCGATTTCTATTCCGGGCTGAGCGATGACGATCAGGCGAGCCGGGCGCAGTCGGCGATCGGCAACGATCTGCGCAACGCCTATGCCGCCGGGGACGAGGGACAGCGGCTGTCGGCGATGCTCTCGCTCTGGGGCGATGATACGCCTACCCCCTATGGCCGACTGATCCTGACCGCCCGCGCCGCCGCGCGGTTGCCGGTGACGAGCGACGGGCGCGAGGCCGACCGGCTGGTCGCCTCGATGCTGTCGGCGGGGCTGGATCGCAGCGCGGCGCGCTGGCGCGATGTCGCGAAGCAGAACAGCGACGCCTGGGCGATGATCGAGTTGAGCGATCCCGACCGGCAAGGCCAGCTGGCGTACGACCGGGTCTCCAACTACAGCGCCGACGCCCTGAAACAGCGTATGTTCTTTGCCGGACTGGCCGGGCTCGGGCGGCTGTCGCGCACCGATATCGAGAAGGGCGCCGAGGCGCTCGACGTGCGGGTCGGCCAGCGCAATGCCTGGACCGAAGCGCTCGATCAGGCGGTGGCGGACGAGCAGACGGGCATGGTCGTCCTGCTCTGCGCGGTCGGGATGCAGACCGGCGATTGGCGCGGCGTGCCGCCCCAGGCGCTGTATCGCATCGTCGAGGCATTGCGCGCGGTCGGGTTGGATAGCGAGGCACGGATGATCGCGGCGGAGGCGATCGCCCGAACATGAAGATGCACGACGCCGCGCTGGTCGACCGCTTTCTGGAGATGATGGCGGCGGAGGCTGGCGCGGCGGGCAATACGCTGGCGGCCTATCGCTCCGACCTGCGCCTTGCCGCCGAGGCGATGGACGGATTGAGCGAGGCCGATGAGGGCGCGCTCCAGTGGCTGGCCGATGGCTGGGCGTCGCTGGCCAATGCCACCGTGGCGCGCAAGGCGGCGGCGCTGCGGCGTTTCTATGCCTTTCTGCATGAGGAGGGGCTGCGCGCCGATGATCCCTCTTCGGTGCTGCCCCGTCCGGGCCAGCGGCGGGCGTTGCCCAAGATACTCAGCCATGCCGATATCGATCGGCTGTTCGCCGCCATCGCCGAGCGCACGGGCGCCGCGCATCCCAGCGCAAACGATCTGCGGCTCGCGGCACTGGTCGAACTGCTCTATGGCTCGGGCTTGCGCGCGAGCGAACTGGTCGCCCTGCCGCGCAATGCCGTCCATCCGGACCGCCCTTTTCTGATCCTGAAGGGCAAGGGCGGTGTCGAGCGGATGGTGCCGATCTCGGACCAGGCGCGTGCGGCTGTGGCGGCGTGGCGGGTGCATGTTCCGGCCGACAAGCCCTGGCTCTTTCCCGGCGGCAAGAAGCACCTGACCCGTATCCGGCTCTATCAGCTAATCAAGGCGCTGGCGGCGGAGGCGGGCATTCCACCTGATCGGGTCAGCCCGCATGTCCTGCGCCATGCCTTTGCCACCCATCTGCTGGGCGGCGGGGCCGATCTGCGCGCGGTGCAGGCGATGCTGGGCCATGCCGACATCGCCACGACCGAAATCTACACCCATGTCGAGGCGAGCCGACTCGTCGAACTCGTCAATGCGAAACACCCGCTCGTTGATTTTCGGGACAAGCGCCCTTAGGCGATAGCGCCATGTCAACGACCTTCCTCGATTTCGAGAAACCGATCGCCGAGCTTCAGAGCCGGATCGACGAGCTGCGCGACACGACCGCCGAAGGGACGGTCGATATCGGCGCGGAGATCGCCAAGCTCCAGGCCAAATCCGACAAGCTGCTGCGCGATACCTTCACCAAGCTGACCCCGTGGCAGAAGACGCAGGTCGCGCGCCATCCGCAGCGTCCGCACTTCAAGCATTATGTCGCCGGGCTGTTCGACGAGTTCGTGCCGCTGGCAGGCGACCGTGCATTCGGTGACGACCAGGCGATCATGGGCGGCTTCGCGCAGTTTCGCGGCCAGCGCGTCATGGTGCTGGGCCATGAAAAGGGCGAGGATACCGCCAGCCGCCTGCGGCACAATTTCGGCATGGGCAAGCCGGAGGGGTATCGCAAGGCGATTCGCCTGGTCGAACTGGCCGACCGGTTCGGCCTGCCGATCGTGACGCTGGTCGACACCTCTGGCGCGTTCCCCGGTATCCAGGCCGAAGAGCGCGGCCAGGCCGAAGCCATTGCGCGCTCGACCGAGGCCTGCCTGGCGGCGGGCGTGCCGGTCGTCTCGGCGATCGTGGGCGAGGGCGGCTCGGGCGGCGCGGTGGCGCTGGCGGCAGGCAACCGGGTGCTGATGTTCGAGCACGCGGTCTATTCGGTCATCAGCCCAGAAGGTTGCGCTTCGATCCTGTGGCGCACCGCCGATAAGGCATCGGACGCCGCTGAGGCGATGCGCGTCACCGCGCAGGACCTGAAGCATTTCGGCGTAATCGACACGATCGTGCCAGAGCCGGTGGGCGGCGCGCACCGCGATCATGCGGGCGCGATCGCCAATCTGGGCGACTCGGTCGAAAAGGCGTTGGGCGAGCTGAACGGTCTCGGCCGCGACGAATTGAAGCGCGGTCGAGCCGCTAAGTTCCTGGCAATGGGACGGCTGTAACGGCCGCAAAAGAAAAGGGGCGGGCCGAATGGATCGACCCGCCCCCTCAATATCCTGAAATCCGTTACGGGCGACGATCGAACGCCGCCCGCCAGTCGGATTTTAGTTCGACGGGTTCGCCACCTTGGTCGAGATATTGTTGAAGGTGCCGCTCAGCGAGGTGCCGACGGTCTTCATCGCGCCGATAGCCGCAACCGCGATCAGGGCCGCGATCAGGCCATATTCGATGGCCGTCGCGCCCTTATTGTTCTTCAGCATCTTGCGAAACGTCTTCATTCCGGTCTCCGTTCAGTCCTGTCTTGATCGATCACCCGGCTGAGCCGGAGCGCCGGTTCAGCTTCCGGCGCTTTACCGGGGCAACAGTTAAAAAGGTTTGAAGGCGGCCATTTTCGAATGAAATTTAATGGTTTGCGAGGTTCAGTTCGGTGGCGATACGGTTGCCGAGATTTTCCAGGCTGAGGCCGAATTGGGACAGGCCGACGATCATGACCAGCATCACGGCCGCCACGATCAACCCATATTCCACCGCCGACGCGCCGCGCGTATCGGACAGCAGGCGTTGCAGCATCTTCGTGATCGCACGCACTCCCATGACGCCCGCCCTATAAGCGCCTTAGGTTAAGAAATGATCGACAGCCTCAATACGCCCGTCCTGTTTCCCGTCGTTGCCGCCGCGCTGGTCGATGGGGATGGCCGCGTCCTGTTGCAGCAGCGCCCGGAGGGCAAGGCGCTGGCGGGGCTGTGGGAGTTTCCGGGCGGCAAGCTGGAGCTCGGTGAGACTCCCGAGGCGGCGCTGGTCCGCGAACTGCACGAGGAGCTGGCGATCACGGTCGCGCCAGAAGCGTTGGAACCGGCGGGCTTCGCGACCGAGCCATTGCCCGGCCGCCATCTGCTCCTGCTGCTTTACGTCATCCGATCCTGGTCGGGCACGCCGGTCGCGCTGGAGGCGGACGGGCTGACCTGGTGTCGGCCTGCCGAGATGCAAGCCTGGCCCATGCCGCCCGCCGATGGGCCGCTCGTCCGCCAGCTCGCCGCCTATCTGGCGGACAGTCGCAGTTCGGATGCCGTGCCCGACAACGGCACGGTATAGCCGCCCCGCTCGAACATTCCCCGCTCGGGACGATAGGAACGGCCGTCGGGCGTCGTCGTCTCGACGAACAAGCGAGCAGCGGGCGTATCAGGGGTGGCGGGATCGAGGGTCAGGCGAACCGCGCCGGTCGCCGGGTCATAATCGACGGCCTTGAATTTCCCCGCCTCCAGCGTCAGCCATAGCCCCGCCGGGGCGACGAAAACCCGCGCACGTGCACCGTCATGCGGCTCGACATGCACCTGGCCGTCCTTCTGCGAAAGGTTGCCGCCATAGGACAGCCAGCCCAGCGCAGGATCGTTCACCACATAGGTGGCCGCGGCATAGGCATGGCCGAAAAAGCCCATGCCGTAATCGCCGCTATACGGATCCCACTCCATCCGGTCGGGCCAGCTGTGAAAGGCGGCGGAGGATGCGCCGTTCCGGTCGATATTGGTGATGCCCCCCAGCAAGCCGCCATAGGCGACACGCAGCAGATGCATGTCGGCGGGATTGCGGCGGAACGAGTCGAACAGCGGAATGGCGTTCAGCGTCGATCCATAGTGATGGATTTGCCGCTCCAGCCGGGGATATTTCCCGCCATACAGGAAGTCCCAATAGCGCCGGGCATTGCCGTTATAGCCCCAGTGCGGGATGGACGGATCATAGCCCAGGATCACTTCACGCGTGACCTCGGCCTGCGGGCCGTAACCGAAATAGCGCATCCAGGCATAGACCTCGGCCTGGCCGGTCGAGTCCCATGCCATTTCGCTGCCGAATGGATATTGCAGGGTGCGCCAATGATCCGCGCGGCCCTTCATCAGGCGTTCGACCTCGGCCGCCTTGTCGGTCCAACCCTCGCGCTTCAGGTCGGTCAGGATATCGACGAAGACGTCGCCCTCCATCAGCCCGAACTGCGCATAATGGGGTGCGTCACGCATCATCGCGACGATGGTCTGATAGGCATGGTCGAGATACCATGACCAGTCATGCACCCGGGTCAGCCCGGCATGGTTGCGCGCGATCCGGTACAATGCCCAATGCCCCGCCGCGACATGCGGGTAATTGTACGCACGGCCGAGATCGTCGGCCTGGTCCTTCTTCCACGAGGTCCAGCTCTTCCAGTCCGTCTCGGGCTTGTAGAGGTCTGGGAAGGCAGCCGGGTCGTAATAGAACAGGCTCTTCTTCACGCCGCCGGCATGTGGGCCGCTCGGCACCTGAAGTCGCCCGACGATCGTCCTGTCGACCAGCTCCTCGATCCGCGCGATTTCCGCGGCATCGGGATTGTCGAGCTGCTTCATGACGGCGGCGACCCAGCTGCCCGCGCCGCCCTCGTCGCTCATCCCCGAAATCCACACGCGCGGGTCGGTGGTGACGATGCGATCCGCTTCGCGATCGTAGGTCAGGATGGCGGGGGAACGGCCGAACGGATCGCCCTTGCCCTCGAACCATTGTTTCGTCGTCGAGAAGCGGCCCAGATCGGCCATGGTCTGTTCAAGCGGCTTGGTGACGAAATACTGGACGGTTTGCACCTGACCATCGGCATAGGTCAGGGTCAGGCGCGCCCGGCCCCATTGGCGGCCGCGCACCGAGAGGCGCGTCCAGCCCGGCTTGCCGGGCACCGTCGTCACGTCCAGCGCCCCCGCCGGATAGCTGGTGATGCCGGTAATGGCGGACGGCGAGCGTACGAACAGCGCCGCGTCTAGATCGGTCGGCACGACATAGCCCGGCACGCCGACCACGACGGGGCGTCCCTGCGCCGTCAGCGTGGGTTCGATCGCGCGGATGCTGGGCGCGGTGACGAGGTGCAGGCCGATCTTGCGGCTCTGGCCGGGCGCGAGCGTGAAGCTGGTCGGCTCGTTCCACGGCGCACCCGCCTTGGCCCAGTCGGTCTGGGCATAGGCGGCGCTCGCGATGGTCCAGTCGTAAAAGCCTTCCGAGGTCTGCGCGCGGGGGCTGGCTTCCGAGATGACGGCCTGGCCCTTGGTCTCGCGCACGGTCGGGATCGGCACATAGGCCTCCAGTGGGGTGGCGCGTTCGGGCAAGACGAGCAGGGCGGGACCTGCGCCGTTCAGCCGCGTGACCTGAACATAGCCCGCATCGCGACCGATATAGGGATCGGCGAAGCTCGCCTGTGAATGAGCCTGTTCCAGCGTGCGGTCGGAAATGATGTTGTCGAACACCATCGGCAGGCCGAGCCCGCCGACCTCGACCGGCGCGCCGGAGGTGTTGGTCAGCGTGAAGCGCAGTGTCGGGGTGCCCTTGTCGTTCACCCACTCGCGCACGATACGCAGCGGCAGACCGGTGCCCATCGACGCGCCGATATCCGCCGCCGCCAGTACCGGGCCGCGGGTGGGCAGCGCCCGCACCGGCCGACGTTCGCGCGCGGACGAAAAATCCTGCCAAGCCCCCCCGGCCTGGCGCAGGCGCAGATGGATGTCGCCCAGATGGTTGTAGCCATTGCCGTTGCGCTCCTTGGCGCGACCGATCGGCAGGAAGTCGAAGTCCGGCGTCGAAACCGGCGAAAGGCCGCGCGCGGTCTGGCTGACGGGGTCGAGGATCAGCTGGAACGCGCCAACCCGAAACCGGGAACTCGCAGACTTTTGCGGGGTACTGGCGGCCTTTCGGGCGTCAGTGACACCCGCCTCATGCGCACTCGCAGCGATCGAAAGCACGGCCAGCGTGACCGGCAAAAGGCGGATAAGGCTTTGGCGCATGACGATAAAATCCCTGATCTCGGGAAGCTCCTCTGCGGGACCATCGCAATTGACCCCCCTCCCGTTCTGGCTATATTGGTATACAGTATTACCGGGAGAGCAAGATGCTGCGGTCGAGCAGGCGCGAATGGATGCAGGGGGCGGCAGGCGTCGCGTTGATGGGAATGGCGACCCGCGCGGTGGGGGCTGCACCGTCGATCCTTCCGGACAAGGCAGAGCCATTGCCGCTCTCGGCGGTGCGGTTGCGCCCTTCGGTCTATGCGACCGCCGTCGAGACCAATCGCCGCTATCTCTATCGCCTGAGCCCCGACCGCCTGCTCCACAATTTCCGCGCTTATGCCGGTCTGGAACCCAAGGCGGCGATCTATGGCGGCTGGGAAAGCGACACGATCGCAGGGCACACGCTGGGCCATTACATGTCGGCGCTGGTCCTGACTTGGCAGCAGACCGGCGATACCGAGATGCGACGCCGCGCCGACTATATCGTCGCCGAACTGGCGGAGGCTCAGGCCAAGCGCGGCACCGGCTATGTCGGCGCGCTGGGGCGCAAGCGGGCCGACGGCAAGGTGGTCGATGGCGAGGAAATCTTTCCCGAAATCATGGCGGGCAAGATCAAGTCGGGCGGGTTCGACCTGAACGGTTCCTGGTCGCCGCTCTACACGGTGCACAAGCTGTTCGCCGGACTGCTCGACGTGCATGGCGGTTGGGGCAATGCGCAGGCGCTGGACGTGGCGGTCAAGCTGGGCGGCTATTTCGCACGCGTCTTCGCGGCGCTCGACGATGCGCAGATGCAGACGGTGCTGGGGTGCGAATATGGCGGGCTGAACGAAAGCTATGCCGAGCTTTACCAGCGGACCGGCGATCGTCAGTGGCTGGCCTTGGCCGAGCGGATTTATGACCGCAAGGTGCTCGATCCTCTGGTCGCGGGTGAGGACAAGCTGGCGAATTTCCACGCCAATACGCAGGTGCCCAAGCTGATCGGGCTGGCACGTATCCATGAGATCACCGGGAAGCCCGATCCGGCCAAGGGGGCCAGCTTCTTTTGGGAAACCGTCACCGGGCATCACAGCTATGTCATCGGCGGCAATGCCGACCGCGAATATTTCTCCGAGCCCGATACGATCGCGCGGCACGTCACCGACCAGACGTGCGAGCATTGCAACACCTATAACATGATGAAGCTGACCCGGCATCTCTATGGCTGGCAGCCGGACGGGCGCTATTTCGACTATTATGAGCGCGCGCATCTCAACCATGCGATGGCCGCGCAGCATCCGCAAAATGGCGGCTTCACCTATATGACGCCGCTGATGAGCGGGGTGGCCCGCGAGTTTTCGACCGACAAGGACGATGCCTTCTGGTGTTGCGTCGGGTCGGGGATGGAGGCGCATGCCAAGCATGGCGAGTCCATCTTCTGGCAGGGCGGCGATACCTTCTTCGTCAATCTCTACATCCCGGCCGAGGCCCGGTGGGCGAAGCGCGGCGCGGTCGTGACGCTCGACACTGCCTATCCGATGGACGGTCAGGCGACGTTGAGCTTCAGCCGCCTCGACCGGGCGGGTCGCTTCCCGCTGGCGCTGCGTGTGCCGGGCTGGGCGAACGGGCAGGCGCAGGTCGAGGTTAACGGCCAGGCCGTGATGCCGCGCTTCGAGCGGGGCTATGCCGTCGTCGATCGGCGGTGGAAGGCCGGGGACACCGTTTCGATCCGCCTGCCGCTCGACCTTCGAGTCGAGACGACGCCCGGCGACGAAAGTGTCGTCGCGGTTCTGCGCGGGCCGATGGTGATGGCGGCCGATCTGGGCGGGCGCGAGGACAAGTGGGACTCGCCCGACCCGGTGCTGGTCGGCGCCAATCCGCTGGCGGGCTTCACCCCGGCCGATCCGGCGAGCGCGCGCTATAAGACGGCAGGCGTCTTCCGCCCGGCGGACCTGAGCTTCGTGCCTTTCTACAGCCAATATGACCGGCGCAGCGCCGTCTATTTCAAGCGCTTCACGGAGGCGGGATGGAAGACGCAGGAGGCGGCGTTCCTGGCCGATCAGGCCCGGGCACGCGATATCGCTGCGCGCTCGGTCGATGTCATGCATCTGGGCGAGATGCAGCCGGAGCGTGACCATGGGCTGACCTCCGACATCTCCTATCCGGTCTCCTATCGCGGACGGCAGGGACGCGATGCGCGATCCGGGGGCTATTTCGAGTTCACCATGGTGGTGCGCCCCGGCCCGATGATCCTGCAAGGCACCTATTGGGGCGAGGAGCGGGCGCGCGACTTCGACATTCTAGTCGACAATGTGAAGGTCGCGACCCAGCATCTGGAGAATGACAAGCCGGGCGCCTTCTTCGACGTCGAATATCCGCTGCCGCCCGCGCTGACGGCGGGCAAGAAGGGCGTACGTGTGCGGATCGTGCCGCATGATCGCAGTTCGGCGGGGCCGATCTTCGGCATGCGGCTGTTCGCGGCCAAGGCGGGGGCGACGGCGTGAGCGGCGTGCGGATGACCCTGGACGCATTGCGCACGCTGGCGCGGGCCAAGCTGCTGGGCGCGGGGCTGGCCCCGGCCCATGCTGAAGCGGTGGCCGAGACGATGGTGGCGGGCGAGCGCGATGGATGCACCTCGCACGGTATCTATCGCCTGCTGGTCGCCGTCTCCAGCATCCAAAAGGGCGTGGTCGTCCCCGATGCCGAGCCGGTACTGTCGCATCCCGCCCGCGCGCTGGTCCGCGTCGATGGCGGCGGCGGATTTGCGCAGCTGGCCTTTCAGACCGGCAAGCCCGCGCTGATCGAAAAGGCCAAGGCCAACGGCATCGCTGCGCTGGCGCTCAACAATGTCGTGCATTTCGCCGCGCTCTGGCCCGAGGTCGAGGAACTGGCCGAGGCCGGGCTGGTGGCACTGGCTTTTACGCCCAGCCATGCCTGGGTCGCCCCCTCGGGCGGGGCCGAGCCGGTGTTCGGGACCAATCCCATCGCCTTCGGCTGGCCGCGCCCGGACGGGCCGCCCTTCGTGTTCGACTTCGCGACCTCCATGGTCGCGCGCGGCGAGATCGAACTTCATCGCCGTGCGGGCAAGAGCGTGCCCGACGACTGGGGCGTCGATTCCGATGGCAGGCCGACCACCGACCCGGCCGCGATCCTGTCGGGCGCGATGCGGACCTTTGGCGGGCACAAGGGATCGGCCCTGGCGGCTATGGTCGAGCTGCTCGCCGGACCGCTGATCGGCGACATGACCAGCCGCGAGTCGATCGACTGGGATGCCGGGCGCGGCGGCTCGCCGCTGGGTGGCGAGTTGATTATTGCCATCGATCCCAAGGGTTTTCTGGGCGATCTTCTTCCCGAAAACCAGGAGAGGGCCGAGGCGATGTTCGCTGCGATCACGGGGCAGGGGGCGCGGTTGCCCTCAGCGCGCCGCTATGCCGCGCGTCAGGTGTCGATGGCCGACGGTGTCGAGATTTCGGCCGACCTCTATCGTGACGTGACGGCCCTGAAGGGCTGAGCAAGGGGGGTATGAGCATGATGAACCGGATCGCATGGCTTCTGGCCGGGGCGGCCTTGACGGCGATGCCGCTCGGCGCCGCGCAGGCCAAGGGGCGGCCGCAGGCCGCAAGCAAGGCGGCCGCCACGCCGGACGCCCGGTTTCGCGCGCTGTCGGATGCCGAATATCAATGGCGGATCAGCCAGAGTGCCGCCGACGACGACAGCGGCAGTGCGGGTTCGCGGCAATTGCCCGATGTCGGCCCGGTGGCCCAGGCCGCACGGCTGGCACGCTGGGAAGCCACCGCCAAGGCCCTGGATGCGATCGATCCGGCCAAGCTCTCCCCCAATGTCCGCACCGACTATATGGTCTATCACGGCCAGATCGATGCGCTGCTCGCGGCGCAGCGGTTCCGGGAATATGAAAAGCCGCTCAATTCCGACACCAGCTTCTGGGGCAATCTGGCCAGCTGGGCACGGGGCAGCTTCACCAAGGAAAGCCAGTATCGCGATTACATCGCCATGCTGCACCAGATGCCGCGTTATTACGACCAGCAGATCGCGAACATGCGGGCGGGTCTTGCGCGGGGCTTCACCGTGCCGCGCGTCACGTTGAAAGGGCGAGATATCGGCGTGGCGCAGGTGGTCGATGGCGGCGTGAGCGAAGACCAGCCCTTCTACGAGCCGTTCAAGGCCATGCCCGCGAACATGGCTCCCGCGACGGCTGCGGCGCTGCGGGCAGAGGCGAAGGCGGCGATCCGCAATGACGTGCTGCCCGCACACCAGCGGCTGCTGACCTTCCTGCGCGAGGATTATATACCTCGCGCACAGGCCAGCACGGCGGCCTATGACCTGCCGGACGGACGGGCCTATTACCGGTCCAAAATCCGCGAATATGTGACCGCGGACATGACGCCCGAACAGGTCCATGCAATCGGTCTGTCCGAGATGCAGCGAATCCGCGCCCGGATGGACGGCGTGATGAAGGAGGTGAAGTTCCAGGGCGACCTGCCCGCGTTCCTGACCTTCCTGCGCACCGACCCGCGCTTTTATGCGAAGACGCCGCAGGAGCTTCTCGACAAGGCGGCCTGGATCGCCAAGGGCTTTGACGGGGTCGCGGCCCAATGGATCGGCCATTTGCCGCGCAGCCGCTTTGCGATCAAGCCGGTGCCTGCGGATCAGGCACCCTTCTATACCTCCGGGCGTGGCGGGCCGGGCATCTATCTGGTCAATACCTACGACCTGCCCTCGCGTCCGCTCTATGCGCTGCCCGCGCTGACCCTGCACGAAAGTGCGCCGGGCCATGCCTTTCAGATGCCGCTGGCTGCCGAGAACAAGAATCTGCCCGCCTTCCGTCGCGACAACTACCTGTCGGCCTATGGCGAAGGCTGGGCGCTCTATTGCGAGGCGCTGGGCGAGGAAATGGGGTTCTACAAGGATCCCTATGACCGTTTCGGCATGCTGTCCTATCAGGCGTGGCGTGCAGCGCGGCTCGTCGTCGACACGGGTATCCATGCCATGGGTTGGAGCCGGGAAAAGGCGCAGGCCTATCTTCGCGACAATACCGCCCTGTCCAACCATGAGATCGAGACCGAGGTCGATCGCTATATCGCATGGCCGGGCCAAGCGCTGTCCTATTATATGGGGCAGCTCGCCTTCCAGCGGGCGCGAGCCAAGGCCGAAAAGGCGCTGGGGCCGAAGTTCAACATCCGTGCCTGGCACGATGCGATGCTGCAGCTGGGATATGTCCCGTTGCCGGTCATCGACCAGCGAACCGATCGCTTCATCGCCGAAGGGGGCAAAGGGCCCTATCCCGACGAGGAATGACGATTGACCGCGCCAAGGCAACGCGCTAAACGGTATACGATATCTAAAACAACGGCAGGAAAACAGATAGTGAGCATCGGCTGGCGCGGCGTATTCCCCGCAGTGACGACCCAGATCCGCGAGGATATGTCGATCGATCTCGCCGACACGCAGCGCGTCGTCGACGATCTGGTCAATGACGGCGTGACCGGCGTGATCGCGCTGGGCACGGTCGGCGAGAACAATTCGCTCGACTATGACGAGAAGGTCACGGTCCTGACCGCCATCGTCGAGGCGGTGGCGGGCCGCGTGCCGGTGATCACCGGCTGCTCGGAATATGATACGCGCCGCGCGGTGCGTTACGCGCAGGCGGCGGAAAAGGCCGGGGCCGATGGCCTGATGCTGCTGCCGCCGATGGTCTATGTGCCCAAGGCGCATGAGCTGGTGAACCATTTCAAGGGCGTGGCCGACCAGACCGGCCTGCCGATCATGCTCTACAACAACCCGCCCGCATACCGCACGGTCATCGACCAGTCGGTTCTGGAAGCGCTGGTCGACGTGAAGAACATCGTCGCGGTCAAGGAATCGGCCCCCGACACGCGCCGTTTCACCGATTTCCGCAACGCGTTCGGTGATCGCTACACCCTGTTCGCCGGTCTCGACGACGTGGCGCTCGAGGGGCTGTATCTGGGTGCGCAGGGCTGGGTCTCGGGCCTGACCAATGCCTTTCCCAAGGAGTCGGTCGAGCTGGTCGCGGCGTTCGATCGCGGCGACCATGCCAAGGCGATGGAAATCTATCGCTGGTTCATGCCACTCCTCCACCTCGATGCCGAGCATGACCTCGTCCAGTCGATCAAGCTGGCCGAGCAGGTCATGGGCCGTGGTTCGGAACGCGTCCTGCCGCCGCGCTATGTCCTGGAAGGCGAGCGCCGGGCCGAGGTGATCGCGATGGTCGAAAAGGCCGCCGCGACCCGTCCAAACCTGGGCCAGGCCAAGGCCGCCTGATGGCGACGGCGCTCTCGCTACCGGACGTCGCCCTGGATGACGGGCGTCATCGGGGCGAGGGCGTCATCGTCGTGCAGACCCTGGCGGATCGCATCTTCGCGATCATACGCGAACGGATCATCGCGGGGGCCATCCCCGCTGATCGACCGATCCGCCAGGATGCGCTGGCCGCCGAACTGGGCGTCAGCAAGATACCGCTGCGCGAGGCGATGGCCCGGCTGGAGCAGGAGGGGCTGCTCCACGGTGTCGCCAATCGCGGCTATATGATCAGCGCGCTGTCGGACGCGCAGGCCGAGGATATTTATGGCCTGCGCCTGAAGCTCGAACCGGCGGCCGCCGCACGCGCCGCGTTCGTTGCCGATGCCGATGACCGCGCTGCCCTGGTCGCCGCATTCGAGGCGCTCGACCAGGCGGCGGCCAGCGATCTGGCGCGCGTCGCCATCTGCAACCGTCGTTTTCACATGGCGATGGTCCGCCCCACGCGGCAGCCCTTGACCATCCAGCTGATCCGTCAGCTCGCACTGCTTGCCGAGCGCTATGTCGTCGCGCATTTGCAGCCCGCCGGGCGCGATGCGCGAGCCCATCTGGAGCATCGCGAACAGCTCGACGCCTTTCTTGCGCGGGACACCGACCGGCTTAGGGCATTGCTTGATACGCATATCCGGTCCACCCTGATGGACCTGAAAGGCGGGCTCGCACCCGTCGAGTGACAATGACATGCCCAAAGGGCGGGGGGATTTTTCGACGATGTTCGGACCGAGAAAATCGCTGGGGAGCGTGACCCAGCATGCGGAGGGGCAGGCGCTGGCCAAGACGCTCAGCTGGCCGCATCTGATCGCATTGGGGGTCGGCGCGATCGTCGGCACCGGCATCTACACGCTGACCGGCGTGGGGGCCGAGCGGGCTGGACCCGCGGTCATCCTGGCCTTCGCCATTGCGGGCGCGGTATGCGCCTGTGCCGCGCTGGCCTATGCCGAACTCGCCACGCTGATCCCGGCGGCGGGCAGTGCCTATACCTTCAGTTACACCGCGCTCGGCGAAACGCTCGCCTGGGTCGTCGGGTGGAGCCTGATCCTCGAATATTCCCTGGCCTGTTCGACCGTGGCGGTCGGCTGGTCGGGGTATCTGGTCGGCTGGATCCAGGCGGCGGGCGTGCATCTGCCGCCCGAATTGCTGGCGGGCCCGCATGGCGGGGGCATCATCAATCTGCCTGCGGTCGTGGTCGCGCTGTCGGTGATGGGCATGCTGGTCGCGGGTACGCGGGAAAGCGCGACGCTGAACATCATTCTCGTCGTCGTGAAGCTCGTCGCGCTGGGCGTGTTCGTCGCCTTCGCGCTTCCGGCGTTCAACAACGCCAATCTTCATCCCTTCATGCCGTACGGCTTTGGCGCGACCGAGGTGGACGGGGCCAAGCGTGGCGTCATGGCGGCGGCGGCCATCGTGTTCTTCGCCTTTTACGGCTTCGATGCGGTGGCGACCTCGGCGGAGGAGGCCAAGAACCCCGGCCGCGACCTGACCATCGGGATCGTCGGGTCGATGCTGGTCTGCACGCTTATCTATATGGCGGTGGCGGTGACGGCCGTGGGTGCGCTGCCCTTCCTGCAACTCGCCAATTCGCCCGAGCCGCTGGCGCTCGTCCTGCGTTCTCTGGGCCAGCCCACGGCGGCGCACCTGATCGCACTGGCCGCCGTCATCGCGCTGCCCTCGGTCATCCTTGTGATGATGTACGGCCAGAGCCGTATCTTCTTCACCATGGCGCGTGACGGCCTGCTGCCGCAGTCGCTCGCGGTGGTCAGCAAGCGCAGCGGCGCGCCGACGCGCATCACGCTGGTGACCGGCGTGTCGATCGCCATCGTCGCCGGTATCTTCCGCCTCGACGAGATTGCCGAGCTGGCCAATGCGGGTACGCTGCTGGCCTTTATCGCGGTCGGAGCGTGTCTGATGATCCTGCGGCGCCGGGCGCCTGAGGCCAAGCGGCTGTTCCGCTGTCCGCAGCCTTATCTGGTCGGTACGCTGGCCATTCTGGGCTGTCTCTACCTTCTGTTCAGTTTGCCGAGCGCGACCATCGTCCGCTTCATCATCTGGAACCTGGCGGGCCTGGCCTTCTACTTCGCCTATGGGCGTCGGCGGAGCGCCCTGGCCAAGGGCTGAACCCCGACCAGAGGTTGGGCGGGGCGGCCGAACAGATATCCCTGGGCCTGGGGGCATCCTTCCTCCAGCACCATGCGATGCTGCTCGGCCGTCTCGACCCCTTCGGCGACCACGGGCAAGTTCAGGCTCTGACCCAAGCCGACGATCGCCCGGACGATCGAGCGGGCGGCGGCATCGGTGGCGACGCCCGAGATGAAGCTCTTGTCGATCTTGATCTTGTCGAACGGGAAGCATTGCAGGTTGCTGAGCGAGCTGTAGCCGGTTCCGAAATCATCCATGACGATGCCCACGCCTATAGCCTTCAGACGGTGAAGCGTCTTCAGCGTCGACTCACGGTCATGGAGCAGCACGTTCTCGGTGATTTCCAGCTCCAGCCGGTGCGCGGGAAAGCCGCTCTCGTCGAGAGCCCGCGCAACGATCTCGGCCAGGTTCGGCAACTGGAACTGGATCGGCGAGACATTGACCGCGAGCGTCATGGGTTCTGGCCAGTCCGCGGCCGTCCGGCATGCGGTCGACAACACCCATTCGCCCAGTTGGAGGATGATGCCGGTCTCCTCGGCCAGCGGCACGAATTCGTCGGGCTCGACTATGCCGCGCTCGGGATGCTCCCAGCGTAACAGTGCTTCATGGCCGATAACGGTTGCGCTGTCGGTCGATACCAGCGGCTGATAGGCCAGCCGCATCTGGCCGCGCAGCAGGGCGTGGCGAAGGTCGTGCTCCAGCGCCAGGCGCTTTCGCATCGTGCGGTCCATGTCCTGGTCGAAGAATGATGCCGTGCCCCGACCGCCGGTCTTGGCGCGGTAGAGTGCGACGTCTGCATTCTGCCGCAGCGACTGGGCGTCGACGGCGTCCTGGGGAAACAGCGAGACGCCGATGCTGACTCCGACCGCCATCGGATCGCGGCTGAGGTCCATTTCGGCGGCAAAGGCCTCCAGGATCGACTCGGCCAGCCGGCGGACACATTCGGGGTCTTCTATCCCCCGTTGCAGGATCAGAAACTCGTCGCCACCGACACGCGCCACCACGCCAGCCTCATTGACGGCGGCCGTCAGAATGGCCGCGACCCGGCACAATATGGCATCGCCAGCGGCATGGCCGAACAGGTCGTTGACCGCCTTGAAACGATCGAGGTCGAGCGCGAGCAGCGCGAACGGGCCTTTCTGATCGGCCTGCGCAATCGCACTTTCCAGTGCCTGGTTGAAAAAGGCGCGATTGGGAAGTTCGGTCAGCGGGTCGTGCACCGCCATGAATTCGATCTGCCGTTGGGCCCGGCGCTGCTCGGTCAGGTCGCGCACCGACATGACCATGGCGCGCCGACCGCGATATTCGATTTCATGGCTGGCGATTTCAAGGCAACGATCGAGCGAGGCGATCGCGCGCGGACGGGTTTCGATCAGCCCGCCGTCGACGAGGATCAGCGGCACTGCGTCGATCGCTTCCAGCCAGTCTTCGGGGCGCGAGCCCGTCAGCCGACTTGGCTCTATGCCGAGCATCGTCGCGAGCCTGGCATTGGCCTCGACGATTCGGCCGTGGTGCAGGATCGCGATCCCCTCACGCGTCGCCTGGGTCAGGCCGCGCAGGTCGGTGAGAAGCCGGTCCAGCAGCGCCGCCGCGACCAGCGCCACCACGATGGCCGCCGTCACCAGACCAACCACGCGCGCCAGGGAGAGCGGCCGGAGCGGGTGGAGGTTCGGATCCACGACCACGCCACCGGGCACCAGCGTCGTGGCCGTCATCGCACCGAAATGCAGGACGACGATACCCAGTGCCGCCACGCCGACGGACAGGGCGGTACGACCCCGTCCCGATGTTCGAACATGGATATGGAATGCAGCCGTCAGCAAAAGCATGGCAGCGAGAAATGCAGTGGCCAGCCCCAAGTGGTCATAGCGAATGTGCGCCGGGACGATGAGCGCGGCCATACCGATCAGATGCATGGCGCCAATGCCGATCGTGGTCAGCCCACCAACGGCCAGACAACCGGTCAGGTCACGCCGTCGCCGGATATAGCCGAGCGCGATCCAGATGGTCAGGCAGGGCGCCGCGATCGAAATCAACGTCAAGGGAAGGTCGAAGCCCAGCGGCAACGGACCCCGATAGGCGAGCATCGACAGAAAGTGCGTGCACCAGATGCTGACGCCGCCCGTGATCGCGGCCAGCGCCACCCAGTTGCGTCGGCGAGCCTCGACGCACTCCTCGGCGCGGTCATGCAACAGAAACAGGGCGATCAGCCCCAATACGCACACACCTAGAGCGGGCAATATCAGCCAGGGATCATGCTGCCCGACAATACACCCCACGATGTTGAGCATCATATGTGTCATTCCCTCGGTGACACATTGTTCCAGCGGCCGTTGAAGAAAGCTTAACATAGGTCCGGAAACGGACCATTCTCCATACGCGTGAGAGGGGCTTTCCAAATTGCCACCAAAATTCTATACCGAGCGTTATGGAAAATGCTCTGCCCGCGTGTAAGGGCCGCCCGCGTGAATTCTGCACCGACCAAGCCTTGGCCTCCGCGCTCCGTGTATTCTGGAGCAAGGGCTATGAGGGTGCGTCGATGGCCGACCTGACCGAGGCGATGGGCATCACCAAGCCCAGCCTCTATGCGGCGTTCGGGAACAAGGAGGCGTTGTTCCACAAGGCACTCGACCTCTACGAGGCAGAGAAGCTCGCCTATATCCGCGAGGCCTTGGATCAGCCCACGGCGCGCGGCGTCGCCGAACATCTGCTGCGCGGTGCGCTGAAGGCCATGACCAGCCAATGGGAGCCGAAGGGGTGTCTGGGTGTGATCCACTCGGTAGCCTGCGGAGCGGAAGCGGAGTCCATCAAGGCGGAAGTGGTGGCGCGGCGGGCATCGTCGCAGGCGGCGATCGTCGGCCGTTTTCAGCGTGCGGTGGACGAGGGCGATCTTCCCGCCAATATCGATCCGGCGGGATTGGCCAATCTGATTTTCGCGGTCCTGCAGGGCATGGGTGTCCAGGCAGGGTCCGGTGTCCCGTCGGAGCAGCTGCAATCGATGGTCGACGCGGCATTGGCGCTCTGGCCCTCGCGCTAAGGAACAATTTTTAATACCGGTTGGTATGAAAGTCGTTGACGCCTGTACGGCGGATTAATATACCAGCCGGTATGGAAGGTGATCCTCACCTTCGCGATTGAAATGGCGAGACAGCAGGATGGGCGGCCCCGGTGCCGCTTCCTCGAGCGAGCGTGATGCTGGCCGGGGCAGGATGTCCCGCGCCGGTAAAAGGGGTTTGCATCATGGCCTATGTCGCTTTTCAGGAAATCGGTGCCGCACGGATCGCTGTCGATGCCGTCATGGCGCAACAGGGCGCGGCGGCAGTCCGGCCCGATGCCCGTCTGTCGGCCCTCGAATGGCAGGTCGTCGCCCTCGCCCGGCGCGACCGCCTGTCGAGCCTGCGCGAGCCGACCAAGCTGATCCGCGCGATCGGCAGCATCTTCGGCGAAACCCGCAACCCGCGCTTGGCCGATCCCTCGCTGGAGGCGCTGCGCCGGATGGCGGTGCTGAGCTGGCATCATGGTTATAGCGTGCCCTCGCACGAGGTCCGGGCCTTCCTTGCCGCCGGTTATACGCCCGACCAGTATGAGCTGATGGTCGACAGCATCGCGACCGCGCTCAGCGATTCGCGGCGGCTGGCGCGGCCCATGGCGGCCGAGTAAGGATGAGGTGAGGCGGGGGTGCGTTCGTCACCCCTTGCCCTTCCCCGAAACTGACGTACCTTGTGGGGATCAGTGACGGAGAAGACCATGGCGGCCGAACTGCGTCTGAGCGATCCCTTCTCGATCATCACCCTGCCTGTGGTGGGGCCCATGACGGGCAAGCCCGGCGGCGAGCGGGTGATGCCGTGGGAAAGCCTGTTCGCCTGGCCTCGGCAGGGCGATCTGCAACTTCCCTTTGACGGCGTATCGCGGGAAGCCCGCGATATCTGGGCGACCAAGCTGGATCATGCTGTGGCTCATGCCGACAAGGCGGTGCTGCTGGTGGCCGAAGGCGCGGCCTGTCTGGCCAGCATCTGGTGGGCGCGACTATCGCCCAGCCATTATGTGTCCAAGGTCGCCGGGGCTTTGTTCTTCCAGCCGCCCGCCGCCGATTCGCTCGACCGGCAGGGCGGGCAGATGTTCGCCTCGCCCGAGGCGGCCTTGCCCTTTCCCTCTTTGGTCGTCGACGGCGCTAGTCATGGCCCGGCGCTGGCCAGTATCTGCGGCGGTCGCCTGCTGGCCCCGCCGCCCGCCGCGCCTGTGCCGACCGGCATGTGGCGTCAGGCGCAACGCTTGATCGAGCGTTTCTCGGCCGGGGTGGTGGAACAGGATATGCGTGTCCTCCGCACGCTGGGCATTCCCGAACGCTGACATAAAAACGGTCCGGCGGCTTGAACAACCGCCGGACCAGTCGATCGCCACAGGGAGCTTCCTTTGGCGAGGCAGGAGCGGTGACGCAGCCCGAAAGGGGGGCCATGCCACCGAAGGAAATTTTAGCTCGCGTTCGTACCGCCCGGCGCCGCTTCATTGTCGAGCAGTACGTCGTTGCCGAACGTCGCATTGCCGTCGACGGGCCCTTCATCATTGGCCAGAAGCTCGTCGTTGGCCACGCCGCCATTGTCGAGGGCGGTGCTGTTGGCAGGCTCCGATTTGGAGCACGCGGCGAGCGGGACCGCGCATGCGATTAGAAGCAGCGGAAGGGCATGGCGTCGCAACATCAATTCGGTCCCCTTGGTCGTTTATGCCGTGTATCGCCGCTTATCGGCTCCTCATAGGTAATACATACTAAATCGATGGGATATAACCAGCGCAAATCTTGTCGGCGGGATAGATGGGCTTTCCAGCGATTGGTGGCGGCCCTGCTTGTCACGATTCCGGGAGGCGCATGGGCACAGGCCGTGGCGCCGCTCGACGGGAATGCCGCCCTTGCTCTGGATGCGGCGGAATATGCCAGCCTGTCCGGGCAGACGCCGATGGCGGCCGCGCACGAACTGGCGGTGCAGGAGGCGTCGGTGCCGCTGACCGACTCGCTCAAGGCGGAGTTCGCCGACCGCCTCGCGGGATTGTCGGTCGGTCATGCGCCTTTCCATATCGACATATTGTTGACCGGCGATGCACCCGTCGCGGATCGGGTGGTGCAGGTGGCGGGAAGTCCGGTGCTCGTTCGCTTCCGGACCGGGGCCTATGCCACACACCGCCAATTGGTCGTCGCACTCGCGCTTCACCAGACCGAAATCCGCGCCAGCCTGACCCAGCCTCCGGGCATCGGCGTCGATCCGCGGATCGGGGCACTGGTCGTGATGGTGGCCCGCGCGGATGCCGAGGCGGAGCCGGGCGATGCTCTGCGCGATCGGATCGCGCGGATTGCGGGCGTACCGGTGCGGATCGCGACGTTGGACGCGCCGGACAGCGATCTGGCCGACCTTCAGGGTGGTGCGCGGCTGACCGGCATCGATCCCGGCAATGGCCGCCGCTACGCCTGCACCAGCGGCTTCGTCGTCCGACGCGGTGGCGCCAGCGCGGTCGTGACGGCTGCCCATTGCCCCGACAATCTGGTCTGGACCGACGTAGAACGACGCGAGCATCCGCTGCCCTTTCTGGGCCAATGGGGGTGGGGCTATCAGGACGTTCAGGTGAATGGCAGCCCTGTTCCGCTGTCGCCCGCCTTCTGGAGCGACACGGCCAAGACGACCAGCCGGAGCGTTGCGGGGCAAAGGACCCGCGACCAGACCCGCGCGGGCGACATCGTCTGCCATCGCGGCGAGCGGACGGGCTATAGCTGCGCCGAAGTGTGGATACCCGACTTCGCACCCGCCGGGGATTTGTGCGGCGGCGGCTGCACCCCGACTTGGGTTGCGGCGAGGGGGCCGACCTGTCGTAGCGGAGACAGCGGCGGGCCGGTTTTCCTTGGCGGAATGGCTTACGGCATCGTCAAGGGCGGCAGCTATCGCGGTGGCGACGGCAGCTGTGCCTTTTATTATTATATGTCAGTCGATTTCCTGCCCGACGGGTGGTCTGTGGCGACCGGCTGAGGGATCGCATTGCACCGCAACAGCGTTGGTTTTTTCATCGACAGACAGCGATGAAGGCGACGGCATGAAGGCGATGATCCTCGATGCACCCGGTGGGCTGGACCGCTTGCGACAGGTCGACCGCCCCGATCCCGGTGCGCCGGGACCGGGTATGATCCGGGTGCGGCTGCACGCTACCTCGCTGAATTATCATGACTATGGTGTTGTGACCGGTCGCATGCCGACCGAGGATGGTCGTATCCCGATGGCCGATGGCGCGGGCATCGTCGAGGCGGTGGGCGAGGGTGTCCGTGACTTCATGGCGGGCGATGCGGTGGTATCCTGCTTCTTTCCCGATTGGCAGGAAGGACCGCCCCGGATCGGCGACTTTTCGCGCGTGCCGGGGGACGGGATCGATGGCTATGCCTGTGAACTGGTGGTCGGCCCCGCCACGGCCTTCACCCGCGCACCGAAGGGCTACAGCCATGCTGAGGCGGCGACCATCACCACGGCCGGGCTTACCGCATGGCGAAGCCTGGTCGTCGATGGCGGCTTGAAGGCGGGCGATCGCGTGCTGGTGCTGGGAACCGGCGGCGTCTCGATCTGGGCGCTTCAGATTGCGCGAATGATGGGCGCCCAGGTGGCGGTCACCTCGTCCTCCGACGAAAAGCTGGAACGGGCCCGCTCGCTGGGGGCCGCGCATATGATCAATTATCGCACTCACCCCGAATGGGGAAAGCTCGTCCATGATTGGGCGGGCGGGGGTGTGGATCATGTGATCGAGGTCGGCGGGCCGGGCACGCTGGCCCAGTCGATCGACGCGGTTCGGATCGGCGGGCATATCGGCTTGATCGGGGTGCTGACGGGTTTTGCAGGCGACGTGCCGACCGCCACCCTGATGAGCAAGCAGGCGCGGCTGCAGGGTCTTATCGTCGGCAGCCGCCGGATGCAGATGGAATTCGTCCGAGCGCTGGACGAGGCCACCTTCCGGCCGGTGATCGACCGAAGCTTCGCATTGGATGAACTGGCCGATGCGTTTCGCTATCAGGAAAGCGGCGACCATTTCGGCAAGATCGCCGTGACCTTCTGATGACGGGAGACAGGATATGACGAGCCGGGGCGTCGATCCCGACTGGCCGCATGTGGTGATCGTCGGCGCGGGGTTCGGTGGACTTGCGGTAGCGCAGCAACTGGCCCGCGCGCCGGTGCGGGTGACCGTGGTCGACCGCAACAATTATCATCTGTTCGTACCGCTGCTCTATCAGGTGGCGACGGCCGCCCTCTCGCCCGCCGATATCGCCGAGCCGATCCGCCACGTGCTGGGCCGATATGCCAATATCCGGGTCGTGCTCGGCGAGGTGACGCAAGTCGATACGAACGCCCGGCACGTGGCTCTGGCGACCGGCGAGACGTTGCAATATGACCGGCTGGTCGTCGCGACGGGATCGACCAGCAGCTATTTCGGCCATGACGAATGGCGCCGCCATGCCCCCGCCTGCAAGTCGATCGAGGAGGCGAGGGCCATCCGCTCACGCGTGCTGGGCGCATTCGAGGAAGCGGAGCGCGACGGGGCTGCGGACCGCGAGGCGTTGATGACTTTCGTCATCGTCGGCGGCGGCCCGACAGGCGTCGAATTGGCTGGGTCGGTCGCCGAGCTGGCGCGCCACGCGCTGACATCCGACTTTCGCCGGATCCGGCCGGAGACGGCACAGATCATCCTGGTCGAGGGCGGGCCGAGGATCCTCGCGGCTTTCCCGGACTCGCTGGCCACCTATGCCGAACGGGCGCTGGCGCGGCTGGGGGTTCGGGTGATGACCGACATGCCGGTCGAAGCGATCTCGGCCGAGGGGCTGACCGCCGGCGGACAATTCATCCCGGCCCGCACCGTCCTATGGGGCGCTGGTGTGGCGCCGACGGGTGCCGCCAAACTGCTCGGCATAGCGCCGGGGCCGGGCGGGCGCGTCGCGGTGCGGCCGGACCTGAGCGTCGAGGGGCTGGAGAATGTCTATTCGCTGGGCGATGTCGCCGCCTGCCTGGACGAAGACGGCAAGCCCTTGCCCGGCCTGGCGCAGGTCGCGCAGCAACAGGGCGAGTATCTGGGCAAGGCATTACGGACGCTGCTGACGGGTGGAGCCGCGCCCAAGCCCTTCCGCTTTCATAATCGCGGCAATGCGGCGATCATCGGGCGTCACGCCGCGATCTTCGACTTCGGCCGTTTCCGGATGAAGGGCTATCCGGCCTGGATGCTCTGGGCGATCGTCCATGTCGTGTTGCTGGTCAGTTTCGCACAGCGTATCCGCGTCAGCCTGCAATGGCTGTGGCGTTACCTGACCTATCGGCGTGGCGCCCGGATCATCACCGCGCCCTTTGCCCGCCCGCCCGGCTGAGTGGGATCAGCGGACCAACTGGGCGCGCAGGTCGACCAGCGTCGCGGCAATATGCTCGGTCAGAAAACCGGCCACCCGTGCTTCGTCGCGGGCCAGCCAGGCGTCGAGCAACGCATGATGCTCTTCGTGCGCACGGTCCTCGCGACCGGCGGGCTTCAGATGCTGGACGACATAGCGTTCGGCCAGGACCTGCAACCGCTCGATCAGCTGGAAGGTCAGCGCCGCGCCGAGCGGGCGGACCAGCGCGAGATGAAAGGCACGGTTGCGGTGCGCGACCTCGTGCAACGCATCGCGCGCGGCGACGTCGAGCGCGGTCAGCGCCTCACGCGCGACGGCCTGATCCTCCACCGTCGCCACACGCGACGCACGCGCCGCCGCGTCGGGTTCCAGCGCCAGCCGAAGTTCGTAAATCTCCTCCGCCTCGCCCGCGCCCAGCGAGCGGACGAAAAAGCCGCGATTGGCCTGGCTGGTCAGCAGCCCTTCCTGCTCCAGCCGGGCAAGGGCCTCCCGCAGTGGAATCTTGCTGACCCCCAATTCATTGGCCAGCGCGTCCTGCCGGATCGGCTGTTCTTCCGGCAGGTCGCCGCTGATGATCCGCTCCCGAATGATCGTGAAGATCTGCTCCGACAGGGTGCGAACGACAAGGCTCATGGATTCTCTCGTGCCGACAGGCCGGGGAGAAGCCTGTAATTTATGGGGAAATGTACCGAACAAGCCTTCAGCATAGCCATGTTCCCCACGCCCTGCCAAGTCCGTGTCATAGGGCGGGGGGCAGGGTGTCCCGAAGCTCGCTCAACCAGACCGCCGCCGTGCCGTCCGACGGCGCCCGCCAGTCCCCGCGCGGGGACAGGGCCCCGCCCGGCGAGACCTTGGGGCCGTTGGGCAGGGCCGAACGCTTGAACTGGCTGGTCTGGAAGAAGCGGGTCAGGAACCGCTCCAGCCAGTGCCGGATCGTCGGCAGGTCATAAGCGACGCGTGCGTCCTGCGGCAGGTCCTCGGGCCATCCGCCCGCTTCCGCATCCCGCCAGGCATGCCAGGCGAGGAAGGCGATCTTCGACGGCTTCAGGCCATAGCGGATGACGTTATGCGCAAAGAAGTCGTTGAGCGCATAGGGGCCGATCATCGCCTCCGTCGACTGCATCTCGCCGCTGGCGTCGGCGGGGACCAGCTCGGGCGAGATTTCCTGTGCCAGGATCGCCGCCAGAACCTCGTTCGTCGCTTGGTCATATTGGCCGGTACGGATGCACCAGCGGATCAGGAACTGGATCAGCGTCTTGGGCACGCCCGCATTGACCGCATAATGGCTCATCTGATCGCCGACGCCATAGGTGCACCAGCCCAGTGCCAGTTCCGACAGATCGCCGGTGCCCAGCACGATGCCGCCGCGCTGATTGGCGAGGCGGAACAGATAATCGGTGCGCAGGCCCGCCTGCACATTCTCGAAGGTCACGTCATGGACCGGCTCGCCCTGCGCAAAGGGGTGCTTCATGTCTTCCAGCAGCTGATGCGCGGCGGGACGGATATCGATTTCCTCGGCCGTTACCCCCAGCGAACGCATCAGCGCCCAGGCATGGGCCTTGGTGCCCGCGCCGGTGGCGAAGCCGGGCATGGTGAAGGCCAGGATACGGTCGCGCGACCACCCCAACCGATCGGTCGCCTTGGCCGCGACGATCAACGCATGGGTGGAATCGAGCCCGCCGGACACGCCGATCACCAGCGTCTTGGCGCGGCTGGCATCGAGCCGCTTGGCCAGCGCCTCGACCTGGATGTTATAGGCTTCGTAGCAGTCGGCATCGCGCCGGGCGGGATCGTCGGGAACGAAGGGAAAGCGGTGAACGGCGCGTCGCAGCCCCCGGTCGCTGACTTCGGCACCGTGCACGAAACCGATCCGGCGGAAGCGCTGCTCGGGATGGCCCGAGAATGCTGCGGCATCGCCGAACGTACCGAAGCGCAGGCGCTCCTGCACGATCCGTTCGATATCGATATCGGCGGTGGTCAGCGCGGGTTCGCGACGAAAACGCTCCGACTCCGCGATCGTCTCGCCCAGTTCGTGGATCAAGCCCTGACCGTCCCAGGAAAGGTCGGTCGTGCTCTCGCCGATCCCGGCCGCCGAATAGACATAGGCGCAGGCCGCGCGGGCGGACTGGGCGGCAGCCAGCATCGCCCGGTCCCGTGCCTTGCCGATGACGATGTTCGACGCCGACAAATTGCAGCAGATCGTCGCCCCGGCTAGCGCTCCCAGCGTCGAGGGCGGGGTGGGGGCCCAGTAATCCTCGCAAATCTCGGCATGGATGACGAAGCCGGGCACGTCCTCGGCGGCGAAGATCAGGTCGGTGCCGAAGGGCACGCTCTGGCCATCCAGCTCGATGGTCAGGCCGGTCAGCCCCGCGCCGCTCGCGAACCAGCGCTTTTCGTAATATTCGCGATAATTGGGCAGGAAGGTCTTGGGCACGACGCCCAAAATCCGCCCGCGCGCGATGACGACGGCGCAATTGTACAGCCGCCCGTTGCGGGGCAGCGCGGCGCCGATCAGCATGACGGGCGACAGCGCCGCGCTGGCATCCACCATCTCGCCCAGCGCCGCCAGCGTGGCCGCATGCATCGCGCCCTGCAGATGCAGGTCGTCGATCGCGTAGGAGGTCAGCGACAATTCGGGAAAGACGATCAGGTCGACGCCGTCTTCGTCCGCCTCGCGCGCCAGATCGAGCATGGCCTGTGCATTGGCATAAGCATCCCCCACCGATGCGGCGGGCGTCGCGGCGGCGACGCGGATCAGGCCATGGGTGTGAAGCGCGTAAAAGGGGTGGTCCTGCATCCTCTCGAGATAGCGGCGCGGGGAGGGGGGCGCCAGCCCATGTGGATTGCCACGGATTAGGATGTGAGGGTTTCCCTTGGCCTTTGACTTCCCCTGTCCTGATACATTCCGCTAAGCGCCGAACGCTCCAGACGTTCGAGGCTTTATGACCACCACCCTCTATGGCATCCCCAACTGCGATACGATGAAGAAGGCCCGCGTCTGGCTCGACCAGCATGGCGTCGAATATCGCTTCCACAACTACAAGGCCGAGGGAATCGACGAAGACACGCTCCGCCGCTGGGTCGATCAGGTCGGTTGGGAGAAGCTGCTCAACCGGGCAGGCACGACCTTTCGCAAGCTCGACGAGGCCGATCGGCAGGACATCGATGCCGACAAGGCGATCCGGCTGATGCAGGCCCAGCCCTCGCTCATCAAGCGGCCGGTGCTCGACCGTGACGGCACGCTGACGGTCGGGTTCAAGCCGGAGATCTACGCCGAAATCTTCTGACGGACCAAGGGGGTGGAGCGTAGGGCTTGCACGGGTTAGAGGCTTGGCCATGTCCACGACCTACACGCTCGACACCGCGACCAGCCGCGCCAACCCCACGCCCGCGCCGATGAAGCGACTGACCGTACCCGCCATTCGCCGCCGCAAGGGCGAGACGCCGCTGGTCATGCTGACCGCCTATACGGTGCGCTCGGCGCAGTTGCTCGATCCGCATTGTGACATGCTGCTGGTCGGCGACAGCCTGGGGCAGGTGATCTACGGCCTGCCCTCGACCGTGCCGGTCACGCTTCAGATGATGGCGGCGCATGGTGCGGCGGTGGTGCGGGGCAGCTATCATGCGGTCGTCGTCATCGACCTGCCCTTCGGCAGCTATGAGGCGAGTCCCGAAAAGGCGTTCGAGAATGCCGCCTGGCTGCTCAAGGAAACCGGCGCGGCGGCGGTCAAGCTGGAGGGCGGCGTCGCGATGGCGCCGACCGTGCGCTTCCTGGTCGAGCGCGGCATCCCCGTCATGGGCCATGTCGGCCTGACGCCGCAGGCGGTGAACGTGCTGGGCGGCTATGGCGCGCGCGGCCGCACGCCCGAGGAGGCCGAGAAGATCATCGCCGACGCGGTTGCGGTCGCCGAAGCGGGCGCCTTTTCGGTGGTGATCGAGGGCGTGGTCGAACCCATCGCGATCGAGATCACCAAGCGGATCGCCTGCCCGACGATCGGCATCGGTGCGTCGGCGGAATGCGACGGGCAGGTGTTGGTCGGCGAGGACATGCTGGGTCTGTTCGAGCGCACGGCGCGCTTCGTGCGTCGTTACGAGACGATGGGGGAGCGGATCGGCGAGGCGGCGCGCGCCTATGCCGAGGATGTCCGCGCCCGCCGCTTCCCGGGGCCGGAGCAGACCTATGCGCCGCGGGAAGCGAGCCGCGATGGGGGATAAGCCAAGCCCGCTTCCCACAGGGGCCGCTCCTCGCTAAAGGTCGCGGCTTCTATCTTGCCTTGATCCAGAATAGCGGAGCCCGTCTTGGCCCTAACGCCCCAATCCAGCCAGGCCTTCTTGAGCGAGGTCGACGACGAACTGCGTCGCGAAAGGCTGACGTCTTTCTGGACCCGGTGGGGCCTTATCGTCGGCGCGGCGATTGTCGTCGCGCTCGCGGCGTTCGGCGGCTATCTCTATTGGCAGCACCGCCAGCATCAGGCGGCAGGCGTCGATGGCGAACAGTTGCAGGCCGCCTATGACGCGCTGGGTCAGAACGACACCAAGACGGCGGGTGAGAAGCTGAAGGCTCTGTCGAACACCAATGTCGACGCCTATCGCGCGCTCGCCGAGTTCACCCAGGCGGATATCCTGCTCCAGCGTGACGATATGAAGGGCGCGGCGGCACGCTTCGCCGCCATCGCCAATGATGCGTCGCTGGCCCAGCCGTTCCGCGACCTGGCGCTGGTCCGCCAGACCATGGCCGAATATGACACGATGAAGCCCGAGGCGGTCGTTGCGCGCCTGAGCGGTATGGCGGTGCCCGGCAATGCCTATTTCGGCAGCGCGGGCGAGATGGTCGCGGTGGCCTATCTGCGCATGAACAAGCGCGACCAGGCGGGCCGTTTGTTCGGCCAGATTGCCAGCGACAAGGATGTGCCCGATACATTGCGGCAACGTGCGGTTCAGATGGCCGGCGTATTGGGGGTCGACGCGGTCGGCCAGAGTGAGGACACCAAGACCCAATGACGAAGCATTTCCGCACCTCGGCAGCGCTCGCCGCGCTGATGGCGCTGGGCGCCTGCGGGGTATTCAAGAGCGCCCCCAAGAAGACGCCGACCGTGGGCAACCGCGTGCCGATCCTGGTTTCGGAAACGGGGGTCGAGGCGGACAAGACGATCGCCGACGTGCAGGTCCTGCTGCCCGCACCCGAAGCCAACCCCGAATGGTCGCAGCCGGGCGGCAACGCCGCCAAGTCGATGGGGCAGCTCGCACTGGCGGAACAACCGCAGCGCCTGTGGACCGCGACGATCAACGGTGGCTCGGCGCGCGACCCGCTGGGTGCCGCCCCGGTCGTCGCCGAGGGCAAGCTGTTCGTCGTCGATGTCGAAGGCAATCTGGTCGCGATGAACGCCGATACCGGCGCGCGCCTGTGGTCGACCGGCATTACCGAGGGTGATGCGAACCGCCTGGCTCGCTTCGGCGGCGGCGCCAGCTATGACAGCGGCACGGTGTTCGCGTCGGACGGTCTGGGCGACGTGATCGCAGCCAGCGCCGCCGACGGCAAGGTGCTGTGGCGCGCCAAGCCCAGCGGCCCGCTGCGTGGATCGCCGACCATCGCCAATGGCAATGTCTATGTCTTGACCCAGGACAATCAGCTTTACGCCATCAACCAGACGGACGGTAAGATCGTCTGGGCGGGGCAGGGCACGCTGGAGACGCAGGGCGTGTACGGCGTTGCGGCGCCGTCGGCCAGCCAGGGGACGGTCGTCGCCGGTTTCTCCAGCGGCGAGCTGAATGCCTATCGTTACGAAAATGGCCGCCTGCTGTGGCAGGACGCGCTGTCGCGGACGAGCATCTCGACTTCGGTCTCGACGCTGTCGGATATCGACGCCGCGCCGGTGATCGACCAGGGCCGCGTCTATGCGCTGGGCCAGGGCGGGCGCATGGTCGCGCTGGAACTGTCGACCGGCCAGCGTCTGTGGGAGCAGAATTTCGCCGGGCTCTCGACCCCATGGATCGCGGGCGAGTGGATTTTCCTTGTCACCGACGACGCGCGTCTGGTCGCGCTCGCCCGGTCGAGCGGCAAGGCGCGCTGGATCGCGCAGCTTCAGCGTTTCCACAAGGAAAAGAAGAAGACCGGCGCGATCACTTGGTTCGGCCCGGTGCTGGCGGGCAACCGCCTGATTCTGACCAACTCGGAAGGGCAAATCGTCTACGCCAATCCCGGTGACGGATCCGTCCAGGCGACGGTCGACACCAAGACGCCGTTCGCGCTGCCGCCGATCGTTGCCAATGGTGTCCTGTACGTCCTCGACCAGAAGGGTCGGATCGCGGCCTATAAGTGATGCGGCTTTGCCCCGTGGGACATTTGTTCCACGGGGCGGTATATTCTTAACGCTATAAGCGTGACGAAAGGCCCGCCTTTCGCTAACGGACGGCGATGGCTAATCTCCCTATCGTCGCGATCGTCGGCCGTCCCAATGTCGGCAAGTCGACGCTGTTCAACCGTCTGGTCGGAAAGAAGCTGGCGCTGGTCGACGACCGGCCCGGCGTGACGCGTGACCGGCGCGAAGGCGACGCACATCTGCTCGGCCTGGATTTTCGTATCATCGATACGGCCGGTTACGAAGACGAAGACCCCGACACGTTGCCCGGCCGGATGCGCCGCCAGACGGAGGCGGCGGTCAGCGAGGCCGATGTCGCGCTGTTCCTGGTCGACGCGCGTGCGGGGGTGATGCCGCTGGACGAAGAAATCGCCCGCTGGCTGCGCAGTTCCGACACCCCGATCGTTCTTGCCGCGAACAAGGCGGAGGGCCGGGCGGCCGAACAAGGCATACTGGAGGCCCTGGCGCTCGGCTTCGGCGATCCGGTGCAGCTTTCGGCCGAACATGGCGAAGGCGTGGGCGACCTTTTCGAGGCGCTGCTCCCCTTTATCGATCGCGAGGTGGAGGAAGATGAAGAGGTCGATCTCGAAAATCCCTTCGCGCCGCTGAAGCTGGCAATCGTCGGGCGCCCCAATGCGGGCAAGTCGACGCTGATCAACCGTTTCCTGGGGCAGGATCGCCTGATCACCGGGCCGGAAGCGGGGATCACCCGCGATTCGATTGCGATCGACTGGGAATGGCACGACCGCAACGGTGAGGTGCGGCAGGTCCGCCTGATCGACACGGCGGGCATGCGCAAGAAGGCCAAGGTGCAGGACAAGCTGGAAAAGCTGTCCGTTGCCGACGCGTTGCGCGCGGTCGATTTCGCTGAGGTCGTGGTGCTGCTCCTCGATGCGACGCTGGGTTTGGAATCGCAGGATCTGCGCATCGCCGACCGCGTATTGGAAGAGGGGCGTGCCCTGCTGATCGCGCTGAACAAGTGGGACGTCGCGGAAAATCCGTCGTCGCTGTTCAACGGCGTGCGCAAGGCGCTGGAAGACGGGCTGAGCCAGGTCAAGGGCGTGCCGCTGCTGGCAGTATCCGCCGCAACCGGCAAGGGGCTGGATACGCTGATCGAAGCGGCGTTCGAGACGCGCGCCGCCTGGTCGAAGCGTGTGCCGACCGGCGAGCTCAACCGTTGGTTCGAGCGCGCGGTTGAGGCCAATCCCCCGCCCGCACCGGGCGGCAAGCGGATCAAGCTACGCTACGTCACCCAGGTGAAATCGCGTCCGCCGAGCTTCGTGATCTTCGGGACGCGCGTCGACCAGTTGCCCGCCAGCTATGAGCGGTATCTGGTCAATTCGATGCGTCGTGAGCTCGGGTTCGGTGCGGTGCCGGTGCGTCTGACGCTGCGCGCACCGAAGAACCCGTTCGGCAAGAAGGACTGAGGGGCGGCCACAATCCTGCGCTCCGTTCAATATGAGCGGAGTCGAAGGCTGTAGCAGGATGACATGAGATGGACTCACCCCTCCCCTTCAGGGGAGGGGCCGGGGGTGGGGCGTGCCCGCAAGTGTGCGGCCTGTGGCAAGGCCCCACCCCAACCCCTCCCCTGATGGGGAGGGGCTTGCTTCGGCTCAATGCAATATCATCAAAATTTGAGAGCTGACATCCGCCCGGAGCCGGAACAGGCGCTCACTCGTGGACTTCGACTGCGCTCAGGCTGAACGGGCGCGGGGTGAAATCGGACATATAGGGCGGGCCCTCGCGGGCTCGCCCCCGTAATCTTTAACCCCGAAGGTGCGGCGCCGCGCCCGACTTGGGCGTGTCATTCTCCGCCATGGCATTCAGCTGGATATAATTCTGGATGCCCATGCGCGCGATCATCTCGAACTGGCGCTCCAGCGTGTCGACATGCTCTTCCTCGCTCGCCAGGATGCGCTGGAACAGGTCGCGGCTGACATAGTCGCGCACTTCCTCGCAATAGGCGATGGCTTCCTTGAGCTGGGCAACGGCCTCGACCTCGATGGCCAGATCGCCCTTGAGCACCTCCTCGACGGTCTCGCCGATGCGCAGGCGACCCAGCAGCTGAAAATTCGGCAGGCCGTCCAAGAACAGAATGCGCTCGGCCAGCCAGTCGGCATGGCGCATCTCGTCGATCGATTCGTGATATTCGAACTGGGCGAGCTTGTAGACGCCCCAATGGTCGAGCAGCCGATAATGCAGGAAATACTGATTGATCGCGGTGAGCTCGTTCTTGAGCGCCTCGTTCAGATACTCGATGACCTTCGGATCGCCCTTAACTGCCATGATCTCACCCTTTGCAAATGTGTTTGACGGCACCTTAGAAGACCAAATGCGTTTCCGGCAAGGCCGATTTCATACGTAAAAATGCCTCGCGCTTTCATCTTCTCAATAAGCTGATAAAGGCAACATAGATTAGAAATGAGGTTGCCCGGTGTCGGTGAGTGCGGCGGAACAGCTAGCGCTGGTCATGGAACATGTCCGGCACGGTATCGTGATCTATGATCGGGACGAGAAAATCCTCCTGATCAATCATTATGTCAGCCGCATCTTCGGCCTGTCGGACAACGCCGTGACCAAGGGATCGACCTTGGCCGATTATCTCCATCATGTCGGCAATTTGGTGGGTTGGTCGGACGTCCGAAAGGCCGCCATCCTCGACAATCATCGTCAATGGGCCCGCGAGGGGGTTCGCCGGCAATTCGACCATTATTTCGACGACGGTCATGTCCTGGAAATCACCTATCACCCGCAACCCGATGCCGGGGCGGTGCTGACGTTCGTCGACGTGACGCATGAGCGTGATCTGACGCGCGTGATCCGACAGCGTGACGATCTGAACCGCGAGACCGTGGCCATGCTGGAACGCGTGGGCCGCATATCGGCCAATACCCGGCTTGTGGCGCTGAACGCGAGTATCGAGGCCGCGAGGCTCGGCGACCAGGGCCGTGGTTTCGCGGTCGTCGCCGAAGAGGTGCGCAACCTGTCCATCGAGACGTCGGATGTGCTGGTGGAGATCAGCCGGATCAACGCGGCGTCGCTCGATCTGGTCTAGGATCGGTAGGGGCCGAAGACGAGGCGGCGAATTGGTGGGCCCGGCAGGATTTAAACAAATCAGTAAAAACAGTATGATAAAATGTCTAACCGACACGTACTGCTGCCCAACACCCCTCCTTGCCGGGTTGAGAATGTCCAACCCATGAGCGCTTACCAGCGGCGTAAGCAGAATGTCCGCATTGGGTGGTTAGCTGCCTCTCGCAGAAGGGCGGTTCGCCCACTCCCGAACGGCTGCTGTTGCATCGTCGAGCATGGTGGCGAGGCTGTCCACGGGACCGTCCCATGTCCGGTGGTGCTCGGTATCATCATCGGTATCGACGGAGGCTGCCGAAACCACGATCCGACCAGAAGACGGTGGTTGGACCCAGATTTGAAAGCATTCCAGCGGGCGTAGACCCGGTAGATACGCGAACCTTGCGGGCTTTCCTGCCCACTCATCGAACAGCTTCTTGACGTTGGCATTCGCCCAAGCAGCGATGGTCGCGTCTACGTCTTCATAGCCGGTCATGCTGGCAACATGCGGCAACCACGGAACGTCTGCAAATGGGCGACATCCGCCGCACGAGCCTGTTCACCTCAACGCTGCGAGGCGCGCCGGTTGAGGGATTATTCGGCCTTCTCATTGTCAGCTTTTTGATCATCCCCAGCCGACTTCAAAGCCGCTGCCGCAGCAGCCGCAGCACCTATCGGCGCGACAACCGCTCCGCCGCCTTTGAGCGGAATTAATGCGATGATCTTGTCTATCACCCCGGGGATCGCCTCCAGTTGCTTGCGCAATGCCGGGTTGGCGAGCAGCTCTTGCAGGGGCGACGCATGATGCGCTGTGTCGAGCAGCCTGATCGGCGCTTCCTCGAGGCGGGTCAGAGCCGTGTCGAAGAGGCGACTGCGTAGGTCAGGATCTAGGTCGATCGCCTCTTTCCGGTACCCCTCGTACGCTTTCGACATCGCAGCTTTGAAGGCATAATCCTCGGCGAGCCTGAACGCGCTTCCGATCTGCTTAGTTGAAAGCCAAGCAAACCAGATAGGACCACCGACGCCTACCACCGCCAAGACGACGTTCGCCCAAATCACGCTGGCAGGACGAGTTCCTGTGAGGACCTCCTTGAGTGCACTGACTCGATCCCATCCGATGATCAGTCCCGCAATAAGGGCGCCGATCAGCCCTAACGTCCAAAAAAATCCAGCCGTGCTGAGCGCGGCCTTACGGTTCTCAAACGCTGCAGCGAGGCCGACACCAGTTGCTCCCACAAGAGCCTTCTCGCTGGCTGCCGTCGCCTGTTCAGCTTTCGCCGTAATTTCTTCGATAGCCGTAACGGCCTCGGCGGCCGCGATACTGGAACCTTTCGCGCCTTCGAGGTGCTGAGCAGCCTCATCAGCGAGCCGCTGTACAAGGGCCCTCTTCTCTCTGAGGTCTTCAATATCGGTCGGCAGATCCTCCGCCGCCGCGCGGGCAGCTATGATTTCGGCGACCATGCGATCGAGTTCCGCGCCCCGCGGCTCGAGCTCGCTCAGCTTGGAGGCCACGCCACGAAGCCGACGCGCCAAATCCTTTGGTAACAGCGTCTTCTCTTCGCGAAGATCCTCCCAATCAACTTTTGGAGGTGGTGGAGGCGGCGACGGGATCGGCGGCAGGCGCGCATCAAGCGCTGCGAGAAGCGTCGTGAAGCCCCCTACGACCCCGTCGGCGTCTTGACTTACATTTCCGAATTGGATCGTGTCGAACAGCGGCATTGACTTGGACAGCAGGTCAGAAAGACTTCCCTTGTCGAGTTCGGCCTTGGTGAGCGACTTGACACGGTCTGCTATCGACCGAGCCCAAATAGTGATGAAATCTACGCTTGCGGCCGGTGCATTGTACCCGAACGTGCCTATCATCGGCGCTGACTTTGACCAGCCGGTGTTCCCAAAGATCGTCTCGAGGCGAGTGGCCGCGCCTTCGATACTCTTTGCTATGTCACTGGTCGTCGGCATCTGAAGTCCCCCTTCAGCTCATGCTAGGTGGCGGAGCAAAAGAGTCTAGGGCTAAACTGAACAAAAGTTGCCCGCGACCGCGACCGCGACCGCGACCGCGGCTGTGGCCGGTGCCCGTATATTAAGCCGCTGGCGGGGTAGACCTGCAATCGCTCGATGACCAGGAGCAGCCCGACTGGGTCGCACCGTCCTCGCACGCGGGGGAACTGTGCCCGTCCGATGGACGGGCTGCGTTGAGATCCTGCTACTGCTGATCCCTCGGACTGCAAGCTTGATTGTCCACTATTGGGCGCAAGCGGAATGTCCGCTACTGGGGGGAAAGCAGGCATCCGCTAGCCGTCGCTAGCCTCGAAGAGCGCGTCCCCGTATGGCAAGTCGCCGAGCCTCGCCCGGTAACACGCAGCATGGCATGGCCATGACTGACTTTCGTCCCCGTTGGTCGAGATTGTTAGGGTGCAGGGGTCCATCCCGCCTCTTTCAACAGGCAGCAAACAAAAGCAGCAAACACCATCGATTGCGCCTAGTCGCACCACTGTCGAATGTCTTCAAGTGGGCGGAAGCCGACCTGAGGCTATGGCAACAGCGCCACCTCGTCTGGTTCGCCTGCGGTCATGACATGAAGCGTAATATCCGTTGTGACGATAACGTAGTGCCGCCAATCGTAGTCATCAATGCCGCCGTTCCGGCGTAAGACACGCTCGATCCAGTTGGAATGCACAACCTGTTGCAGCGGCCAAACCCATGGGTTCAGCGCAGCGTTTTCGATGAATGGTTGAGACGGCTTTTTGTCCATCCACGGGTCCGACATCTCTTCATACGCCTTGAACGCCTCGACCCTTCCAAAGTCGATTAGGATCGCCCTGGCGGGTGGACTCATGGCATATATCGCTGTCACGGCCAGACGTTCGCCGTCGTAGTTTATATGCGCTGTTTCGCACGGATGCTCCGGCAATTCGGGAAGAGGATTCCACCGTATGTGCATGTTGGCCCCGTCTGACATGCCAATGCTATAAGCCTGCTTCCAAGCGTCCGCTATTGGGCGAAAGCAGACCGTCCGCTTATGGGTGGGAAGCGGACATCAGTTTTTGGGGCCAGCAGGCAGCACGAGCAACGTCGGTTTTTGGGCGGCGGTGTTGCGACAGTGCAAGTATGGCATGATGATCTGCAATACCTTGGCGGGAAAATTACATGTTTGATCCAAAAGACGTTTATAGGTTTGGCCATTCGTCTCATTGGCTTACCAACTGTGACTATGAGACGAGGCTTTCTGAGATTCTGACTGACGAACTTAAGCCTGTCGCTTCTGCGTTCCTTGCTAATATGATGAGAGTGCGCAGCCTCGGAGGACTGGTTCCAGATATGGCGTACTGGATAAGGATTATGGTGCGCATTGGGGATGTGGCAAAGGTTCGCTTAGGTCGGGAAATCGAATTGCCGGGTAGAGTTCGGGGCGCAGCTCCGGCTGATGCCGAATTTCAACGTAAATTCGAGGCGGCTTTTGATGAGTGGACGACTATGGCGCCATTATCGGGCGAAGCTTGGCGGGATGGCTGCGACTTGATGCGCTCGATTGTTGATGCGGACCCCCAGCGCCATGGACTTGGTCTTGAGACGCTGATGTCAGCCGAACTTCTGGAGACATGGAGCGCAGTCGAGGCAATGGTGAGCGATATTTGGGTTGTAGCACTTAATATCTCGCCCGAGCCCCTAGCAGCTAACTATTTGGGTAGTGAAAAAAGCTTCCCTGTTCAAATTCTGAGAAAATTTGATTTTAACGTCTCGAATAAAATGGGTGAAATAATCACGTCGATGAACAAGGTGGATATGAATTCCCTTTCTGGAATAAGGTCTGCATATAAATCTGCTTTTTCTGACAGTAATACAGATGAAATATTTGCCAAATTCGATCCAGATGTATCTCATCTGGAGGCTATAAGAAATCTTTTTGCTCACCGAAGCGGTGTTGTGGATCAGAAGTTTTTGAGCAGGGTTCAGAAGTCAGAGATAATCCCAAGATACGAAATTGGAGATCGATTTGCCATTAAGGGGGAAATAGTTAGTTTCTATATTGAAAAAAGTGTTCAATTCGCCACCGAATTATTTATTTTCGTAGATAGGTGGCTCTTCGCAAATAGGCCTCTGAACAATTAAATTCATGAGAGCAGTGGGCAAACATGAGAACAGTGGGCAAACATGAGAGCAGTGGACAAAATCGCGGCCGGGCTGGCCGACGCTATCGCCTTTGCCGAAGGCGACACGACGCGCGGGCGGGTGGCGGCCCCGCTGGACGTAAAGGATATCCGTAAGGCCACCAAGAAAACCCAAGCGGAATTTGCCGACACCTATCGCCTGCCGATTGGGACCGTGCGTGATTGGGAACAGAACAGGCGGCAGCCCGACGCGCCAGCGCGGGTTCTGCTCGCCATGATCGCGGCAGAACCCGATACGGTCGCCCGCCTCATCGGCAAGGCGTCCGTGCATCAATAAGGCTGGATCGCACCCGTCTGGGTCTGCCCGGAATAGGGCGAGGCGACCGTGTTGGGGATGCCCGCCGGGATCGTGACATTGCGGTAGTAGATCGTCCCGCCCGGCCCGGCACCGTTGACGTTATTATAGGCTCCCAAGGCGTAGTTCATCGGCCCCACGACGGTGAGGCCATCAACCCATACCTTGGTCGTCTGTGGACCTGTTTCGTCATAATAGCCCGCCGCGACCGCGACGGCCGCCAGCTTGGCACTGGTCGATAGCGGCTTGACCAGCCCACTGGCCTCTTGCACCGCGCGGGTGGACGGCCCGACCGTCAGCCCGAGCCGCCAGCTTCGTGCGTCACCAATGTCGTGCACCGCTCTGTTGGTATTATAGCGGTACACGGTGTTGACGCTGACCCCGATCGAATGCCGGTGCTGCGTCGACGAATTGGCGCTGCCGTCGTTCGTGGTCTGGGCAAAGCCGCCCCATTCCGCGATCGTGTCCAATTCGTACCAGATGAAATACCCGTTTTCGGTGCCCTCGGTCCCGGTGCCGAACGCATCGATCGCATAATCCGAAATGACGCTGCGTTCCCAGACCACCGACCCGGCTGTGGTGAACAGGCTCGCGCCATTGATCACATAGCCCTGATAGGTGTCGACCATCGAGATTGCCCAGGTCGACCTATTCGGCCAGCCGTTCAGCTGGAAATACCCACCCCACTGGTCGACCTGCCGCATGTAGAGCGAGAAATTCAGGTCGGTGCCGATCGCCAGATAAAGCTGGCGGCCGGTGGCACTGATATGCAGATCGGCGTCGGGCGCGCGGCCGTCCGACAGGCGAACCCAAATCTTCTTGTTCGTCGTGTCGAGAAACATGGCTCCCTTGCCGAAGGTGTCGGCCGCCATGTTAATTTCGGCCAGCGGATTGGCGACATTCGCGACGCCATCGGGCGGCACGGTCAGCAAGCCCAACGGCCTGCCGAAGCGGTTGGAATATTTTTCGTCCCAAGCCTGCCTGTCGACCGGCTGCGTCGTATAGGTCGCCACGTAGACGCGCGGGTCGCTGGTCACGGTGAAGCTGGGCAGCGTTGCCTCGTGGCTCGAAATCACCTGCGCCGCCCGCGAAAAGCGCCCGTCCGATGCGGGCAGCGGATTGCCCGCACTGTCGCACGGCTCGATGACCAGATTGCGTGCGCCCAGCCATGCGCCGAAGTCGTCGGGGATGTTCGACGCATCGACACTGGTCGAGCGATAGACGCCCGCCTGCGCCAGCACCCGCACGACTTGCGCCGTCGTCTGGGCACCGGCCCGCACCATGCCCTGTCGCAGGCTCCGGCACCTGTTCGCCCAAGACAGGCAATCCTTGGTGTTGTCGCCACCCGGCCCGACATAGACTGTCACGGTAGGCGTCGGCCGCCGCGTCGTCACGTCGAAGGTGTGGCGGTAGACACCGCTCGGCGAGCGGATGACGGTAAAGGGCGGCGTATGGCCGAACCCGCTGGGCGGCGCGGGCACGGTCGTGCCGACCAGCTGCCCGCCGCCCAGCGGTACGGTCTGGGCGATGGCTGGCGACGACAGCGCCGCCGCCAGCAGGATCAAGAGCGCGCGCATCACGGAATCCTCGACAGAAGGGCATTGCAGCCCGTGGTGCCCGACACGGTGGCATCGACCACCGCATTTGCGCCCAGCGACAGCAGGGAGCCGCCACCGCTATCGGCCGCCGTCTTGCTGGTCAGCGGCAGCATGGTCAGGCCATCCGGCCCGAGAAACCGCACGGTCAGAGTTCCATACCCGGTGCACGACTGGACCAGCACATAGCTACCTCCATACACCACGACCGGCGCGGCCGTGACGTTGCCCGCGACCAGCTGCACCGTCTCTTGCTTGGCGGCCGTGGGCAGCGGCGCGGCCGTGCTGACCGCGACACAGGTGCCGTCACCCTGCACGGCACATGGGGATTGCATCGGCGCAAATCCGGCCGGGGCCTGTGCGGACCCGGCCCGTTGCCCGATCGCGGCCGATGAACAGGCGAGCGCCACCGCGCCCGCCAAGAGGCAGGTTTTCATATTCCATCCTTTCGATTGGTCAGCAGCCCTTGGGGGTGGCTCCCGTGGAGAAAATCGCGCGAAGGCATTCGCGCTCATGGGCGACGGCTACCGCGCGGCCATTGCCCCTCTCAACCGCGCCGATCGCCTCGGCCAGGCGCTCCACGATTTCGAGGAAAATGGCCTGATCGATCGTCATCAGCTTGCCCGAAGGCTTGGCCGTCAACGGCTCCAGCCGCTCGGTCCGGGTCAGATCAGTGGGCAGCGCTGGCGGGACCGGCCGCTCGGTTCGCGCGATCAATGCCCGCGTTAAGGCTGGCGCGCACGCTGTCGACAGGAGCGGCAGGCACAGGATCGCCGCCCCGAGCTGGAGGGACTTGGGATATCGCATTTCGCAGATCCTCTATGGTTTGACGGACTAGGCGATCGGACAGCGCATCAGCGCGGGCCGTGCGGGCGGCGATCGTCGCGGTGCTGGTCGCGGCCGTCCGTTCATCACTGCGCGCCTCGGCTACCCGTGCGCCGTGATCCTTTTGGGCTTCCGCCGTCACATGATCGGACCCCGCGCCGCGCCCGGTGATGAAGGCCAGCACGATCAGGCCGACGACAACGGCCGCGACCACCAGCCACGCAACGCCGCGCGCCTTCATTGCCAGCGTCCCGTCTGGCACATCCGCGCTTCGCGTTGGCGGCGGGTGACAAGGCCGGGAAGCTCGCAATACAGCTTGCCCTTTGCGTTTCGGGTGCACCGCGCCCCCGCGATCGGCTTTGGCACCTGCGCCATCACGATATAGCCGATGAAGGCCTTGCACCCCTCGGCCCATCGCCCTGCCGCGAAATGCGCCGCCATCGGCGACTTGCCCCACCATCCCGGCCCGGCATTGTAGTGAAAGTCACCGGCCGCCGCCAAAGCCTGCGGGTTTTCGACCAGTCGCGGCGTCGCCTCGGCAGCGGCCATCATATGCTCGGCCAATTCGCTGTGCAGCCAGACGCGGCATTGCTCCCGCGTGGCCGTGTCACCCGGCTTCACGTCAGTTGTTCGACCGTTACAGATCGTCCAGATGCGCGCCGGGTCCTGATAGGCCTTCAGCCGCAGGCCCTCCGATGCATCGGTCAGCGGCAGGGCGATGGGCAGCGCCACAGCAACAGCCGCCGCGATGGCCGCGCCGATCGCGGTCTTAGCGCGGCGCTGCATCGCCCGACCCCTTCTGTCGCATCACGCGTACCACCAAGGCCGCAATCGTCAGGGCAAGGCCAATTTCCTTGGCATTGGGGATCAGTGCCTGAACCTCGGGTGGCAGAGCCGCCCAGATCGCCAGCGCCTGATCCGGGGCTGCCAGCAGGAACGCGAAAATCATGGCCCCGAACGCGGACACGCGAACGGACCACCAGCGCCACGATTGGCGCCAGTCGGCAATCAGCTTCATGGTCTAAATCTCCAGTCGGAGGGTTCGACGGCAACCGGCCGTCAGCGGTTACGCCTGATCGTAAATGGCGCGGATGCCGCGCTCGCCGCGCATCAGGGCATCTTGTTCAAGGCTGGCGTCCGCTGCCGCCACCAATTCGTTCATGAGGGGGGAGGATGCGGGCGGCGGATACGCCTCCCGCAGGACGATGCCGATCGCCACCGGCCGGGAAGCACGCCGCCCCGCGACCATTTTCTCGGCCGGGGCGGTGCACATCAGCACCCAACTGATGACGATCATCATGACGCCGCCTTCGATCATCGCCGCGCCCCCTTGTCGGGTGCAAGCACCTCCAGCTTGGCTTCAATCCGCGCCGTGCGCGTATCGATCGAGCGCAGCAGTTCGACGCGCTGTTCCAGAAGGTCGAGACGGCGCGTGTTGTCGTGCAACTCCCGAATGAAGCCTCCCCCGGTCAGCAGCGCGCCCGCCAGAAAGCCAGCGAGCGAGATGACCGGAATCCAGTCCTTCCAGCTTGGCGAGCCGGGTACGGGCGGGTCAGCCATTTCGCACGCGCGCCCACAGGTGGCGCGGGCCGATCGGCCCGCGCCGGATGGCTTCGGTCATGGGAAAAATCCTTATCTGGCGGGTCGGGAAGAACGTGGGCCTTCAGGCCAGTTCAATAATGATGTCGTCGAGGTCCATCGTCGTGCCTTCCTCGGTGGACTTGACGATAAGCGTGGTTGCACCCGCCGCAGCGACGAAGGTGGCCGATTTTGTGCCATTCGCATCAAAGCCGATCCGAATCGTCTCGGAACTGCTGCCCTCGGTTCCAAAGACGATCATGCCCTTGACTACATTGCTAAGCGTGGCCGTAATCTTGTATTGCTGCCCCGCGACCAGACTGATGTTGGCGTGCTCGGAATAGGTCCATTGCGGAACAGCGTTCAGGTGCATCTTGCCGCCGCTGATTGTGAAGCCGTCGCGTAGGAGCCATCCGGCTGCCGTCGAAAACGTGCCGTTCTTGAGGATCGGCGCAGGGCCACTATTCTCGGTTGTGAAGCCGACCGGCGCGGTTTCCGGCCCGGACCCGCCGCTATTGAGCGCCCGAACCTGGACGGAGAAATTCGTCTGCGCCGTCAGGCCCTCGATCGTCTTGCCATTGGGCAGCGCCTCCCACGACCCCACGCCATTCAGGCGATATTGGTAGCTGGTCGCGCGTGCGGCCGCATTGAACGTCAGCGTCACGGAGGTGGAAGTCGTGCTGGCGACGGCGAATCCGGTGACCGCGCCCGGCATGTCCTGTGCGGGACTGCCCAGGGCGTCCAGATCGGCGAAGCGGTCGCCAAGCTGGTACAGACCCGCCTTGCTGTAATGCGTCTTGTCCGCCTCGATCGGCAGGCCATCCGTGTTGACCAAGATCGTTGGGCCGCCGGGGCTTGCCGAGACGACCTGATCCTGCGCCGCGCGGACGGTCGAGGCCCTGTTATTGGCCTGCGCGCCCATCGCGTAGTCCACAAAGGTCTGGCTCAATCGGGCGATATAGATTTGCGCGCTAGGCCCGACCCGCCAGCCGTCATCGAGATCGCGCATCCCGCGCAGCAGCGCTGTCAGATTGGTGGCATAGGCGTCCGCCCACAGGGGGATTGAAGTGTCATTCTCGCCCTGCACCCATCCGACCAAGCGGATGATGGGATCATATCCAGCCGCCTTGATCGCCGCCATCGCGTCGCGGACATGGGTCCGGGTCCGCGCATAAAGCTCATCTTGGCTTTGCACATTCCAATCGAGCGTCGCCTGACCATCGTCAGAGCGATAGATCATGGTCCCGCCCATCGCGTATTTGACGATGAAATGCGGGATGCGCGGATAGGCCGCGCGGAACCGCTGCGCATAGCGCAGTTCGGCCGCCCATTCGCCAGTCGGATTGCCCTTGCTGTAGCCCGCGAACGTGTTGGGCAGGTACGGCCGCAGGCCATCAACCTTGTGATAGGCCATGGTCAGCGGGTCAGCGACATAATCGGTTGTTCGGTCCGTGGGCGACCCCACTGCGTTGGACTGGCCCGCCCAGATCGTCACGATGGCCGGGACAAGCACGCGATTGGGATTGGCGGCGGTAATCCGCGCGGGCGACGGAACATAGATCACCGACCCGTCATCCTGCGTGAATGGATAGGTGCCGTCACCTTTCGGGCCGCCGGTCGCCGCCCCGCTTGCCCAATCGAGCACTTCATTGCGGGTGGTCAGCATCAGCGTCGTTGCGCGCAGCAGTGCGGCCGTCGCAGCGGTAAAATCACTCATGAAGGTTTCTCCCTACGCGCCCAGCATCGCGCCTTTGACTTCGACAAATTCGACCAGCGATCCCGCCGCGATAATCAGCGGGATGTTGTCGACTTCCGTGTTGCGAATTGAGATGTTGATTGCGACATAGCCGACATGCGCCAGAACAGCCGGATCGCTGAACAAAGCGAACGGACTGATCGGCATCCGCGCCAAAGAATTGGTGTTGTCGAACACCATGTTTGTCTCGCTGCTGACGGTGTAAGTCCCGCCGCCCTCCAGTGAAACCGACATCGCCACGATGAATTGAAGGTCATCCTGACTTCGGCAGTTGAGGCTGGTGCGAACCAAGATATAGCTACCGGCTTCTTCTTTCTTGAAGCTGACGGTGGCGATGTTCTGATAGGTCGCCACCCGCGCCACGGACGCATCTTGGGTCAGCACCGCAAAGCGGGAGGCCGACGCCGCCCCTTTTTGGATATGCTGCGATTGGACGGTATCGGCCCTCAGTCGATCAACGACGACATTGGGCATATAGACCGCGTTCGGGTCCTCTCCTGCGCTCGCATTGCCGATGCGCAGCAGCAAAGTCCCATCCGGCCGGAAAAAGTCCGTCTGGCTGAACTTGAACGAGATACGCGAAACCGTGCCGTTGTTCGTCCCGACGATCCCCGACACAAGGCCTTGCGAGTCGAGCGCCAGGACCGCTTTAGCCTCGGCCCCATTTTGGGGATCGACCGTCGCGGACAGCAGCAACCCGACTTTGGCCTTAAGGCCCGTCCCCGGCGTGTCGAGCGATGCCGTCACATCCTGTTTGAAGGTGGCGAGGGCACTATTGACGGTGGTGATCGCCTGTTCGGCCGAACCTACGCGCGCCCATACACCCGTTTCGGGGGTGTTGAGGCCCGCCTCGATCACGCTGATACGGCTGGCGAAACTGCGCCCCTGTTCGGTGATCGCCTGCTCGGCGGTGCCGATCCGCGCCCACACACCCGTTCCCGGCGTATTCAGGCCCACCTCCAGCGTGGAAATCCGCTCGCCGAACACCCTGCCTTGGGTGACGATTGCCTGTTCGGCCGTGCCGATCCGCGCCCAAACGCCGGTATCCGCCGTGTTTAGCGATAGCTCGATCGTGCTGACCCGCTTGGCGACGGAGGTATCCCCGGTCAATGTCGCCTCAACCAGATCGGCAATGGTCGCCTTGACGCCCCCGTTCGGGCTGTAGATCGCGGCGTTCAATTCCTCGAATTTGCTCAGCGTCGCGGTGTTGTTGGCGATGATGACCTGTTCGGCCTTTCCGATCCGCGCCCATACCCCGGTATCCGCCGTATTCAGCGACGATTCGATAACGCCCACGCGCTTGGCCACGGAGTTGGTGCCCGACACCGTGGCCTCTTCAAGGTCCGATATGGTGGTGGCCAATAGCGAGTTTGCCGCCTTCAAGGTCGACAGCTGGCGGACAAGGCTATCGTCGCCGTCAATCACCGCCTCTTGGAGGGATTGCACCTTGGCGGATATGCCCTTGGCTCCGACCTCCAGCGTCTCCAGTCGGGTCGCGCTGGCATTGTCGCCTTCCGTGATGGCGGTGGTGAGCGACGAGGCCAACGCGTTCAGATCGCCCGCGCCCTTGGCCTCAATCTGCGTGAACCGCTGCGCCAGCGAGGTCTTTGCATCGACCATGACCGTGGTCAGGTCGAGACTGAAGGCCGTTCCGTTCAGCGACCGCGCGCCCAGCAACTTCAAATCCTCGACGGCGCTGTCCGTCTTTTCCCGCGTCTCCACCACGACGGTCCCGATCGGCATCCCCTCCAGCGTCGTGCGCGCACGCATGTAGGAATTGAGGGTGCCGAACATGCGCACCACGTCGAACACGCTCGGGGTCAGCAATTCGACCGTTTCAAACACGCCGTCGAATTTCCCCAGAGCGGCGGTCAGGTCGGTGTTGATATCGCCGATATCGGTCAGCGCCGATTTCAGGTCAGTCTGGACCCTATCGAAGTCGGACACGAACTTTTGACTGTCCCGGCCGCCTACGGCCGCCGTGTCTTTCGCGGTATTCTCGCTGGTCTTGTCCGCATTGTCCTTGGGCTTCGTGCCGTTCGGATCGCCGATATCCGGCCACGATACGAGCGGCGCGGCCTTATCGGCTGCGCTTAGACCCTCGATCGACAGCGACAGCTTGCTGACGCCCGCTCCCGCCTCGATGCCGAAATCCCGGAAAAAGCCGTACACGGTCAGGCAGTCCAGCCCGTCCTGTCCGATCCAGAGCGACGGTAAGGCCCGCACCGTGGCGATGCGATTGGCGACGATATCGAGCGCGTCCGTGCGGATCAGCGCCTTGGCGGTCATCCGCTTGGCATAGCCGCGCTTGGCAATCGTGACCTCGCCGAAGTCGTCGACCGTCTTGCGGCTGAAATCGGTGATCCCGGCCGTGGGGGCCGCCTCGGTCGTGCCCAACGCCACGACACGGCCGATCAGCAGCGTGCCGACCGATACCGATCCCGCCCCGGCGATCGTCACCGTGACGCGGGCCTTGCCGCCCAGATCAAGGAAGGTGACAGCCCCGCCGGTCACGGCCTGCGTCCGGTCATAGCCATCGGCCTGAACACGGACAGTCGCACCCGTCACGTCGAGCAACGCCACGCCCTCGATGCGCGCCGTCTCCAGCCGCATGGTCATCAAGCCGTCCGCCTGCGCCACCGTACCGAGCGCCTGGTCAAAGGGTGCCCAGCGCTTCGACGGGCCGGTATCGAGCCATTGCCCACCGGCCGCCAGCAGCGGATCGGCCGCCTTGTTGGCAATCAGGGCCTCATAGACCCGGTGCTGACGCAGCACGCGCGCGCCCTTGATATAGCCGGTCACGCCCGACCATGCCGGGGCGTCGTCTTCCGCGACGCTGGAGGCGGTCAGGATCGCTTCCGTGACCGTATAGGGCTGGAGCAGCTGGAGGGTGGACCGACGACCATTCGGCGCGGGATCGCCGCCCGGATCGGCCACAGACGCGGTTTCGGCCAGCCCTTCGACCGACAAGGTGCAAAAGGACAGCGGTCGAACCGCCACATCGATATCGAAATCCTTGTAGAAGCCGGTCGGGCTCAGCCATGCGAAACGCGGATCGGCGATCCACTGGGCGGACGTGGCGCGCAGATCGGCCAGACGGCGTTGCAATGCGCTGGCATCATCGAATGGCACCGCCAGCCGCACCGACAGTCGACGCGCGAAACCGCGCTGCACGACGGTCGTGACGCCGAAATCGTCCGTGACGCGGCGGCTATAGTCGATGATCCCGACCGTGCTGCCCGTCTCGACAGTGCCGATCGTCAGGCGGCCGCCATCGGCCGTCACCACCTCCATCATGCCGCCGCCCCCGCTACGCTGATCGCCTGCCCACCATGCTCGGCGGTCACATTGTCCAAGGTCTTTTTGATGCCTCCCGTGTTGCTCGCCGTGGCCGCATGGCCCGCGACATTCTCCCGGCGCAGATGGGCCACTTCGTCCCGCAGCTGGCGCAACTCGGCGATCAGATCGTCATTCGCCGGGGGCACGGCCTGTCCCGTCGCCGCATCCACGCCGGGCATCGTCACGGCCTTGCCCGCGACGATGCTGCTGCCGGTCACGGGGACGGTGCTGCGCCCCTGAATAGCGGCCCACGTCGCTTCCAGCTGGGCGGCGGTCTGGGCGCGGATGCGGTCCAGTTCCTGCCGACTGGTCGCCGAATTGGCGGCCGCCGTCAGCAGCGACTGCGACAGGCTGGGCAGCAGCTTGGCCGCGTCCTGATCGCCGCCCCGCGCCGACGCATTAGCCGCGTTGAACTGCCCCATGATGGTCGCGAACGATCCATCCCCGCCCGCCTCGGTCAGACCCCGGATGCGCTTGACCTCATCCATGATGCTGTCGCCCACGTCCGACCATGCCTTGCGCAGATCGTCGGCCGCCTTGGCCGCTTCCTGCGCGTCCTGAATTGCCCAGATTTGCAGCTGAAGCGCCCGGTTGCTGCTATCCAGCTTGGCCAGATCAAGCGCCCGGATCGCGGCGGTATCGCCATTCACCTCCAGCAGCCTACGTTCCAGATCGGCGCGTTCGCTGGCGATATCGGCCGCGCTTTTCACGCCCTCCAAGGCCGATTGCAGATCGGCAAAGGCAGGCGCCAGCTTCAGCAGCGTGGCATAGGTTGCCTGTCCGGCCGTCGTGGTCAGGTCCTGCGCTTCGACCAGCGAGCGGAAGGCCGACAGGCTGGCAGGCATCGACAGACCTAGGCTGTCGAACACGCGGCCCAGCTGCGCGGTCTTCGCAGCCGACTGTTCGGCCTTGCTGTAATAGGCCTGAAAATAGGCATCCGTGGCGCTGGTGAACGCGCTGACGCTCTCGAACTGCGCCACGAGCCCCATCTTCGCATCCACGCCCAGCGCCTGCGCCGCGCCGCCCAGATTTTGCAGCGCGGTGGTCGCGGCCTCGACGGTGGACGCCACCCGGACCAGCGTCTCGAATGCGCCTTCACCGACCTTCGCGAAGCGCTGGAAACCGGGGAACGCGCTGTCCGCCATGCGATCAGCCGCCGCGCCGAAAACGGCGGTCAGCTTTTCCTGAATTTGCGTTCCGGTCAGGCCCTTCAGGTCGATTTTGCCGATGTCGACGATAAAGCCGTTCAGGCGCGCCTGAATATCGCCGGTCGCCACTCCCAGCGGCCCGGCCGCCGCGACGATCGCGCTGTTGAACTCCTTCAGGATCAGCGTGAACTGGTTCTCAAGCCCGCTATCCGCGCCGGTATATTGGGTGGAATAGGACTTGCCGGTCGTGATGCCCAGGAACCGCTTTTTTTTCTCGACATCCGAATAATAGGACGCGTCGAAGCCGCCCGACAGGATGCTGCCTAGCGACTGTGCGCCGCCATACAGGCCATTGCCGACAACGGTGGTGGTCGATCCGAACAGCGAGCCGATCAGGCCCTTGATGCCGCTGAACAGGCCACCGATCACAGGAATCTTGGACAGGATGCCCAGCGGGTCGACCGCGTTGGACAGTAGCTTGCCGGTCAGGTCCGTCTTGAACCCCTCGGTGATCCCGGCCGACGCATTGATATTGCCCGCCCGGACCAGCACGCTGGCCAGCCCGCCAATCTGGTTGTCGATCGACCGCAGCGACGTGGCCATTTCGCGCGCATAGACGGACGTAACGGTATCGACTTCCTTCAGCGCATCGAGCGACCGCTTCAGGCTCTCCGACTTGGCCGCGCTGTCGCCCAGCACCGTGCCGGTGCCCGCATTGGCCTTCGGCAGATCGCCACCGCCCTTGCCGAACGCCCCGACGATCGACAGGCCGATCGACCCCAGCACGGCCGCCGTGGCCGCCCCGGCCGCGATGTTCAGCGGGAAGGGCAGGCCCGCAATCGCCTTGGCCACCGCCTCGACGGCATGGGCGGCCGCGCGCGCGCCGCTCTTGGCGATGGCGCTGCCCGTCTCGATGGCGTCCTGTGCCACGGCTCGCACCGACAGGGCGAACTGGACGGCACGGAAAGCCTTTTCGGCCGCCGCCATCGCCTCATACCCGGTCGAACCTTCGTCGAAGAACCCGCGCGCGGATGCCGCAAGGTCGCCGTACATGGCGATTTGCATCGTGCTGGACCGGGCCGTGTAGAGCGCGGAAATCTCCCGTTCCTTGCGGGCGCGGACCTCTGCCACCGTGATTTGGCTGGCATCCCGCAGTTCCTTCTGCTGCCAGTCGTTCAGGCGCTGGCGATCGGACAGATGCCCCGCAAAGACGGACGCCATATCGCCCAGGGCGCGGCCCGCCTCGCCAAAGGCTTCCGCCATGCCATGCCCAGCATTCTGAACATTCGCAGCGATCGCGTCGAACAACTCGGCCTGATGCTTCAACGAATCGTTGTAGGCGTTGGTCAGCAACTGGATTTGCTGCTGATTTTCCGCAATCTGGACTTGCTTGGCGATGTAATCGTCCGCGAACCTGCCCTTGAAGTCATGGTCCGGTAGTTCCTGCGTGGCCTTTAGCGTCGCCAAAGCCTTGGTCCGCTCGGCGTCCGTTGCGCCGATCAGGTCCCGTTCTTTTTCCAGCTGCGCCAACCGGCGATCGGCGGCCTGATCGGCCGCGAAGAACCTCGCACCGACAGCGGCCGCGTTCGATCGCTTCTGGGCGTCGTGCAGAGCATCCAGCGCCTTTTGCGCCTCGGCTGCCCCTTTGGTCAGCCCGCGCTGCTGTGCGGCCTCCAGAGCCGCCAACAAGGGCAATTCGGCGATCCGGTCGCGCAGCATCTCGTTGGCGCGGCCTGCCGGGATCAGGCCATCCGCTACGGCCGCATTCACGTCAGCCTGAATCCGCGACTGATCGTTCATCGACTGGACGGACTTCGCGCCGTCCGCGACACGCTGCGCAATTGCCAGTTCAATCTGCCGATTGACCGCCGCCTCGATATCGCCGCGCTGGCGGATGGCATGGCTTTCCGCACGCACGCGGGCTTCCGCGATGAGCGCGGCCGACCCGGACACGCCGTAAGCCTCGGCCAGCGCATAAAGGTTGCGGATGGACGCCTCGACCGCCTGCGCGTCGCGGACCAGCTGCGCAGCGTGGTCATTCTTGGCGCGGTGATACCGTTCCGACACGCGGGAATAGGCGTCCTGCGCCTGCGTCTCGCGTTCCTGCTGCGTCAGAACCTGACCGCCCAGCTGAAGACGGGTCAGCTGCTGCTGCGCGGCGGCCTTTTCGGTCTGATTGCGCGCGGCACCCAATCGCACCTGCGCCTGCGCGACCAGATGGGCGCGTTCCTGCGTCGTGATCCACTGGCCCGATGCATTGCGGTTCGCCGCAATCGTGTCGGTGACGGCCGCATAGTCATGGCGCAGGGCACCAATCTGGGCGGCGGTCAGGCCGGTCGTATCCGCCAGTCCCTTTTGCAGGATACGCTGCTGGGCGAGCAGATCGTTGAATTGCTTCATGCCGCTGGTGTTCAGCGATTGCGATGCGTTCAGCGCCGCAACCTGATCCTGATTGCGCCCTGCCGCCGCGTTCGGCCCCGTGGGCAACGTGTTGCCGGTGCCAATCAGGTCGACAGCCCAGCCACCGACATTCCGCTTTAGCCAGGCATCATAGGACGCCCCGGCATTCTTGATCCGCTGATCAAGCCGACCGAACATCACCGCCACGCCGGACACGGCATCGCCCAGCGCGTCCATGTAATGGGCCAGCCCGGTGGCCTCATGGCTGTTCGCGACCAGATCGGCGGTCAGGATGCGGGTCAGCTCGGACGCCGCCTTTTCGCCGTCACCCTGCGCCGCCAAGGCGCGGATATGCTCATATTGCGCGCCGGTCAGCAGACCCAGCTGTTGCGTGAAGGTGTCGGCCGCCCGCCCCGGATCGGACATGGCTTCGGCCAGCGCGGCTTGCGCGGCAGGGGCATCCTGCCCGGTCAGCTTGGCGTATTTTTCGACATTGGCCGCCAGCGCCGTGATGGTCTGGCCGCTTTCGATCCCGGCCGACGCGAAGGCCGCGACACTATCGCGGGTGGCCGACAGCGACCGATTGCCCGCCGATGCCGCCGCCTCGGCGACCGTCTCCAGCTGGGCGGCCGTCTGGCCGGATGTGCGACCGAGCCCAGCCGCCGTGACCTCCAGCCGCTGCATCGCCGCGCCATATTCGCCCAGCGCGCGAACCGCCGCGACGGCCGCCAGCGCCGTACCCGCCAACAGCAGGTTCGTCGGCGTCAGATAGGGCACCAGCTTTCCGAACCCGCTGACCACATAGCCCAGCACGTCCTGCCCCAGCTGGCGCATTGATGCGGCCGCGCTGCCCCCGCGCGCCTCAATCTGCTGGAACACGTCCCAGATTTGCGGACCCTGCTGCACAAGGATCATGAACGGGTCCATGCCCATGGTCGCCGTCACGCCCACGTCCGCCAGATTGCGGGTCAGGTTCAGCGTCTCATAGCTGGTCAGGCGCTGCGCATCCCCCAAGCCCTCATGCGCGCCCGTCACACGGTCCAGCAGCGCCTGTTCCATCCGCAGCTTGGCGGCATATTCGTCCAGACCGATCGCGCCCGCCGATACCAGCTTGCGCGCATCGCCGATTTCCTTGTTGAATCGCTGTTGCGCTGCAAAGGCCGGGTCGATCGACGCGCGCAGGCGATCGGCCGCCGACGCCATCATTTCATGTTCGCGGGTCGCCGCGATTTCGGCCGCCTCATGCTCCCGCAGGGCCGTCACACCCGCCTTGACGCGCGCCTCAAACATTTGGTGGGCGAGGGTGGCCGATCGCAGCGCCTGCGTTTCTTCCTCAGCCGCACGCGCGGCCAGCGCGCTGAACGTCGCGCCCGCATCGGTCGCGCGGGGTTGGTTTACCCCGAAATTCTGTTCCAGCAGCCCTTGCAGTCGCGATCGCTCCAGCAGCTGGGCATTTAGCGCCGCTTCCGCGCGCACGCGCTCCCGCGCGGCCTCGATGGCGGCTTTCGCCTCGGCCTCTGCGCGCGCTTCGGCCAGCGCCTCGGCCTCGAACCGGGCGCGGCGCGCGGCCGCCAGTTCCTTGCCCGCCAGATCGGACTCGGCCGCGCGCAGCCGTCCGGCCAGTTCGGTCAGGCCCTGCTGTTCGGCGGCCAGCGCGGCCGCCTCCACCTTTGCAAGCCGCATTTCCTCGCGGGTTTTCCCAAAGGCACCGTTCTGGCGCTCAATCTGGGCAACCAGCCGCTCGCCGGTCTTTTCGACCGATGCCAACTCACGAATGGCCGCACGCGCCGCCTGTGTCGTCTCTGCGCCGAACGAACGCAGCGAAGCCTGCGCCCCGTTCAGGTTCAGCATCGAGGCGGACGCACGTTCGACCTTGTTAAACTCATCGATCGCGTTCGCGCTGGCCCGGTCGATAGCCGTGTCCAGACGCGCCAGCGCCTCGAACGAACCGCCGGTATCGATATCGAACCCGACGCCAAGCGCCGCACCTTCGAAATTGTCCATCAGCGGCGCTCCAAAAGAAAAAGGGCCGCCCGAACGGACAGCCCTATTTGTACTTACAATTTATGTTGACGCTTAGGCTTTTCGTGCGTACAAAAAACCCATGATGATCGTATGGGACGAACCGAAGCGCGCCGCGAACCTTGCCAAGCACGGCATTGATTTCGCCAATATCGACGAAGCGTTCTTCCTGTCCGCGATTATCGGTGAAGCGAAACAAGGCCGCTGGTTCGCGGTTGGACGCCTCAACGGCGTCATCACCGTGATTTTCGCCACGCTGGGCACCGAAGGGCTTTCGATCATCTCGGCCCGCCCCGCCAGCGCCAAGGAAAGGAAATTCGTGGAATGACGAAATACACCCAAGCGGACATGGATGCCGTGTCAGACAACCCCGAACTGACCGACGCCCAGCTGGCCAGCGCGCGGCCGTTCGCCGAAGCGCTGCCCGCCATGGCGGCCGAAATGCGACGCGTGCGCGGCCCCCAGAAAAAGCCGACCAAAATCCCAAAGACCATCCGGCTGTCCCCGGAGGTGGTCGACTATTTCGAAGCCACCGGGGCGGGCTGGCAATCCCGCCTGGATGATGTGCTGAAGCGCTACGTGACCGACCATCGCTGATCAGCCCAGCACACGTTCCAGCGCGGCCTGTTCGGACGAAATCTCGACCTCACTGACCGGGGCGGCCCATGGCGGCGGGCATGTCATATCCTCGGCCCGTCGCCCTTCGGCCAGATACTCGGCCGACAGGCGGCGCATGGTTCGCGCTTCCCAAGGGCAGAGCCGAACGCCGGTCATCTGCGACCATGCCGAAAGGGTGGACCAGCTAAGCGGAACCGTGCCCATGCCGGCCACCTCCACCAAACCCATTTCAATCAGGCGTTCGGTGATATGCGGCATGGGATTGGGCGGCATCGCCGCAGCGGCCGCCGCCTTGCCCATCCGGTCCGCCCGGCTCTTCTTCGCATCGGGATCTACCTTGTCCCATTGCTCGGACAGTCTGGACCCCTCGGGTGGCTTTGGCGTGGCGGCCAGCCACGCCATTTGCCGCACGTAAAGCGTCAGGCCTTGGCCGACGCGGGCTTGAAGTTTCCCCAGTCGGCCAGGAACCGGGTAATCTGATTGACGATGAAGCCCAGCGCCGGGTCGGAATAGGTCGCGCGGTACAGGTCTTCACCCGTCGCCTTGCCTGCCGGGGAATAGGTGAAGTTCTCGAACGAAGCGGTGACGGCCGCATAATCTTCGGCCGTGGTTTCCCGGCGCTGTTCGGCGGACATGGCCGAAGGCTTGCCGTCATTGTCCTGTGCGCGCTTCAGGGCGCGTTGGGTCTGGAGTTCCTCAATCCGCGAATATTGCGGCGAGGCAGGGCCATACAGGTGGATGCGGACGGGCTGACCGCCATCGTACATCAGGTTGCCGCTGGCATCCTTCAGGTGCAGCGCGCCGGTCGAAGCGACGGCGATCTTGGCAATATCGAACATGGAAACCTCATTGCGGCGGGAATGCGCGGGATGCACCGACCCGCCCCGTCCCGCGCAACGCGGGGCAGGCCGATGCTCATGAACCGGCTGGGCCGGAAGGGGGTTAGGCGGCTGCGACCTTCACGATGTCGGTGCAGATTTCGATGGCGGGGTTCGCCATCAGCATCGTGCCCGCGCCATCGGCCGTCTCGGGCATCCCGAAGGTGCGGCCCTGAAAATAGCGCTTGGACCCGTCCTGATAGGTCACGCAGAAGCTATACAGCTTCTGCGACTTGTCCGCGCCGCTGGTCTGGAGGACGCCCTGACCGGCATCGGCGCTGTCCAGCGCCAGCGACGGGCTAAGCGCGCCGTTATCGACCGGCCCTTTGTACTTTTCCTTGGGGCCGTCGAGCGGCTGGAACTCGACCTTGGCGAAACTCGCACCGAAAGAGCCGATCTTTTCGACCTTGCCGATGGCGGTCATGGTCAATGCGGCAAAACCGGCCGCGTCGAAGGTCGCCGGGCTGGCGACGGAAATGGCGAGCTTGGTGCCCGCCGCAGTCTGGGCAGTCATGGGTGTCTACTCCTGTTGAGAGGCGGGAGGGTGAAGGCCGCGTCAGTTCTGGGCGACGGGGATGCCGTTATCGGTCGGGGCGGCCTCGGCCGCGTCGGGCTCGCCGACCAGACCGGCCGCCGCATAATTGGCATATTCGCCTTCGGTGATGTCGACGGTGGTGCCCTGGGTGAAGGAACGCAGCGTTCCCGCGTCCTTGAAATCGCGCAGCACCTTCGCGGACTTCTTGGGGGTGTCGGTGTCGGACATGCTCATTCTCCTGTGGTGGCGTCGTAACTGACGCGGAAATCTTGGGTCTGTTCGTAGGTGTTGCCGGGGCCATCCACGTCCGGGCCAAGCCCCGACAACAGGATGGTCACGCTGGACCCGCCCCCGATCGGGCCGACCCGATCGGCCCCGGCTTCGCGCACCTGACGGATGATCGCGCGCTGTTCGGCCCAGGTGGCGGCGCGCACGGCGACCGAAATCCGGTCGATGCACCGCCGCGTCCCTTCCCGGCGCAGCATTTGCGGCCCCGTGCTGCTGACGGTGCGGACCAGAATGGCGGGCAGCGGCTGGCCCTCCGGCAAACGGCCGCCCTTAATATTCTCGACAGGGACAAGCCGGATCAACGGGGCGTAGGCGCACAGGACCGCCCCCATGATCGTCGCGCCGTCGATCACGTCCTCAATCGGCTGATCGCTCATTGGTCATCGTCCATGTCGTCTGGCCCAATCCCCTTGCGGGTCAGGCGGTTGGTGATGAATTGCTGCGCGGCGCGGATCGCCTCGGCTTCCTTCACGTCCAGCGCGGGACGCAGGAACGGGAAGGCGCGCGATCCGGTGTGAAAGACCTCCGGCCCGACCGGCCGCCCACCAATCACAAGCGTGGGGCTGGCCTTGCTGTCCTTCAGTTTCTGATTCAGCTTTCGCGCGCCGATGCCGCCAACGGCCGCGATGAAGTGCGGCGCGGTGCCGTATTCGAGCCAGACGCCTAGCGAATAGCTGAAGCCCCGCTTGACCGTCACGACGACGCGGATCGTGTCATCCGTGACGGCGCGGGCCTTCACGACGATATCCGCCGCTACGCGGTCCGACTCGCACCGATCGCGCGCTTCCTCTGCAATGACCTTCGCACCTGCACGCGCCGCGCCGGGCAGCAGCTTGGTCCGGCAATAGTCGGGGATCGCGGCTATGTAGCGCTTGACCTCATCGCGCCCTGTGACCTTGGCCACGTCAGGCCGGGTTTCCGGCCGGGGTGGTTTCCTCGGCCATAAACTCAATCAGATAGCGCCGCCCGATCTCGGCTGGACCTGCAACGATTTGCAGCACCCGCCCATCGACGATGAACCGCATCCGGGCGGTCAGCCCCGGCCGATAGCGGATGCGGATGCGGGCGGGACGCTTGGCGATCGTCAGCCCTTCTGACAGATTTTCCCCCCGGCTGGGCAGTGTGTCGCGGACCTCTGCCCAAATCTTGCCGCTGGTCACGGATACCCATTTGCCCCGTCCGGCACCCCCAAAGGTCTTGTCCGCCTCGGGTTGCTCCAGCTGGACACGCTTATTGGGCCGAAAAGCGGCCCGTTGATCCTTGCCAGCCATCAACCGACCGATGGACGGCTATAGGGGCCGACCAGCGCCGTAAGTGCGGTAAGGTTGGAAAATGGATCCTCGGGGTTGTTGAACAGGTCGATCAGCGCCACCCGAATGCCATGCACCACAGGCGGGGGAAGTTGACCGTCCGGCCATCCGCGCTCCCCGGTCAAAGGCCGCTCCATATAGTCCGCGACGAACTGAACGGCGGTGGAAATCAGCGACTGCAACAGGCTGTCGCTGATTTCGTCATCGACCTTCAGCCATTCGCGGGCAGTGGCCAGCGAGACGATTTCCGCCATGACGTGTCCTCTGCCCGCGCTGGATCAGGCTTGGGGAGCGGCCGAACCGCTCTTACCCTTCGGAGCCTCGACGGCCTCCGCAACCCCGGCCTTGATCAGTTCTGCCTCGGTTTCCGCGTCGAACGCCGCGACCTCATCCTGATTGTAAATGGTGCCCACCTGAGTGGTTTCGAGAAAAGTGACCGCCATGATGGCCTCCAGAAATGGAAAAGGCGGACCCGACACGCGGACCCGCCTGAGATGGTTGGAGATTGATCGCCGGGCTTACGGTGCCCAGGTCACGCCCGTCAGGACCGCCGCTGCGCGATCGTAGCGCAGCTGCGTGTCATGCTCTTCGATCAGGCGGATGACCGTTTCGTCGTTCGAGAATGCCGCCCGGATCACGCCGCCATCGTCATACGCGGCCGTGTCCGACGCCGCCAACGCGACCTGATAGGTGTCGCCGATCAGGAATTGCGACCAGTCGCCGAAATACAGTTCCGACTCGTTGCCGCCCGCGCCCAGATTGTCGGGCACCGAAGTCGTCTCGGCGATCTTGTAGCCCTTCAGCGTGCCGTTCGCTTCGATCGACGGATAGACGATGTTGCCGTTGCCATCGCGCAGGCTGGCCAGGAACTCACGAACGCGCGGGCTCATGACCCAGCCGCAGCTGATCATCGGTACATTGGCGTTCTTCACCGCCAGCGTCATGCGCCCCAGGTCCGACGAAACGGTCACGAGGTTGGGATTGCCGGTCATCGCCAGAATGTTCCCGGCCGCGACCAGATTGCGAACGCCGGTCGGCGCAACTGCGCTGCCCGCACCGCGCAGGAACTGCTGGTCTTCCTTGACCGCCGCACTGTCGAGCAGATCGTCGCGGACCATCTGGTCGACGCCATAGCTGGCACGACGGATCAGCTGATTGGTGATCGGCACCAGTGCCATCAGCTTCTTGGCGGTCATGTTCAGATTGCCAACCTGCATGTCGGTGGTCGGCGCCGGAACGCGTTCACCCACATAGCCCGCCTGCGTGCCCGCCGTCTTCTTGCGCATGGTCAAGTTGCCATCCGGCATCGGCACCGACCGCGCCCCCAGATTGCGGATGACGACGCGCGGGCGCAGCAAGCCGATAAAGTCGCGGCTGTAATCGGTGTCGACCAGATAGCCGCCCTTGGTGTTGGTCGACTGTTCCATGTTGGCGACAATCTGGCCGGTTTCATCACCGAACACAGTTTGCGCGTGGTTCGCCATCGCCCGCTGATCATTGCCACCCGTCGCGGCCAACGACAGGGCGATGCGACCGACCATCACGCCCGGCTCCAGCTTTTCCTTCACGGCTGCCGGAACGGTGCCACCGCCCGCGCCGGCACCACCGACATGGATCGGCTTGGCGGCCGATGCCTTCAGCGCCAGCGTCGTTTCCTCGCGACCGACCGCCGCTTGGAGACGTTCGGCTTCCGCCTTGTGCTTGTCGAACGCTGTCTGTTCCTCGGCCGTCAGGTCACGGTTGTTGTCATTGCTGGCGGCGTCGAGGATCGCTTCCATCGATCCGACTTCGGCCGCCAGACTTGCCCGTAGCGCGGTAATGCGCATCGTCATTCTCCTTGGTGGATTACAGCCCGGCGCGCGCTTGCGCCAAGGCCAGGTGGTTCGCCGCGGCGGCCCGCCGGGGCGCTGCCGGAGGGGCGGTTCGGGCAAGCCGCCGGATCGCCCCGTCAAGGCCATCGGCCTCCACGCGGTCGACCATCCCGGCCGCCTTTGCGTCCTTCCCGGTCAGGGTGCCGCCCTTGCCGAAATCGGCCCGGACGGTAGCTTCAGAGACACCGCGCCCCTTGGCCACGGTGCTAATGAACACGGATTCGATGGCGTCGAGCGTCGAGCGCAGAGCGGCCCGGCCTTCCTCGGTCGAAAGGTCCGGCCGCTTGTTCGGCGCGCCGGTGCTGGTGATGTCGATAGACCGCCGCCCCGACATGTCCGGCCCTTCCTGATAGGAAGTCGACATGCACACGCCGATCGAACCCACCACGCCGGTTGGATCAAGACTGATCCCGCCCGACGCCTGACTGGCGATCCAGTACACGGCCGAACAGCATTGGCCCGACACATGAACCGCCAACGGCTTGGAAAAATTGGCGACAAAGCGGGCAAAGTCGTGGATGCCCGACACCGCCCCGCCGGGGCTATCGATCGTCATCAGGACGTTCCGCACCTCCGGCGAGGCCTCCAGCGCCCGCAGATCGGCCGCCACGGCGTCGAGCGTCGTCGCGCCAGACGTCGCCAGTCCCCCAGCACGGGGAAAGACCGGCCCGAACATCGGCACGATACCGACGCCATCACGAAGGGCGGCCGTGCGCGTCCCCGGTGCCCGTTCACCCATCCGGGCGGTCGCATCGGCAAACCGCGCCTCATGCCCGTCCCGCTCCACCGCGATCAGCGACGGATGATCCATCATGCGAAGCGCAATCGCTTCGATCGCGTCGAGATAGGCGGGCACGATCGCCCACGGCTCCGACCGGATCGCGGCCAGGACATGCTGGTTCATTCGTCTTCCTCGGACTGTTGGGGCGGCGCTGGCGGCCGGGGTGGTTGGGCAAGGGGCTGCCCTTCAATCTGCGAGCCGGAACCGACGCGGTATTCGTCACCGCCGGGGCGGTCGTTCATGTTCTCTTTCCGCCGGACCGTGTTGGGGTTCATGATCCCCTTGTCGATCGCCACGGCATAAGCCTGATAACGGGTCAGGATATCGCCCTTCAGCATGGCCTCGGGCATGAACTCGAAGAAATGACCCTCATCAGCGAATTGATGGGTCATGTGGGCCGCGCCACGTTCGAAGTGGGCGAGCATCGAATACAGGTACAATTCGAGGCTCTGATGCTCGATATTCGAAAAGGTCGCACGGGTCAGTTCGAATAGGACGTGCGGTGCAACACCAAAGGCCCGCGCTACCTCCAGAACGCCAAAACCACGCGACTCGATAAACTGCGAAGCCTTGTTGTCATGGGCCAGAAACTTGGCGTCCATTTCCTGATCCAGCACCGCAACCGAGCCCGCATTTTGCGGCCCCGCAAAGCGCTGTTGCCAGTCGGACCGGATCGCCTCTTTGCCCGGCCGGTCAATCTTGGCCTTGGTGGTCAGGATGGTCGACGGCTGGGCGTTGTTCTCCCAGAACCGCCGGGCGAAATCGCTGGTCGACGCGGCCGACTCGAACGTGTTGCCCAACAGCTTCAGCCGATCGATGCCGACCAGACCGTCACGGCTGAACCCCGGCACGAACCAAATGTCGTTGCGGGTCAGGCGATCCCGCGACCCATCGGGCAGCTGTGCGTCATAAAACATTTCCAGCCCGTCCTGCCGGTCCCAATGCTGAACCGGCGCGATCCCATCCGGCACCAAGCGGCTAAGGGCATTGGGGCGGTAGAGGGCGTCGCGGTGGATGAAGGCCCCGAAGCGACCGCGCATCAGCAAATCGCCCATCATCAGCTCTTTGAGCAGATAGGCGGGCTGGACGGCGTTGGCGCTGGTCGACAGCATTCGGGCTTGCGGCGCGTCGTCGACCCGCTCTTTGCCCTCGGGCGTGTTGCGGTAATAATGGACGGGCGTCATGGCGTAGAGGCCGCAAAGCACCTCCAGCGCCCGAAGCACGGCCGGAACGCTCATGGCCCGCGCTTCCCCCATCGGGGCACCCGACCGATTGCCGCCCAGCAGGTTCAACACGGTCATGCCCTTGGGATCGTTCAGACCGTCCGCGCCTGCGATCAGCCCAGCCTGCCCGGCGTCGCCACGGATGGCCCACCCGCCATGCACTGACGGCATCGGCGCGGCCGGGGCCACATGGGACGCATCGGCCCGGAACGCGCGCGCCGCGTTCCGGGCGCGATCGATAAATCCCATGCTCAAATCCCCGTATATTCGAATGAACCGGCTGCTGCCGGGTTCTCGGTCATCAGCATCACGGCGTTGAACATTGCCGCCAGCGGATCGATTTTGGCGCTGGGCGTGGCCTTCACGATGGCCACCGCGCTTGCGCCGCGCGGCTCCATTTTCGCGTTGCCGACGCACCAGCGCATCAGTTCCTTGCCCTCATGCCGCAGCGTCCGCGCTGCGACCTTCCGGGCCGCGCCCTTGATAGCGGCGCTCAATTTGTAGCCCTGCCCGATCGACCGCAGCTGATTGTCAGGGTCGAAGCCTCGGGCGACCAGTTCGTCCACGATCGCCGACACGCCCACCGGGTCCAGCCCGATCGCGCCGGTTTCGGGGAAAAGCCCGGCATCCCTGACGCGGCAAAGCGCATCCACGACGCCGCGCACATCCTCGGTCAACTCTTGGTCTTCCTCGTCGTCATCCGCCTCCAGGTCGATGACGACGCAATCGGGCATGACGCATTTGAAGAGGGTTTCTTCCGCGACCAGTTCGTCCAGCTTGGTCGCGATATCCTTGCGGCGATCCCACACGACCGACCAAGCCCAAGCCCGGCACCAGACCAGCCAGCGCTTTGACCCCTTTTCCCGGCCGATGAGGCATAGCCCCAAAAGGTCATCCAGACCGCCCCCGTCGATCCCGGCCACGACGACTTCGCATCGCCGGATCATCGCATCGAGGGTCAGCGCCGTATCAGCAGCCGCATCCCAAAAATCAGCGCCGGTCCACCGATCACGCGAAAGGCGGGTGCCGATTTCAACATTAAGGTGCTTGGACAGGAAGATTTGCAGGATGCCCGGTTCCCCGGCCATCGCCTCCCGCAACTTGCCTTCCAACCATTCGGCGTCGACCGAGCGGCCGATGTTGGGATTGGTCACATAGAAATTGGCCGGGTCGAGATAGGCTTTGCTCTCGATCATCGTGGCCGGGAACTCATAGAGCATCCCCAGCTTGCGCGGATCGATGATCGTCCCGTCACGAACGCCCCGGAACAGGTCCAGCAGCCGCTTGAACTCGCCGCGCGGCGCTTCGTCGGAATGAGTGGAGAGGTAGACCACGAACCCTTCCGGGCGACTGACCAGCCCGCCAAGAGCTTCCATCAGCATCGCAGCGGCCTTCGGATTTTTTCCGAACAGCCATACCTCTTCGACCAAGACGAACCCGGCCTTTTTGCCGCCGACGATTTCGCTGTCAGCGGCCACCACCTTCAGTTCCGAGCCGTTATCGAGATGCTTGATCGTCCGTAGATGCTCCACGGGTTTCAGCAGCTTCGACAATTCCGGGTCAGCCCGAACCATTCCCATGGCCGGGGTAAAGACGTTGTTCGCAATCTCCTTGGTAGGGGCGAGCACCAACAGTTCGTTGGCATCGCGCCAGTTCAGCACTAGCGCCGTGATCATGATCCCGGCGGCAATCGTGGACTTGGCGTTTTTCTTGCTGATCAGCAGGAAAAACTCGTTGATCAGCTGGCGGCACTTGATCGGGTCATAGGCCCCGAAAATGGCCCCCACGAACTCAAACACGAAATCGTCACAGGCTTCGCCGAACGTCGGTTGTCCGGGCACGTCGACGATGCGCAGGCTCTTGAAGATGGCCAACGCCTCTTCCGCCTGATCGGGGAACAGCGGTGGCGGGACAAGGCTGCGCCCCTCCACGATCCGGGTTTCCCAATCGGGACACCCGGTTGACCATTCCAACTGTCGCACGGCGTCAGTTCAACAGTCTCGGCCCCTGACGGGGCTTGAACTTTTGCGCGGCTTCCTTGGCGGCTTCCTGCGCCAATTCCTTTTTGCCAAGGGCGGGGGCTTTCGGCCCACGGCCGCGATCACGGACGCTGTTCGCCACGTCCTTCAGGGCAGCCTTGTCGAGTTGCTTCAGCAGTTCCTTTTCGGCCGCGACGTTGCCCGCCTGGGCGGCGTCGTTCAGCCGCGACAGCTGCGTCATTTCCATGCGAAGGCGCGCATCCTTCTGGCGACGCACCTCGGAAAAATAAACCTTGCGCAGAGTCGGAGCCGACACACCGATCACAATCGCGGCCTCTTTGACGCTTAGGCCGCGTGCGAACGCCAACAACACCTTGTTGCTGTTCTGGAGGGTCCACCGATGCTCCGGCCGCCCACGGGCTTCCCTGTCCGGCTGGATAGGGTCGCCAAACAGATCGAGCCCAGAATTATCGGCCACTGGAAAAAAATTCTCCGAATGAGAGCGGTTGCGGTCTAGGGCCAGGGGCGTCCCAGAGATTGGACCCACCCCCCACCTGTCAGCGGGCGCGATGCTCTTGCCGTTGCTTCGCGCTGTCGTGGCAGGGCTTGCACAGGCACCACAGGTTGTCCTGATCCCAAAACATGGCCTCATCGCCCCGATGCGGTTCGCGGTGGTCCGCGACCAGCTGGGCCGTGTCAGGCTCGACGCGACCGCACCCCGGCCATTGGCAGGTGAACAGATCGCGCGTGAGAATGACCATGCGCAGGCGCTGCCATCGCGCCGTCTTGTACCAGCGCCGCCACGGCTGGGCGTCCCGCTCCCTGTCCCGCTCAACCCGCGTGCTGGGCGCATCCCGGCCGATCCGTGACCGCAACCCGTTCAGGCGCGGCTTCAGTCCAGTCAATTTGACCATGCACCACCAAAGGAAAGGGCGGCGAGGCCGAAGCCGCGCCGCCCTGAAAGGCTAAGGGAGGAGTGGAAGCCGCGCCGCTAAAGGCCCGTTCCAGCGTGATAAGAAATAGGCCGATTTCGCCCGATAGACGAACAGCAAAATGTGCGTCGGCCGCACATTCACCCGCTTGACACGCTAACGCCTGCTTTTCTGCGGTTTTGCGCCGCGATGATGGCGGCGAGGGCGCGGCCATACCGCATCCGCAGGCCGTCAGCGCCATGATCCAGGCCCATGCGCCGCAACATCTTGACCCACGAGATCTCGCGCTTGCCCGCCGCCAGCTGGGCGACAGCCAGCCCGACCAGCTTCCTATCGTCGGCGTCGAGCACGCTCAGCCATCCGAATGCCTCCTCCATCTCGGCCACCTCTTCCCGCGTTTGCGAAGCCAGCCGCAACGGCACGTCGGAACTGGAGCCGTCACCACCACGCGCGTCATAGTCCCCGGACAGCGGATCGCGGGTGATCTCCGGCCATGCCGAGCGCAGCTGCTGCCAGCCCTGCTCGCGATCCGGCGTCCGCCAGCACGTTAGCAGCGCTTCGACCAAGCGGTCTTCGACCATGGCGAAGTTCATGACCACAGGTTCAGGGAGCTTGGAATTGTCCTTCCCAACAGAGGGAGGGTCATTGGGAGGGTAGGAACCGCAGAAATCAGCCATTTTTTGTACCTTAGGGAGCTTGGGAGGGAAATCGCGGAAGGTTTCTCATGTGCGCACCTATGTGCGCGGGCGCGCCTGCACGCACGGCCACCTTCCTGAAACTGCCTCCCGTCCCTCCCAGCGCTCCCGGAATGGCGGAAAACCGCGATTTCGTGCCTCCCCGCACCCTCCCTGCCACGAGAGGTTGGGAGGATCAGAGCGGTTCGTCATCGGCATAACCGGCACCTTCGGAGGGGCTGGGGGAGGGGGACGGCGCGGCGTGCCCGTCCATCAGGCGCGGCGACGGCAGATCGTCGGCGATCGGCTTGCCATGCTCGTCGACAAAGTCGGACGGCGAATAAAGCGGGTGAATGTTGTCCCACACCATCGAGGAGGACTTGCGCTTCTTGAAGCCCTTCTTCTCCATCTGGCCCGCCAGATACTTCGGAGACCACGGCTTGCCGCTGGCGGCCAGCAGCTGCGCCCATGCCTGCCACGCCGCGAACAATTCGTGCAGCGCCGTTGACCCAATCGACTCGCCGGGCACCTTCTGGATGCACAGGTTCAGGAATTGGCCCAGTAGGTCGTTTTCCTCCTGATAGGAGCGCGTGGCATCCTCCACGGCCTTGGGACGGGGCAATCCGCTGTCCAGATAGCGCAGGGCACCCGCGACCATCCGATTGAGGATGCCCGACGCCTCGGCCTTCAGCTTAGCCTTCAGCAGCGGATCCGCGCGGTCGCTTGGCACGATCACGTCGAACGGAATGATCTCGACACGCCGCTGGATGCCATGGTCCGTGCCGATGCGCGGCTTGTGGTTGGCCGCCACCGTATTGGTGAACGTGACCTCCAGCTGGAAGGGAGGCTTCATCAGCTCGCGCACACCGCCGATCGGCTCGTCGCTGGTCATCGACTTGATCAGGCCGTCAGAGAACTTCGACCCTTCCTCCGGCTCGTTGGCATAGACCATGCGCCGCCCGGCCAGCGCCGCCAGATCCGGCGAGGCGTCGGACCCCTTGCGATACTTGCCCTGATCAATGAACGTCTCGATCGCGGCCGCCCAGGCATAGTCGCCCAGAATGTGCGCAATGGTGTTCAGCCAGACGCCCTTGCCGTTCGATCCCTGACCATAGAAGATCGACATCTTCTGCGCGTCAGCCAGGCCAAGGGAGTTGTATCCCGACCAGACATCCAGGAACGCGCGCATCTCGGGATCGGGCTGCACCTCTTCCAGGAACGCATCATAGATCGGGCATGTGGCATCGGGCAGATACTCGGCCGCCGCCATCTTCGTGATCTTGTCCTTGCGGCTATAGGCGACCAGCTCGACACGGGCAGGCGCGCCATTCCCCGGCCGGGTGAAGATCAGCGTCCCGTTGGCGACGTTAAGCCGCAGCGGATCCGTGTCGAAATCCTCGGTCCGTGCCGCCAGCCGCGCCTCGGCCATGCCGGGCAGCGCCTTGATATGGCTTGCGCCCTCGGAGGTTCGCCCCCACTTGGAAATGACGTCGGACAGCATTGTGACCGTGCCATCGCGCGCGACCTTCACGATCCGATCCAGCTTGCCCTTCTGTTGCGCCTGATGCGCGCGGATTTGTTCGGCATCCCAACCGATCTCCTCTGGCTCCGGGACGCCTGTCCCTTTCACGAACTCGGCTTCGGCTTGGATAGCTCGGGCCGTATCCTGCACCGCCCGGCCGAGCAGCGGCACCGCCATGTTCCGGCTCCACCGCTGCCCGTCCCAGGCCAGCCAGCCCCACTGTTCGACAAACAGGAAATTGGCCCCGTGACGCTTCAGGAAGCGTTCGAGGTTGCCCAGGTCCGTCTGGGGCAGCAACGCGCATGTCTGCGCTGCCTCGGCCTCCCGATCGACCTCAGCGCCCTTTCCCTGCCGCTCCAAGGCCGGGGACCCTCCCGCTTGGGAGCTTGCGACATCACGTTCCCCACGGGAGGGGGCATGGGGGCGGGAAGGGCCGCGATCGGCACGACGACGGGCGGACTCAATGACGGACGACAGGTCGCGCGGCGACGCTATACCAGCGGTCAGCCCGTTTTCGATGGTCCGGTGCGCCAGCGCCACATCATTGAACCCGGCGACCGCACCATGGAGGAACGACCGGGCCATCGACTCCGACAAGGCCCCGGCGCCGACCAGCTGGCCGACCGCGAACGCCGAAGCATTGGTCTGGTTGTTGCGCGTACCGCCGGGCGTGTTGCGCAGCTTCTCTTCCTCGGCCGCCAGCGCCGCCAGGGCATATTTGCGCACAGCCGCGTCCACGGGATCATCGCCGCTCCCAGACGGCCGGGGAGGCGCGGAAGATCGAGCGGACGCTGGCTGGTCGCCAGCGGCGTTGTTCGCCTTGCTGGCCTTGGGAGCGCGCAGGATCGCGATCAGCTCGGCCGGGGCCTCCGCATAGGCCGCGCCGTCCCGCCAGTCCCCACGATCGCGCAGCCAGCGATAATCGCCCGTCGCGCTATCGGCCGCCTCGATGCAGCGGCTGGGCGCGCCGATGACGTACCCGCCCGCACCCCGCACGTCGACGTGCAGCGGCAGGGAACCCTTGTTCCGGATCGGCTCCCCCTCCGGCTGGCGGAAATAGACATGCACGCCGCCAGATGGCGTGATCGCCGTCACCGATCGCGGCAACGGCACCCCCATTTGCGCCTCCAGCGCCGCCTTCAGCTCCTCCAGCGTGCACAGTCGCTTGACCGGATGGCCATCGTCGTCGACCTGTACCTCGCCCGTCTCCGGATCGATCGCCTCCTCCCAGCGCGGATCGAAATCCACGACGAACATGCCGTTTGCGCCCTGCGGCAGGCCGATCATCGCCTCGGGATTGCGCCGCCACCACGCGTGGATCTGCCCCTCGTCACGCGTCGCGGCCTTCAGGCCCTTGCCGATATAGGGCTGCTTCGCCTTCGACCGTCGCTCTTCCCCCGTCTTCGTGTCGAAATAGGGCGCGCCGTCCCGCTCGCGGCACGGGAACACCGGCCAGCCTAGGCGCGCGTAGAGGAGCGCTGCCTGCCCCATGGCCGACAGCGAGGATTCTTGAACCACGGATGATGCCCCTGAATGGATGTCACAGACATTGCCCGGTCTGTGAGCGGGTCAGCAGCGCGATCGGCGCGCTTGCGGCGTCAGAAGGGAACGTCGTCGTCCAGATCGTCGGTGAAGCCACCGCCACCGAAGCCACCACCGCCGCCCGCGCCGGACGAACCGCCACCCTGCGCCCCGCCGGTCGACCGGCTGCCGCGCTGCCCGCCATCGGCCCCGTCGAGCAGGACCAGCTTCGCGGAAAAGCCCTGGAGCGTCACCTCGGTCGAATAGCGGTCATTCCCCTGCTGATCCTGCCACTTGCGGGTGGTCAGCGCGCCCTCGGCATAGACCTTCGATCCCTTGCGCAGGAACCGCTCGGCCACGCCGACCAGACCTTCGTTGAAGATCTTGACCGTGTGCCACTCGACCTTCTCCTTGCGCTCGCCGCTGTTGCGGTCCTTCCAGCTCTCCGACGTGGCGATGCGCAGCTCGGCCATCTTGCCGCCGTTCTGGAACGACCGGACCTCGGGATCGCGCCCCAGATTGCCGACCAGGATGACTTTATTCACGCTGCTCATGATACCTCCCGCGCCCGCAGGCGAATGCCGCAACGCTGCATGGCGCTGCTCTTGAAACTGTCGACGCCCATGCGCGTCAGGTTGCGGCCGAAGCCGACCATCGGGATCGGCGGCAGACCCTGCTCCCGGCACCAATGCCGGAAATCCTCGTACAGCCAGGCCATCGGCGTCCGCGCGCCCTCGACCCATTCCAGGCGATCCGTCGCCCAGTCCCGGACAGTCGACGAAACCGCCGGATCCAGCCCGACGGTTGTCGGGGCCGGGCCTTCCTCGAACACGTCGGGCAGGCCCGCGACCACCCAGGCCCGCCGCGCCACCGGGCATCGCTTGGCCATCTGCGCCGCGCGGACGAAGGCGATGGCGTTGCGCATCCGGTCATGGTCATCCATGATCGACGGGGCGGGCGGTGCCGCCAGCGCCGCTTCCTCGGCCGCCATCGCCGCCAGTCGCAGCTCCAGCTGCTCGAATGCGTCATAGAAGGCGATGCGGAAATCCAGCGCGCGGTCGCCCTTGAACCCGCCGACCAGCACGACGAAGCCCTTGCGGGTCATGGTGTAATAGTGAGTGCCACGCCGCGCGCCGGAGCCGATATCGACCTGCGTGACCTTGCGCTCAAAAGTGAGCGCAAGGTCTGGACGACGATCACATAGGTCCCGGATATCTCGTAGAACGTTGCGATGATCACGTCCGAACGCCTCCGCCACGTTGCGGCTGTCCGCAACCACGAGGCCATCCTCGACCCGGACCAAATTCTGCATCATCGCTTCAGACCCGCGACGGCATGATGACGAACGTCGCGGGCGCATCGGCACGATCCCGCAACACCACCGGCGCGGCGGGATCGGCGAACAGCATCTCGACAGCATCCGCCGTCAGCTGCCCCAGCGCGTCGAGCAGATACTTGCTGTTAAAGCCCACCTCCAGCGGCGGGCCGTCCCACCCGCACGGCAGTTCCTCGCGCGCCTCGCCTTTCTCCGGCGACGTGACCGTGATGATCAGCAGATCGCGCGAGAAGGACAGCTTCACGACCCGCGTCTTGTCCGTCGCCACCGTCACGACGCGCCCGATCGCCGCGATCAGGGCGTCCCGCTCGATGTCCAGGCGATGCGGGTTCGCGACCGGAATGATCCGCGCATAATCGGGATACTGCCCGTCGATCACCTTTCCAGTGACCACCGTATCGCCCATTTCGAACTGCAACAGCCGATCGGTGACGGTGATCAGCACCTCGCCCTCATGCCGATCGAGCAACCCGCTCAGCAGCTTGGTCAGCTTGCGTGGAATGATGGTGTCGGGCACCCCATCCGCCCCGTCCGGCAGGGTCACGACACCGCGCGCCAGCCGGTGACCGTCCGTCGTCGCGAAGCGCAAATCCTGCCCGTCCGGCGCGTGCATGAAGATGCCATTCAGATAATAGCGCGTTTCCTCGGTGTTGATCGCATGGCTGACCAGCCCGATCGCCGCGCCCAGATAGATGGACTGCATGGCGAACGCGCAGGCGTCCCGCGCCACCGGCTGCATTACCGGGAAATCCTCGGCCGCCAGCGTCGGCAGCTGGAACCGCGATCGCCCTGCCGAGACGGTCAGCTTGCCATCCGCCAGCTTGACCTTTGCATCGACGTCGGCGGGCAGCTTCGACGCGATCCGGTCGAGGATCAGCGCCTCCACCGTGGTCGTGAACGGCTCGGCCTGGGCCAGCGGCACGCGCCGCTGCACCATCAGGTCCAGGTCCGTGCCCGTCACCGTCAACGACTGATGATCCACCGTCAGCAGGACATTGGATAGCACGGGGATTGTGTTGCGCGCCTCGACCACCCCGACGACATCCTTCAGGACGCCGCGAAGCTGCGCGACTTCGATCTCGAACGAACCATTCATTTGGCAAACCCCGTCATGGCGCCCGTCGCGATGATGTAGATCCGGCGGTTCGTCGGGGCGGGCGCGCCGACGATGCGGATGAGATTGGCCTCGACCATTGCCGCCAGCCCCGGCGCGACCGCGTCCCGCGCGATGCCCGCCCGCTCTGCCAACTGGCGATCGGTGGGGCAGGGGCGTGCGGCCGATGCGAACCGGGACACGACCGGCAGCAGCGCGTCGACGACGGCGACTTCCTGTTCCAGGACGGTGACGATCGGCGCGCGCAAAACGGGCCGTTCCGGCTTGGTCAGCGGCGAGACTTTGGACGTGCGCGTCGCCGTATAATTGAACACGGTCGGGTCGAGCTTCGATCGCGGCCGGGTCAGGCAGACCAGGCCGCGCGTCGCCAGTTCGTACATCCGCTTGGCACCGGCCGAACGCACCGGCAGGCAGGCCCGCGTGGCATAGAGGAACGTGTCACCCGCCTTGGCGACGCGCATCCACGCATCGATCCTTTCGGGCGACGCGACCACGCCCGGCGCTTCGTCCGTCGCGTGAAACGCAGGCAGAGTCGCCATCACGCCGCCAGCGCCTCCGGCACCCGGTCGAACCAGCCGGATCGCGCAGGCCGTTGGAACATCGCCGCGGTGACGCCCATCAGCTTGGTCAGGGCGACGCCGATCCGCAGGCCGGGGATCAGGTCGCCGTCGACGATCCGCTGCACCCATTCTTCCGAAATCTCCAGCGCCTCGGCCGCCTGGGCGACACCGCCCGGCAACGTCATCACCCATTGCGCCACTCGCCGCGCGCCTTCGCTGGCTGGCTTGGCCATGAGATGCAGCTTGCCCATCAATTCCCTCCCTCAAGCGTTTCGAGTTCGGCGCGCATCGTCATGACGACCGCGACCACATCATCCAGTTCCTTGATGGCCCGCCGCGCCGCTGCCGCACGGGCCGCCGGATCGCCGTCGACGGCCGTGCAGCACGCAATGGCGGCCTCGGTCAGCTCGCTGCTTTCCCGCGCCTTGGCGGCCAGCAGCGTCAGCAGATCGCCGCGCGTTGCCTGCGCTTCCGGCAGGGGCACGAAGACACCACCCATCGCCGTGCAAAGCGCGCGGGTGACGTGTGGCCACCCCGTCCGATCCCGCGCCAGCGGCTCCAGATCGGCCACCACGTCGAGCGCGACGAAGACCTCCGGCCGACGCCAAGATTGCGCATCGGACAGCGTCGACTTGCCCACGCGGCAGAAGGTGGCGGCCGCCTCAACCCCGCCGACGCCCTTGATCATCTCGGCGGTCGCCTGCTTCAGCTTCAGGAGTTCCGGCGTCATCGGCCCAACCCCGCTGCGCTTGCGCCACGCCGGATATTCGCCAAGAACAACTCCGCGTGACCGGGAAACCGCGACCGCTGAAACAGCGTCCAGCTAGGGTCCGTGAATTCATGTTCGAGGATGACGAAGAAAGCGGGCCAATCCCGTGCAAGAAGTGCGGTCAGGAGATCCGCGTGCCCTTCAGCTGGTTGGAACATGTGGCGGTCTACGACATCGACTGCCCCCGGTGCTGGGCCTGCAACACCTATGATCACGGGCCAGTAAAGCAGCAGCTCGATGAATTCGTGGAACGCAAGATACGGGAACGCGATACCGCCGACCGAGACGCTGCCGCCCTCGACGAGGACGACATCAACGAGGACGAGGAGTTCGAATAGCGCATCGCCCAGCGCCTGGGCGGATACGAGATTGGCCGCGCCCGCCTCGACGACCCGCAACGACTTGCCGCCCGCCATCCAGATCGGATCGACCCGTCCTTTCTTGGGATACGCCGTGGCATAATCGACCCGGATGCTCGATGCCGTGGTGATCCGCGCATGACGCCCCCGCATCAGCGGATCGACGCGCGGGTCGCCATGCGGGCCACGCACGACGTTCAGCGTCGTCGTGTACTCGAAATGACCGTCCGCCCGCTGGGCAGAGGGCAAGACCCGGCCGCCCAATTCAACGAGATGCCGCGCGGTCATGCCGACACCCGGCCGGAAATTTTGTCCGCCTTTCCGAATGACCCAATCGGATCGCAATGGGTACAAGGCAGCGTCACGCCGTAATTGATGGCGAGCGACGCGACGTCTACCGGGGGGACGAGGCCTTGAGCGATGCGGTGCAGATGATCGAGCCGGGATGGCGAAAGGCCGTTCCTGCGCCAGTTGTGCACGGTCGACACGCCCGTATGAGCGAGATTGGCTGTGGCGGTCGTGCCTCCAAGGGCATCGATCAGAGCATTGGCGAAAGCATCCATGCGGCACAACATGCCAAAATGGCAATTTTCCAGCAAGGTGGAAAATGCCAAAAAGGCATTTGCCATATCGGCATGTTTTCAGCGACGCGTATAGGTATGGAAATTGCCCAGATCCGCGCGCTGATGAAGGAGCGAGGCTTCAATCAAGCCGACCTTGCGAACTTGCTTGGGATCGATCCGACGGCCGTGTCGAAGCGCCTGACGGGCAAACGCGCGTTCAAATATGACGAAATGCGCAAGATCGAGTCGTGGCTTGGCCAACAACCCGCGCCAATAATCGAAGGCGCGCAAGTTAGAATGCTTCCTATCATCGGCCAAGTTGCCGCTGGATCGTGGAGAGAGGCGATCGAGCAACCATTGGGTCATATGCCAGTTAGAGCGGCCACCGCTTCCCCGAACGCTATTGTTCTGGAGGTGTATGGCGATAGCATGGACCTAGAAATTGACGAGGGTGGATACGTCGTCGTCGATATGGACGATAAAGGGCTATATCCGGGGCGCTTGTTCGTCGTTCTGAACGGCGAGGGCGAAGCCACCTTTAAGCAGTTCGAGACAGATCCATTGCGCCTCGTTCCAAGATCTTCGAACCCGATTCATTCTACTATACTTATTGGCGACGGGCAGCCCTTCACGGTGTTAGGCCGTGTTGTTTCACTGATCCGCGAGCGCTGAGCGCGTCGTCGAAGTCCATCCATTCCGATTGGCGATCGAGGCCTCCGGGTATCGTGATGAAGAAGCCATCCGAATCATAAGACCCAAGTTTCGCCGCGATCAGGTCAGCTCGGGCCGCCTTAATTCCTTGGCGCCATGGGCCTATTGGCCTTCCGAAGCACGTCGCACGATACCAGTGAACCACGATCCGACCCATTGTCCGTCCATCCCTAATGCCTCTTGGCTGGAACAAAGATAGAACAAGATCAAGATGTCAAACCCGTAAATGCCAAAACGGCAATTATCAGATTGACGGAATATGCCGTAATGGCAGATATAGGCCTATCGCCCGCATCCAGCGGCGATGGAGACCGCCATGCGCATCCCACCACAGCACCATGACGGCGTCGGGACCAACGCCTCGCTACATCGCTTTCTGATCAGCCCCGGACACGACGGCCGTCCGGCCGCTGACCCGGATCATCAGTCGCGCGCGACGCATGACCTCGCCAGCCGGGTCCGCCGCCTGCGTGACCGCCGCATCGCACCGCCCAGCGTCGGGATCGAGATCGACGAGGGCCACCGCGTCATGCGGGCGATCCTGGTGGTCGCGGCCGTATCGCTGCTGATGTGGATCGGCAGCGGCATCATCGCCGCCCATCTGGCGGGCCGGATCTGATGCCCGCTTTCTATTACAGCACCACGCCCGCGTTCGAGAATGCGGAACTGTGGTTCGGCCCCCATCCGACCCGCGAAGCAGCAGCGACCGCCGCCACCACGCGCTTCCCGGATGTCGGCTTCTGGACGGCCCAGGCCGAGCCGCAAGCTAACGAGCTGGACATCTTCACCCCCGCCATGGCCACGGAGGGCGGCCCCATCGCCGACGCCTTCGCAGCCCGGAACGGAGAGACGTTCGGCGAGGATGGGGAGGGCGGTCCGACATGGTGGACCGAGGACGCGATCGCCGTCTTGATCAAGCGCCTCAACTACCAGTTCGCCGCCTGGGCGACCGAGCACGGCTATCAGCGCGGCTGGATGCTCGACATCCATGACGAGCAATGGACCGCGCCTGCGCCAAGGACCGCGCCCGCGCGCCGTCCTGTCCTGACCCTCTTTTGCACACAGGAGCGCGCGGCATGAGCCGGTCGCCCATGACCTTCGTCGGCAACGGTCCGTATCCGCGTCGTCGTGGCGACTGGGCGGACCTTGGCCGCACGGCCGTTCAGCTGCTGTCGGAACGCGAAAAGGGCTATCCTGCCATGGTCGCGGCCCAGAACCTGGATCAGGCGCTCGCCGACACACGGATCCGCGTCATGCGCGCGGTCGTCGCGATCTGGCGCGCGGTCCTGAACGACGAGGCTCTGCCCGAGCCGATCGATTTCCAGGCGCGCTTCGGCGCGACATGGGAGGAGATGCGCGACGACCTGGGCCGAGCGGCAGTCCGCGCGCGGGATCTGGCGCGCAAACAGCGCGACGACCGCGACGCGGCCGTGCAGGCCGAACTGGTCGAGGCACTGGCATGGCAGCATCAGCCGGTGTGCGCAGGCTCCGGTCCGCACATCTGGCTGTCGCACGACTATCAACAGTGGGAGAGAAGGAGGGCGGCCGGATGACAGCGCCTGCTCGCTTTACAAAGACCGACGTCACCCGGGCCATGAAAGGCGCTCGGGACGCAGGCTTTGGCCATGTTCGCGTTGCGATCGATGTTCATGGTAACATGGTCATCGACGCCAGCGATTCACCGACGATCGTCGGCCGACCCAACCCGCTCGACAGGCTGCTTCCGAAGTGAAGACCCGATATAAGAATGTCACGGTAGACCCCGATCGCCACGGGAAACTTCGCGCCCGGTTCCGCAAAGCCGGGCGCAAGCCGGTCTATATGAAGCACCTACCCGACGAAAAGGGTTTCAAGGCTGAATACGAGGCTTTGTTGGCCGACAGGCCGATGATCGTCGTGCGCCCGGCTGTCCCCGGTAGCGTTGGCGACCTCGTGTCGCGCTACTATGCGGCGGGCGATTTCAAAGGGCGCGGCACGGCAGAAACTCAGGCCCGTCGGAAGTATCTGATCGACAGCTTCCGCGAGGATTTTGCCGACGATCTCATCTCTGACTTCGGCTTTGAGCATATCGAGGCGATCCTGCTGGCCCGGACCGAGAAGCGTTGGGATGATACCCGCAAGCGGACGATGGGCGGTCAGGTCGCGGCCGTTAAACTCCGCAAGGAACTGCGCCGCCTGTTCGCTTACGCCAAGAAGCTGAAGTGGATCGAGCATAATCCGGTCGAGGATGCCGCGACGATCGGCAAGACCAAGCTGACCGGCTTTCACACGTGGACGGAGCAGGAAATCGCCCAGTACAAAGCGCGGCACCCGCTGGGCACACGCGCAAGGCTGGCGCTGGAGATCATGCTTTGGACGGGTCAGCGGCGAGGGGATGCCCGCCTGTTCGGCCCGGCCCATGTCGTGCGCGGCAAGATCAATTTCACGGCCGCAAAGAATCAGGCTGACCTTTGGCTGCCGATCGCCCCCGATCTACGCCGAGCGATTGACGCTATGGATAGCGTGGGGCTGCGTTCATTCCTCGTCACGACCGCCGGTAAGACGTTCACGAAGGATGGCTTCGGCAACAAGATGCGGGAATGGTGCAATGAGGCAGGTTTGCCACACTGCACCGCCCACGGCCTACGCAAGGCGATCGCCCGGCGAATGGCTCAGAGCCAAGCCACGCAGCTGGAGATCAAGGCGGTTGGCGGCTGGAAAGGCGATAGCGAAGTCGCAATTTATACCGCCGCTGCGGACCAGGAAGGCCTCGCCGATGGTGCGATCAGCCGCACCATCAACCGATTCTCAGATCAAAAATGACCAAAATTGTCTAACCATGGTCCAGCAGTTAGACATATCCGAGCAGAAAATGCTTAAAAAACAATATGTTGTTTGGGAAATTGGTGGGCCCGGCAGGACTCGAACCCGCAACCTAGCCGTTATGAGCGGCCAGCTCTAACCGTTGAGCTACAGGCCCCACCGCGAATGTCGTTAGCGTGATGCAGCCGGACTTCGCAAGCGTCGTGGAGCAACTTTGCACAGGAAATCGGGCAAAGAAAAAGGGCGCTTCCGCAGGGGAAGCGCCCTTTTCCGACATAGCAGTCGGCGCGTCGGACCCGAAGGTCCGAGGCGACTATTACTGCATGTTGTCCGCCTTGGCGTCGGCAGCGTCACGGACGTTGTCGGCAGCGGCGTTCATGTTGTCGGCAGCGTTCTCGAGGGTCGCGGCAGCAGCAGCGTTCGAGGTGTTGTCGGCAGCGGCTTCGAGGTTGTCAGCCGACATTTCCATGTTGTCAGCCAGCATGTCCGCGTTGTTCTCAACAGCGGCAGCTTCCGGCGACTTGTTGCAGGCGGCGACGGACATCAGGCCGGCGGCAGCGAGAACGAAAGCGATCTTCTTCATTCGAATGCTCCCAAGCAAAGCAAAAATCGCGGCCGGCCCGAATGCCGTCGCGAAGCGGCTCAAATAACGTGCGGTTCATCGCGGTCAATCCGCAAAATTCATCGGATCGCAAGGTTCGCGACGAACGGATGGCACGGATCGGGCTTTTTCAAGGCGTTGGCGTTACCAAAAGGTTACCGAGGAACCCACGGATCAGCGTGGCGTAACCGGGCCGATCGTCTCCGGCGCGTTGGCGACCACCGCCAGCATGGCGGTCCAGGCGGCGACATTCTGGCGAAGCGCCGCCGGATCGACGCGGTCCAATACGTCGTCGGGCGTATGGTGGGTATCGAAATAATCCCACCCTGACTGGTTCAGGTCGATCCCGGCGGTCCCGAGCTTGATCGTCGGGCCGATATCGGTGCCGTCGCCGCCCAGGCCGCTGCCCCGCGTGATGCCCAGCGGTGCGAGCGCGGTCTGCAGCCGGTCCGCGACCGGCTTGGCGGTGGCGGGCAGATTGACCTCGAACCGCCAGACCCGGTCCGCACCGAAGTCGCTTTCCGATGCCGTGGCATGACGCTCATCGGCGTGGGCCTTGGCATAGGCCTCGCCGCCCATGCCGCCGACTTCCTCGGCGCCGAACCAGACGACGCGGATGGTACGACGCGGCTGGCCCGCATCCATGATCCGCTTGGCCGCCGCGGCGGTGATCGCGATCCCGCTGGCATCGTCGATCGCGCCCGTCCCCAGGTCCCAGCTGTCGAGATGGCCGCCGACCAGCACGATCCCTGCCGAAGGATCGCTACCGGGCACCTCCGCGATCACGTTGCCTGATTCGCGGGTGCCGACCATACGGGGGGTCAGGAGCAGTTTCATCCGGATCGGCTGACCCCGGCTGGCGATTCGCTCCAGTTGCTCCGCGTCGGGAACCGAGAGCGCGGCCGCCGGGATGGGCTTCACGCCATCGGGGAAGTTGGTCGTGCCGGTATGTGGGAAGCGATGATGGTCGGTGCCGATCGAGCGGATGACGATCGCGACCGCGCCGCGCTTTGCGGCCAGCGCCGGGCCCGTGAAGCGTGCCGTGCCATAGGCACCATAGCCCGATCCGTCCTGGGTCCGGGGCATGGTGTTGCCGATATAGACGATCTTGCCCCGGATCGCGTCATCAGGTGCCGACTGGAACGCCGCCATGCTGGGGAAGACCGCGACCTCGCCCGTCAGGCCGCCCGCCGGGGTGGCCCCCGAATTGCCCAGCGCGGCCAGGGTCAGCTTCTGCGGGAAGGGGGCCAGGATTTCGGCGCTCTCCGCCCCGCGTTCCCATACCGGCATCCGATAGGGTTCGATCCGCACGTTCTTGAAACCCAGCGCTGTCAGCCGGGCGACCGACCAGGCGCGGGCACGGGCTTCGGCCTCGGTGCCCGCCAGTCGCTGCCCGACTTCGGTCGTCAGACCCTCGACGATATCCCAGGCGACCGTATCGTTCAGCGCCGCGTCGCGCAGCCGCTCGACTTCGGGTGCGACCATGGCTGGCGGTGGCGGCGGGGTCCGTTGCGCCAAGGCGGGGGAGGACAGGGCGGAGGCGGTCAGGGCCGCAAGAAGAATGCGCTTCATGGAATGGAGTGTTACGCAGCCGGTCCCGTTTGCCAACCGCCCGCGCAACCACTACATGGGCGCTCAAACATCCCACAGTCGCAAAAGCACGGAGCCCCGCGCCGCCATGGCCGTCCAATATACCTATGTGATGAAGGGTCTGACCAAGACCTTCCCCGGCGCCAACAAGCCTGTCCTGAACAACATCCACCTTCAGTTCCTGCCGAGCGCGAAGATCGCGATCATCGGCCCGAACGGCGCGGGCAAGTCCACGCTGATGAAGGTGATGGCGGGCATGGACACCGACTTTACCGGCGAGGCCTGGGCCGCCGAGGGCGTGCGCGTCGGCTATCTGGCGCAGGAGCCGCAGCTTGATCCGTCGAAGGACGTGATGGGCAACGTCAAGGACGGCGTGCGGCCGATCGCCGATCTGGTCGATCGCTTCAACGCCATCTCGGCCGAGATGGGCGATCCGAAGGACGACACCGATTTCGACGCCCTGATGGAAGAAATGGGCGAGCTTCAGGCCAAGATCGATGCCGTCGACGGCTGGTCGCTCGACAGCCAGCTGGAACAGGCGATGGAAGCGCTGCGCTGCCCGCCGGGCGATGCCGATGTCACCCGCCTGTCGGGCGGTGAGAAGCGCCGCGTCGCGCTCTGCAAGCTGCTGCTCGAAAAGCCCGACATCCTGCTGCTCGACGAACCAACCAACCACCTCGACGCCGAGAGCGTGTCGTGGCTGGAGAACTATCTCAAGGAATATACCGGCAACGTCATCCTCGTCACCCACGACCGTTACTTCCTCGACAACGTCGTGAACTGGGTGCTCGAGCTCGATCGCGGCCGTTACTACACCTATGAATCCAACTATTCCGGCTATCTGGAAAAGAAGGCCAAGCGCCTGGAGCAGGAAGAGCGCGATGAGGCGGGCAAGCAAAAGGCGATCGCCGACGAGCTGGCCTGGATGCGTCAGACGCCCAAGGCCCGCCAGACCAAGTCGAAGGCGCGTATCCGCGCGTTCGAGGAGCTGATGGAGAAGCAGGAGAACCGCGTCGCGGGCAAGGCGCAGATCCTGATCCAGATCCCCGAGCGCCTCGGCGGCAAGGTGATCGAGGCCAAGGGCCTGACCAAGTCCTATGGCGACAAGCTGCTGTTCGAAAATCTCGACTTCATGCTACCGCCGGGTGGTATCGTCGGCGTGATCGGGCCGAACGGCGCGGGCAAGTCGACGCTGTTCAAGCTGATTACCGGCCAGGAACAGCCCGATGCGGGCACCATCGAGATCGGCTCGACCGTCAAGCTCGGCTATGTCGACCAGAGCCGCGACGAGCTCGATCCCAACAAGAATGTCTGGCAGGAAATCTCCGACGAACTGGAAGTCTTCCGCTTCGGCAAACAGGAGCTCGGCACGCGCGCCTATGTCGGCGCGTTCAACTTCCGTGGCCCCGACCAGCAGAAGAAGGTCGGCCAGCTGTCGGGCGGTGAGCGCAACCGCGTCCACATGGCCAAGATGCTGAAGGAGGGCGGCAACGTCCTGCTGCTCGACGAACCGACCAACGACCTCGACGTGGAAACGCTGCGCGCGCTGGAAGAGGCGCTGGAGACGTTCGCGGGCTGCGCCGTGGTCATCAGCCACGATCGCTTCTTCCTCGACCGCCTCTGCACCCACATCCTGGCCTTCGAGGGCGACAGCCATGTCGAATGGTTCGAGGGCAATTACGAATCGTACGAAGAGGACAAGCGTCGCCGCATGGGCGATGCCGCCGATCGTCCGACCCGTCTGGCCTATAAGAAACTGACCCGCTGATCCCTGCGATTTCGGTTTCTGGTGACGCCCTTCCCGAGCGATCGGGGAGGGCGTTGTCATATCATGGGATGGCCAACAGGTTTAAACCGATGCGGCCAATTCCCATCTCAGCCGTTATAACGATAAGGTAATAAAGGGCGCGGTTGGGAATGGCGGTAGTGGAGCAGGCGCAAGGCGAGGATCGTGAGATCGCCGGCGCAGGGCAGTTGCATTACCGACTTCGCCAGCAATCGGTCCTTGCCGCCTTCGGAATCGAGGCCCTGCGCGCTCGCGACCTGGACCCGATGCTGCAGCGGGCGACCGAGCTTTGTGCAGAGGGAATGCGATCTTCCTTCTGCAAGTTCCTGGAATACAAGGCAGACCGCGAAACGCTTCTGGTCCGCACCGGCGTAGGTTGGGGACCGGGTGTCGTCGGCTCGACCGAGATGCGCACCGATATGGGCTCTCCTGCGGGCTTTGCGCTCCAGACGGGGCAGGGGGTCATCTCCAACCATCTCGATCAGGAAGAGCGGTTTCGGACGCCGCAGTTCATGGCCGACCACAAGATTCGCCGGGCGATCAACGTGCTGGTCGAGGCATCCGGCCAGCGTTACGGCGTGCTGGAGGTCGACAGTCCGGATGAAGGTCGTTTCGAGGAGGCCGACCTTGCCTTCATGCAGGGTTTCGCCAATCTGATCGGCGTCGCGATCGAGCGGCAGGAGGCGGAGCGCCGCCTGGCCGAGGCGGTGGAGCATCAGCAGCTTCTGACCCGCGAAGCCAGCCACCGGGTCAAGAACAGCCTGGCGTTGGTGTCCGCGATGCTAAACCTCCAAAAGCAGGAGGATGACGACCCCCGTGTCCTCAGGATGCTGAACGACGCGCAGGCGCGGATCGCGGCCATCGCCCAGACCCACGACCAGCTATGGCGCAGCGAGCGGGTCGGCATGGTGTCGCTCGACGATCTGGCCTGCGGCATCGCGGATCAACTGGCCCAGCAGGCCAAGAATCATGAGGTGCATTGCGATATCGAGGCGATCGAGATGAACGCCGATACCGCCATCCCGATCGGGCTGATGCTGACCGAGTTGCTGACCAATGCGATCAAATATGCCTATGGCGAGGACGGCGGGGTGATCGATGTGGGCCTGCATGCGCGGGACGGACAGATCGTGCTGTCGGTGCGCGACACGGGCAAGGGGCTACCCGCCGAATTCGACATGAAGGTCGCGTCCCGCCATAGCCTGGGCATGCGGATGATCACCAGCTTGGCCCGGCAGCTGCGGGGGGAGGTGCGGTTCGATGACGCGGCACCGGGTACGTGCGCGACGCTGACGATGCCCGATCCGAGGGACTGATTCCCTCTCCTTGCAGGGAGAAATCTGATCCTTCACCGCACCCGCTTGACGAAGGTCCGGCCATCTTCCCGCCGTTCGGTCTGGAAATTGGGGACCGCCTCGATCAGGTCGGACAGCCGCTTGAAGCCGAAATTGCGCGTGTCGAAGCTCGACCGGTTGCCCGCCAGCTGACCCATCGCCGACAGGCTGGCAAAACCGCGCTCGTCGCGCTTTACGGAATTATAGGCGTCGACCAGCAACTTCAGCAGTTCTTCGTCGATCGGGCGCGGTGTGCCTGCCGTGCGCTTTGCCTGTTCGATTGAGGGCGGGAGCGAGTCGGCCAGTGGAACATCGGCCGAAACTGGCTTTACGTTGGTGGAGCGGGTCGTTTCGCCGATCAACGCGCCGACATCGATGAAGCGGCTGCATGCCTGTTTGAATGCCTCCGGCGTGCGGCTGTTGCCGAAGCCATAGACGGGGAAGCCGTCCTGCCGGATGCGTGTGGCGAGCGGCATGAAGTCGCTGTCCGACGACATGATGCCGAACCCGTCGATCCGGCCCCGGAACAACAGGTCCATCGCGTCGATGGTCATCTTCATGTCGGTGGCGTTCTTGCCCTTGGTCAGGTCGAACTGCTGTTGCGGCTCGATCCCGTGCTTGACCATGACGTCGCGCCAGCCCTTCAGGCCGGGTTTGGACCAGTTGCCATAGGCGCGACGGACATTGACGGTGCCCAATTCGGCGAGCACCGTCAGGACGGGGTCGATGGCCGCCGACTGGGCGTTGTCGGCATCGATGAGCAGCGCGATATTTCGGGTCAGGGCGTTCATGTCGCCCTGACTATCAGAGCTGAGGATCAGCCGCCACGCCGCATCGCATCGACGCCGATCGATCCGCCACCCGCAGCCGCCAGATACAGGAAAGCGAAGCAGTAAAGGATGGCCGCCTCACCACCATTGGCCAGCGGCAGGAAGCCCTGAGGCGCATGGGCCATGAAATAGGCGACCGCCATCTGGCCCGACAGCAGGAAGGCGACCGGCCGGGTGAACAACCCAACGAACAGCAATGTGCCCCCGACCAGCTCCAATACGCCCGCCGCCGTCAGCAAGGGATTGAGCGGCATGGGGAAGGGCGGAAGCCCGAAGAATTTCGAGACGCCGTGCGCCAGGAACATCAGGCCGAAGACGACGCGGAACAGCGAGAGAAGCGGGGCGGAAAATCGGGCGGGGATAGGCATGGCCGATACTCATTCACGAAGGACCGCGCCGATCGCCGTCCTTTGAGCATATTCTGTCCTCCACCCGATCCGCAGCAAGAACCGGATGCGAAACGAACCGTTGCGGATGCGGTTACGGATCGGGATAAGCGATGGCGATCACTTCATACTCGCGCTCGCCCGCAGGCAGCGTCACCCGCCGCAGATCGCCGACCGAGGCCCCTCGCAATGCCCGGACGAGGGGAGCATTCCAGCCGACCCGCCCCTGGCCTGCATCGGCCTCGTCATCCCCGACCAGCGTCAGGACGCGCTCGTTATCGTCCTCGTCCGCGATGGTGACGGTCGCGCCGAACCAGAGCTTGCTGCGATCCTCCTGCCGGGCCGGGTCGATGACCTTGGCGGCCTTCATGCGCTTGGACAGCCAGCCCAGCCGCCGGTCGATCTCGCGCAGGCGCTTGCGACCATAGATATAGTCGCCATTTTCCGAGCGATCACCATTGCCCGCCGCCCAGGCGATCGTGTCGACCAGCTTGGGCCGTTCGACCGCGAACAGTGCCTCATATTCCTGACGCAGCGCGGCATAGCCGGCCGGGGTGATATAGTTGGGACGATCCATCGCCCCCCTCTATTCTCTATGCCGCCGCGATCAACCCGGCCGCGACGACTTGCCCAGATACCAGCTGAGCGGGGTCGGCCCCCGGCTGGTCGCGCGGGCGGGGTTCATCAGGTCATAGACGACCGCATTCTCCAGCACCCGCTGCACATAGTTGCGGGTTTCCATATACGGGATGGCCTCGATCCAGTCGACGATGTCGACCGTGCCGGTGCGCGGATCGCCATTGGCGCGCAGCCACTTATTTACGTTGCCGCCTCCCGCATTATAGGCTGCGATTGCAAGCGGATAGCTGCCATAATTGTTGCGGATTCGCTCGAAGTAGCTGGCGCCCAACTGGATCGACAGGTTCGGATCGGTGGTCAGCGCGGCGGGCGAGTAGGACAGGCCGATCTTGCCCGATTGTTCGGCGGCGGTGGCGGGCATCAGCTGCATTAGGCCGCGTGCGCCCGCATGGCTGACTGCGGCGCGGTCGAACTGGCTTTCTTGCCGCGCGATGGCGTGGATGATCGTCCAGCTTTGCTCATAGCCCGCAGGCACGGGCACGGTCGGGAAACCGGCCGCCGAATAGTCGGTCAGCCCGTTCTGCATCGCGCTGCGCCCGACCATGACGGCCAGGTCGGGGCGGTTGATGCTGCGAGAGAGATCGGCCGCGAGCAGATGGTCGTTCTCGTCCTCCGCATCCGCCGCGATCTGGCGAATGAAGGCGCTCTGGTCCTGCCACTGGCCTATCATGCCCAGGAATCTGGCCGCGCGCACGGTCTCGCGCGCATCGAAGGCGGCGCGCACGGCGGGCGCGACGTTTGTCGCAGCGATGGCGGGCGGCGCGACGAGCGGGCGCCCGGTCCGCTCCAGCGCGAGTTGGCCATAGAATTGGTCACGATATTGCGCGGCGCGGCCGAAGAAACCTGCCGCTTCGGTCGAACGACCCGCCGCCTCGGCCGCGCGGCCTGCCCAGTAAAAGCCCTTCGCACGAGTCTGTGGCGACTGGCTGCCCCGGCCGTATCGGTCGAACAGCGTCATCGCATCCGCAGGGCGCCCAAGCTTCATCGCGCTTTGTCCGGCAAGCCAGACCAGGCTCGTATAGTCGTCGCGCTCGCCATAAGGCTTGGTCGAGACGTCGGTGCCCGTCGGATAGGCGTCGTCGACCTGCCGGGCAATGTCATAGGCGGTCTGGAGCTGACCGTCATTCGCCGCCGCCCGCGCGTTGACCAGCAGCGCCTCATAGAATTTCTCGACATTGCCCGGCCGGGTGACGAGCTGCCTCGAACGGGCAAGCCATGACCGTGCGGTCAGGCTGTCGCCGGTGTCGCGCAACCAGCTGGCGCGGTCGGCGACATAGCCCGCATCATTGGCATAGAGTTCGGCCGTCGAAGCGGACAGGCTCGGCGCGTCCGCCGATTTCGAGCGGAAGGCCAGCCGCGCCGCGAAGATCGGACGCCGTGCCGGGCTGGTATAATTGAGCTGTCGCGCCGCCGCACTCGTCTGCCCCGACCAAAGCAGTGCATCCATCCGCGCATCCTGATCCTCCGGCGTCAGCGCGGAGGCGAAGGTCGACATCACCAGCGCCTCGTCGTTCGGCGACAGTGCGCCGCGCCGCCAGGCCGTCCGCGCGGCCTGCGCGGCTTCCGCAGGGGCGCCAGTCGCCAGCAAGGCACGGGCATAGGCCACGCCGCCCGCCGCCGACTGGGGCGGGAAGCGACGGAAATAGGCGACGATGCTCGACGGCGCGGCGGTGAAGTTCGCCGCCTGCTTCTCGGCGGCGCGGCGGTTGCCCGCTTCGCCCGGCCAGCCGGGATGCGCCATCAGGAAGCCGGCATAGCTGTCGAAGGGCAGCGAATCGGTCTGTTGCAGCGCCCGCCACTGGGCCAGCGCCGCCGCGATCGCCCCATCGGCCGGGGCGGGCATACCCTGCGTCGATTGGTTGGGGCTCATATTCGCCATTTGCGTGCGATACCGGTCCAGCTGGTCCTGGCCGCCCGGCGTGATCATCGATCCTGCCAATGTCGCGAGGAGCGCCCCCGCCTTCGTCAATGCCATCATGGTGGACAGAATAGGGACTCTACCCGTACATGTCCTGAACAAATTGTCCCATTCGGCGCAGCAGGAGCGCATTTCCTCTCATGTTTTCAGGGTCCATTCCGGCGCTTGTGACGCCGTTCGACGATCAGGGCGGTCATGTCGGCGGAGCGTTCGACGAGGCGAAATTCCGGGACTTCGTCGAATGGCAGATTTCCGAGGGCTCCACGGCGCTGGTCGCCTGCGGCACGACGGGCGAAGCCGCGACCATGCCGAAGGACGAGCATTTCCATGTCGTGCGCGTGTGCGTCGACCAGGCGCGGGGCCGGGTGCCCGTGATCGCGGGCGCGGGCTCAAACGACACGATCGTCGCGATCGAAAACCTGAAGGCCGCGCAGGAAGCCGGCGCCGACGCCGCGCTGATGGTGCCGCCCTATTACAACCGGCCGAGCCAGGAGGGCATCGCGCTCCACTTCGCCGAGCTGGCGAAGAACGCGCCGCTGCCCATCGTCCTCTACAATGTGCCCGGCCGTACGGTGACGGACATTCAGCCTGCGACGCTGATCCGCATCGTCCAAGCCGCGCCGCAGGTGTTTGTCGGCGTAAAGGACGCGAGTGGCGCTCTGGCCCGCGTATCGCATCATCGCGGGGCGCTGGGTGCCGATTTCTGTCAGCTGTCGGGTAATGACGATCTGGCGCTGGCCTTCAACGCGATGGGCGGCGTGGGGTGCATCTCGGTAACGGCCAATGTCGCGCCGCGCCTGTGCGCCGAGTTCCAGGCGGCCTGCGCGAGCGGGGATATGGCGCTTGCGCTGGAACTGCACGACCGGCTGTTCCCGCTGCACGAGGCGATGTTCACCGACGCCTCGCCGGGGCCGGTCAAATATGCGCTGAGCCGGATCATGCCGCATTTCCCGCAAGGCGTTCGCCTGCCCATGACCTGGCCGTCAGAGGCTTCGCGTGCACAGGTCGACGCCGCGCTGGCCCATGCCGGATTGATCTGAACCCACCCTCCCGTTTGGGGCCTTCCTTCGGCCGCAATCCCGGACGAACATCGCGTTGACGATGGGCGTTGCCGGGAGAGCGGCCGATGTGGGCCTTGATGATGATCGCCTTGCAGACGGGTGCGGTGGCCGGGCCTATCCTGCCTGCGCCCCGGAAGACGACGACTGCTCGCCGGTGCCCACCCGACGATAGCGGAGGTGACGTGGTCGTATATGGTCGCTCTTCCGACGCGGATCGGATCGGCGCCATTCCCGATTATTCCAGAGCCGTGACCTTGTCCAAGGCACGCACCGAAATCGCTGGTGTCGGCACCCTCTCGGCGGAGGCTGAGCAGGTGGATGTCGGCGGCATGCCCAGCAAGCGCGCGATGATCCGGCTGACGATCCCGATGGGCGGTCGCCGCAAGCCCTGAACGCCTCGTTCCAGAAACGGAACGGCGCGGTTATCAGCGGCTTTTCATGGCGGCATTCAGCGCCTACATCGGCCCGTCCATGCGTCCGAAACCCCAAACCTTCGACAAGAAGAAGATCGTCGCCGAGAACCGGCGCGCCCGCTTCGATTATGCCATCGAGGCGACCTATGAGGCCGGTATCGCCCTGACCGGGACCGAGGTGAAGTCGCTTCGCTTCGGCGAGGGATCGATCGCGGAATCCTATGCCGAGGTGCGCGGCGAGGAGGTGTGGCTGGTCAATTCCAACGTGCCGGAATTCAGCCATGGCAACCGCTTCAATCACGAAGCCAAGCGGCCTCGTAAATTGCTCCTTCATGAGCGCGAAATAAACAAGCTCCACGGTGCGGTGGCGCGCGAGGGCATGACCCTGGTGCCACTGATGATCTATTTCAACTCGCGCGGTCGCGCGAAGGTGGAGCTGGCATTGGCGAAGGGCAAGAAGGCGCACGACAAGCGCGATTCGATCAAGGAGCGCGATTGGAAGCGTGAGCAGGGCCGTATCCTGCGCGATCGCGGCTGATGGCCACGGCCGTGCCCACCTTGTGGGGTCGTTCCCTGGCCTGGGTCCGGCGCAACATGCCGACCCGCGATTCGATGGAGAACAACCGGCTGCTCCGGCCGGTCGCCCACCGTGTCCTGGCGCCCGAGTTGTGGCGATTTACCCGGCGATCCGTGCCGCGTGGCGTCGCGCTGGGCGTGGTGGCCGGGTTCCTGTTTCCGGTCGCGCAGATCGCGATCGCGGCGGTCTTCGCACTGCCGTTCCGCGCCAATGTGCCGGTCGCGGCGCTGACGACCTTCATCACCAATCCGCTGACCACGCCGATCATCTGGGTCATCGCCTATCGGATCGGCACCTTTCTGTTGCGCAGCGAAACGCCGATCAACACCCAGCCGGTGGCCGAAGCCGCGACCGGCTGGCTGCAATGGGCGTTGAGCGCGTTTCACTGGCTGTGGGAGCAGGGGCCTGCCTTCGGTCTCGGCCTGTGCGTGCTGACCGGTGGGTGCGCCGTGTTCGGCTATGCCGCCTCGGCGCTCGGATGGCGCGTGTGGATCGCTCGGAAATGGCGCAACCGACGGAAAAGCGTGGCAATCTGATAGCGGTATCGCGGTTTGACGTGACTTTCTAACGGTTTGACTGGGCGTATCGGCTCGCTACAACAGTGGCATCCATCTCCTTTTCGGGAATTCAGATGCGCTCTCTGCTGATCGCCGCACTTCTTACGACCGCCATTTCCCCCGTCATGGCCCAGACCGCCAACCCCGTCGACAAGGCCGCCGTCGGCCCGGTGAAGCCCAATGCCAAGAACGGCCCCGAGATCGGTAATTTTGGTTTCGACATGGCGGGCCGCGACACGGCCGTGAAGCCGGGCGACGACTTTTTCGATTACTCGAACGGCACCTGGTACAAGAGCACGACGATCCCCGCCGATCGTTCGTCCTATGGCATGTTCCACGTCCTGCAGGACCGCTCGCTGGAGCAGACCCGCACGATCCTGGACGAGGCGACCAAGCAGCCGGGCAACAAGGCGGGTGACTTCTATGCCAGCTTCATGGATGAGGCCGCCGTCAATGCGAAGGGGGCAACTCCGGTCAAGCCATGGCTGAACGCCCTCAAGGCGACCAAGAGCCGTGACGCGCTGGCCGTCGAGATGGCCAAGCTCCAGCGTCAGGGCGTCGGCGCGCCTTTCGGCGTCTATATCGGCCAGGACGACAAGGCGCCCGATACCTACATCCCGAACTTCGGCCAGAGCGGCCTGGGCCTGCCGGACCGCGACTATTATCTGAAGGACGACGCCAAGCTGGCGACGATCCGGACCGCCTATCAGGCGTATCTCGCCAAGATGCTGACGCTGGCGGGCGAGCCCAATGCCGAGGCGCGCGCGGCGGCCGTGTTCAACTTTGAAAAGGGGCTGGCGGGCGTTCACTGGACCCGCATCGAGAGCCGCGACGCGGACAAGACCTACAACAAGTGGATGGCGGCGGATTTCGCCACCAAGGCGCCGGGTTTCCCCTGGGCGCAATATATGCAGACGCTGGGCGTCTCGGGTCGCCCGGCCTATCTGGTTGCGCAGCCCAGCGCGATCACCGGCGAGGCCAAACTGTATAGCGAAGCGCCGCTGAACGTCCTTCAGGACTATGCGATGCTGAAGGTCCTGCGCAGCTATGCGGGCTATCTGTCGAGTGATTTCGACCGGACCAACTTCGCCTTCTACGGCACCGCCCTGTCGGGCACGCCCGAGCAGCAGGCGCGGTGGAAGCGGGGTGTCGGCCTCGTCTCCAACGGCCTGGGCGAGGAAGTCGGCAAGCAATATGTCGCGAAATATTTCCCGCCGGAATCGAAGGCCGCCGCCGATGCGCTGGTCAAGAACCTGATCTCGGCGATGGGCGACCGGCTGCGCAATCTGGAATGGATGGCGCCCGAGACCAAGCAGAAGGCGCTGGCCAAGCTCGCTGCCTTCACGCCCAAGATCGGCTATCCCGACAAGTGGAAAGATTACTCGGCGCTGCAGATCCAGCGCGGCGATCTGGTCGGCAATGTCGCGCGCGCCAATGCCTTCGAATTCCAGCGCGACCTCAACAAGCTGGGCCAGCCGATCGATCGCGGCGAATGGTTCATGACGCCGATGACGATCAACGCCTATGCCAACCCGCCGATGAACGAGATCGTGTTCCCGGCGGCGATCCTCCAGCCGCCCTTCTTCGACCCGAAGGCCGATCCGGCGGTGAACTATGGCGGCATCGGCGCGGTGATCGGGCATGAGATCAGCCACCACTTCGACGATCAGGGCCGCAAGTACGACGCGACCGGCAAGCTGACCGATTGGTGGACGCCGCAGGACGTGGCGCGGTTCAAGACCTTCACCGACGCGCTGGTGAAGCAATATGATGCTTACGAACCGCTGCCCGGCCAGCACATCCAGGGCGGCCTGACGCTGGGTGAAAACATCGCCGATCTGGCGGGCCTGACCGTCGCGCTCGATGCCTATCACAAGTCGCTGGGCGGCAAGCCCGCGCCGGTGATCGACGGTACGACCGGCGACCAGCGTTTCTATTATGGCTGGGCGCAGGTGTGGCGGACCAAGTGGCGCGAACCGGCGCTGCGCCAGGCGCTGCTGTCCGATCCGCACTCGCCGGGTCATGAGCGCGTGCTGACCGTGCGCAACCTCGACCCCTGGTATGCCGCCTTCGGCGTCAAGCCGACCGACAAGATGGCGCTGACGCCCGAGCAGCGCGTCCGCATCTGGTAATCGACTGAATGACAGGCCCTCCGGCACCGACCGGAGGGCCTTTTTTGTGTTTTGGAGAGAATGATGAAGAGCTTGGCCATCGCCGCGCTGCTCGGCGCGACCGCGATCACGGGGGCCGTGGCGCTGAACGCGCAGACCAGCCCCGCCGCCTCGAAGGGTCCGACCTATGGGCGGTTCGGCTTCGATGAAAAGGGCATGGACAAGTCCGTCCGCCCCGGCGACGATTTCTACGCCTTTGCCAATGGCGAATGGGCGATGACCACCGCCATCCCGGCCGACAAGTCCAGCTATGGCGCGTTCGACAAGCTCGCCGACCTGTCGCGAGAGCGGACCCACACCATTCTGGAACAGGCCAAGGGGCAGCGGAACCAGATCGGCACCGCCTATGCCACCTATCTCGACACCGCCGCGATCGAGGCCAAGGGTCTGGCACCGATCCAGCCCTGGCTGAACCGGATCAAGGGGCTGACCGACAAGTCGGGCTATGCCGCCCTGCTGGCCGAGGCGGATCGCAACGGCGTGGGCATCCCCTTCGGTTCGGGCGTCGGGCAGGATGCGCGCCAGCCCAATCTCTACACCGTCGGCTTGCGCCAGGCCGGTCTGGGGATGCCGGACCGTGACTATTACCTGAGCAGCGATCCGAAGATCGCCGCCCAGCGCGCGGCCTATCAGGGGCATCTGTCCAAGATGCTGACCATGGCGGGTGAGCCGGATGCCGAGGCACGGGCTCAGGCGGTCGTCGCCTTCGAGACGGAGATCGCCAAGGTCCACTGGACCCGGATCGACAGCCGCGACCGGACCAAGACCTATAACAAGATGACGGTCGCCGATCTGGCGAAGAGCGCACCGGGCTTCGACTTCGCGACCTATCTGAAGGGTGTAGGCACGCCGGTCGACACATTGGTCGTCGCGCAGCCGACGGCGGTGACGGGCATCGCCGCGCTGATCCAGTCGACGCCGATTGCGGTGTTGAAGGACCAGCTCCTGCTCCGCTCGCTCGACGAGTTCGCCGATGTCCTGCCCGCCCGATTCGATCGCGAGCAGTTCGCCTTTTACGGCACGGTCCTGTCGGGCACGCCGCAGCAGCAGGAGCGATGGAAGCGCGCGGTTGACTTCACGAGCAGCGCGCTCGGCGACGAGGTGAGCAAGGTCTATGTCGCCCGCTATTTCCCGCCCGCGACGAAGCTGGCCGCCGATGCGCTGGTCAAGAATGTCCTGGCCGCGATGGGCAAGCGGATCGATCAGCTCGACTGGATGGCACCGGAAACCAAGGCAAAGGCCCATGCCAAGCTGGCCGCCTTCACGCCCAAGATCGGCTATCCCGATCGCTGGAAGGATTATTCGGGTCTGAAGATCGTCTCCGGCGACGCCTTCGGCAACGCGTTGCGTGCGGCCCAGTGGCGGCATGAGGACAATATCGGCCATCTCGGCAAGCCGATCCAGCGCTGGGAATGGGGCATGACCCCGATGACGGTGAACGCCTATGCCAATTTCGGCATGGTCGAGATCGTCTTCCCCGCCGCCATCCTGCAACCGCCCTTCTTCGATCCGAAGGCCGATCCAGCGGTCAATTATGGCGGCATCGGTGCGGTGATCGGCCATGAACTCAGCCACCATTTCGACGATCAGGGATCGAAGTTCGACGCGCACGGTCAGCTGACCGACTGGTGGACGGCCAAGGACGTCGCGGCGTTCAAGGAGCGTACCGGCGCTCTGGTGAAGCAATATGATGCCTATGAGCCTTTGCCCGGCCTGCATGTGAAGGGCGCGCTGACCCTGGGCGAGAATGTCGCCGACCTGGCGGGTCTGTCGGTCGCCTATGACGCGTATCACGGGTCGTTGAAGGGCAAGGCGGCGCCGGTGATCGACGGCTTCACCGGCGACCAGCGCTTCTACCTGGGCTGGGCACAGGTCTGGCGGCGCAATTACCGCGAGGCGAACCTCCGCAACCGCCTGCTGACCGATCCGCACTCGCCGTCGCAGCAGCGCGCCTGGGTCGTGCGCAATCTCGACCCCTGGTATGCGGCCTACAGCCCCAAGCCGACCGAGAAGCTGTATCTGACGCCGGAACAGCGCGTCCGGATCTGGTAATCGGCACCCGCTTCCCGGCATGGGGCGTCCGTCCGAGGGATCGGGCTTGACCATGCCGGGTTGCCGGATGATGGGTTGCCGATGGCGATCGCGTCCCTCGATAGATTTCACCCCGCCCGCGTCGCGGCCGCCGTGTCGATCGCGAGCGGCGTGGGCGCGGCCGCCTTGTTGTTCGTGGCGATCCGCAGCTGGGTCGTCGCGGCGGGGTTTCTGGCGACCGCGCTGCTGGCCTTTGGCGTCATCCTGGTCTGGCGTATCCTGACCCCCAAGGTCGAACATAGCCGACGCAGCGTCGACTGGGATTTCGCGCGGGTCGTGGCGGATGCCAGCGTGGACGCGATTGCCGTTACCGACCGAGCCGGACGGCTGGTGTGCGCCAATGACGCCTATGCCTCGCTCTTCCCGACGATGCCGACTCCGCCAGGTGTGCCGCTCGACGCGACGTCGGTGGAAACGCTGGCGGAGGCGGGGCGGACCGCCTGGCGTGACGGGCTGGGCCGGGCGGACCGGATCGCGTTGATGGGCACCGAATTGTCGGTTCTGATCACGCGCGCGGGCGACGAGGCTGACCTGCTGGTCTGGCGCTTCGCGATCGCCGAGGAACAGGACTTGGCCGAGACGGCCGAGCGGCTGATCGGCGGCATCCATGGCGACCGGTTGGGCACGGCGGGCATCATGGCCGCGCTGATCGCCCCTGATGGTCGCGTCCGCGCCGCCAACCGGGTGCTGTGCGCGCGGGCAATGGGCGGGGACATGATGTCGATCGTCGGTCGCGACTTCGCGACCTTCCTGGCGCATGATCCGGGCGGGCAGGTCCGCTTCGCCGCCGAACTGGCGAAGGGCGAAGGAAAGCCCCTGCGCATCCTGCAAATTCCGTTCGTCGAGGGGGAGGGGGCGCCGATGCTGGTCGCGCTGCTCGACGAGGAAGAACAACTGATCGCCCCCGCAGGCACGAGCGCGGGCAGCCATGTCCGAGGCCTTGTCTCGCTGATGCCCTTCGGGATCGCGCTGGTCGACCGCGACGGGCGCTTCATCCAGATGAACTCGGCCTTCATGCGCGCCGCCGGGGTCAACGGCACCGCGCCGCCGCTCTATCCTGGTGACCTGGTGGTGCGGGAGGACAAGGCCGCGGTCGCTGACGCGATCCGGCGCTTTGCCAGCGGGGCGACGCATTCTGCCGACATGGCGGTGCGGCTGAAGGATCATCCCGAAGAACCGGTCGCGCTGACCATAGCGGGCGCGCGTGGCCTCGGCGAAGCGGCGGTACTGCTCAGCCTGAAGGACAATTCGGAGGAAAGCCGCCTGAAACGCGAAGTCGCGCAGGCGACCAAGATGCAGGCGGTCGGTCAGCTGGCGGGCGGCGTCGCGCACGACTTCAACAACATCCTGACCGCGATCATCGGGCATTGCGACCTGATGCTGATGCGCCACTCGCCCGGCGACAGCGACTATGACGATATCCAGCAGATCCGCACCAACTCCAACCGTGCCGCCAGCCTGACCCGCCAGCTGCTCGCCTTCTCTCGCCAGCAGACGCTGCGGCCGCAGATCCTGCAACTGCCCGATGTCGTGTCGGAGGTGTCGAACCTCCTCAAGCGGCTGCTCGGAGAGCGGGTGCGGCTGGATGTCAGCCATGGCCGCAATCTGGGCCCGGTCCGCGCCGATCCGGGGCAGTTGGAGCAGGTGGTCGTCAACCTCGCGGTCAATGCGCGCGATGCGATCCTGGAGAACGAACCGGCGGGCGGCGGCATCCTGACCATCCAGACGCGCGCCGTGTCGATGGCCGATGCGCGCGCGCTCAACAACGATATCCTGCCCGCCGCCGATTACACCGCGCTGATCATGAGCGACAACGGCACCGGCATCCCGCCCGAGATTCTGGGCAAGATCTTCGAGCCTTTCTTCACGACCAAGGAACTGGGCAAGGGAACCGGCCTGGGCCTGTCGACGGTGTACGGTATCATCAAGCAGTCGGGCGGCTATATCTTCGCCGACTCGCCGCCGGGGGGCGGGGCGAAATTCTCGATCTACCTGCCGGTCCATGCCGCCCCGGCCGTCTCCCCGACCAAGGCCAGCCCGACCAAGGCCCCGACCAAGGTCACGACCCCCTGGGGCTCGGGGACGATCCTGCTGGTCGAGGACGAGGATATGGTCCGCGCCGTCGCCGAACGTGCGCTGTCGCGACAGGGCTATACCGTCATCTCGGCCGAGAATGGCGAGGCGGCGCTGGAGATGCTCGACAAGCATGGCAAGCCCGACCTGCTGATCTCCGACGTGGTCATGCCGACGATGGACGGGCCGACCATGGTCGGGCTGGTCCGCAAACGCTATCCCGACCTCGCGGTGCTGTTCATGTCGGGCTATGCCGAGGAACAGCTGCGCAAGTCGATCACGCTGCCCAATGTCGGCTTCCTGCCCAAGCCCTTCTCAGTCCAGCAACTGGCCGAGGCGACACAGGCGGCGCTGACGCAAGGGACCGGGCAGGGGCCGGACCGCAACTAGCGGCTGGCGCGGGGCGCAAAGCATGGTATGGCGATGACGATGACAGAGCCCGTGCAGATCCTCATCGTCGAGGACGAACCCCTGATCGCCATGATGCTCGAGGATTTCCTGGACGTCCTCGACAAACAGGTCGCGGGCACCGTGGACAGCGTCGATGACGCACTGGCGCGGGTGGCGGAGGGCGGTATCGACGCCGCCATTCTCGACGTCAACCTGCGGGGCGGCCAGAAGAGCACCCCCGTCGCTGAAGCGTTGGCTGAGCGTGGCGTGCCGTTCGTGTTCGCCACCGGCGGCGCGGACGATGCGGTGGACGAGCGGTTCCGCGACCGTCCCCGTCTGCAAAAGCCGTTCACCATGGACGGGGTGGCGAAAGCATTGGGTTCGCTCTGACCGGCTGACGCCTGCAAACGCCCGAGAATATCGGTCGTTGCGAAATTTGCTTGCGTATGAGGGCCGTCTGGCGACATAGGCCTGCGCCATGACACGCCAATTCGACAAGTCTCGCCTGCCGTCCCGCCACGTTTCCGTCGGCCCGGAGCGCGCACCCCATCGCAGCTATTATTATGCGATGGGCATCCAGGAAGCAGATATCGCCAAGCCCTTCGTCGCGCTGGCGAGTGCGGGCAACAACTCGGCCCCCTGCAACACCACCCTCGATGCGCAGGCCGACGCCGCGCAGGCGGGGGTCATTCGCGGCGGCGGCATGCCGCGCCGCTTCAACACCATCACCGTGACCGACGGCATCGCGATGGGCCATCAGGGCATGAAGTCCTCGCTGGTCAGCCGCGAAGTCATCGCCGATTCGGTCGAATTGTCGGTGCGCGGCCATTGCTATGACGCGCTGGTCGGCTTTGCGGGGTGCGACAAGTCGCTGCCGGGCATGATGATGTCGATGCTGCGCCTGAACGTGCCGTCGATCTTCGTCTATGGCGGCTCGATCCTGCCCGGCCGTCATCATGACCGCGACGTGACCGTGGTCGACGTGTTCGAGGCGGTGGGCCAGCATGCGGCGGGCAACTGCCCGCTTCACGACCTGATCGCGCTGGAAAAGGTCGCGTGCCCCGGTCACGGGGCGTGCGGGGGCCAGTTCACCGCCAACACCATGGCCTGCGTCGGTGAGGCGATCGGCCTGTCGCTGCCGAACAGCAACATGATGCCCGCGCCCTTCCTCGACCGCCACGGCATCGCCGAGGCGGCGGGCGAGCAGGTGATGGAGCTGATCGCCCGGAACATCCGTCCGCGCGACATCTGCACCCGTGAGGCGTTCGAGAATGCCGCGCGCGTCGTTGCGGCGACCGGTGGCTCGACCAATGCCGGGCTTCATTTGCCCGCGATGGCGAATGAGGCGGGGATCGACTTCGACCTGTTTGACGTGGCCGACATCTTCAAGACCACGCCTTATATCGCCGACCTGAAGCCCGGCGGCCGCTACGTCGCCAAGGATATGTATGAGGCGGGCGGTGTCTATATGCTGATGAAGACGCTGCTGGCGGGCGGGTTCCTGCACGGCGACTGCATCACCGTGACCGGCAAGACGCTGGCCGAGAATATTGACGAGGTCACCTGGAACCCGGACCAGAAGGTCATCTACGATGTGAAGACCCCGCTCAGCCCGACCGGCGGCGTGGTCGGCCTGCGCGGGTCGCTGGCGCCCGAGGGGGCGATCGTGAAGGTGGCGGGCATGAAGCGCCTCCAGTTCGAGGGCACCGCCAAGGTCTTCGACTGCGAGGAAGAGGCCTTCGCCGCCGTCGAAGCGCGCGCCATCACCGAGGGCACCGTGGTCGTTATCCGCTATGAGGGGCCGAAGGGCGGTCCGGGGATGCGCGAGATGCTGTCGACCACCGCCGCGCTTTACGGGCAAGGGCTGGGCGAGAAGGTGGCGCTGATCACTGACGGTCGTTTCTCGGGCGGGACGCGCGGATTCTGCATCGGCCATGTCGGTCCCGAAGCGGCCGATGGCGGCCCGATCGCGCTGGTCGAGAATGGCGATACGATCCGGATCGACGCCGAGGCGGGCACGATCGACCTGCTGGTCGAGCCTGCCGTACTGGACGAGCGTCGCGCGCGCTGGGCTCCGCGCGTAAACGATTATCAGGCGGGTGTGTTGTGGCGCTATGCCCAGAATGTCGGCCCCGCGCATCAGGGCGCGGTCACGCACCCCGGCGCCAAGTCCGAGCGCCATGTCTATGCGGATATCTGATCCACGATGGCTGGTCGGCGCCCTGGCGCTGGCCGGCTGCTCGGGGGGGCAGGAAGAACGGCAGGCGGCGGCGCAGAACGGCCCCGCCGCCGAACAGAAACCCGGCCTGACCATCCAATGCGCGCTGGCGGGGGCACAGGCCTTTGCCAGCGATTGTACGGTGGAACAGTCGGGCGCGGGAGGCGCGGTCATGCTGACCGTCCGGCATCCCGATGGCGGATTTCGGCGGCTTCGAGTGACGCATGACGGACGCGGCGTGGACGTCGCGGACGGTGCCCAGCCCGCATCGGTCACGATGGTCGGGGACCGGACCATCGAGATAGCGATCGGCGGCGACCGCTATCGGCTGCCAGCTGCGGCGGGCGCACAGTGATTCCGATCGATGGCCTTCCCGTCCTGACTGCGGCCGAGATCCGGGCGGCGGAACAGGCGGCGATGGTCGGCGATGTGACCGAGGCGACCCTGATGGATCGCGCCGGGTCCGCCATCGCGCAGGCGGCGGCCCGATTGGCCGCCGGGCGCGAAATGCTGGTGCTATGCGGCCCGGGCAACAATGGCGGCGATGGCTATATTGCGGCGGCGGCGCTCAAGCGACAGGGCTTGGCGGTACGGGTGGCTGCCAGCGAAGCGCCGCGCAGTGCCGGGGCCAGGCGGGCTGCCGAAATTTGGGGCGGCGCGGTCGAATCGCTGAATGGTGCGGAGGCCGCACCCGTCCTGGTCGATGCCATCTTCGGAACGGGTCTATCGCGGCCGCCTTCTGGCGAAGTGCAGGATGCGTTGATCCGGCTTGCCGGAGCGGCTTGGCTGAGGATCGCGGTCGACTTGCCCACCGGGATCGCGACCGACAATGGCAAGGCGCTGGGCAAGGTACCACAGTTTGACGTTACGCTTGCGCTGGGGGCGGTGAAGCTGTCGCATCTCCTGCAACCGGCCGCCAGCGTCATGGGCGAGGTGCGCTTGCTGGATATCGGCGTCGCTACGCGATCGCACGCCCGCACCCTGACACGACCGAACTTGCCTGAGCCGGATGCGAACTCGCACAAATACAACCGTGGCATGGTTGCCGTCGTCGCGGGCAGCATGTCGGGCGCTTCGGAACTGGCGGCGCTCGCCGCCTTGCGAGCAGGAGCAGGCTATGTGCTCCACCTAGCATCGGCGGAAGTATCCGGCTCGGCCGCTCCGCACGCCATCGTGCGCCGACCCTATACCGCAGACGCGTTGGGTGAAGATCGGATCGGCGCGATCGTGATCGGTCCCGGCCTGGGGCGGCACGACGACGCTTCGACGCGGCTGAGGGCGGCGCTCGTCACTGGACGGCCACTCGTCATCGACGGTGACGCGCTGCGGCTGATCGAGCTGGAAATGATTGCCAAGCATGACGGCCCCAAGATCCTCACCCCACATGGTGGCGAGTTCACCCATCTGTTCGGCGAGGTGACCGGCGACAAACTCAGCGCCACGCGCCGCGCCGCCCGGCAAAGCGGAGCCGTCGTCGCCCACAAGGGGGCGGATACCGTCATCGCCGCCCCCGATGGCCGTGCGATCCTCTGCCCGGAGGCCAGCCCCTGGCTTTCCACCGCAGGCACCGGCGATGTGCTGGCCGGAGCCACGGCCGCAATGCTGGCGGCGGGGCTCGAACCGCTGGCGGCGGCGGAGGCGGGGGTCTGGCTCCATGCCCAGGCCGCACGACGCTTGGGCAAGGCTTTCATCGCGGACGACTTGGCAGACGCGCTTTCCGCCGTCAGAGGCTGATCGCATGAGCGATACCATCATCCGCGTCGCCGCCCGGGGCGACGGCGTGACCGCGACCGGCCGCCACGCTGCCTTTGCCGCACCCGGCGATACCCTGTCGGCCGACGGCACCGTCATGCCCGGTCCGCATCACCAGACGCCGCCCTGCGGCCACTTCCCGCGCTGCGGCGGGTGCCAGCTCCAGCATCTGGACGACGAAAGCTATGCCGGGTTCGTCACCGACCGCATCGCCTCCGCGCTCGACGCGCAGGGCCTGACCGCGCCGCTGCGCCCCGCGCATTGCTCGCCCTCGCACAGCCGCCGTCGCGCGACCCTCCATGCCGAGGCGAAGGGTGGGCGCGTGATGATCGGCTTTTCAGAGGAAAAGAGCCACGCCATCGTCGATATGGCCGAATGCCATATCCTGCACCCCACGCTGTTCGCGCTGGTCGCCCCGCTTCGCGCGCTGCTCCAGCGACTGGGGTTCAAGCGGCGTGGCGACGTGCATCTGGCGCTGGCTGATCAGGGGGCGGACATCCTCGTCACCAGTTTCTCGCCCGACGGGCTGGAAGCGGCCGAGACGATCATCGCCTTCTGCCAGCGGCATGACGTTGCGCGGTTTTCGGTCGATGACGGGCTGGGCGCGGAAACCCGCTGGGAGCCGGAGCCGGTGACGATCACCCTGGGTGGCGTCGGCGTGCCTTTGCCGCCGGGGGCCTTTCTTCAGGCAACTGCCGATGGCGAGGCGGCTCTGGTCGCCGCCGTGCGTGAGGCGGTGGGCAATCCCCGCACCACCGCGGACCTGTTCGCCGGGCTCGGCACCTTCGCGCTCGCGCTGCCGGGCAAGGTCTATGCCGCCGAGGGCGCGCGCGACGCGATCCTGTCGCTGAAGGGCGCGGCCAATGGTGCGGGGCGTATGGTCTTTGCCGAGCATCGCGATCTGTACCGCCGACCGCTGACCAAGGCGGAACTGGACCGGTTCGACGCGATCGTCCTCGATCCGCCGCGTGCAGGCGCGCGGGATCAGGCCGACGCGCTGGCCAGCGCCGAGGTGCGGGCCGTCGCCTATGTCTCGTGCAATCCGTCCAGCTTTGCGCGCGATGCGAAGGCGATGGTCGATCAGGGGTGGCAGCTCGACTGGGTACAGCCGGTGGGCCAGTTCCGCTGGTCGACCCATGTCGAGCTGGCCGCCCGTTTCTCGCGTCAGCCTTCGTCCGGGTAATCCGCCGCCACGAAGAACAGCCCGTCCGACGGCGCGTTCAGCCCCAGCTGCGCGCGGTCGCGGGCGTTCAGCGCCGCTTCCACATCGTCGGGTGACCAGCGGCCCATGCCGACCAGCGCCAGGCATCCGACCATCGACCGCACCTGATGATGCAGGAAGGAGCGCGCGGCGGCCCGGATGAACACCCGCGCCCCGACCCGTTCGACCGACAATAGGTCGAGCGTCCGCACCGGGCTGTCCGCTTGGCAGTGAACCGATCGGAAGGTCGTGAAATCATGCCGCCCGACGAGCCGCCCGGCGGCGTCCGCCATGGCGGCTTCGTCGAGCGGCTGCGGCACCTGCCACGCCAATCCGGCTTCATGGGTCAGCGGCGCGCGGCGGTTGACGATACGATATTCATAGGATCGCCGGATGCATGAGAAGCGCGCGTGCCAGTCGTCCGGCACCGTCACGCAATCGAGTACGGCGACCGGGTTCGGCCGGATCCGCGCGTTGATCGCCTCCATCAGGCGGAAGGGCGCGATGTCCTTTGCGATGTCCACATGCGCGCGCATGGCGAGGCCGTGTACGCCCGCATCGGTACGGCCTGCCGCATGGACGGCAGTGCGCTCGCCGGTGACGGCATGGACGGCATCCTCCAGCGCCTGCTGAACGCTGGGGCCATGCGACTGGCGCTGCCAGCCCATGAAGGGCCGTCCGTCGAATTCGACCGTCAGCGCAAATCGCGTCAAAGCCGCGTCCCCGCCGGGATGGCAAAACCGCGCAGCAGATCGTCGGCGCTGGATACGCCGCGTCCGGCGCGTTGGACGATGATGGGCCGAAGCGCGCCTTCGCCGCAGGCGATGGTCAGCCGGTCGTCCAGCACCTCGCCCGGGGCACCGTCACCGTCGACCGGCTCGGCGGAGAGCAGCTTGATCCGCTCCCCCTGATATTCGAACCAGGCGCCGGGGGCGGGGTGAAAGGCGCGAACCTGCCGCTCCAGCGCGATCGCGCTTTTGGTGAAATCCAGCCGGGTCTCGGCCTTGTCTATCTTGGCGGCATAGGTGACGCCCTCGGCAGGCTGCGGCCGCGCCGGATAGCGTTCCGGGTCGGCCAGCACCTTGACCATCAGCTCCGCGCCCATCATGGCGAGTTCCTCGGTCAACTCACCCGTCGTCTTGCGACCGATCGGCGTCGAGCCTTCCAGCCGGACCGGCCCGGTGTCGAGCCCGGCCTCCATCTGCATGATGCCGACACCCGTCACGACATCGCCCGCGAGGATCGCCCGCTGAATGGGGGCGGCACCGCGCCAGCGTGGGAGCAGCGACCCATGGACGTTCAGGCACCCCAGGCGCGGCGCGTCGAGGATCGCCTGCGGCAGGATCAGGCCATAGGCCGCGACCACCGCGACATCGGCATCCAGCGCGGCAAACCGTGCCTGCTCCTCGGCCGAACGGAGCGATACCGGTGTCATCACCGGGATGCCCAAACCTTCCGCCGTCTGCTGCACAGGCGAGGGGACGAGTTGCCGCCCGCGCCGCCCGCCGGGGCGCGGCGGCTGGCTATAGCTGGCGACGACCTGATGACCGGCCTCGACCAGCGCTTGCAGAACCGGGACGGCAAAGCCCGGCGTACCCATGAAGATGATCCGCATAAGGACGCCTCTCTGCGCTGGCGGGACGGCGCGCAACCCCCTATCTGTTCACCCATGGCATCCCCCGAGATCGAGGCGCTGACCCAGGCGCTGGCGCGTATTCCTGGCCTTGGCCCCCGATCGGCCCGTCGCGCGGTCCTCCACCTGCTCAAGAAGCGCGAGGCGGCGCTGGTCCCGCTGCTGACCGCGCTGGGGGCGGTCGAGGAGCGGCTGGAGACCTGTTCGACCTGTGGCAATATCGACACCGCCAATCCTTGCGCCATCTGCGCCGACCCCCGGCGCGATGCAGGCGCGCTGTGCGTAGTGGAGGAGGTCGCCGACCTCTGGGCGCTGGAACGGTCGCGTTTGTTTCCGGGGCGCTTCCATGTGCTGGGCGGGCGGCTCTCCGCGCTGGAGGGCGTGCGGCCCGAGGACCTGACGATCGACGCGCTGGTCCGCCGGATCGAGGGCGGCGGCGTGGACGAGGTCGTACTGGCGATGAACGCGACACTGGAGGGGCAGACCACTGCCCATTACATCGCCGAGCGGATCGAGCGTTTTCCGGTGCGCGTGACCCAGCTCGCCCATGGCCTGCCGGTCGGTGGCGAGCTGGACTATCTGGACGAAGGCACGCTGGCCCAGGCGCTGCGCGCAAGGCGGCCGGTGGTCTGATCCGCTGGCTTGACGGTTTTCGCTGCTGACCGTAGCGAAAACGCCATGGCCATTCTTCCGATCGTCGAAATTCCCGACCCCCGCCTGCGTCTCGTCTCCAAGCCCGTCGAGACGGTGGACGATAGCGTCCGCCAGCTCGTATCCGATATGATCGAGACGATGTACGACGCGCACGGCATCGGCCTCGCCGCCATCCAGGTCGGCGTCGACCAGCGCATTCTCGTCATCGACCTGCAGGAAGAAGAGGATGAGGAAGGCAAGCCGGTCAAGAACCCGAAGGCCTATATCAACCCCGAAGTCCTGTCGGTCAGCGACGAACTGTCGACCTATAACGAGGGCTGCCTGTCGATCCCCGAGCAATATGCCGAGGTGAAGCGCCCCGCCTCCTGCCGCGTGAAGTGGCTGGACGAAAAGGGCGAGGCGCATGAGGCGGAGCTCGACGGGCTGCTCGCGACCTGCATGCAGCATGAGATCGATCACCTGAACGGCGTGCTGTTCATCGATCATGTCAGCCGGTTGAAGCGCGACATGTTGATGCGCAAACTGAACAAGATGCGCAAGGGCTGACCTTTCCCGGCGCGGCCGGTCGAATGACCTTGTTCGACCGGCTACGTTCGTTCTATGTTCCGACCTGTCCCGAGGTTTGACAGGTTGTTGAAATGCCCGAATTGATCGCAGTTGCCCTGCTCGCCCTGTTGTTGGGGGGCGTGGTCGGCTGGCTGGCCGGGCGGCGCAAGGCCGATGGCCTGGCCGCCGAACTGGCGACCGCCACGACCCGTGCGGGGGAAGTGGAGCCGCTACGCGCCGCCCGCGACGCCGCCGAGCGCGACCGGAGCGAGGCATTGCAGGCGCTGGCCGAACTGCGCGGTCGTGCGGCCGACCTCGATGTGATCCGGGCGGCACGCGATGCCGTCGAGGCCGAGCGCAACGCCGCGCATCGCGAATTGGCCGAATTGCGGGCCCGTGCGCAGGAACGCGAAACGGCTTATGCCCAGACGCTGGAGGCGCTGGGGCAGGCGCGCGAACAGATCAACGCCCAGTTCGGCGAGGCGGCGGCGCGCGCGCTGGAAGTGGCACAGCGTCAGTTCTTGGAGCGGGCCGAGGCGCGCTTCCGCCAGTCGGAGGAAGCGTCCGGCCAGACGCTCAAGGCGCTGCTCGACCCCGTGCATCAGCGGCTTCAGCGTTACGAAGAGGGCGTGCGCAAGGTCGAGGACGAACGCCGCGATGCGTTCGGCGAATTGAAGGGCCAGATCGAGGCGATGCGGATCGGCCAGGAGCGCGTCTCGGGCGAGGCGGCCAAGCTGGTCAACGCGCTGCGCAACGCCCCCAAGGCACGCGGCCGCTGGGGTGAGCAGCAGCTTCGCAACGTTTTGGAGAGCTGCGGGCTGTCCGAACATGCCGATTTCCAGACCGAGGTCAGCGTCGATGACGGCGAGGGCGGTCGCCTGCGTCCCGACGCGATCGTGCGCGTCCCCGGCGGCAAGGCGCTGGTGATCGATGCCAAGGTTTCGCTCAACGACTATCAGGATGCCTTTGGCGCGGTCGATGAGGCCGAGCGTCAACTGGGGCTGTCGCGCCATGCCGCGGCGATGCGCGCGCACGTCAACGGCCTGGGCAACAAGAGCTATTGGAACCAGTTCGAGGATGCGCCGGACTATGTCATCATGTTCGTTCCCGGCGAGCATTTCCTGTCGGCGGCGCTGGAGAATGACCCCACGCTCTGGGATTTCGCGTTCGACAAGCGCGTGTTGCTGGCGACCCCGACCAACCTGATCGCGATCGCGCGAACGGTTGCGGCGGTCTGGCGGCAGGAGAAGCTGGCGCAGGAAGCGCGGCAGATCGGGGCGCTGGGCAAGGAACTCTATGCGCGCCTTGCCGTGATGGGCGGCCATGTGTCGAAGCTGGGCAAGAACCTCGATACCGCGATGACGGCCTATAACGCCTTTGTCGGCAGCCTGGAGAGCCAGGTGCTGACCAGTGCGCGACGCTTCGAAGCGCTCAATATCGATACCGGCGGCAAGAGCATCGACTCCCCGCCGATCGGCGAACAGGCGGTGCGTCCGTTGACCAAGCTGTTACCGGTCGCGGATCTGGCCGAGGCCGAGATGGAATAGGGGTGTTCCGCCAAAGGGCTGGAAAGGGCGTGAGTCAGCCAATTGGGTGGATAGTATGACCGATCGGCACCCATAGGTGAGTTCCTTCTCTCTCCCCTGTCCAGGGGAGAGAGAAGAAGAGGGGAGGCGTTCGTTTGGAATGCCCCCCCTTGACCCATCAAGCCGCTACCGTTCCCATCGGCGCGGCGGCGCGGACGCCATCGTCGACATGATCGGCGAACTGCCGGAAGTTTTCGTTGAACAGGCCGACCAGCTTGGCCGCCGTCGCGTCATAGGCGGCCTTGTCCGCCCAGGTGTCACGCGGGTTCAGGATCGCGGCATCGACGCCGGGCACCGATACCGGAACCTGGAAGCCGAAATTGGGGTCGGTGCGGAACTCGACCTGGTTCAGGCTGCCGTCCAGCGCGGCGTTGAGCAGCGCGCGGGTCGCCTTGATCGGCATGCGATGGCCGACGCCGTACTTGCCGCCGGTCCAGCCGGTATTGACCAGCCAGCAATCGACCCCGCCCTTGGCGATCCGTTCCTTCAGCAGATTGCCATAGACCGACGGATGACGCGGCATGAAGGGCGCGCCGAAGCAGGTCGAGAAGGTTGCGTCCGGCTCGGTCACGCCGATCTCGGTCCCCGCCACGCGGGCGGTATAGCCGGACAGGAAGTGATACATCGCCTGTTCGGGCGTCAGCTTGGCGATCGGCGGCAGGATGCCGTACGCGTCCGCCGTCAGCATCACGATGTTGCGCGGCACACCCCCCATATTGTCCTTCGACGCATTGGGGATGAAGTCGATCGGATAGGCCCCGCGGCTGTTCTCGGCCAGGCTGTTGTCGTTTAGGTCGAGCTGGCGCGTGACCGGGTCCATGACGACATTCTCGAGCACCGTGCCGAAGCGCTTGGTCGTCGCGAAGATTTCCGGCTCGGCCTCGGGCGACAGGCGGATCATCTTGGCATAGCAGCCGCCCTCGAAATTGAAGACCGCCGTGTCCGACCAGCCATGCTCGTCATCGCCGATCAGCGTGCGGCTGGCATCGGCCGACAGGGTCGTCTTGCCGGTGCCGGACAGGCCGAAGAACACCGCGGTCGAACCGTCCGCGCCCATATTCGCCGAACAGTGCATCGGCATCACGCCCGTGGTCGGCAGCAGATAGTTGAGCAGCCCGAAGACCGACTTCTTCATCTCGCCCGCGTAGCGCGTGCCGCCGATCAGGATCAGCTTCTCGGTCATGTTGACCGCGATCACCGTCGACGAGCGGCAGCCGTGGCGCGCCGGATCGGCGCGGAAGCTGGGCAGGTCGATGATGGTGTATTCGGCGGCGAACTTGCGCAACTCATGCTCTTCGGGACGGACCAGCATCGTGCGGATGAACAGATTGTGCCAGGCCAACTCGGTCACGACGCGGACGCGGACTCGGTGCTCGGGCTGCGATCCGCCATACAGGTCCTGAACGAACAGGTCCTCCTTCTGGCCGAGCGCGGCGAAGAAATCGGCCTTCAGGGCGGCGAAATCGTCGGGGCTCATGGGCTTGTTGGTCTTGCCCCACCAGACGGTGTCGCGCGTCGTGTCGTCGCGGACCATGAACTTGTCCTGCGCCGAACGGCCGGTGTGCTCGCCCGTCTCGACGACCAGCGGACCGTCGGCCGACAGCTTGCCCTCACCGCGTGCGACGGCAGTTTCGATCAGCCGTGCGGTAACGAGGTTCCAATGCAGGGTGGCGCGGGTCTCGATCCCCTGGGCCTGCAGACCGATCTCCGGAATCCGTTCGTTCATAAGAGCTTCCTCGTTCCCCTAGGCGGCGGGTCCTGACGGCCCGGCGCTGTTTCACCGCACGCGAATACGTATGCGTTGGATCGTTCCATACGCCATTTGTTTAACACGTCAAACACGCTCTGTGGCGAAGATGGTTGAGCCGTGTCTCACTTTGGCTTAACCGAGGGCCATGGCGGTCTTTTCGCATGACACGGGTCCGGGGGCGGTCGCATGACGGCCACCATTGCGCTGGTCGATGACGACCGGAACATCCTGACCTCCGTATCGATCGCGCTTCAGGCCGAGGGTTTCGTGACGCGCGTCTATGCGGATGGCGAGGCGGCGCTGAAGGCGCTGATTGACAACCCGCCGGACCTGGCGATCTTCGACATCAAGATGCCACGCATGGACGGATTGGAGCTGCTCCGCCGCCTGCGTGAAAAAAGCCAGATTCCCGTCATTTTCCTGACGAGCAAGGACGACGAACTGGACGAGGCGTTGGGCCTCGCGATGGGCGCGGACGACTATATCGCCAAGCCCTTTTCGCAGCGGTTGCTGATTGCGCGTATTCGGGCGATCCTGCGCCGGTCTGAATATGTCGGCACGCCGCAGGGTGCGCCCGCCGCCGATGTGCAGGGCCCGCTGACCCGTGGGCAGCTTGCCATGGACCCGGCGCGGCACCGCGTGACGTGGAAGGGTGAGGCGGTGACGCTGACCGTCACGGAGTTCCTGATCCTGGAGACGCTGGCACAGCGGCCGGGCATCGTGCGCACGCGCAACCAGTTGATGGATGCGGCCTATCAGGACGATATCTATGTCGATGACCGCACGATCGACAGCCATATCAAGCGCCTGCGCCGCAAATTTCGTCAGGTAGACCCTGAATTCGACGCCATCGAGACGCTCTATGGCGCCGGTTACCGATTCTCCGAGGAGTGAAGCCCCCGACCTGGCGTTGCGCTGGTCGGGCCAGATTTCGCTGACCCAGCGGATTCTGGCGCTCAACATCTTTGCGCTGCTGCTGCTCGCGGGTGGGTTCTTCTATCTGGACTCCTATCGCGCCCGGCTGCTCGACAACCGGGAGGCCCAGTCGCTGCGTGAAGTGCGGTTGATGGGCGAGGCGCTGAGTTCGGTACGCAGCGAGGAACGCGATCTGCTGGTCGTCCGGCTGGCGCGCGATACGGGGGGGCGCATCCGGCTGTTCGATGCCGCCGGGCGGCTGGTCGCGGACAGCCGGGCGCTGGGCGTGCGCAACGTCGTGCTTCGCGATCCGGACAAGCAGGATTGGGGGCAGGCGATCGCCCGCTTCCTGGACGCCGGGATCGACACCGTGGTCGGCGCGGCCCGGCCGCCGCTCTATCGCGAGCGTCGCGGCGGGGCGGAATGGCCGGACATCCGCGCGGCGCGGGAAGGACGGGTCTCCGCCTCGGTGTGGCGCGCGCCTGATCGCACGCCGGTTATCACCGCCGCCGCGCCGTTGCCGGACGGCGCGGCGCTCATGGCGACCGAGAATGCGCGCTTCATCACCGAGACGGTCCGGATCGAACGGTTTCGGTTGAGCGTGTTGCTGGCGTTGGTGGCGCTGATTTCGGTGCTGTTGTCACTGTTCTTGGCGCGCACCATCGTCCGCCCGTTGCGGCGGCTGGCACGCGCGGCTGTGCGGGTTCGACTGGGCCGGGCGCGCGAGGTCGTGGTGCCGCGCCTGCCCGATCGTCGCGACGAGCTGGGCATGCTGGCCCGCGCCCTGTCCGACATGAGCCTGGCATTGCGAGCGCGGATCGACGCGACCGAGGCTTTTGCTGCGGACGTGACTCACGAGCTGAAGAACCCGCTTGCTTCGCTTCGCTCCGCCGTCGACACGCTCGAGACGGTCCACAATCCGGATCTTCAGGCGCAATTGCTCGCGATCGTTCGCGACGATGTGCGCCGTCTCGATCGGCTGATCACCGACATTTCCGACGCCTCGCGGCTCGATGCCCAGCTAAGTCGGGCCAAGTTCGATCCCGTCGATCTGAACGCACTCCTCGCCGGGCTGATCGCCCAGCGTGAGGCGCGCGGGGTCGAGCGGGGCATTCGCCTCCGCTTCGATTCGACCGAGCCGGGTCCGGCGATGGTGTCCGGCGAAGGGGCACGGTTGGAGCGGGTCTTCGAGAACCTGATCGACAACGCCCTATCCTTTTCTCCCGACGAGGCGGTGGTCGCGATCAGCCTTGCGGGTGAGCCGGATGACTGGGTTGTGCGGGTCGAGGACGAGGGGCCGGGCGTGCCCGAGGAAGCGCGTGAGGCGATCTTCCGTCGCTTCCACTCGATCCGCCCCAGTTCGGAGAATTTCGGACGCCATTCCGGGCTGGGCCTCGCCATCGCCCGCACCATCGTCGAGGCGCATCAGGGACGCATCCATGTCGAGTCGCGTGAGGACCGGATGAGCGGAGCCCGTTTCGTGGTACGCCTGCCGCTGGCCGCGATCGTCTGATGGGTGAGCTTGTCCATGCCACCTGCGTGACGATCGGGGGGATCGGGGTGATGCTCTGCGGGACTTCGGGGACGGGCAAATCCGATCTGGCGCTGAGGTTGATCGACCGAGGGGCTGTGCTGATCGGGGACGATTATGTAGAGGCGACGGCCAGGGACGGCGCTCTTCACGTCGCCGTGCCGGATCGGATCGCCGGACTTATCGAGGTTAGGGGCATCGGCATCCTGTCTTTTCCGTACCAAGCCGCTGCGACCATTGGCGTCGTCGTGGAATTGCTGGCCGATCCAAATATCGAAGAACGCCTGCCCGAGGCCCGACAGACCGTGATCGCGGGCGTCTCACTTCCTATCTATAGGCTCAACCCGCGCCCCGCTTCGGCCCCGATCAAGGTCGAGCTGCTGGCATCACGCCTCAAGGAATGCCCGTAATGGACCGAAAACGCATCTTGCTGGTGACCGGCATGTCCGGGGCCGGCACCTCGACCACGCTCAAGACGCTGGAAGACCTGGGCTGGGAGGTGGTCGACAATCTCCCGCTATTCCTGCTGAACGGCCTGCTGGAGGCCGCGCCGCCCAAGGGCATGGAGGGCAAGAACAGACCGCTGGCGATCAGCATCGGCGTGCGCACCCGCGACTTCGCGCCCGACCAGATCACCCAGAGTATCCGGCGTCTGAACGAGCGCCCCAATCTCGCCATCGAGACGCTGTTCCTGAATTGCGGCGGCGCGGAGTTGAAGCGCCGCTATGCCGAGACGCGGCACCGCCATCCGCTGGCGATGGACCGGGCCGCGGATGACGGCATCGCGCATGAGCGTGCCCTGCTGGCCCCGGTCCGCGACATGGCGGACCGGTTGCTCGACACGACCAACATGACCAGCAATGACCTCGGCAACTGGCTGCGCGCCAATTACGCGGTCGACGGTCTGAGCGAGCCGGTGCTGACGGTGATGTCCTTCGGCTTTTCCAAAGGGCTGCCGCGCAACGCCGACCTGGTCTTCGACATGCGGTTCCTGCGCAACCCGCACTGGTCGGCCGAGCTGCGTCCGGGCACCGGCTTGGACCAGGGGGTCATTGACTATATCCGGCATGACCCGGCCTATGAGACGGCCGTGGGGCAGATCGAGACGCTGCTCGACACGCTCGTGCCGCGCTATATCGCCAGCGGGAAATCCTACATCACCGTCGCGATAGGCTGTACCGGCGGGAGACACCGATCGGTCCATGTCGCCGAACGCATCGCGGGACGGTTGCGCCAGAGCGGTTTTTCCCCCACGGTGGTGCATCGTGATTTGGGTGCCGTGCCGAAAGACTCCTTGGAAGCCAGGCCGGCCAAACAATGATGGATATGCGTGTCTGACATGATCGGTCTGGTTCTGGTGACGCACGGGCGGCTCGCCGATGAGTTCGTGACCGCGATGATACATGTGGTCGGCCCGCAGGAGCGGATCGCCACCATCGCGATCGGGCCGGAGGATGACATGGAGGAACGGCGCGCCGACATCGCCGCCGCCATCGCCACCGTCGATGCCGGGCGCGGTGTGATCGTCCTGACTGACCTGTTCGGTGGCACGCCGTCCAACCTCGCCATCTCGCTGATGGAGCGGGGCCGGGTCGAGGTGATCGCAGGGATGAACCTGCCCATGCTCATCCGGCTAGGATCGGCGCGCAAGTCGATGCAGGTCGTCGATGCCGTCGCCGCCGCGCGCGAGGCCGGGCGCAAATATATCTCGGTCGCATCCGAAGTGCTGGGCGAGGCCGCCGCATGACCGAACAGACGCGCACCGTCCTGATCACCAACCGCCGGGGCCTCCATGCGCGTGCCAGCGCCAAGTTCGTGACGCTGGCCTCCACCCAGCCTTGCGAGGTGCGGGTGGCCAAGGACGGCAGCACGGTGACGGGCACCTCGATCATGGGCCTGATGATGCTGGGCGCCGCGATGGGCGACACCATCACGATCAGCGCGGCTGGCGACGGCGCCGACACGACGGTCGAGGCGCTTGCCGCGCTGGTGGAAGCGAAGTTCGGCGAAGACTGATGCCCCGTGAAATTACCGCTTATTCCAACCCGCTGATCAAGTGGGCGCGCGACCTGCGTGACAAGCGCCATCGCAAGCAATCGCGGCAGTTCCTGGCCGAGGGCCTCCGCATCCTGACCGAGGCACGGGAGACGGGGCGGCTGCCGACCCTGCTATTCTATGCCCGGCCATCGGCGGGGCATCCGCTGGTCCGCGACCTGATCGCGGCGGTCGAGGCGTCGGAGGGCGAGGCGATCGAGACGACGCCGGACATTCTGTCAAAGCTGTCGGGCAAGGACAATCCGCAGGCCGTGGTCGGCGTGTTCGAGGAATTGGGCGTTACGCTCGACGAGTTGGACCGCTCCGCATCCGGTATCTGGCTGGTTGCCGAACGTCTGCGCGATCCAGGCAATCTGGGGACCATCCTGCGCACCGGCGATGCGGTCGGGGCAGGGGGACTGATCCTGGTCGGCGAATGCGTCGATCCCTTTTCCGTCGAGGCGGTGCGGGCCAGCATGGGCGCGCTGTTCACCGTGCCGATCGTGCGCACCGAGTGGCAGCCTTTCCTCGACTGGCTGCGACAGGGGCCGGGGCAGCTTGTGGGGCTCAGCCTCGACACCGACACGGACTATCGCGCCGCGCCCTATGCCGCGCCGACCTTCCTGCTGACCGGGAATGAGGCGCAGGGTATGCCACCCGAATATGCCGAGGCGTGCGACACGCTGGTCAAGATCCCGATGCTGGGCAAGGCCGACAGCCTGAACGCGGCGGTGGCGACGGCGGTCATGGCCTATGAGGTGCTGGCGCAGCAGCGCGGCTGATCAGGCTTCGGGCTCGATCGGCTCGACCAGCAAGGTCCCGCCATCGACATGCGCGACCCGTAAGCGGGTGCCACCTGCCGCATCCGGGCCGCGCACCGGCCATTCGCCATCGCCCAGCCGGGCGCGGCCTTCGCCGCCGATGATGGGGGTGGTCACGGTGACGATCTGCCCGCGCAGCCGCCGGGCGGGTTCGTTGAGGATAGGGGCGTCGCTCTCCACCGGAAAGTCGCGATACCATCGGCGCCCGATGACCACGCATACCACGCTCCAAACGGCGAAATCGGCCAGTTGCAGCCCGATCGGCAAGTCCGGCAGAGCCCAGCTCGTCAGCGCGGTCACGCCTGCGGCCACGGCAAGGAAGATCAGGAACACCCCCGGGACCAGCAACTCGGCGATCCCGAGCGCCAAGGCCCCCGCCAGCCAGAGTGCGGCGGGGTCGAGGTCTCCGATCGTCATGACGGAGACTGGTCGAACGGTCCCGGCTTGGTGGTGACGCGCGGGGTCGCGGCGTCGGGTTTATTGCCGCCGAGCGCCTCCTTGGCCAGTTCGCCGATGCCGCCCAGCGTGCCGATCAATTGGGTCGCCTCGACAGGGAACAGGATGGTCTTGGCATTGGGGCTGGTCGCGAACTTGCCGACCGCCTCGACATATTTTTGCGCGATGAAATAGTTGATCGCCTGGGTGCCGCCCGACTCGATCGCCTCCGACACGACGCGGGTCGCCTTGGCCTCCGCCTCGGCCGCGCGTTCGCGGGCCTCGGAGTCGCGATAGGCCGACTCGCGGCGACCTTCGGCTTCCAGGATACGGGCCTGCTTCTGCCCCTCGGCGCGAAGGATTTCGGAGGCGCGCGAACCTTCGGCTTCCAGGATGTTGGCGCGCTTCTCGCGTTCGGCCTTCATCTGGCGGGCCATGGCGTTGACGATGTCGACCGGCGGACGGATGTCCTTGATCTCGACGCGGGTGATCTTCACGCCCCAGGGCGTCGTCGCATGGTCGACGACATTCAGCAGTCGCGCGTTGATTTCGTCACGCTTCGACAGCGTCTCGTCCAAGTCCATCGAGCCCATGACGGTCCGCAAATTGGTCGTCACCAGGTTCAGCAGCGCGACGTAGAGGTCCGACACCTCATAGGCCGCCTTGGGCGCGTCCAGCACCTGAAAGAACACGACACCGTCGGTCGAGATCATCGCATTGTCCTTGGTGATGATCTCCTGCCCGGGAATGTCGATCACCTGCTCCATCATGTTCACCTTGCGGCCGACACGATAGAAAAAGGCGGGGTAGAAGTTGAAACCGGGGATCGCCGTGCCCGTATAACGGCCGAAATGCTCGATCGTGTACTGATAGCCCTGGCGGACGATCTTGATCGACATCATCAGATACATCAGCACCAGCAGGACGGCGAGCGCGGCGATAATCAGGCCCATGGACGGCTTCCCCCATAATCGGTCCGTCAGTGTTCTAGCATGGCGATGCACCAAGGGCCTAGCGGGAACGGCTTGCTTTGGTTACATGGCCCGCCACTTGTTCCCTCCGCAGGATTTGGCAGCCCCATGGATATCCGCCTCGGCCTCACCTTCGACGACGTGCTCCTCATACCCCAGGAGTCCGACGTTCTGCCGAGCACCGCAGACACGCGGACGCAACTGACCCGCACGATCGCGCTCAACATCCCCGTCCTGTCGGCGGCGATGGATACCGTGACCGAGGCCGACATGGCGATCGTCATGGCGCAGCTGGGCGGCATGGGCGTTCTTCACCGCAACCTGACCGTCGAGCAACAGGTCGCCGCCGTCCGCCAGGTCAAGCGGTTCGAGAGCGGCATGGTGGTCAATCCGATCACCATCTCGCCGACCGCGACGCTGGCCGAGGCGCAGGCGCTGATGGCGCGGCACCGGATCAGCGGCATTCCCGTCGTGGAGTTCGACGGTCGCCTGGTCGGCATCCTGACCAACCGTGACGTGCGCTTCGCCGAGAATCCGCAGCAGCCCGTGTCCGAGCTGATGACGCATGAGGATTTGGCGACCGTGAAGGTCGGCGTCGGCCAGGACGAGGCGCGCCGCCTGCTCCATGCGCGCCGGATCGAAAAGCTGCTGGTCGTCGATGACAGCTATCGCTGCGTGGGCCTGATCACGGTCAAGGATATCGAAAAGGCCGTTACCTATCCGTCGGCGACCAAGGACGGCTCGGGGCGCCTGCGCGTCGCCGCCGCCTCGACGGTGGGAGAGAAGGGTTTCGAGCGCACCCGTGCCCTGATCGAGGCCGAGGTGGACTGCGTCATCATCGATACCGCGCATGGCCATAACCGCGACGTCGCGCGGGCGGTCGAGGCCGCCAAGAAGCTGTCCGACTCGGTGCAGGTGATCGCAGGCAACGTCGCGACCGCCGCCGCCACCCGCGCGCTGATCGACGCGGGCGCGGATGCGGTGAAGGTCGGCATCGGGCCGGGCTCGATCTGCACCACCCGCGTCGTCGCGGGCGTCGGCGTGCCTCAGCTGACCGCCGTCATGGACTGTGCCGAGGAAGGCTGGAAGGCCGGTGTGCCGGTGATCGCCGATGGTGGTCTGCGCACTTCGGGCGATCTCGCCAAGGCGCTGGCGGCGGGCGCTGGCGCCTGCATGGTCGGCTCGTTGCTGGCGGGCACCGAAGAGGCACCGGGCGAAACCTTCCTGTATCAGGGCCGTGCCTATAAATCCTATCGTGGCATGGGCTCGGTCGGGGCCATGGGTCGCGGTTCGGCGGATCGTTACTTCCAGGGCGACATCAAGGATCAGATGAAGCTGGTGCCCGAGGGCATTGAGGGCCAGGTCGCTTACAAGGGCCCGGCGCGCGACGTCATTCATCAGCTGGTCGGCGGCATCAAGGCGGCAATGGGCTATACCGGTTCGGCGACGCTGAAGGATCTGCGCGAGCGGGCGCAGTTCGTCCAGATCACGGGCGCGGGCCTGAAGGAAAGCCACGTCCATGACGTGACGATCACGCGGGAAGCTCCCAATTACCCGACCCGCTAAGCTGACGGAGCGCTTCGCATGACCCCCGGCGCCCGCACCCAGGCGGCGATCGAGTTGCTGGACGAGATCGTCGCCGCGGCCGCCAGCGGCGGTGCGGCGGCGGACACGTTGATCGCGCGCTATTTCGCTACGCGCCGCTACGCCGGGTCCAAGGATCGGCGCGCGGTGCGCGAGCTGGTCTATGCCGCCATTCGGCAGGCCGGGCCGGTGCCCTCGTCCGGGCGTGCGGCCGTGCTGGCGGTGGCCGACCAGGACCCCGCGCTTGCGGCGACGTTCGATGGGACGGGCCATGGGCCTGCGCCCATCAGGCCCGATGAGCCGCGCGCCGAAGGCGGGGTTGCGCCCGCCTGGTTGGTCGAGGCGCTGACCGCCTCCGGCCTGGATGCCGCGCATCAGGCCGCGCTGGTCGATCGGGCCCCGCTCGACCTTCGGGTCAACGCCTTGGCGACGACGCGGAACGCGGTCTTGGAGCAATGGTCCGACGCCACCGCGACGCCGCATGCGCCGATGGGTATTCGCCTGCCCAACGGAACGCCGGTCGAGCAGTCCGACCTGTACCGCGCCGGACTGGTCGAGGTGCAGGACGAAGGTAGCCAGCTGGTCGGCGAGGCTCTGGCGGCGAAGCCGGGTGAATGGCTGGTCGACCTCTGCGCCGGGGCAGGGGGCAAGACCCTCCAGCTGGCGGCGGCGATGAACAATCAGGGTGCGCTGTTGGCCTGCGATATCGACCGGGCAAGGCTGCAGAGACTGGCACCCAGGGCCGAACGGGCGGGGGCCTCGATTATCGAGAGCCGCTTGCTCAACCCCGGTCGCGAAGCAGAGATGCTCGCTGACTGGGCGGCCAAGGCGGACGGCATGCTGATCGACGCCCCCTGTTCCGGTACCGGAACCTGGCGACGCAATCCCGAGGCGCGCTGGCGTCTGACCCCGGAGCGGCTGGCCCGTTTGAGCGCGATGCAGACGCAGGTGTTGGACATCGGTGCTGGTCTGGTCAAGCCGGGCGGGCGGTTGGTCTATATCGTCTGTTCGCTGCTCGATGCCGAAGGGAGCGGGCAGGTGACGGCCTTCCTGTCGCGCCATCCCGGCTGGTCGGCCGAGCCGATCGAACCGGGGATCGGAACCCCGCACGGCCTGGGCCAGCGGCTCGATCCCGCCACCCATGGCACGGACGGCTTTTTTGTCGCCTGCCTCCGGGCGCCATGCTAGCATCGAGCCCAGTGCCACGTCCGGAGTTCCTCATGCGTTTGTCGTCCCTGGCTGCTGCCGCCGCGTTGGCAGTGGTTTCGCTTTCCACTTCGCTCAGCGGCCAGCGCCCGGACAGCCAGATCGACGCCCGTTCGATGCAGTTGCTGGAACAGGCGCGCGGGCTCAAGGCGGCGGGCAATCTGGACGGTGCGACCGACATGCTGGAGACGGCCGTGACGGTCGATCCGCGCAACCGGGCGGCATTCATCCTGCTCGCCGAGGTGGCGGATGCGCGCGGCCTGCCGGGCAAGGCGATCCGCCTGTATCGCGAGGCGCTGTTGCTCGATCCCAACGACACGCGGGCATTGCGCGGGCAAGGCGAGGCCCTGGTTCAGCGCGGTGCGGTGGCGCGCGCGAAGGACAATCTCGCCAAGATCAAGACGCTCTGCAAAACCGACTGCGCGGATGCGACCGCGCTCTCCGCGCAGATCGCCAAGGGGCCGCCAGCTACGGTGACAACGGCGCAGGTCGATACGAAGAGTACGGCGACGCCATAAGAGGTTTGCCAAATCCTCCCCTGCAAGGGGAGGGGGACCAGCGAAGCTGGTGGAGGGGTGTCCCGCTGTCGAGAGGAGGGACACCCCTCCGTCAGGGCTTTGCCCTGCCACCTCCCCTGCAAGGGGAGGAATAAGAGATTTCACCCCAAAGCGCGGGCGAGAGCGACGAACTCTTCCACCGAGAGTGTTTCGGCCCGACGCGCGGGATCGAGGCCGATCGCTTCCATCGCTTCCACCGCACCTGCGACGGGCTTCAAACTTTGGCGCAGCATCTTGCGGCGCTGGCCGAACGCCGCGGCCGTCAGGCGTTCGAGGGTGCGGAAGCTGACGCCCTCGGGGGCAGGCTTGGGCGTGATGTGGACCACCGCCGACATCACCTTGGGCGGCGGCGTGAAGGCTGAACGGTGGACTGGCATCGCGATGCGCGATTCGCTCCGCCATTGGGTCAGCACGGCCAGACGACCATAGGAGGATTGGTCGGGCGCCGCGACGATCCGCTCCGCCACTTCCTTCTGGAACATCAGCGTGCAGGACTGCCACCAGGGCAGCCACGCGCCCGACAGCCAGCCGACCAGCAGTGGCGTGCCGACGTTATAGGGAAGGTTGGAGACGATATGCGGCTTGGTGTCGAACAACTCGGAGGCGTTTATGCGCAGGGCGTCGCCCTCGATCACCTTGAGCCTATCGGGAAACGCCTCGGCCAGTTCGGCGAGCGCGGGGATGCAGCGGCGGTCGCGTTCGATCGCCGTGACCTTGGCCCCCGCCATCAACAGCGCGCGGGTCAGGCCGCCGGGGCCGGGACCGATCTCCAGCACTGGCTTGTCGGTCAGATCACCGGGGATGGCGGCGATCCGCGCCAGCAACTGGCCGTCGAACAGGAAATTCTGACCCAGCGACTTGGCGGCGGACAGGCCGTGGCGCGCGATGACGTCGCGAAGGGGAGGAAGCGGGGTGACGGGATCCATATCAGGCGGCCGCTTCGGCCCGGCGCTGCGCGGCCTCACCGGCCATCGCGATGGCCGCGATCATCGCGCCGGGATGCGCGGCATCCTGCCCCGCCAGGCCAAAGGCGGTGCCATGGTCGGGCGAGGTGCGCACGATGGGCAGCCCCAGGGTGATATTGACGCCTTCGTCGAAATGCAGCGTCTTGATCGGCACCAGTGCCTGGTCGTGATAGCAGCAGAGTGCGGCGTCGTAGCGGGCGCGGGCACGCGGATGAAACAGCGTATCCGCCGCGTACGGCCCGCTCGCGTCGATCCCCTCGGCGCGAAGCTGCGCGATGGCGGGTTCGAGGATGTCGATTTCCTCGCGCCCGATCGCGCCGCTCTCGCCCGCATGGGGGTTCAACCCGGCGAAGACGAGCCGAGGCTCGCGGATTCCGAAATTCTTGCACAGCCCACGCGCGGTTGCACGCCCCTTGGCGACGATCAGTTCGACCGACAACAGGCTCGACACCGCCGCCAGCGGGACATGGGTGGTGATCGGCACGACCCGCAGGGACGGCCCCGCCAGCATCATGACCGCATTCTCGCCCGCCACGCCGCAGCGTTCGGCGACGAACTCGGTCTGGCCGGGATGGGTGAAGCCGATATCGTAGAGCTGCGCCTTGCTGACCGGCCCGGTCACGAGCGCGCTGGCCGCGTCGGAGCGCACCAGCCCGACTGCCAGCTCCAATGCGTGAAGCGCGCACCGTGCGCCCTCCACATCGGGTTGGCCGGGGCGGATTTCGCCCGCATCGTCAACCGACAGGATCGGCAGCGCCTCGTCGAATGCGGCGACCGCGGCCGCCATGTCCGAGACGCGGATGGTCGGGCCGTTCCAGACCCGCGCGATCGCGCGCGAGTCCCCGACCGCGAGGAAGGGCGGCAGCCCCGCCTCCCGCCGCGCGGCCCAGGCCTTGGCGATGATCTCCGGCCCGATCCCGGCCGGGTCGCCCATCGAGATCGCGAGCGGCCGGATCATCTTAACGATATTCGATCACCGCGTCGCGACGAAGGTCGCGCATCTTCTGGTTCGCGCGCAGGTTGACCCGCTGCTGCTCGACCTGATTCTGGATCTGGTCGTTGGTCGGTAGATTGCCCGAGCGCGGCTCTTCGCGACCGCAAAGCACCAGCGAGCGGACGCCCTGTTCCGGCGAGCCGAAGGGCGGCGTCGCCTCACCGACCTGCAGCTTCAGCAGGATTTCCTGAAGCGGGGCGGGCAGCTGGCGGATCGTCACCTGATCATTGTCGACCACCTCGGCCTTCAGCGCGGTCGCGACACGCTGCACGTCGCCGCAGCCACGGATCGCCTGGGTCGCCTTGGCGAACTCGGCCGCGCGGGCGCTGGCCTGGGCCTGGGTGGTACCCGCCGGGAACTTGACCGTCAGCTGCTTGAGCGACAGCCGCGAATCGCGCGGATCGGCAGTCAGGACCTGGCGTTTGTCGGTCAGGTACAGGATCGAAAAGCCGCCCGGAATCTGGATCGGTCCCGCGACCTGGCCGACCTGCATCTGCCCCACGGCAGCCTGAAGCTCCGGCGGCAGCTGCGCCGCGCGGACCCAGCCCAGATCGCCGTTCACCGCGCGGGTCGAAGCCTCGGAGAAGCTGCGTGCGAAATATTCGAAGGGCTGCTGGCCCTTCTGGATTTCGCCGATGATCTGGCGGGCATTGTTGAACACCTGCTGCCCGGTCGCCTCGTTGGCGGAAAGGAAGATTTCCTTGAGGTTGTATTCCTCGGTGCCCTTGGCGGCTTCCAGGCGATTGCGGATCGCGGTCACTTCCTCGTCGCCGACATTGACGAACGGCTCGACCCGCTTGCGCAGATAACGGCTCCACGCCAGCTCACCCTCGATCTGGCGGCGCATCGACTTTTCCGACGAACCGACCTGGCGGAGGAAGGTGTTCATCGCGGCGGGCGTCTTGCCGAACTGCTGCGAGAAGCGGGCATAGGCCTGGTTGATCTCGTCGGGCGTGACGGTGATCTCGGCTGTCTTGGCCTCCTGGATCTGCAACGTTTCGTCGATCAGCTGACGCAGGATCTGCATGCGCAGGCGGTCGCGATCCTCGGCCGACAGGTTGTTCACATTGTTCAGCGCCATGGCCAGCGCCATGCGCTGGTCGATGTCGGTCTGGGTCAGCACCGTGTCGTTGACGATGGCGGTCGGCTTGCGGACATTGGGGTCCAGCTTGCCGAACAGCTGCATGTTGGACGGGATGTTCAGCCCGCCCGTGTCCGGCACGGCCTGATCCGGAACGGTCTGCGCCAGCGCGCCGGTCGCCAGTGCGACCAGCATCATCGTTGCGCCCGCGCGAAGGCGGCGGCCCTTGGTACGAATGTCGTGCTTCACCGTGTCTGTGATCCTCATCGCGCCTGATGGGGCGCGTAACCGTCGCGATATGGGTCGACCATGCTGAATACCGGCTTAGCGACCGAGATTGGTGAAGGCCAGAGTCAACAGGAAGCTGTTGCCCGCCCGGGCGTCGCCGGTGTTCACATAGTCGCGCCGCCAGGTGAAGCCGAGCCGCAGGCAGTCATCCTCATACTGCACGCCGACCCGGTGCCGAATCGGATCGAAGCCGTTCGACAGCGACAACGCATCCTCCGACCGGTCGGTCAGGTCGATGACGGTCGATCCGAACGCCGACCAGAAGCGGGCGAACTGCACCCGACCGGCCAGGCGCACTTCCTCGCGGTCCTGCAGATCCTCGATCGAGGTGAAGATGTTCCGTTTCAGGCGCAGATAGCCGACCTGCGCATAGGTGGTGCGCGATCCGACCGTCGCGTCGATCTCGTTCCGCCGCACCGCGAAACTGTCCTTGTCCAGCCGGAAGCGATGGGTCAGCGAGACGAAGTCGCGGAACCGCATCTCCGTCCGCCCGACGATGTCCGACCAGCGATCCGACAGGCCGGTGCCCGGATAGAGGATGGTCGGCCGGTCGTTCAGGCGGAAGCTCTGCCCGACGATCGTGTCGAAGGTGAAGCCCGGCAGGGTCAGCGCCCATTGCGCGCCATAGGTGATGCGCGTCGAATCCTCGAACCGATCGTAACCGGGGAAGCGGTTCAGCGCGAAGAGGTTGGAATCCTCCAGATCGACCGAGCGTGCGTCTTCGTTGGGAATTTCTATATTCTCGATCTTCGGGCTGGCGACGATCTGCACACGCGGGGTGAAGCGCTGGCTGCCGCCCCAGAGTTCGCCGACGAACGGCCATTTGACGTCCACCGCCAGCGCCCCGATGCCGCGCCCCTGGAACCCGGCCAGCCCCTGATAGACCAAAGGCGTCGAGGCGATGTTGTTGGCATTATAGGCGTCGGCCCGGCCATAGGCGGTGAAGGTCACCTCCTGGCCCCAGTTGGTCAGGCGGCGCAGGTCCCAACGCATGCTGGCAAAGGCGCGTTGCGTATCCTGTCCCGCCGTCCGGCTGATGGCCAGCGTGTTGAGCTGCACCTCGAACTTGCCGCCGAGCAGCCCGTCGTCGAACCGGCGACGATAGTCGAGCTCGGGCAGCGCGATCGGCTGCTGCCCCTGTGGATCGTTGACGCGCAGCGTTTCGACATACCAGCCGGTCAGCGAGAAATAGCTGTTGGCGTCGATATGCTCCAGGCTGGCGGTGGTGCGCAGCCGGTCGTCGCGGGAAATGTCATAACGGCGCAGGAAGGTGCGGTCGGTGGTGATCCGCATCGAGCCGGACAGGCTCCATTCCGGTGAGAACTGATAGCGCCCGACCGCATCCAGATAGCCGCGAAAGGCCTGGCTGGTATCGGTCGGGTTCAGCGTGTTCAGGTCATCGCTACGACGGCTGGCCGTGCCATAGCCGGTGATGCGGAACGCGCCTTTCGTGGTCAGCGCTTCGTATTGCGCTTCCAGCATCGGAAGCACCGCCGTGAAGACGTGCGGCGTGACGGTCAGGCCCTTGTTGGGAGCCAGACGCCAATAATAAGGGACCGCGACCTCGACCCCGTTCACCCGGTCCAGCCGAATATCGGGCGTCAGGAAACCGCTGTCGCCACCCGAACCGACCGGCGCAGACAGGCGCGGCAATGGAATGGTCGGCAGGCCGAACAGGTTGAGCTTGGCGCCGTTGAAATAGACGCGCTCCCGATCGGGGCGATAGGTGACGCGGACGGCGGTGATCTTCCAGGACGGCTCCTTGGGGCAGCCCTCCGACGTCTCGACCGCGCAAGGCGTGTAGGCGGCACGTTCCAGATTGACAGTGCCGTCCTGCTGGCGGGTGCCGCGCACGGCGGCCAGGCGACCACCCTGTTCCAGCACGACCAGCATATTGTCGACCACGCCGTCCTTCAGCGAGTCGGTCAGCTCGATCTGGTCGCCATAGGCGATATCGCCCTGAGGATTGGTGACGGCGATATTGCCGGTCGCCAGCACCTTTCCGGTCTTGCGGTTCCAGGTCACCTTGTCGGCGCGCAGCCGCTCGCCCTCGCGCAGCATCCGGACTTCACCGGTCGCCGTCACGATATCGGCGTTGATGTCATATTCCAGCTGGTCGGCGCTGAAGCGAACCTGGTCGGGATTGGTCGGGGCCGGGCCTTCGCTGGGTGGCGGCGAGACGGGGCGATCCTGAAGGTCCTGCGCCACCGCAGGCATGGCCATGAACAGGGCGAAGGGCAGGGCGCTGCCGGTCAGAAGCGTCATTCTGCGCACGATGATTGCTGTTCCGTCCTTGCCGACACGATGATGAAGCCTCCCCCGGCAGGGCGACGCCTTGAAAGCCCTGCCTATCGCATCACCGGCGGCTTGCTGCAATCGCGCGCTTGCCACGACGATCCAAGAGCCTAGATGATAGCAACTGTTACCAGTTCAGCAGAGGGTTTCCATGCAGATCGCCTTTACCTCCACCGTCGAAGCCGGTGACGTGCTCGTCCTTCCCTTTCCGAAGGATGCGGTCGATACCGGCCGGATCGACGGGGAGGGTGCGGCCGCGCTCGCCAAGGCGGCGGTCGACGCCGCGCGCTTCAAGGGGGAGGCCGGTTCGATCGTCGAGCTGTTCGCCGCCGTCGGCGGCGCGCCGCGCCGCGTCCTGATGGTGGGTGTCGGCGAAGGCAAGGAAGCCGATTGGCGCAAGGCGGGCGGCGCGGTGACGGCCAAGCTACTGACCAACGCTTCGTCGGCATCTGTCGATCTGACTGGCCTGTCGACCAGGCCTGCCGCCGATGCGGTCGCGAGCTTCGCCGGTGCTGCTGTGCAACGTGGTTGGCGGCATGACGTGTACCGCACCAAGCTGCCCGAAACGTCGAAACCCACGCTGACCCGTATCGCCATCGTCGGCGCGGGTGACGAGGCCGAGGCGGCCTATGCGCGTATCCATGCGGTCAATGGCGGGCTGGAACTGACGCGCACGCTCGTCTCCGAGCCGCCGAACAAGCTCTACCCGGAAACCTTCGTCGAACGCGTCCTGAACGACGTCGAGGGCCTGGGCCTGGAAGTCACCGTGCTGGACGAGGCGCAGATGCGCGACCTGGGCATGGGCGCGCTGCTGGGCGTCAGCCAGGGTTCGGTGCGCGAAGGACGCCTGCTGGTTCTGAAGTGGAATGGCGGCGCGGCCGATGCGGAAACGTTGGCGCTGGTCGGCAAGGGCGTGACCTTCGACACGGGCGGCATCTCGATCAAGCCTGCCGCCGGTATGGAAGACATGAAGTGGGACATGGGCGGCGCCGGCGCGGTCGCGGGTGCGATGAAGGCGATCGCGGCCCGCAAGGCCAAGGCCAATGTCGTCGGCGTCATGGGCCTGGTCGAGAACATGCCCGATGGCAATGCACAGCGTCCCGGTGACGTCGTCACCTCGATGTCGGGCCAGACGATCGAGGTCATCAATACCGATGCCGAAGGCCGCCTGGTCCTGTGCGATGCGCTGACCTGGGTCCAGAAGACGCATGCGCCTTCGACGATCGTCGACCTCGCCACGCTGACCGGCGCGATGATCATCAGCCTGGGCAGCGAGCATGGCGGCCTGTTCGCCAACGACGACACGCTGGCCGAATCGCTGCTGGCGGCGGGCACCGCGACGGGCGAGAAGCTGTGGCGCTTCCCGCTGGCCGACGCCTATGACAAGCTGATCGACAGCCAGATCGCGGACATGAAGAATGTCGGCCCGCGCGGCGCCGGTTCGATCACCGCGGCCCAGTTCCTGAAGCGTTACATCAACGAAGGGGTCGCCTGGGCGCATCTGGACATCGCGGGCATGGTCTGGTCGGACAAGCCGGGCGTGAACCACGACAAGGGCGCGACCGGTTACGGCGTTCGCCTGCTCGACCAGTTCGTCGCGGACCGGTTCGAGGCGTAAGTCGGGTAAGGGGCGGCGCGATGCAGGTCGATTTCTATCATCTGACGATCGCGCCGCTCGACCGTCTGCTGCCCGTCATCGCCGAGCGGGTGATGACGGGGGGCGGGCGGTTGCTGATCGTCAGCGGCGACGCCGACCAGCGCGCCGCGCTCGACCGGCAACTCTGGATGATCCCGGCGGACGGCTTCCTTCCCCATGCCCAGGCGGGCGAGGGTGACGATGCCGCCCAGCCGGTGCTGATCGCGGGCGAGGTTCAGCCGACCAATGGCGCCCGTCACGTCGCACTGGCCGATGGCGTGTGGCGCGACGAGGCGCTGGCCTTCGACCGGGCGTTTCACTTCTTCGACGGCGATCGCATCGGCGAGGCGCGCACCGCATGGAAGGCGCTGGCCGACCGCGAAGGCGTCGAGCGGCGATACTGGAAACAGAACGACCAGGGGCGCTGGGAACAGGCGGCCTGACAGTCCTTCCCGGCACGGGAGGATCAACTTACCATAAGACATTGCATTGGCCTTCCGCCCCGACTAGGGCGACGCCACTTCCAGCCAACTCATTTATTCAGGAGCTGCGTGACCATCATGGCCGCGAACCGTACCTTTTCGATCATCAAGCCCGACGCGACCCGCCGCAACCTGACCGGCGCCGTCACCAAGATGCTGGAGGAAGCCGGCCTGCGCGTCGTCGCCTCGAAGCGCATCCAGATGACTCGCGAGCAGGCCGAAGGCTTCTATGCGGTCCACAAGGAGCGTCCCTTCTTCAACGATCTGGTCGAGTTCATGATCTCGGGTCCGGTCGTCGTGCAGGTGCTCGAGGGCGAGAACGCGATGCAGCGTAACCGCGACATCATGGGCGCGACCAACCCGGCGAACGCCGAGCCGGGCACGATCCGCAAGGAACTGGCCGAGTCGATCGAAGCCAACACCGTCCATGGTTCGGACTCGGACGAGAACGCCGAGATCGAGATCGCCTACTTCTTCAAGCCGGAAGAAATCGTCGGCTGATGGAATGGCGGCTGCGACGGGCCAAGCCGGGCGATGCGCCCGCGCTGTCGCTCGTCGCGGCCGCCACCTTCCTCGAGACGTTTGCCGGGACCATCGCCGGTCCCGACATGGTGCGCCATTGCGCATTGAATAGCTCGCCCGCCAAGTTCCACGCTTGGATCACCGATCCGGCCTGCGTGGCGACCCTGGCGGAGCATCCCGACGGCGCGGCGCCGATCGGCTACACGCTCCTCACACCTCCCGATCTGCCGATTGAGACGGATGCCGGGGATATCGAGCTTCGTCGCATTTATACCCTGTCCCTGACGAGCGGCACCGGCCTGGGGCACAGGCTTATGGCCTTGGCGATCGACGACGCGCGTGCCATGGGCCGCCGCCGCATGTTGCTGGGCGTGCTCGGCATCAACGAACGCGCCCGCATTTTTTACGAGCGGGAAGGCTTTGCCCTGGCAGGGACCCGGCAGTTCCGGGTCGGCGACACCGTCTTTGACGATGTCGTTTACGCTCGAGACCTTTAACCCCGCCGGGCCGCCCAAGCCGCGTCGAGCTTGGCGGTGGTGCCGTTCCGGTCGCGCAGCCGCAAGCCCTCCAGCCGCAGCGTCCGCCCGCGCAGAAAACGACCATGCGTGCTCCAGATGATATCGTAGAGGCCGGTGACCGTGCGTGCGGTGTCGCCGTCCCAGTATCGTACGGTAATGAGCGTGGGCAGGCGCCCCTCTCGTGTGTCCGCCTTGCCATCGGTCAGGGCGAGGATCGGTCCGGCGATCGGGTCTGCCTCGATGGCCGGATCGCCAACCGGGGCCTGACGGCCGATGCCGGATGCCTTGGGGAAGTCGATCGCGACGTCCTGAAGGTCATGATTCGGATCGCGCAGTAACAGGCGGCGGCCGTCCCCCTCGACCGTGGCGGTCAGGTCGAGTCGGGCACGCTCCTGCCGCTGGGCGCTGGCGGTGGCCGCCTTGTCCTCGGCGTCGCTGCGCCGCTGCGACCAATTGAGATAGAGCGTCAGCGCCGCCACCATCAGTCCGGCGACCGCCACGAACTCCGCCAGCGTCAGCAAACGCCGCCGCGATTTAGCACGTTCGGCAGCCTCTTTGCCGGCCGGTTCGCTCATCGCCCGCCCGCCTCCAGCAATTCGGTCGGCGCGACCAGTTCCCAGCTGCGCGCGATCCGATCCTCGACGAGCGTCCAGTCGCTGTCGGCGCTGAGCGTCACTTCGCTCCAGTGCGGTTCCTGTCCTTCGTCGGCGACGCACAGATGAATGGCCGACGAGGTTCCGCTCACCCGGAGAAAGGGCGAACCCTTGACCAGGAAGTGGATTTCGCCGTCGCCACCCTGCTCGGTCGTGCCGGGCAGCAGCATGGCGATGTCGCGGATGCGGGACAGGAAATCGGTCATCGACGCACGAACTCCGTGAGTATTTGCGGGTACAATCGATGCTCCTCAACGAGCACGCGCGCCGCAAGTGCCGCCGCATCGTCACCGGGCAGGATCGGAACCTCCGCCTGGCCCAGCACCTCGCCGTCATCCAGTTCCTCGGTCACGACATGGACCGAGCAGCCCGCCTTGGCATCGCCCGCCGCAATCGCGCGTTCATGCGTGTCGAGGCCCTTGTAGAGCGGCAGCAGCGAGGGATGGATGTTCAGGATGCGTCCCTGCCAGCGCGCAACGAAATCACCCGACAGCAGCCGCATATAGCCCGCCAGCGCGACGACCTCGACGCCCGCATCGCGCAGCGCCCGGTCGATCGCCGCCTCATAGGCCGGTTTACCGGTCCCCTTGGGCGACAGGGCGAAGGTGGCGATGCCCTGTTCCCGCGCCCAGGCCAGCCCGGCCGCCTCCGGCTTGTCGGAGGCGACAAGCGCGACCTGATAGGCCGCACCCGCTGCCCGCGAGGCCGATACCAGCGACTGCATGTTGGAACCCCGGCCGGAAATCAGGATGCCGACCTTGACCGGCTCCTTAGCCGACATGGGTCGCGGTCCAGTCCGCCTTGGCGCTCCACGTTCCGGCCGAGCCCTTTACGGTGCAGCCGCGCTCGCCCGCTTCGACACGGCCGATGGTCACGACCGTCTCACCCGCGGCGCGCAGCGTTTCGGCCAGCGCTTCCGCCTGGTCGGCCGCGACGATCACCGCCATGCCGACGCCGCAGTTGAAGGTGCGTGCCATTTCCTCGGGCTCGATCCCGCCCTGTGCCTGGAGGAAGGCCATCAGGCGCGGCTGTTCCCAGCCATCCGCATCGACCACGGCATGGGCCCCCTTCGGCAGCACGCGCGGAATATTTTCGAGCAGGCCGCCGCCGGTGATGTGCGCGAGCCCCTTGATCGTGCCCGCCTTGATCGAGGGGAGCAGCGAGCGGACATAAATCCGAGTCGGGGCCATCAGCGCCTCGATCAGCAGCACGTCCTGATCGAACAGCGCCGGGCGATCGAGCTTCCAGCCCTTGTCGGCGGCCAGGCGGCGAACCAGCGAGAAGCCGTTGGAATGGACGCCGGACGAGGCCAGGCCCAGGATCACTTCGCCGTCGCCGATGGTCGCGCCGGTCAGCACCTGGTCGCGCTCGACCGCGCCGACGCAGAAGCCCGCCAGATCATAATCGCCCGGTGCATACATGCCCGGCATCTCGGCCGTCTCGCCGCCGATCAGGGCGCATCCGGCGATACGGCACCCTTCGGCGATCGAGGCGATCACGCGCTCCGGCACATCGCCTTCCAGCTTGGCGGTCGCGTAGTAATCCAGGAAAAATAGCGGCTCGGCGCCCTGCACCACGAGGTCGTTGGCGCACATGGCGACCAGATCGATGCCGACGCCGTCATGGCGGTCATGCTCGATCGCGAGCTTCAGCTTGGTGCCGACGCCGTCATTGGCCGCGACCAGCAGTGGATCGGCGAAACCGGCGGCCTTCAGGTCGAAGAAACCGCCAAAGCCGCCCAGGTCCGCATCCGCGCCCGGCCGTCGCGTCGCCTTGGCGAGCGGGCCGATCGCGCGGACCAGCGCGTTACCGGCGGCGATCGAAACGCCAGCATCGGCATAGGTGTAGGACGTGCCCTTTTCGGCGGGCGAGGGGGTGGCGGACGGCGTGCTGTTGTCGGTCATGTTTGCCCGTTAGCTATATCGCGCTTGGATTTCCACGTCTGCTTCGCCAAAAGGCCGCGATGCGTTTGCGATTGCCCTCCATCATGGCCGGTCTGGCCGCCCTTGCCGGGATCGGCATAGGGGGCGGCGCGGTGCTCGCCCAGATCGAAGGGCAGACGCGCGGCGTCGCGCCGGTCGACAATGGCGGATCCTACGAAGTCACCGGCGTCGCGGTCGACGTGTCGGGCAAGACACCCGAGGCCGCCCGGCTGGGCGGCTGGCGGATCGCCCAACGCAAGGCCTGGGCGATATTGGCGCAGCGGTTGGGACGCGGCGGCACCGCGGCGTCGGACGGTCTGCTCGATTCGCTGGTCAGCGGCATCGTGGTCGAGAACGAACAGATCGGTCCGACCCGCTATGTCGCCAAACTGGGCGTTTTGTTCGACCGGGTTCGCGCGGCCTCGGTGCTGGGCGTGTCGGCCTATGCCGACCGCTCGCCGCCGATGCTGGTGATGCCGCTGCAGGTGTCGGGCGGCGTGTCGCAGATGTTCGAGGCGCGTACCCCCTGGCAACAGGCATGGGCGCGGTTCCGCACCGGTAACAGCACGATCGATTATATCCGCCCCTCGGGCACCGGCGCCGAGCCGCTGTTGATGAATGCCGGGCAGATCGGACGGCGCTCGCGCGGCTGGTGGCGCTCGATCCTCGACCAATATGGCGCGTCGGATATCCTGATTCCCGTCGTCCATCTCTATCGGCAATGGCCGGGTGGTCCGGTGATCGGTGTGTTCGAGGCACGGCACGGGCCCGACAATATTTTGCTCGGGACGATCACCTTGCGTGTCGGCAGCACCGACGGGTTGCCTCAGTTGCTGGATACCGGCGTCGCGCGCCTCGACGGGCTGTACCAGAAGGCCCTGGCCAGCGGCGCGTTGCATCCCGACGCCACACTCGCCCCGCCGCCCAAGCCGCAGGCCGTCGTCATCGACGATACGACGCCGGGCGAGGAGCCGATCGCGGGACTCGATGCCACCATCGCGTCGTCGGGCGCGGGGATTGCCGTGACGCTGCAATATGATGCGCCGACCGCCAGCGCCGTCGCCAATGCCGAAAGCCTGGTCCGGGGCATTCCCGGCGTGGTGCGCGCGGGCACGACCAGCCTGGCGCTGGGCGGCGTGTCGATCATGGCCGTCACCTATGACGGCGACCCCGATCAGCTTCGCCGTGCGCTTGAGCAGCGCGGTCTTCAGGTGTCCGGATCGGGCACCACCCTTCGCATTCGGCGCGCACCGCAAGTGCCCGCGCCGGTGCCTCCTACGGATACTGTGACGACCGGATGAACCAGATGGCGCTGCCGCTGCAATGGCCGGCGGACCCCCGATCCGATGCCTTCCTGCTGACCGATTCCAACCGAATGGCGGCACGGATGCTCGAACAATGGGAAGCGTGGCCGACCATGGCCGCGATCCTCACCGGCCCGCGCAAGTCGGGCCGGTCGCTGCTGGCGCGCATCTTCGCGGCCAAGAGCGGGGGCACGATCATCGACGATGCCGAGCGCGTGCCCGAGGTACAGATCTTCCATGCCTGGAACCGGGCGCAGGCCGACCGGCTGCCGCTGCTGATCGTCGCCGATTCGCCGCCGCCGCGCTGGCAGGTGAAGCTGCCCGACCTGCGTTCGCGCCTGGCGAACAGCAGCCTGGCGGAGATCGGCGCGCCCGATGATGAACTGGTCGCCGGACTGTTCGAGCATCTGTTCGAGCGGCGCGGCCTGGATGCCCGGCCCGATCTGATCGAATGGCTGACGCTTCGGATCGAACGGAGTCACCTTTCTGTCATCCGCGCAGTGGATATGCTCGACCAAGGGGCCATGGAACGGCGCGCGCGCTTGTCCATTCCCCTTGCACGATCCACTCTGATCGCGGCCGGTCTGATCGCCGAGCCGTAAGCCTTAAGCGAGACATGATGACCCGTCCTGCCCATATCGCGCAAATGTCGGAACCCGACGACGATCATTTCGCAACGGAGCCGAATGGGCGGTACTTCAACCGCGAGTTGTCATGGTTGGCCTTCAACCGGCGCGTGCTGGAAGAGGCGTGCAACACGGAGCACCCGCTGCTGGAACGGTTGCGCTTCCTGTCGATTTCGGGATCGAACCTCGACGAGTTCTTCATGGTGCGTGTGGCGGGCCTGAAGGGGCAGCAGGCGCAGGATGTCGAACAGCGGTCGGTCGATGGCCTGACGCCTGGCCAACAGCTGAGCGGCATCGTGGCCGAGGCGGATCGCCTGATGGCGAGCCAGCAGGAAGTCTGGGGCGACCTGCGCAACCTGCTGGACGAGGCGGGCATCTTCGTTTTGCGGCGCGACGCCATCGACCAGGAGGCAAGCGCCTGGCTAGAGACGCATGTTCGCGAACAGATTTTCCCGATCCTGACCCCGCAGGCGCTCGATCCGGCCCACCCGTTCCCGTTCATTCCAAACAAGGGGCTGTCGATGATCTTCGACCTGACCCGCGTATCGGACAAGGCGCCGATCCGCGAGCTGGTGATGATCCCCGCCACCATGCCGCGCTTCGTCCGTCTGCCGGGTGAGGGCGCACGCTATGTCTCGATCGAGACGATCCTGCGCCGGTTCTCCGGGCTGCTATTCCCGGGATATGTCGTCAACGGTGCCGCGACCTTCCGCGTGCTACGCGACAGCGATATCGAGATCGAGGAAGAGGCGGAGGATCTGGTCCGCTATTTCGCCAACGCCATCAAGCGGCGGCGGCGCGGGCGGGTGATCCGGCTGGAGCTGGAAACGGGCATGCCCGACGAACTCGCCGACGTGCTGCGTGGCGAGTTGGGTGGCGTGGATGCGATCATTACCGAGAGCGGCAATATGCTTGGGATCGGTGACCTCGATACCCTGGTCGACTCGGATCGCCCCGATCTGAAGTTCCCGCCTTATGCACCCCGCTTTCCCGAGCGAATCCGCGAGTTTGCGGGCGATTGCTTCGCCGCGATCAAGGCCAAGGACATCGTCGTCCACCACCCCTATGAGACGTTCGAGGTGGTCATCGCCTTCCTGAAGCAGGCGGCGGCGGACCCCGATGTCGTGGCGATCAAGCAGACGCTCTATCGTGCGGGCAAGCAGTCGGCGATCATCAACGCCCTGATCGCGGCGGCCGAGGCGGGCAAGTCGGTGACCGCGATCGTGGAGCTGAAGGCGCGCTTCGACGAAGAGCAGAATCTCTACTGGGCCTCCGCGCTGGAGCGGGCGGGCGTGCAGGTCGTCTACGGCTTTATCGACTGGAAGACGCATGCCAAGGTGTCGATGGTCGTCCGGCGCGAGGGGAGCGATTTTCGCACCTACTGCCATTTCGGCACGGGCAATTATCACCCGATCACCGCGCGTATCTATACCGACCTGAGCTTCTTCACCGCCGATCCGCTGCTCGGGCGCGATGCGGCGCAGATGTTCAATTACATCACCGGCTATGTCGAACCCGTGGCCATGAACCGGGTCAGCCTGTCGCCGCGCGATCTGCGCCACAATCTGATGGCCTTGATCGATGCCGAGATCGCCCATGCCCGCGCCGGGCGGACCGGCAGCCTGTGGGCGAAGGTCAACTCGCTGGTCGATCCGCAGGTGATCGAGAAGCTGTACGAGGCGAGCGGCGCCGGGGTCGAGATCGACCTGATCGTGCGCGGCATCTGCTGCCTGCGTCCCGGCGTGCCCGGCATGTCGGAGAATATCCGGGTCAAGTCGGTTATCGGCCGCTTCTTGGAGCATAGCCGTATCTGGGCGTTCGGCGACGGCAAGGCGCTGCCGCACGACGCGGCCAAGGTCTTCATATCCTCGGCCGACTGGATGCCGCGCAATTTCGACCGGCGCGTCGAATATATGCTGCCGATCCTCAACCCGACCGTCCATGACCAGATCCTGGACCAGGTGATGGTCGCCAACCTGCTCGACAATGAACAGAGCTGGGAATTGGAGCCGGACGGCAGCTATGTCCGCGACCAGCCCGGCGATCGCCCCTTCAATCTGCATCGGTATTTCATGACCAATCCCTCGCTTTCGGGGCGCGGCGCCGCGCTCGACACCAGCAAGGCGGTACCGACTTTGTCGCTCCGGCGGCAGCGTTGACGGGCGACCGCTGAGAAATGGCAGGCTCCCGCGCGCCGCGCACGGCGATCATCGATATCGGCTCCAACTCGGTTCGCCTGGTCGTCTATCAGGGGCCGCCGCGCCTCCCCGCGATCCTGTTCAACGAGAAGGTGATGGCGGGGCTGGGCCGGGGGCTGGCTGCGACCGGCGCGATCGATCCGGCTTCGCTCGGCAAGGCGCAGGTCGCGCTGGCCCGCTTCGCCAGCCTGGCACGCGAGATGGGTGTCACGACGCTGCGCACGGTCGCGACGGCGGCGGTGCGCGACGCGGCCAATGGCGGCGAACTGATCGCCTGTGCCGAATCGCTGGGGCTGGAGGTCGAACTCCTGTCGGGCGAACAGGAGGCCAAGGCGGCGGGCGAGGGGGTTCTCTCCGCCATTCCCGATGCCGATGGGATCGTCGGTGATCTGGGCGGCGGCAGTCTGGAACTGGTGCGTGTCCGTGACGGCGGCGTCGAGGACCGCGTGTCCTTCCCGCTGGGCGTGCTGCGTATCCCGGCGCTGCGTGAAAAGGGCAGCAAGGCGTTCGAGCGCTTTATCGGCCGCCTGATCGAGGAAGCCGGCTGGGAAGGGCGCGGCCGCGGTTTGCCTTTCTACCTCGTCGGCGGATCGTGGCGCGCGCTGGCGCGGCTGGACATGACGCTGGCCGATTATCCGCTGCCGATCATCCATCATTACGAACTGACGCCGCTCGACATTTTGCGACTGTCGCGGACCATCCCGCATCTCAGCAAGGCCCGCCTGCGCGAGGTGAAGGGACTATCGTCCAGCCGCGCCGCGACGCTGGCCGATGCCACCGCGCTGCTCAGCGTGCTGCTGAAGCATCTCGGCAGCAGCACGACCGTGGTTTCCGCCTTCGGCCTTCGTGAGGGGCTTCTCTATGGCGGACTGGATGCCAAGACGCGTGCGCTCGATCCGCTGATCGTCGCGGCGCGCGAGGAAGGGCGGCTGCTGGGGCGCTTCCCGGAGCATGGCGATCTGCTGGAAAGCTGGATTGCGCCGCTGTTCGCGGGCGAGGCGGCGGCGGAGGCGAGGCTGCGTCATGCGGCCTGTCTGCTGGCCGATGTGGGATGGCGGGCGAACCCGGAATTTCGCGCCGAGCGTGGTGTCGAGATCGCCCTTCACGGCAATTGGGTCGGCATCGATGCAGAGGCGCGTGCCATGCTGGCGCAGGCGCTCCACACCAGTCTGGGTGGTGGCCTGGACGTGCCGTCGCCGTTGGCCGAACTTGCCAGCCCTGCGCAGTTGAAGCTGGCTACCAGCTGGGGGCTCGCCATCCGGCTGGGTCAGCGGCTCAGCGGTGGATTGGCCGGGCCGCTGGAACGGACGGGCCTCGTCCTGGACGACACCCGCCTCGGCCTGGAGATGCTGGACGCAGACCGGGGCTTTTATGGCGAAGCGGTGGAGCGTCGCCATGCGACACTCGCCACCGCCCTGGGCAAGGTGCCGGTCCGGCTTACCCGCACTTGAGCCGGTCGACCCGGCCTTCTGCGTCGGTTTCGATGTTCAGTCGGTCGGGGCGATAATCCATCGTCACCGCGTCGCCCGGTGCGATGACCCGCAACTGCTGAACACCGGCGCGCTTCTGCGTCGGCACGCGTAGTGCCTCGGTCCAGCGCTTGCCGATCAGATCGGCCACCTTGGCGTCACCGCAACCCGATACATCGGCGAGCCCTTGAGCTTTTGGCGTCGTCATGCAGGCGGCGAGCGGCAATAGGGCGAGCAGGACGGCCGAGCGGATCATGCCGCGTCCTCGGCCGTACGGACCATCTTCAGTTTGCCGCCCTTCACGACGAAGCCGGTGCGGCCCTCGACCAGATCGAGCGCGTCGCGGCCGAACTGTTCGAACCGCCAGCCGTCGAGGACCGAGAGGTCGGAGCGGACGCCCGCCGCCAGCATTTCCAGATCGTCGGCGCGGGCGAGCAGGCGCGGTGCGACGTCGATGTCGCGCGCCCGGATCTTCAGCAGCAGCTTGAGCAGATCGGCGACCAGCGCCCCCTCGCGCCCCAGTCCCGGCTTGCGGTCGTCGCGGGCGGGAAGTTCGTCGGCGCTCAGCGGTTCGGCACCGTCCAGCGCGTCCATCAGGCGCGCGCCGATGTCGTTGCCCGCCCAGGTCGCGGACAGACCGCGGACCTTGGCAAGGTCCGCCTGCTTGCGCGGCGGATGCCCGGCCAGGTCGGCCAGCGTCTCGTCCTTGACGATGCGGCCGCGCGGCAGGTCCTTGGCCTGCGCCTCCAACTCGCGCCACCGGGCCAGCGCCTTCAGGCGGCCGAGCATGTCGGGCTTGCGGCCCGAGACCCGCACGCGCTTCCAGGCCACGTCCGGGTCGTTGGCATAGTGTGCCGGGTCGGCCAGCCGCTCCATTTCCTGGTCCAGCCACGCGCCGCGTCCGGTCTTGCGCAGCCGCTCCAGCATCTTGGGGAAGATCGCGGCGAGATGGGTGACGTCGCCGATCGCATAGTCGACTTGGCGTTGGTCGAGCGGACGGCGCGACCAGTCGGTGAAGCGCGCACCCTTGTCGACCGATATACCCAGCCAGCTGTCGACCAGGTTCGAATAACCGATCTGCTCGCCCTGACCCAGCGCCATCGCCGCGATCTGGGTGTCGAACAGAGGATGCGGGGTCTTGCCGGTCAGGTTGTAGATGATCTCGATATCCTGGCCGCCCGCGTGGAAGACCTTCAGAACCTGATCATTATTGACCAGCAGGTCGAGCAGCGGGGTCATGTCCAGTCCCGGCGCCTTGGGATCGATCGCGGCGGCCTCTTCGGTGTCGGCGATCTGGATCAGGCAAAGCTCCGGCCAATAGGTGCTCTCCCGCATGAACTCGGTATCGACCATCACATAGTCGGCCTGCGAGAGGCGGGCGCAAAGATTGGCGAGCGTGGCGCTGTCGGTAATCAACGGATGAACGTGCATCGCATGCACATAGCCCGACCCGCGCGGGTTGACAAAGAGGAACGCGCGCGAAGGCCGTTCGGCCACATTGGGATTGACAAAAAGGGGGCGGGCGGGGAAGCGGCAGCACTTTCCCCCGACGTACAGAGAATGTCCGCCATGCACGCCTATCGTACTCACACCTGCGCCGCGCTGACTGCTGAGGCGGTCGGCGAGACGGTCCGCCTGTCCGGCTGGGTCCATCGCAAGCGCGATCATGGCGGCGTGCTGTTCGTCGATCTGCGCGACCATTACGGCATCACCCAGATCGTGGCGGACAGCGACACGCCTGCGCTCGCCATCTTGGAGAGCGTCCGGGTCGAGTCGGTCGTGACGATCGACGGCGTGGTGAAGGCGCGCTCGGCGGGGACCGTCAATGCCAACCTGGCGACCGGCGAGATCGAGGTGTTCGCACGCGGCGCGACCGTGCTGTCGGCGGCCGAGGAACTGCCGATGCCGGTGGCGGGAGAGCAGGAATATCCCGAGGATATCCGCCTGCGCTACCGCTTCCTCGACCTGCGCCGCGAGACGCTGCACGCCAATATCGTGCGCCGCACGCAGGTCATCTCCGACATGCGTCGCCGCATGGAGACGGCGGGCTTCACCGAATATTCGACGCCGATCCTGACCGCGTCCTCGCCCGAGGGCGCGCGCGACTTCCTGGTGCCGAGCCGTATCCATCCAGGCAAGTTCTACGCACTGCCCCAGGCGCCGCAGCAGTATAAGCAGTTGCTGATGGTCGCGGGCTTCGACCGCTACTTCCAGATCGCGCCCTGCTTCCGCGACGAGGATCCGCGCGCGGATCGCCTGCCGGGCGAATTCTACCAGCTCGACCTCGAGATGAGCTTCGTCACCCAGGAAGAAGTGTGGGAGACGATGGAGCCGGTGATCGGCGGCATCTTCGAAAAGTTCGCCGATGGCCGCACTGTGACCCCGATCGGCCAATTTCCGCGCATTCCCTATTCGGAATCGATGCTGAAGTACGGCAACGACAAGCCCGATCTGCGCAACCCGCTGATCATCACCGATGTCTCCGAGCATTTCACGACCTCGGGCTTCGGCCTGTTCGAGAAGATCGTCGGCTCGGGCGGCGTCGTCCGCGCGATCCCGGCGCCCAAGACCGCCGAGAAGAGCCGCAAGTTCTTCGACGAGATGAATGAGTGGGCGCGTGCGGAAGGTCATGCGGGCCTGGGCTATGTCACCCGCAAGGGCGGCGAGTTCGGCGGTCCGATCGCCAAGAACCATGGCACCGAGGGCATGGAGGCGATCTACACCGCGCTTGGCCTCGGCCCCGATGACGGCCTGTTCTTCGCGGCGGGCAAGGTCGAGGCGGCGGCCAAGCTGGCAGGGCTGGCGCGGACCCGTGTCGCCGAGCAGCTGGGCCTGATCGAAGAGGGCGCGTTCCGACTTTGCTGGATCGTCGACTTCCCCTTCTACGAATGGGACGAGGACGAGAAGAAGGTCGAGTTCGCGCACAATCCCTTCTCGATGCCGCAGGGTGGCATGGAGGCGCTGAACTCCGCCGATCCGCTGTCGCTCAAGGCGTACCAGTATGACTTGGTCTGCAACGGCTTCGAAATCGCCTCGGGTTCGATCCGCAACCAGAGCCCTGAGCTGATGGTCGCCGCGTTCGAGAAGGTCGGCCTGTCCAAAGCCGATGTCGAGGAACGCTTCGGGGGCCTCTATCGTGCCTTCCAGTATGGCGCGCCGCCGCATGGCGGCATGGCCGCCGGTGTCGACCGTATCGTCATGCTGATCTGCGGCGCGCAGAACCTGCGCGAGATCTCGCTGTTCCCGATGAACCAGCGTGCCGAAGACTTGCTGATGGGGGCGCCCAGCCTGCCCAGCAACAAGCAGATGCGTGAGCTGTCACTGCGCTCGACGGCCGAGCCGAAGAAAGACGTGGATCAGGTGGTCGCTGGCTGACCCGGTTCTTCAGGGTAAGGAAAAGGGCGGGCGCCGGATGCGGCGTCCACCCTGTTTTTGTCTCGGGTCCGGGTCGGGGACCCGGACCGAGTTCCTTACGCCGCAGCCAGGGCGGGAACGGCGGGCTGGAAATCGCCGTTTTCGTTCATCAGGTGCAGGACGCCATCGGCGATCGCAAAATAGGCGCCGCGCAGGGTCAACGTACCCGCATCCTCACGCTTGGTGACGAAGGGGAAGGTACGCAGATTCGCGATGGAGGTACGGACCGATTCCAGCTCCATTTCGCGCATCGCATCGGCATCGGCACCGTCGCCATGCTTGGCGATGACCTTTTCACGGGCACCGTCGAGCAGGCTGACCCAGTCCGAAACGAAGCCGCCTTCGCCCTGAGGCGCATGCGCGAAACCTTGCGTCAAAGCGGCCTTGCAGCCGCCGCAGGCGCCGTGGCCCATGATGACGACATCGGTCACTTCCAGCTGCGTCACCGCAAATTCCAGCGCGGCCGAGACGCCGTGATGACCGCCGCCCGTCTCGAACGGGGGGACGAGGTTGGCGACGTTGCGCACGACGAAGATTTCGCCCGGCAGCGTATCGAAGATCTGCGCCGGATCGACACGGCTGTCCGAGCAGGCGATGACCATCACCTTGGGGCTCTGGCCTTCCTTCAACTCGGCCCAGCGGTCGCGCTGGCGACGCCAATCGGAGGTCCGAAAGCGCTGATAGCCATCCACGAGGTCGTTAAAGTCGGTCATTGCTCTCTCTTATCCAGTAAAGGAAACGATGCTGTAGCAGGCGAACCCGAGCATGGCCGTTTCGGTTCCATATCAAAATGTGTCTGTCCACCGTTATGTTCGCTGCGCTCGTGGGCATTGTGTCGAGCGGGCAGCATCGCTATTTCGCGGGCATGAACGAGTTGACACCGTTGGCCGCGCCGGTGCGCGCGCGCAAGCCGGACTGGATCCGCGTCAAGGCCCCGACGAGCGCCGGTTTTGCCGCGACCCGCGAGCTGATGCGTGCCAAGAGCCTGACGACCGTCTGCGAAGAGGCCGCCTGCCCGAACATCGGCGAATGCTGGTCGAAGAAGCACGCGACCGTGATGATCCTGGGCGACACGTGCACCCGCGCCTGCGCCTTCTGCAACGTGAAGACCGGCATGCCGCGCAAGGTCGATGCGATGGAGCCGCAGAACGTGGCCGACGCCGCGGCGCAGATGGGCCTGAAGCATATCGTCGTCACCTCGGTCGACCGGGACGATCTGCCCGACGGCGGCGCGTCGCAGTTCGTGAAGGTGATTGAGGCGCTGCGCCGGACCACGCCCGACACGACCATCGAAATCCTGACCCCGGACTTCCGCAACAAGGCGCAGGCCGCGATCGAGTCGATCGTCGAGGCGCGGCCGGACGTCTACAACCACAATCTGGAGACGGTCCCCCGGCTCTATCCGACGATCCGGCCGGGCGCGCGCTATTATGCCTCGCTGCGCCTGCTGGAGAGCGTCAAGCGCCACGACCCATCCATCTTCACCAAGTCGGGCGTGATGCTGGGTTTGGGTGAAGAGCGGCTGGAGGTCCATCAGGTGATGGACGACATGCGCTCGGCCGACATCGACTTCCTGACCATGGGCCAGTATCTCCAGCCGACGCCGCGCCATGCCAAGGTCGCGGAGTTCGTGACGCCCAAGGCCTTCGACGCCTATGCCGCGATCGCGCGGGCCAAGGGCTTCCTGCTGGTCGCCAGCTCGCCGCTGACCCGCTCCAGTTATCATGCGGGTGACGATTTCGAGCGGCTGCGGTCGGCCCGCGAGGCGAAGCTCGCAAGCGCGCGCTGATGCCCAAGCATAGCGAGACGCGGCATCTGCCCTACACACCGGAGCAGATGTTCGATCTGGTCGCCGACGTCGCCCGTTACCCGGAGTTCTTGCCCTGGGTATCGGCGATGCGGGTCCGCTCGGACACGCCGACCGAAACGGTGGCCGACATGATCGTCGGCTTCAAGGGGCTGCGCGAGACCTTTACCAGCCGCGTCACCAAGGACCGGCCGGGATCGATCGACGTCGAATATCTCGACGGCCCGCTAAAGTATCTGCGCAACAACTGGCGCTTCCGCCCGGAGGAGCAGGGCTGCGCTGTCGACTTCACCGTCGACTTCGCGTTCAAGAACCGGGTGTTCGAAATGCTGGCGGGGCAGGTGTTCGGCACCGCGCTCCGCCGCATGATCGGCGCGTTCGAGGATCGCGCCGCCAAGCTTTACGGCAGCAACAGCTCCAGCGCCAACAGCGCCGCCTGAAGCCGGATACCACCGCGCCCGATATCGCCGAACTCATGGCGTTCGGCCTTCACATCCTCGGGATCGCCGCCGCGTAGCGCCTGGGCGAAGACGACGGTTCCGACCGGCTTCTTTGCCGTGCCGCCACCCGGCCCCGCGACGCCGGTGATGGCGACCGCCACGTCCGCCTCGCTGGCCGCCAGCGCACCCTGCGCCATGCCCCAGGCCGTGGCGGTCGAGACGGCGCCGAAGGTCTCGATGACTTCCGGATTGACCTTCAACAGGCTGATCTTCGCCTGGTTGGAGTAGGTTACGAACCCCGCCTCGACGACGTCGGACGATCCGGGGATTTCGGTCAACGCCGCCGCGACCAGACCCCCGGTGCAGCTTTCGGCCAGTGCCACGCGGCGACCTGCCGCGCGGTTGGCGACGACGACGCGCTCGGCCAGTTCGATCAGCTCGCGGGGGAGAAGGACGTCCATATCAGTTTCCGTTGGTGCAGAGCGGCAGGTCGGGCACGGCCACCTGCCGCCCCCGTGCCTTTTCGGTCTTGAGATATTGCAGGGCGGTCACGACCACCCCGGCCATGTTGCGCGGGGGCAGGGGGGCAAGCTGCGTGACCAGCCGGTCGATCGTCCCGCAATCCTCCAGCCCGATCCGTCCTACGATGAACGGGACGAGCAGCGAGGTAAGCAACGGCCGGGCATAATCCGATTGCAGCAACGTATCGATCGCCGGATCGGACAGCTTGACGATCGCGGCCTTGGCGGCGGGCCATGCCTGATCGGCGGCACTTTCATATCTCGAGATCAGCGAGCCGCCGCCCCGGATCAGGCTGCTGGCGGGCAGGCGCGCACCGCAGACCCGGCCCGTTTCGCGCAATATGTCGGGCATGGCGACCAGCGTCATCGCCTCCGCCTCGGGCCCGGTGATGCAGGCCCTCTGCGCCGTTGCCACTTCGGGTGCGACGAGGGCAGCCAGCGCGACGATCAGGCCCAGCCGCTTCATGCCGCCGCTCCACCGGGCAGGCGGACGGTCGCCACCGCCTGGGTCGCGATACCTTCGCCACGCCCGGTAAAGCCCAGCCGCTCGGTCGTGGTGGCCTTCAGGCTGACCCGGCTCTGGTCGATGTTCAGCAGTCCGGCGATCCGCTCCACCATGGCGGCGCGGTGCGGGCCGATCTTGGGTGCTTCGCAGATGATGGTCAGGTCGACGAAATCGATCCGACCGCCCTTGTCGGCGATCAGCTTGGCGGCATGTTGCAGGAACTGGCCCGACTCGGCACCCTTCCACTGCGGATCGCTGGGGGGGAAGTGGGCCCCGATATCACCAGCGGCGATCGTACCGAGCAATGCATCGGTCAGCGCGTGGAGCGCGACATCGGCGTCGCTATGCCCCGACAGGCCCTGATGATGGGGGATGAGCACGCCGCCCAGCCACAATTCCTCGCCATCCTCCAGCCGATGGACGTCATAGCCCATGGCGGTCCGGGTTTCCCAGGTCAGGCGCATATCGGCTCCGGTCATGTCGTCGGGATAGGTGATTTTCTCGAGCATGGCATCGCCCTGCACCAAAGCGACGCGCCCGCCAAGCCGTCGCACCATCTGCGCGTCGTCCGTCGCTTCCGCTTCGGCGGGCCAGGCGGCGTGAGCGGCGATCACGGCTTGCAGATGAAAAGCCTGGGGGGTCTGGACGCGGACCATGCCGTCGCGGGGGACGGTTTCGCCCAATGCATCGTCCAGCGACCGGGCGAGCGTGTCGGCCACGGGCAGGACAGGCATCGCCCCATCGGCAGCCTTTAGTCCTGCCAGCACCCGGTCGATGACGTCGGCCGACAGGAACGGACGCGCGGCGTCATGGATCAGCACCTGCGTCACGCCGTTCAGCGCGAGGTGGCGAAGCCCGCGCGCCACCGATTCCCGCCGACTGGCACCGCCCGCCTCCATCCACGCGTCAGGTAGGATCGACCGGGCATGATCCATCTGCTCCTCCGCGACCACCGTCAGGACGGTGTCTACGGCAGGGTGGGAGGCGAAGGCGGCATGGCTCCAGCCGAGCATCGGCCGCCCACCAAGGTTGCGAAACTGCTTCGGTATGCCGCCGCCCATGCGGGAACCCCCGCCCGCCGCGACGATCAGTGCGGCGATCTTTCCATCCTGGCTCATGTCGTCCGCCTAGCGGCTTTTCGCCGCACTCGCCAATCTTGCCTTGACGCGCCTCTTCCCGTATAGCGACTGCTTAATTTTCAGGCAGTATGATGCGTAATCTCGCTCCCATCCAGGTCGGTCCGGTGACGATCGACAGCCCCGTTGTGCTGGCGCCGATGACCGGCGTCACCGACATGCCGTTCCGTACGCTTGTCCGCCGCTATGGCTCGGGCCTCAACGTCACCGAGATGATCGCCAGCCAGGCCGCGATCCGGGAAACGCGCCAGTCGATCCAGAAGGCCGCCTGGCATCCGTTGGAAGAGCCGGTGTCGATGCAGTTGGTCGGCTGCACCCCCTATGAAATGGGAGAGGCCGCCAAGCTGAACGCCGATCGCGGGGCCGCGATCATCGACATCAACATGGGCTGCCCGGTGCGCAAGGTCGTCAACGGCGATGCGGGCTCGGCGTTGATGCGCGACCTGAAGCTGGCCTCGGCCATCATCGAGGCGACCGTCAAGGCGGTCGATGTGCCCGTCACGCTGAAGATGCGGATGGGCTGGTGTCATGACAGTCTGAACGCACCCGAACTGTCGCGGATCGCCGAGGATATCGGGGTCAAGATGATCACCGTTCATGGCCGCACCCGCAACCAGATGTACAAGGGCAGTGCCGACTGGGCGTTCATCCGCAACGTCAAGGACGCGGTGTCGATCCCGGTCATCGCCAATGGCGATATCTGCTCGATCGACGATGCCGACAAGGCGCTCGACCAGTCGGGGGCGGATGGCGTCATGATCGGACGTGGTGCCTATGGCCGTCCCTGGCTGCTGGGTCAGGTCATGCACTGGTTCGCCACCGGCGAACGTCGCGAGGATCCAGCGCTCGACGAGCAATATCGTGCCGTTACTGAGCATTATGACGCGATGCTGGATCATTATGGCACCGAGACTGGCGTCAACATGGCTCGCAAGCATATCGGCTGGTACACCCGTGGCCTGCACGGCTCTGCCGAGTTCCGCAACACGGTAAACCACGAAGCCAGCGCCGACCGGGTCAAGGCGATGCTGTACGATTTCTACATGCCGCAGATCGAGCTTGCAGCGGCTGCCTGACACGGCGGGTCACGGTCGGCCCGGTTTCGGCGCGCTGTTCGCGGCGCTGCCGGTGGCCGTGGTCGTGGTCGATCCCGACGACCGTATCGCCCATGCCAATGGGCTGGCCGAGCAACTGCTCAACTTGTCCGAGCGGCTGATGACCGGGCAGCCGCTCGCCGCGATCCTGCCGCCGCCGGACGCGCCCCGCAGTCGGGACGGGCATGGCTTTGCCGTTTACGACACGGTGATCGCCACACCGCATGGCCCTAAAATCCGGGTCGATTTCGTCGAGGCGCAAATTCCCGACTATCCCGGCTGGCGCGCCATCACTCTGCATAGTGCAGGTCCTTCGCGGCGACTGGCCCATGCGTCCGACCGTAGCGCAGGTGCGCGGGCTGCGGTGGGGGCTGCCGCGATGCTGGCGCACGAGATCAAGAACCCGCTGTCAGGCATCCGGGGGGCGGCGCAATTGCTCAACGGTGGCGAACTGACCACGCTCATTACGACCGAGGTCGACCGTATCGCCGCGCTGATCGACCGGATGCAGGATTTCAGCGATACCCGGCCGCTGCCGCTGGCGTCGGAGAATATCTATCCGCTGCTCGGCCACGCCCGTGGCGTTGCTTTGGCGGGCTTTGCACGAGGCATTCCCATCGAGGAGCGGTTCGACCCTTCGCTGCCTCCTGCACGCATCAACCGCGATGCGCTGCTCCAGATCGTCATCAACCTGCTGAAGAATGCCCGCGAAGCCGTTCGTGCGGTTCGCAACCCGCACATCGTCCTGACCACCGCCTATCGTCATGGCATGTCGGTCAGCGCAGGCGAGGGGCAACCCCGTCTGCCGCTGCCGATCGAGATTTGCGTGATCGACAATGGCCCCGGCGCACCCGCCGACATCGTCGATCACTTGTTCGACCCGTTCGTGTCGGGGCGACGCGAGGGGCAGGGGCTGGGCCTCGCGCTTGTCGACAAGCTCGTTCGCGACATGAGCGGGATCATTCAATATGCCAGGGAGGGTACGCCGGAAATGACGGTCCTCCGCCTGCTTCTTCCGAGAGCCCATCCATGAGCCGCCCATCATGAGCCACGTCCTCGTCGTCGATGACGACGCCGCCATCCGCACCGTCGTCGGTCAGGCCCTGCGGCGGGCGGGGTATGAGGTTACGACGGTGGAGACACTGGCAAGGCTGGACCGTATCCTTGCGGGAGGCGCGCCGGACGTGCTGGTCACCGACGTGATCCTGCCGGACGGTGACGGGATCGATCATATCCGCGGCGTGGCCGAGCGGTTTCCCGCCCTGCCGATCATCGTCCTGTCGGCGCAGAACACGCTGACCACTGCCGTCCGCGCCGCAGAGGTCGGGGCGTATGAGTATCTGCCCAAACCCTTCGACCTCGATGCGCTGACCCATGCCGTCGCCGGGGCGCTTGCCCGGCGCGGTGTATTGGTCGAGGACGGGTTGGGGGAGGATGATCGGGCCCTGCCGCTGATCGGCCGATCGCAGGCGATGCAGGGCGTGTACCGCATAATCGCGCGCGTCGTGTCGACCGATCTGACGGTGCTTGTTTCCGGCGAGTCGGGGACCGGCAAGGAGTTGGTCGCCCGGGCGATCCATGACCTCGGCCCGCGTCGTGCCGCGCCCTTCGTCGCGCTCAACATGGCCGCGATCCCGCGCGAATTGATCGAGGCCGAGTTGTTCGGGCACGAACGCGGTGCCTTTACCGGCGCGGCGCAGCGCAATGCGGGCCGGTTCGAGCAGGCGGCTGGCGGTACGCTGTTCCTCGACGAGATCGGCGATATGCCGATGGAGGCGCAGACGCGCCTGCTCCGCGTCCTGCAATCCGGCGAGTTCACGACGGTCGGCGGCGCTCGGACGATCCGCACCGATGTCCGCATCGTGGCGGCGACGAACCGTGATCTCAGCCAGCAGGTCGCATCTGGGCAATTTCGCGAAGACCTGTTCTACCGCCTGAACGTCGTGCCGATCGCCTTGCCGGCTCTTCGCGAACGACGTCAGGATATCCCGCTTCTTGCCCGGCACTTCCTGGAGAATGCCGCGCTGCAGGGACTGCCCAAGCGCCGGATCGATACCCATGCGCTCGACGTACTGGTCATCCATGACTGGCCGGGCAATGTGCGTGAGCTAGAGAATATGATGCGGCGCCTCGCCGTACTCGCGCGCGACGAGGTGATCGATGCCGAAGCGGTGCGGACGATGTTGGGAGAAGCGCGTTCGTCTTTCGCAGCGGTCGGCGTCGCGGCTGCGGACGGAAACCTGTCGGCGGCGGTGCGCGCCTACATCGCACGGCTCGCCATGGCGCAGCCGACATCGCTGGACGACGGTACGCTCTATGACCGTATCATCGGCGAGGTCGAACGTCCCCTGATCGAAGCGATGCTCGCGCGTCACGGCGGTAACCAGCTTCGTGCGGCACGCGCGATGGGGATCAACCGCAATACCCTGCGCAAGCGCCTCGATACACTCAACATCCCCGTCAACGGCGATGACGAGGGTGGAGAGGCGCTGGCATAATTTTCACGAATTGTGGCTTGCAGGACACGCTTCACGTTGTACGATTGCAACGATGTTGGCGTCCGTGAAGCCCGCTGAACCTGCCGAAGGGCCGCGCTCTCGCTTCGCGGTCACTCCGGTCATGGAGGTCGCGGTCATCCTGGGGGCGGTCGCAGTCGCGGTCGGGACCTATGTCTATATCGACAGCCGCCATGATGCGCAGGGGTTGATCGCACCGCCGGTGATGGCGGGGTTGCTCGCGCTCAATCTGGTGCCTGGCGTCCTGCTGTTGATGCTGCTGGGTCGGCGGGTCGCGATGCGACGGGCGGCTCAATCGCCGGTCGGCGGTGGCGGACGGCTCCATGTGCGGCTGGTCGCGCTGTTCTCGCTGACCGCAAGCATCCCGATCCTGTTGACCGTCGTCACCGCTTCGGTGCTGTTCCAGTCCTCGGCCGAATTCTGGATTTCCGACCGTGCCCGACAGGCGTTCGGCGACGCCATGGACATTGCCCGCCAGTCGCAGCAGCAGATCATCAAGCGTTGGGTCGACACCGGCCGTGCCATGTCGCAGGACCTCGGCCGGAACCTGCCCGCGTTGCGCGAGAACCGGCGCGATTTCCACGACTATCTCGTCCAGCAGACGGTCGTGCGCGATACGGTGGAGTCGGTCCTGTTCTCCTACGACCGCAAGCAGGGCTTCAAATTCTACGACTTCTTCAACCAGCCGTCGGACACGACCTTTCGCGAGCTGGTGACGCCGGAAATGATCCAGCAGGCGAGCAAGCTGAGCCGGCCCGAGGTCGGCATCAACGAGCAGCGCGTCTGGGTGGTCACGCCGCTGCCCGAGGGCAATGGCCTGATGCTCTATATCGGCACGCCGGTGAACGCCGAGTTCCTCAGCAAGCAGCATTTCGCCGCCGAGGACGTATTCGACGATTATCGTGCCCTTCAGGGGCGTGCTCGTTCGCTCCAGTTGAAGTTCAACCTCGTTCTGTTCGCGATCGCGCTCCTGATCGTCGGTATTGCGGTCTGGATCGCCTTGGCAGTGGCGGACCGCCTCGTGCGTCCCGTGGGCGAACTGGTCGATGCCGCACGGCGGATCGCAGGCGGTGACCTGACCGCCCGCGTGCCCGACCCCAAGACTCGTGACGAGGTCGGCACCCTCGCCAATGCCTTCAACCAGATGACCGGCCAGTTGGAGCGCCAGAACACGGAGTTGGTTACCGCCAATGCCCAGCTCAACAATCGTCGTGCGTTGATCGAGGCGGTGATGGCGGGCGTTTCCGCGGGTGTCGTCGCGATCGGACGGGATCGGCAGGTGCGGATCGCGAACAATTCCGCGGATTTGCTCTTGGGTGCCGATCAGGGCGGTTTGGTCGGGCGCAAGTTGGGCGAGGTCGCACCCGAACTGGACGAGCTGCTCGACCAGGGGCGGCGCGAAGCGACGGTGCAGGTCGCGCTTGATGGCGACATGCGGACCCTTGCGGTGCGCATCGCCCAAACCGGTGACGGCCCGATTTTGACGTTCGACGATATCACCCAGCAGTTGCTCGACCAGCGCCGCGCCGCCTGGTCGGATGTCGCCCGCCGCATCGCGCACGAAATCAAGAATCCCCTGACCCCGATCCAACTGGCCGCCGAGCGGCTTCAGCGACGTTATGGAAAGGTCGTCGGACCTGAGGATCCGACATTCGGCCGCCTGACCGAAACCATCGTCCGCCAGGTCGGTGACCTGCGTCGCATGGTCGACGAATTTTCGTCCTTCGCGCGGATGCCCAAGCCGGTGTTCCGCGAAGAGGCTATCGCCGATATCTGCGCCCAGGCGATGTTCCTGCATGAGGTTGCGCATCCCGAGGTCCGATTCCAGCTGGATCAGGAGGAACCCGCCCCGACGCTCGTCTGCGACCGCCGTCAGATGAGCCAGGCCCTGACCAACATCGTCAAGAATGCGGTGGAGGCCATTGAGTCCCGCCCGGAAGGCCTGACCGGCGGAGAGGTCGTGATGACGGTCGGCCAGCAAGGCGGCATGGTCACGATCACCGTGACCGACAATGGCATCGGCCTGCCGCCGGAGCGTGACCGCATCATCGAGCCCTATATGACGACGCGCGCGCGGGGTACCGGACTGGGCCTCGCCATCGTCAACAAGATCATTGCGGAACATGCCGGCACCATCGGCTTTTCCGACAATCCCTCCGGCGGGACCATCGTTTCGATGATGTTCGACGCCGGTGCCCTGGCGGCACTGGATCAGGGGGGCGCCGAACCCGAACTGGCTGGGGAGGGCCAGCTCACCGCTTTGACTCGTACCCGGACGTAAAAAGATCATGGCTTTGGACATCCTCGTCGTCGACGACGAACTCGACATCCGCGAACTCGTCGCGGGTGTACTGGAAGACGAGGGCTATGACGCCCGCGTTGCGGCCGACAGCGACTCCGCGCTGGAGGCGGTGGCGGTGCGGCGTCCGTCGCTGGTTCTGCTGGACGTGTGGCTTCAAGGCTCGAAGCTCGATGGGCTGGAACTGCTCGACGAGATCAAGCGGCGCGATCCGTCGATCCCGGTGCTGGTCATCTCTGGCCATGGCAATCTGGATACGGCCGTTGCCGCGATTCGCAAGGGCGCGGCCGACTTCATCGAAAAGCCGTTCGAGGCCGAGCGTCTGCTCTTGATGGTCGCACGCGCGACCGAGACGGAGCGGCTGCGTCGTGAAAACGCCTCGCTGCGGGCATCGGCCGGGCGTGAAACCGATCTGACCGGATCGTCGAGCGCCATCAACGGCATCCGCGCAACCCTGAAGCGGGTGGCCGCGACGGGCAGCCGGGTGCTTATCATGGGTTCGGCGGGCGTCGGCAAAGAGGTCGCCGCGCGCCTGCTCCACGGTTGGAGCAACCGCGCCGATGCGCCGTTCGTGGTGGTCAGCGCTGCGCGAATGACGCCCGAGCGGGTCGAGGAAGAATTGTTTGGCGTGGAGGAGGGGGGCGATCTGGTCCGCACCGGCCTTCTCGAACAGGCGCATGGCGGCACGTTGTTCCTGGACGAGATCGCCGACATGCCGATCGCGACCCAGGCACGTATCCTGCGCGTTCTGACCGACCAGAGCTTCACCCGCGTCGGCGGCACCCGCGTCGTCAAGGTCGACGTCCGCGTCGTGTCTGCCACCGCCCGTGACCTGACCCAGGAAATTGCCGAAGGCCGGTTCCGCGAAGACCTCTATTACCGCCTTAATGTCGTGCCGGTGACGATCCCGTCGCTGGCCGAACGGCGCGAGGACATTCCCCCGCTGGTCGAGCATTTCATGGCGCACTATGCCAGCGAACGTCGCGTCCGCACGCCTGAGATCGCCGCCGACGCGATGGTCGCGATGCAATCCTATGACTGGCCGGGCAATGTTCGCCAGCTCCGCAATGTCGTCGAGCGGACGATCATCCTGGCACCGGGCGACCGCGTCGGGCGGATCGACCTCGACCTGCTGCCCGCCGAGGTGCTGGGGGAGGGGGCCGATATGGGCGGCGGCGGCGCGACGGCGATCATGGGCGCTCCGCTGCGTGAGGCGCGCGAAAGCTGGGAGCGCGAATATCTGCGTGTCCAGATCCGGCGTTTTTCCGGCAATATCTCGCGCACGGCCAGCTTCATCGGGATGGAACGCTCGGCCCTGCACCGCAAGCTGAAGCTGTTGGGGATCAGCGAGACGCGAGAGGATTGATCGCCACCTCTGGACGAACGCCCGTGGAGACCATAGATATCGGGCGCGCCCGGTGCACGGGCACAATTCCGACGCCGGGAAACGGCGCTACTCGCGGGCACGGACCCGCCAAGAACAAGGGCTCGACCATGGCCGACAAATCGGGTTCACTGCAGGACCTGTTTCTGAATGCACTGCGCCGCTCCAAGGCGCCGGTGACCATGTTCCTCGTCAAGGGCGTGAAGCTCCAGGGTATCGTCACCTGGTTCGACAATTTCTCGGTACTGCTGCGCCGCGACGGACAGTCGCAGCTGATCTACAAGCACGCCATCTCCACCATCATGCCTTCGGGCCCGCTGGATGTCGCCGCTATCGTCGACGGCGTCAACGAACAGCAGCGTAAGAACCCGCTTTTGCAGGAAATCTTCCTGAACGCGGTGCGCAAGTCCGAAGACCCCGTCACCATGTTCCTGATCAATGGCGTCATGCTGCAGGGGCAGATCGCGGGCTTCGACCTGTTCTGCATGCTGCTTCAGCGTGAAGGCATGGCGCAGCTCGTCTACAAGCACGCCGTTTCGACCATTCAGCCGGCCCGGCCGCTGAATCTGGCCGAAGAGCAGGCGGGATCGGCCGAGGATTGAGTACGGGTTTCGATCGCGACCGCGGTGAATTTGCGCGCGGCGCCCGCACGGTCATCGTCCTGCCCGATCAGGGCGATGCCGCGCGTGATGCCGAAGCACGTCTGGAAGAGACCGCCGGACTTGCCATGGCGATCGGCCTGGACGTGGTCGAGCGCATAGCCCTTCGGGTCCGTGCGCCGAAGCCAGCCACGCTGATCGGCAGCGGCCAGGTCGAGCAGGTCGCCCAGCAAGTGCGGATGGAAGAGGCCCAGTTGGTGGTGTTCGATGCGTCGCTGACCCCGGTCCAGCAGCGCAACCTGGAGACTGCCCTGGAGGCCAAGGTCATCGACCGGACCGGCCTGATCCTCGAAATCTTCGGCGAGCGCGCCGCGACGGCCGAGGGCCGGTTGCAGGTCGAACTTGCGCATCTCGATTATCAGGCCGGTCGTCTGGTACGGAGTTGGACCCACCTCGAACGTCAGCGCGGTGGGTTCGGCTTCCTCGGTGGCCCCGGCGAAACGCAGATCGAGGCGGATCGCCGGATGATCCGCGATCGCATGGCAAGGCTCCGGCGAGAGCTGGATCAGGTCAGCCGCACGCGTGGACTTCATCGCGAGCGGCGTCAGCGCGCGCCGTGGCCGGTGATTGCGTTGGTCGGCTATACCAATGCCGGAAAGTCTACGCTTTTCAATCGTTTGACTGGCGCTCATGTCATGGCGAAGGACCTTCTCTTCGCGACGCTGGACCCGACCTTGCGGCAGATATCCTTGCCCGGCATCGACAAGGCGATCCTGTCCGACACGGTCGGCTTCGTCTCCGACCTGCCGACCCAGTTGGTCGCCGCCTTCAAGGCGACGCTGGAGGAAGTGGTTTCGGCCGACTTGCTGATCCACGTCCGCGACATCGCACACCCCGACACCGAGGCGCAGCGCGCCGATGTCGAGGCCGTGTTGACTGAGATCGGTGTCGATCCTGAAACGCCGCGGTTCGAGGCGTGGAACAAGATCGACCTGATCGAGGGCGATGCCCGCGAGGATGTGCTGGTCGAGGCCGCACGCCGTCCTAACATCGTCGCCGTGTCGGCGATGACGGGGGAGGGCATTGATGACCTGATCGAGCAGGTGGCGGCTGCACTGACCTCCGGGCATCGGCGGTATCGCGTCACGTTGGATGCGGGCGACGGGGCGGGGGCGGCTTGGCTCCACGCGCATGGCGAGGTGCTGGACCAGGTGATCGAGGGCGAACAGGCGGTCTATGATGTCCGCCTGGCCGAGTCCGACTATGAGCGGTTCACCCGTCGCGACGCTTGACGGCCTGCCACAAGGCTTCCTTGGCTTCGAGTTCGAGCGCGGGAAAACCATCGCCCGCCTCGGCTTCCATCGCCCGAAAGCGGCGCTCGAACTTGCCATTGGCATAACGGAGCGCCGCTTCGGCATCGACCCCGCAATGGCGCGCCCAGTTGACGACCGAGAATAGCAGATCGCCAAATTCCTCCGCCAGCGTCTCGGGCGGAGCTTCGGTGATTTCCTGAATTTCCTCGTCGACCTTCGCGCGCGATCCTTCGGCATCCGGCCAGTCGAAGCCGACCCTTGCGGCACGCTTCTGAAGCTTTTCCGCCCGCATCAAAGCTGGAAGGCCGAGGGCGACGCCATCCAATGTACCGCCCGCCGCCTTCGCCTGACGTTCCTCGGCCTTGATCTGCTCCCACAGATGATGGCCGCCTTCGGGCTGATCGCCAAAGATATGCGGGTGCCGACGCTCCATCTTGTCGCTGATCGCCGCGACGACATCGGGAAAGGCGAATTGCCCTTGGTCCTCGGCGATCTGCGCGTGGAAGACCACTTGCAGGAGCAGATCGCCGAGCTCGTCCTTGAGGTCCGCCATGTCGCGGCGCGCGATGGCATCGGCGACCTCATGGGCTTCCTCGATGGTATAGGGCGCAATGCTCTCAAAGCTCTGCGCCACATCCCATTCGCAGCCGGTCTGCGGGTCGCGGAGGCGTTTCATGATGGTCAGCAGGCGTTCCAAATCGGCAACCTTTGTTTCTGCGATTGAGGGAAGACATAATCGTCATGGAGTGGAAATGACACTGTTTAGGGTCGGGACTTGGCGATCACGGCCAGCAGATGACGGTTGCCGCGAGGGCGGTGGCCCAGAAGAAAGCGGTGGGGCCGCGATCGTTGGCGGATCGCGACGCGGCGCCGGTCATGGCATTTGCCTTCTCTGATCAGCCCAGGATCGACTGGCCCAGCGCCATGGTCTTGCCGTTGGTCACGATCACCCGGTCGCCCAGTTTCGTGGCGGCGAACAGTTTTTTGGCGAAGCCGGTCGGCACGCCGATACAGCCATGGGTTGCGTTGCCGAAGCGCACGTCGCTGGCATGGATGGCAACGCCGTCATTGGTCAGGCGCAGCATATAGGGCATGGGCGCGTCATAGAGGTTGGAGACGTGGGTCGCGTCTTTTTGCAGGATGGGAAACACGCCGAGCGGCGTCGGCATATTGTCCGCGCCGTAGATGATCGCTGCCGTCCCGATCTCATAGCCGTCGCGGAAGATCGAAACGACCTGCGCGGCCAGATCCACCGTGATGACGATGGGGCCGCTCGGTGCCCCGCTTTCGTCCCACACGAAGTCGCCGTGTTTCAATGGCCCCTTCAGGTCCAGAATATGGCGGACGACGAAGGGCGCTGGCGTCGGGGAGGGTGAGGGGGCCACGATCGTCGGCCGGGAAACGATCCGGGGGGCTGTCGTCTTGGCGGGCCGGGGCGCGTCATCGCGAGAGGCGTGACGGGCCAGCATCACGCCGCCGCCCGCCGCGCCCAGAAGGATGGCTCCAGCCAGAATTTGCAGCGCTCTCATCCCGCGCCTTATGCCATCCCTTGTTCAATAAGGGGTTAGCGGATTTCGACCGTGACATGGCCAAGGGCCGCCATGCCTTCCAGCCGCTGGTGAACCGTGGCGCTCGTCAGGACGGTGTCGATGCCCTCGACCGACAGGACCACGGCATGGGCCGTCGGTCCGATCCGCCAGATATGGAAATCGTGGATGCGCAGGTCGCCGGGGGCCTCCACCCGGTCGCGGACCTGACCGGCAAGCTTCGGATCGGCCGCGTCGAGCAACACGGTCGAGGCCTGGCGCATCAATCCGAGCGACCAGTTGGCGATGACCGCGGCGCCGAGCAGTCCGACCGCCGGGTCGAGCCAGACCCAGCCCAGATAGCGCCCCGCCACCAAAGCCAGGATCGCCATGACCGACGTCAGCGCATCCGCCAGGACATGGATATAGGCGGCGCGCATGTTGGTATCGCCGCCATAGCGGTCATGCGAATGTCCGTGGTCATGATCATGACGATGGTCGGAATGACCATGGGAATGGCCGTGGCCGTGACCATGGTCATGGCCGTGACCATGGCCGAGCAGCCAGGCGCTGGCGATGTTGACCAGCAGGCCCAGCACCGCGACGAAGATCGCGTCCCCGAACGCAACCGCATGCGGATCGGCCAGCCGCATGATCGACTCATAAGCGATGCCGAGCGACACCAGCCCCAGCACCATCGCCGAACCGAAGCCCGCCAGTTCGCCGACCTTGCCGGTGCCCCAGCTATAGCGCGGGTTGGCGACGTGGCGCTTGGCATAGGAATAGGCGATTGCCGCGATCCCGAGCGCCCCGACATGGGTCGCCATGTGGAAGCCATCGGCCAGCAGCGCCATCGATCCGGTCAGATAGCCTGCGACGATCTCGCCGACCATCATTCCCGTCGACAGCCATACCACCAGGCGGGTGCGGCGCGCATTCTCGTCATGGGCATGGCCCAGATAATCATGGCTTTGCGTATTCATCGGAGCGTTCATGGGGCTATTCACGGCAAGACGTCCTTGATCGGCAATCAGCGGAAATGGCGGCGAAGCAACTTGGCCAGCTCGATCGCAGCGGCCTTTCGTTCCTCCTCGGTCAGACCGGGGGCGGCAACATGGGCGTGGAGGTGATCCTCGACCAGCTCGTCCATCAATCCCGCCACCGCGCCGCGCACGGCCGCAACCAGGTGAAGCGTCTCGGCGCAATCGGCATCGGCCGTCACCGACCGCTCGATCGCCGCAACCTGTCCCGCGATCCGCCGGACGCGCGCGACGATCTTTTCCTTGCTGGTGGTGACATGAGCCATAATGGATAGGGGTATAGGGTATATGTGATTTTCGATCAACCGGGTTGCGTATCGGATGCGGCATCCGTCAGAAGGGCTGCCATGAAAAACAGAGGTACGCGCATGAGCGGGAAGTTTCGGCGTTGGGCTTTGATCGCGGTGGCACTGACCGCATCCGCCCCTGCGGCTGCGGAGTCGATCCTGTTCGTCGGCAACAGCTTTACCTTCGGCGCGCATTCGCCGGTCATGCGCTATCGCCCCGATCTGGTCCGCGACCTGAACCGCGAAGGCATTGGCGGCGTGCCCGCGCTGTTCAAGACGTTCGCGGAGGAGGCGGGCCAGGACTGGCAGGTCAGCCTGGAAACCGCGCCCGGCCGCGACCTCGCCTATCATTACGAACAGAAGCGCAAGGCGATCGACCGACGCTGGGATGTGGTCGTCCTGCAGGGCTACAGCACGCTCGACGCGCAGCGGCTGGGCGATCCGATGCGCCATGCCGAGGCCGCCGGGCTATTGACCGCCATGCTGCGTCGGGCCAATCCGCGCGTGCGTGTCGAACTGGTCTCCACATGGAGCCGGGCGGACCTGACCTATCGCACCGCCAGTCCCTGGCGTGGCAAGCCGATCACTGCGATGGCGGACGATCTGGCGACAGGCAATGCCTATGCCCTGCGACGCTATCCCGAAATCTCGGGCACGATCCCGGTCGGCCAGGCCTGGAACAGGGCCTGGGCGGAGCGGGTTGCCGATCCGAACCCCTACGACGGTGTCGCCTTCGGGCAGGTCGATCTGTGGAGCTGGGACCAATATCACGCCAGCGCGGCGGGCTATTATCTGGAGGCGCTGGTCGTATTCGAGAAGATCACCGGGTTCGACGTCCGGCGGCTGGGCGAGCAGGAACGGGCGGGGATCGATCTCGGCCTGGAGCCACGTCTCATCGGCCGATTGCAGGCGATCGCCCATAGCGAGGTGACCGGCGTTACGCCGTAACGATCGCTCCATCGTGCACCGTGACCGGCCAGGGCGTCAGCCGCTGTCCCATGCAGGGGCCGCCCAGACATTGACCGTCCGCGACGTCGAAGATCGCCCCGTGCCAGGAACAGGCAATCCGCGTCCCGTCAGGGGTCAGATAGGCGTCCAGTTCCTGCGCCAGCGGCAGTCCCATATGCGGGCAGCGGTCGACATAGCCATGGACCGCTTCGCCGCGCCGTACGACGAAGCCGTGGAAGCGACCCGACCGCATCTGGAGCACGAAATTGCGCGCCGCGCCGTCGGCGATGGTGTCGAGCGGGCCGAGTGCGATCCCGGCGGGCGTGGCGGTCAGGCGTTCGTCGCTCATGCCGCGTCGCCCTGAACCTCGGGTGCGGCCTCGGGCACGCGGTCGCGCAGGCGCTGGGCTGCCGCCACCAGCCGGGGAAAGGTCGACAGGTCAACCGCGAACCGCTCGGCGTTATAGACCTGCGGCAGGATATGGCAGTCGGCCAGCGTCGGCGTATCGCCATAGGCATAGCCCGCGCCGTGCCGTTCGATCAGGATTTCCAGCGCGGCAAAACCCTCCGCCACCCAATGGCCGATCCAGCGGCCGATGGCGGCTTCGTCGGCACCCATGTCCTGCCGCAGCATGGTCAGGACGCGCAGATTGTTGATCGGATGGATATCGCACGCCACGACCGCCGCCATCGCCCGCACCACGGCCCGCCCGGCGTGGTCGCCGGGGAGCAGCGGTGGATCGGGATAGCGTTCCTCCAGCCATTCGAGAATGGCGGGGCTCTGGATCAGCGGGCCGTCCGGCCCCTCCAGCACCGGCACCAGGCCCTGCGGCTGGAGCGCGCGGTAATCGGCGGCACGCTGCGCCCCCGTACGCAGGTCGTGCGCGACGCTGGTATAGGACAAGCCTTTCAGCGCCAGTGCCAGCCGTACCCGATAGGCGGCGCTCGACCGCCAATAGCCGTGGAGCGTCAGGCTCATAGGGGCAGCTTGGCCTTGGGGAAGTCTTTCCACACGGCGTCGTAATCGAGTTGCGCATGCGACAGCGCGTAGGTCGTGGGACGATAGGGCCAGCAGCTTTCGACCATGAAAGCCATCGTGCCCTCGATCCGGTGCGGCTTCAGCTCCGCGTTGCTTGCGCCCTGCCAACTGGCGTGGTCCGGACCGTGGCCTGCCATCAGATTATGCAGCGACAGGCCGCCGGGGCGGAAGCCCTCCGCCTTGGCATCATAGGCGCCGGTGATCAGGCCCATCGCCTCCGACATGACGTTGCGGTGGAACCAGGGCGGGCGGAACGTATCCTCCGCCACCATCCAGCGCGGCGGGAACAGGACCAGATCGGCATTGGCCCGGCCCGGCACGTCGCTGGGCGAGGTCAGCAGGGTGAAGATCGAGGGGTCCGGATGGTCGAAGCTGACCGTGTTGATCGTGTTGAAGCGCGACAGGTCATAGCGCCACGGCGTCAAATTGCCGTGCCATGCGACGACATCGAGCGGGCTATGATCGAGCGTCATCGTCCAGAGCGAACCGAGGAATTTCTGGACCACCTGGGTCGGCTCGTCACGATCCTCGAACCAGGCGACGGGTGTCTCGAAATCGCGCGGATTGCCCAGGCCGTTCGCGCCGATCGGACCGAGGTCGGGCAGGCGGAACAGGCTGCCGTGGTTCTCGGCGACATAGCCCGCCGCCTCGCCATCGGGCAGTTCGACGCGGAAGCGCACGCCGCGCGGCACCAGCGCGATCTGGCCCGGCGCGATGTCGATCCGGCCTAGCTCGGTCAGGATGGTCAGGCGCCCGGATTGCGGCAGGAAGACCAGTTCGCCGTCCGCATCGACGAACACGCGCTCCATGCTGCGGTTGCAGGCATAGACATGGACGGCAACGCCTTCCAGATCCGCCGGATCACGGTTGGCGAGCATCGTCGTCATCCCGTCGATCCAGTCGGTGCCCGGCGGCGTCATTGGCGTCGGGTCCCAGCGCAGGCGGTTGGGGGGCAGGGGGCTGTCGCTGGTTCTTATACACATCTCC
>NZ_LDTF01000070.1 GCF_001477495.1 Sphingomonas yabuuchiae
CCCGCCGCCGCGCCGCGCCCAAGGCGGCGGCGGGGCGGGCGTGGCTTTTTCGGGTCCGTGGTATCGACCATGACGAAATCCCCCATTCAAACAAAGCAGCTTCGGTTCGTCACCGTAACGCTTGGCGCCCGCCCCCGGTTGCCGATCAGCGGAAGGGCGGCTCGTTGAACGCGCGCAGCTTGCGGCTGTGCAGCTTGTTGCCTTCCCGACGCAGCTGCTCGCAGGTCTCGATGCCGATCCGCATATGCTCGCTGATGGCGCGCTCGTAGAAACGATTGGCCTGGCCGGGTAGCTTCAGCTCGCCGTGCAGCGGCTTGTCCGACACGCAGAGCAGCGTCCCGTACGGCACGCGGAAGCGATAGCCCTGTGCCGCGATCGTCGCCGACTCCATATCGATGCCGACCGCGCGGCTGAGCGAGAAGCGCAACGCCGACTTGGAGTAGCGCAGCTCCCAGTTGCGGTCGTCGGTGGTGACGATCGTGCCGGTGCGCAGCCGACGCTTCAACTCGTCGCCCGACTGGCCCGAGACGATCTCGGCGGCCTTGGCGAGTGCGACCTGCACCTCGGCAATGGCGGGCACCGGGATTTCGGGGGGCAGCACGTCGTCCAGCACATGGTCGTCGCGCAGATAGGCGTGGGCGAGTACATAGTCGCCGATCCGCTGGCTGGGACGAAGGCCGCCGCAATGGCCGATCATCAGCCACGCTTCGGGCCGCATGACCGCGAGATGGTCGCAAATCGTCTTGGCGTTGGATGGGCCGACGCCGATATTGACCAGCGTGATGCCGGTGCCGTCCTTAGCGACCAGGTGATAGGCGGGCATCTGGTGCCGCCGCCACGCGCTGTCGGTGACGATCTTGTCGACATCCTCCGGCCGTTCGATCACGACGCCGCCCGCCCCCGACAGGGCGGTGAAGCGCGATCCCTCGCCCAGCTGCGACGCGCCCCAGCGAACGAATTCATCGACATAGCGGTGATAGTTGGTGAAAAGCACGAAGCGCTGGCAATGCTCGGGCGGGGTGCCGGTATAATGACGCAGCCGGGCCAGCGAGAAGTCGGTGCGCAGCCCGTCGAACAGCGCCAGCGGCCGGTTGCCGTCGGCGGTCATCCATAGGCCGTCGGCGATCTCGTCCCCGATATGCGCCAGCTCGGTGGCGGGGAAAAAGCGTGCCAACTCGGCCGCCGACACGGTGTCCAAGCTCAGCGCGTGGCCGGGGTCGAGCACATAGGGAAAGGGGATTTCCTGGCGACCGGGCACCGCCTCGACCGAGACGTCATAATCCTCGATCAGCAGGGTCAACTGCTCGATCAGATAATCCCTGAACAGCGCGGGCTTGGTGACGCTGATCCGATAGTCGCCGGGTGACACCAATCGGCCGAACGAGCGCATCGGCGCGGGGCGTCCGCCCTCGCCGCGATAGACCAAGCGGATTTCGGGATAGGCGAAACAGCCATGCGCCCGGTCTTCCACAGTGGGGGCGGTGCCGTCGCGCAGGTAAAGGGTCAATGCCTCCTTCAGGCGCGTGACGGAGGCGGTGTAAAGGCGGTCGAGTTCCTCGACGATCGTGGCAGCTTGAGTCATCGTCCAGAGCTAAGCCCTGTTTTTGATGCTGGCAAGCGGGCGCGGGCGACGTTCGGTCGCCCGCGCCCCGGTCAGGCGCTCAGGCCCCCAGCGCGGAGTTTTCGTCGTCACCCGGCGCGCGCAGCTTCGACGCACCGAATGCCGCTCCGGCGACGGCCGCTGCCACGCCTGCCGCGATTCCGGCGGCGGCATAGGGGTGTTCCTTCACCTTGTCGCCGGCCGCCTTGGCGGCGCCCTGCGCCTTTTCGGTGAAGCTCTTCGCCTGTGCCTGCTTTTCGGGTGGAACATAGGTGGTCATGGCAAGGCTCCTCTCATTGTGCCGATCCTTTGATGGGCAAAAAACGCCGGAGCCTCCAGCACTGTTCCACCCCCGATCCGACCGGTCGTGCGCCCGACCGGATCAGTGGGGCCGACCGGATCAGAGGACCGACAGGAGATGCTCGGCCGAACTGACCTTGAACTCGCCGGGAGCCTCGACGAACAGCTGTTCGACGACACCGTCGTTGACGAGCATCGTATAGCGCTGGCTGCGCGTGCCCATGCCGAACTTGGACCCGTCCAGCGTCAGGCCCACCGCCTTGGCCAGGTCGGCATTGCCGTCGGCCAGCATGGTGATGTCGCTGGCGTTGTTGGTCTGGCGCCAGGCCTTCATGACAAACACGTCGTTGACCGAGGTGCAGGCGATCTCGTCCACGCCCTTGGCCTTGACCGCGTCCGCCTGTGCGATGAAGCCGGGCAGGTGCTGGGCCGAGCAGGTGGGGGTGAACGCGCCGGGCACCGCGAACAGCGCGACGCGCTTGCCCGCGAAATAATCGGTGGTGTTGACCTGTTCGGGGCCTTCGGGCGTCACCTTGACCAGCGTGATGGTGGGCAGGCGGTCTCCGACCTTGATCGTCATCGTGCGGATCCTTCGCGGGGGCTTTGCCACGGCACCATGCCGGGCCACGCTGCGTTCATGGCGCAGAGGCCTTATAGATTTCAAGCATGGCGAGGCGGAGCGGCGATGCCTATAGTCGGTGGCGTGCATCAACTGACCTATCTCTCCGGCCAATTCCTGCTGGCCCTGCCCGGCATGGGGGACCCTCGTTTCGACCATGCGATCATCGCCATCTGCGCGCATGACGAGGGCGGGGCGCTCGGCATCGGGCTGGGCGCGACGATCGACGGCATCGGCTTTCACACGCTGCTCGACCAGTTCGAGATCGCGCATGGCGATATCCCCGACGCGCCGGTCCATTATGGCGGACCGGTCGAACCGCGGCGCGGCTTCGTGCTGCACAGCCATGACTGGCAGGGGCAGGACAGCGTGGATGTCGGCGGCCGCTGGGTGCTGTCGAGCACGGTAGACGTGCTGCGTGCCATTGCTGAGGGCAATGGGCCGTCGCAATGGGTCGTCGCGCTAGGCTATGCCGGATGGGATGCGGGCCAGCTGGAAGAGGAACTTCGCGAGCCCGGCACCTGGTTCAACGTCGGGGGCGAGCCGGACATCCTGTTCGACGTGCCCGCCGAGGACCGCTGGCAGGCGGCTTACGGCGCGGCCGGTGTCGATCCGCGCCAGCTGGTGACGGGGGGCGGCAGGGCTTGAGGCTTCTGGAGTAGCTTCCATACCGTGCGCTCAACGATATAAAGATATCTTTATATTTGATCCCTAAAGCGATCACCGCTAAGGCGGGCGCCGTGCCGATCGGCGTGCGCGCCACGTCTTGGTCGGCCCCATTTTGCACGGAGTTTCGTCGTGTCCACGACTGCCGCCACCAAGAACGATTACGTCATCAAGGACATCAGCCTGGCTGATTTCGGCCGCGCCGAGATCAAGATCGCCGAAACCGAGATGCCCGGCCTGATGGCCCTGCGCGACGAATTCGGCGCTGCTCAGCCGCTCAAGGGCGCGCGCATCACCGGCTCGCTGCACATGACGATTCAGACCGCCGTGCTGATCGAGACGCTGACCGCGCTCGGCGCCGATGTCCGCTGGGCGACTTGCAACATCTATTCGACCCAGGACCATGCCGCCGCCGCGATCGCTGCGTCGGGCGTGCCCGTCTTCGCCGTGAAGGGCGAGACGCTGGCCGAATATTGGGACTATGTCGGCGACATCTTCACCTGGGACGGCGACGTCGAGGGCCAGACCGCCAACATCATCCTGGACGATGGCGGCGACGCGACCATGTTCGCGCTGTGGGGCGCCAAGCTGGAAGCTGGCCAGACCTTCGGCGAGCCGGAGAATGAGGAAGAGGTCGAGTTCCAGCGTTCGGTCAAGGCGTTCATCGCCAAGAAGCCGGGCTATCTGACCCAGACCGTCAAGAACCTGAAGGGCGTGTCGGAAGAGACCACGACCGGCGTTCACCGCCTGTACGAGATCGCGAAGAAGGGCGAGCTGCCCTTCCCCGCGATCAACGTGAACGACTCGGTCACCAAGTCGAAGTTCGACAACCTCTATGGCTGCAAGGAATCGCTGGTCGACGCGATCCGTCGCGCCACCGACGTCATGCTGGCGGGCAAGGTCGCCGCGGTCGCCGGTTTCGGCGACGTGGGCAAGGGCTCGGCCCAGTCGCTCCGCAATGGCGGCGCGCGCGTGCTCGTGACCGAAATCGACCCGATCTGCGCGCTGCAGGCGGCGATGGAGGGCTTCGAGGTCGTGACCATGGATGAGGCCGTGAAGCGCGCCGACATCTTCGTCACCGCGACCGGCAACGCCGACGTCATCACCGCCGATCACATGAAGGCGATGAAGCCCATGTCGATCGTCTGCAACATCGGCCACTTCGACTCCGAGATCCAGATCGCGGCGCTGTCGAACTACAAGTGGACCGAAGTGAAGCCCGGCACTGACCTGGTCGAGTTCCCGGACGGCAAGCAGATCATCGTGCTGGCCAAGGGCCGCCTGGTGAACCTGGGCTGCGCGACCGGCCACCCGTCCTTCGTGATGTCGGCCTCGTTCACCAACCAGACGCTCGCCCAGATCGAGCTCTGGACCAAGGGCGAGAACTACAAGAACGAAGTCTACGTCCTGCCGAAGCACCTCGACGAGAAGGTCGCCGCGCTCCACCTCGAAAAGCTGGGCGTCCAGCTGTCGAAGCTGTCGGAGAAGCAGGCTGCTTATATCGGCGTGCCGGTCGAAGGTCCGTTCAAGCCGGATCACTATCGCTACTGATCCCGTCTTCGGGCTTAGGCGCGAGACGGAAGGGTCGCCCGAAAGGGCGGCCCTTTTTCTTTGGCCTTCGTTATGGCGTATAGCGTGCCGATCGGGCTAGAGATGGGCGGATGCAGCGTTTCGGCCCGGCCTTTCTCGGATGATTGCGATCGGTGATACCGAGGCGGTCCTGTTGGGCGCGGCGGCCTGTGCCCTGATCGTGATCGGCATGGTCCTGCTCTATGTCGGCGTCCGCGCCCGGGCGGAGGCGTCGACGGTGCGGTTGGAGCGTGACCGGCTCGACGCGATGCTGCGTGCGGGGCCCGCCCAGGCGATGGTGATCCGCAGCGACGGGCGGATCGAGATGCCCCGGCGACTGGCCGACTGGCTGGGCTTGGCCGATGTTGCGAGGTTCCTCGAGGAACTGGCCTATGAAGACGCCGGGCTTACGCCTGAGGACAAGGCGCTGCTGGCCGACGACCTGAATGCCGCGCAGAAGACCGGGCGGCGTTTCCGCCGGATCGTCCGGCCTCAGGGCTCGGTGCGCACCTTGCTGTTCGATGGCGCCCGCGCGCCCGCGCATCAGGGCGCAGCGGGGGAAGTCGTCGTCTGGGTCTTCGATATGACCGAGACGCAGGACGAGATCGTCCGGCTCGACGGCGAGGCGCGGCGGCTTGGCGATGCGTTCCAGGCACTGACCGGACTGATCGAGGCCGCGCCGCTACCCATGTGGTATCGCGGCGCCGATCTGCGCCTTACCATGGTCAACACCGCCTATGTCGAGGCGGTCGAGGGGCGCGATGCCGCCGATGTCGTCGGGCGCGGTCTGGAACTGGTCGAGGGGTCGGGGCGCGGCGGTCCGCTGGCGGGCGCGGCGGCGGCGCGGGATCAGGGGCGGCCGCACGAGCAGGTGCTGCCCGCGACCATCGACGGCGCAAGGCGTGCGTTGCGTATCTTCGACGTGCCGCTGCCGACCGGCGGCATTGCCGGGTTTGCGGTCGATATCGAGGATCTGGAACAGTCGCGTGCGGGCGCGAAGCGCTTTGCCGAGGCGCAGCGTGCGATGCTCGACCGGCTGTCGGCGGCGGTCGCGCATTTCGGGCCGGATCGTGGCCTCGTCTTCTGCAACCAGCCCTTCCGCCGCATGTTCGCGATGCGCGCCGAGTGGCTGGCCGACCATCCCGAATTCGACCGTATCCTGGAGCGGATGCGCGAGGCCAATCGCAGCCCCGAGGTTCGCGACTTCCCCGGATGGAAGGCGGAGCGGGTCGGCTGGTTCCGTCAGGCGAGCGGCGGGATCGAGGAGCAATGGCATCTGCCCGGCGGCACGCATCTGCGCGTCGTGGCGCAGCCGCTGCCCGATGGCGGCCTGCTGATGATCTTCGAGGATCGGACCGAGGAGGTGCAGCTGGCCTCCGCGCGCGACACGCTGCTGCGCGTGCGGACCGCGACCTTCGACAATCTATTCGAGGCGCTGGGCGTCTTCGCCGCCGATGGCCGGTTGCAGCTGTGGAACAACCGCTTCCGCGCGCTTTGGGGTCTGGAGGAGGATTTCCTGACCAGCCATCCGCGCGTCGATGCCTTTGCCGAGCGCGTGGCCGAGCGGCTGGCGACGCCGGGGCGCTCGGCGCTGATCGTCGATCTGGTCCGCTCCGCGACCATCGAGCGGCAGCAGCGTGGTGGGCGGGTCGCCTTTGCCGATGGGCGACATTTCGAGTTTGCGGGCGTGCCGCTGCCCGATGGCAATGCGCTGTTCACCCTGCTCGACATCACCGACAGCCGGCGCGCCGAACAGGCTTTGCGCGACCGCGCCGATGCGTTGGAGGCGGCGGACAAGGTCAAGACCGCCTTCGTCGCCAATATGAGTTACGAACTGCGCACGCCGCTGACCTCGATCAGCGGTTTTGCCGAGATGCTGCATGGCGGTTTCGCCGGGCCGTTGCCCAAGACGGCGACCAGCTATGTCGAGGCGATCCTGGAATCGACCGAGCGGCTGGGCCTGCTGGTCGACGATGTGCTCGACCTGACCCGCGATCAGGCGGATGGCGGGATCACGCGCGAGGATGTCGAACTGGCGCGTGTCGCCCGCGCCGCCGCCGATACGATCCGGCCGATCGCTGCGCGGCGCAAGCTGGACTTCGCGGTCGAGGTGCATCGCTCGCTTGGCCGGATCACCGGCGACCGCCGCCGGTTGCAGGAGACGATCGAGCATCTGTTGCGCCATGCGGTCGAACAGACGCCGGAGGGCGGGCGCATCCTGCTCCACGCCGATGGCGATTCGGCCCGCGCGCGGATCGTGGTGTCGGACGATGGGCAGGGCATGGACGAACAGGCCGTCGCGCGTGCCTTCGATCGTTTCGCCGAGCCGGGGATCAAGGCGACCGGCGAGCGGGCGCTGGGCCTGGGCCTGCCGCTCGCCAGGAAATTCGTCGAGGCGCATGGCGGCATCGTCACCCTGCTGTCCGAACCGGGCGAGGGCACTTTGGTCACCGTCGAACTGCCCCGACGTGTGGCGGAAAAGGAAAAACCATGACGATCCGGCTCGCCGATGCTGCCGCCACCGAGGAATTCGGACGGCGGCTGGCGGCGCATATCCGCCCCGGCGATGTGGTGACGCTGACCGGCACACTGGGGGCGGGCAAGACCAGCCTGGCGCGCGGGCTGCTGGCCGCGCTCGGCCTGCCGGGTGAAGCGCCGTCGCCCAGCTTCGCGATCGTCCAGCCCTATGCTCCGCCCGAGACCGTGATCCCGGTCCTGCATGTCGATCTCTACCGACTCGACGGCCCGGAACAGATGGAGGAACTGGGGCTGGACGAGGCGCTGTGGGACTCCGCGCTGATCGTCGAATGGCCCGACCGGGCGGGTGAGGGGTCGTGGCCGCAGGCGCTGGCGCTGACCCTGGAGATGGACCCCATGGGCGGACGCATCTTGACAGCGAAGATACCCTCGGGCTGGGAAAACCGATGGCCGATATGACCCCTCCGGCGGATGCCGCCGCCTTTCTGACGACGCTGGGATGGGAGGGGGCGGTGATCGCCCCGCTCGCCGGAGACGCCTCGTTCCGCCGTTATTTCCGGGTGACGCTGGGGACACGCCGCGCCGTCCTGATGGACGCGCCGCCGCCGCATGAGGACCCGCGCCCCTTCATCGCCATCGCGCGCTGGCTGCTGGCCAAGGGTTTCGCCGCGCCCGCCATCCTGGGCGCGGACGAGGAACGCGGCCTGGTCCTGATCGAGGATTTCGGCGACGACCGGATGCGCGAGGCGATCGAGGCCGATCCCGATGCGACGGTGAAGCTGTACAGCGATGCGGTCGACCTGCTCGCCGCGCTGCGCAACCATGCGCCCGAGGGGCTGGCACCGTACGACATGGCCGTCCTGCACCGCGAGGCGGCGCTGCTGCCCGAATGGTACACGCCCGCCGTCGGGCTGAACGTCGATGTCGAGGGCTATCGCGCCGCCTGGGATCAGGTGTTCGCCCATGCGCTGACGGACAAGCCCGTCACCGTGCTGCGCGATTATCATGTCGAAAACCTGATGCTCGTCGGGCCGAAGCGGACGCTGGGCCTGCTCGACTTTCAGGACGCGCTGGCCGGGCATCCCGCCTATGACCTCGTCTCACTGCTTCAGGATGCGCGGCGCGATGTCGAGCCCTCGATCGAAGAGGCGATGCTCAAGCGCTATCTGGCCGCGACCGGCGAAGACGATGCCTTCCTGAACGCCTATCACGTGCTGGGCGCGCAGCGGAACGCCAAGATCATCGGCATCTTCACCCGCCTGTGGAAGCGCGACGGCAAGCCGCGTTATGCCGCGCTGTGCCCGCGTGTCTGGGCCTATCTGGAGCGTGACCTGTCGCAGCCGGTGCTGGCGCCCGTGGCCGCCTGGTTCGACGACAACGTGCCGCCCGAACTGCGCGGCGATCCGAAGGTGCTGTCCGTATGACCCGGCAACTCTCGCTGCGTCCCACGCCTTCGGGCCAGGTACCGCGCACCGCGATGGTCATGGCGGCGGGGCTGGGCAAGCGGATGCGTCCGCTGACGGCCACGCGCCCCAAGCCGCTGGTGTCGGTGGCGGGCAAGCCGCTGATCGATCATGTCTTCGACCGGCTGGTCGCCGCTGGGGTCGAGCGCGCGGTGGTCAATGTCCACTACCTCGCCGATCAGCTCGAGGCACATCTGAAGGATCGCTTTCCGGGGATCGAGGTCATCATCTCGGACGAGCGTGAGCAATTGCTCGAAACCGGCGGCGGGCTGGTCAAGGCCAGGCCGCTGCTGGGGGACGATCCGATTCTGGTCGTCAACAGCGACAATCTGTGGATCGACGGGCCGGTCGACGCGATCCGCCTGCTTGCCTCGCGCTGGGACACGGGCGTCATGGATGCGCTCCTGCTGATGGTGCCGCTCGCACGGGCGCATAATCATAACGGACAGGGCGACTTTTACCTCGGAGCCGATGGCCGGATCACCGCGCGGCGTCAGCGCGGCCGGGTCGCGCCCTTTTCCTATACCGGCTTGCAGATCCTGCATCCCCGCCTGATCGCGGACGCACCCGAGGGGCCGTTCTCAACCAACCTCTTCTGGAACCGGGCGATCGAGGCGGGGCGTGCCTTTGGCCAAGTGCATCAGGGTCTGTGGTTCGATGTCGGCACCCCGCGCGCCATCCCGCAGACGGAGCTGATCCTCGCGGATGGGTGAGCCACGCCGCCCGAGGCTGCACACCATTCCGGCGCATCGCGGGTTTGCCGACGCGCTGGTCGCCGGACTGATGCGACGCAGCGGGGGCGACCCGCTGACGCTGGCGCAGGGCATGATCCTGTTGCCGACCAATCGCGGTGTCCGTGCGGTGACCGAGGCGTTCGTCCGGGCGAGCGGCGGCGGCCTGATCCTGCCGCGCATGGTGGCGCTGGGCGATCCCGAACTTGGAGAGGCAGCAGGCTCGGCGCTCGATCCCGCCGATGCCGAAGCCCCGCCGCCGCCCGCCATCGCGCCGTCGGCCCGCCGGATGATTCTAGCGCGGCTGGTCGAGCAGGAGCGGCAGCGGGCGGGCCAGCCGGTGACGGCGGCCGAGGCCGTTCGGCTAGCGGGCGATCTCGCCCGCACGCTGGACCAGATGCTGGTCGAAGAAGTCGATCCGGCCGAACTCGCCGCGCTCGATCTGGGTCCCGAGCTGACCGAGCATTGGCAGTCGGCGCTGGCGACCTTCTCGGTGGTGCTCGACCGCTGGCCCGCCGCACTGGAGCGGATGGGACGGATCGATGCGGCGAAGCGGCGCACCCTGCTGCTCGACCGGACCGCCAAGCGCTGGGCCCAGGCGCAGCCCGCCGGGTTCGTGTGTGCGGCGGGTGTCACCGATACCGCGCCTGCCGTCGCACGGCTGCTGCGCTGCGTGTCGGAGATGCCGGGCGGCTCGGTGGTGTTCGCCGGGCTGGACCTGACCATGCCCGACGAGGAATGGGATGCGCTGGGCCCCCACAAATCCGACCCCGAGACGGGCCGTACCCGCCGCTCGATCGAGACGCATCCGCAATATGCGTTGAAACTGCTGCTCGACCGGATGGGTGTCGGGCGCGGCGAGGTGACGGTCTGGCGCGGGGGCGGCGATTATGATGCGGGCGCGGCGCGGGGCCGCGCCATCGCCAACGCCATGGCACCGGCCGATTTCACCGGCAAATGGACCGACCTGCCCGCCGAGGACCGGCGGCTGTCGGGTGTCTCCACCATCGAACTCGCCACCCCCGCCGAAGAGGCGCAGGCCATTGCGCTGGCCCTGCGCGAGGCGATCGAGGAGTCGGGGCGCACCGCCGCGCTCGTTACTCCCGATCGCGCGCTGGCGCGGCGCGTGGCGGCGCATTGTCGGCGCTGGAATATCCTGATCGACGACACGGCGGGGCGGCCGCTGTCGATCCTGTTGCCGGGCACCTTCCTGCTGCAACTGGCCGAAGCGGCGGCGCAGCACTTCGCACCATTGCCGCTCCTCGCCCTGCTCAAGCACCCGCTGATCCGGGGCGAGATGGAGCGGGTGGAATGGCTCGACGGCGTGCGCGCGCTCGACCGGGCACTTCGAGGGCCGCGTCCCGCGCCGGGCCTGGACGGCATCGCCGCGCATATCGCCGACAAGCCGACTGCCACCGCCTTTTGGGCCAAGGCTGCGCCGATGCTGGAGGCGGTCGGACGGACATTCGGCGACGGGCCGCAGGGATTGCGCAGCCTGCTCGCCTGTCTGCGCGAGTGCGGGCAGACATTGTGCGGCGACGCGCTATGGACCGGGCCGGCGGGTCGCGCGGCGGCCGAGTTTCTAGCGGGTTACGAAGAAGAGGCCGACCATGGTCCGGCGCGTGTCGATCCCGCCGAGCTACCCGCGCTTCTTCGCAGCCTGTTCGACGAGATCGCCATCCGCGCCATCCCGCGTGAAGGCCAGCATCCGCGCCTAGCCATTTACGGTCCGATCGAGGCGCGTCTCCAGACCGCCGACCTGATGATCGCGGGCGGTTTGAACGAGGGTGTCTGGCCGGGCCGCCCCGCGCCCGACCCGTGGCTGGCACCGCGTATCCGCTCGCTATTGGGGCTGGTCGGGCTGGAGCAGCGGATCGGCATCGCCGCGCACGATTTGGCACAGGCGATGGGCGCGCCGCGCGCGATCCTGACCCGCGCGCGTCGCGATGCGAGCGGGCCGACCTTGGCCTCGCGCTTCTGGTTGCGGCTTCAGGCGATGGCGGGCGATCGGTTCGAGGCGCATCCGAGCCTGGCCGCTTGGGCAGTCGAACTGGATCAACCCAGAGGTCATTATCCCGCGACACGACCAGAACCGTCGCCGCCCGCCGCGCTGCGCCCCACCACCATTTCAGTGACCGAGGTCGATCGGCTCAAGGCCGACCCCTATGCCTTCTACGCCCGCCGGGTGCTGCGCCTGTCGCCGCTCGATCCGGTCGATGCCGATCCCAGTGCGGCGTGGCGCGGCACCGCGGTCCACGACATCCTGGAGATGTGGTGGAAGGAGGACGCTTGCAACGTCGAGGCGCTTCGTCCTCGCGCGCTGGCGATGCTGCGCGACCAGCGGACCCATCCGATGATGCGCGCGCTGTGGCAGCCCCGGCTCATCGAGGCGATCGACTGGATCGCCGCCGAGGTCGCCGTCAAGGCAGGCGAAGGCCGCCATGTCCTGAGCGCCGAGGGCAAGGGCGAGGCCAAGCTGGCGGGCGTGACGCTGACCGGGCGGTTCGACCGGATCGACAAGGATGCCGACGGATCGCTGGTGGTGATCGACTATAAGACTGGCAAGCCGCCGTCGACGACCGCCGTGCGCGAGGGGTTCAGTCTTCAGCTCGGCCTGCTCGGCCTGATCGCCGAACGGGGCGGGTTCGAGGGCGTGGCGGGCAAGGCGGGCGGGTTCGAATATTGGTCGCTGGGGCGCGGGCGCGAGGGGCTGGGCTATATCGCCACGCCGGTCGATCCCGATGGCAAGCGCGAACGCATCCGCACCGATGAGTTCGTCTCCATCGCGGCGGCGAACTTCGCCGAGGCGGCAGGCCAGTGGCTGACCGGCGATGCGCCGTTCACCGCGAAACTGGTGCCCGAATATGCGCCCTATGCGGAATATGACCAGCTGATGCGGCGGGACGAATGGTATGGCCGTGATCGGTGATTGTGCAGCGATAGCGGATGGGGACGTCCGTCTGGGGAGCTTGTGCCAGTGAGCGCGCGTCCCATGGCCAATCTGCCGCCGTTGAAGGGCGCGCAGGCCGCCGCCAGCGACCCTGCCGCGCATGTCTGGCTGTCCGCCTCGGCGGGTACCGGCAAGACGCAGGTGCTGGCCGCGCGCGTGTTCCGCCTGCTGCTGCGCGGTGTCGCGCCCGAGGCGATCTTGTGCCTGACTTTCACCAAGGCGGGTGCGGCGGAGATGGCGCAGCGGATCAACGGCCGCCTCGCCGCCTGGGTGCGGATGCCCGAGACCGAGCTGTTCCGCGACCTGAAGGCGCTGGGCGAGACGCCGACGCCCGACCTCCGCGACCGGGCGCGGACGCTGTTCGCACGCGTGCTCGACGCGCCGGGCGGCGGGCTTCGCATCCAGACCATCCACGGCTTCTGCCAGGGGCTGCTCGCGGCCTTTCCGGTCGAGGCGGGCCTTGCGCCGGGCTTTCGCCCGCTGGAGGCGCGCGAGGAGGCGGTGTTGGCGCGTGAGGCTTTGGCGCGGATGCTCGAAACCGCCGAACGCGAGGGCCGTGTCGGCCCGGTCGAGACGGTCGGCGCGCTATCGCTGCGGCTGGGCGAGGGCGGGGCGGAATCCTTCCTCGCCGCCTGCGCCCGTGCGCCGGGTGCGCTGGAGGCATTGCCGACGGGCATCCAGCCCTGGCTCCGCCGCGCGCTCGACCTGCCCTCGGGCGATATCGACGAGGCGATCGCCGAGGGTGTCGAGGAGATCGACGAGGACGCGGTCGTCCGGCTGGCGGCGGCGAACCGCGCCTGGGGCACCGCGACCGGCGACAAGGCAGCGGCGGTGCTGGAGCGCTGGATCGGCAGCGACCGGGCGGGGCGGGTGGCCATGCTCGAAGAGCTGATGGGCACGGTCTTCACCGCCAAGGGCGAGCCGCGCAAGGCATCCAAGAAGCTGACCGACGCCGATCCCGATTACGAGGACATGGCGCGCGAATTGGGAGAGGCTTGCCGCCACCTCCTCGGCCTGGCCGCGCGGGCGCGTCATGCCGATCTGCTCGCCGATGCGCTGACCGTGGGGCGTGACTATGCGCGCGCCTATACCCTGTCCAAGCGCGCGATCGGGGCGGTCGACTTCGATGACCTGATCCGCGCCACCGTCGAACTGCTGGAGCGGCCCGGCATCGGCGAATGGGTCCGCTACAAGCTCGACCAGGTGACCGAGCATGTCCTGATCGACGAGGCGCAGGACACCAATGCGCATCAATGGCGGATCGTCCGCGCGCTGGCCGACGAGTTCTTCGTCGGGCGCGGCCTCTATGCACCGTCCACCCGGACGCTGTTCACGGTCGGCGACCATAAGCAGGCAATCTTCGGTTTCCAGGGCACCGACCCGATCAACTTCCAGGCGGCCGAGCTGCATTTCTCGCGCCGGGCGGAAGAGGTGGCGGGCGATGACGAATGGCCGCCCGAGGAACGCGGCCTGCCGTTCAACCAGCTGTCGCTGACCCACAGCTTCCGCTCGACCAAGCCGATCCTGGAGTTCGTCGATGCCGCAATCGAGGCGCTGGGTGAACCCGGCATGGGCATGGCAGGCGAGGTCGAACGCCATGCCAGCGAGGTGAAAGGCCCCGGCCGCGTCACGCTCTGGCCGCCGGTGGTGGCGGGCGGCAGCGACGAGGATGAGGAAGGCTGGATCGACGATGCGGTGCGCAAGGTCGCGACCGACATCGCGCGCGCCGTCCGTCGCTGGCTGGACGACGGCGTCATGCTGGAGAGCAAGGGCCGCAGGCTCGAGCCGCAGGACATCATGATCCTGGTCAAGCGGCGCGGCGACCTCGCTTCGCTTATCGTCGCACGGCTCTATGCCGAGGGGGTGCCGGTGGCGGGTGTCGACCGGCTGCGGCTGAATGCGCCGCTGGCGGTGCAGGACCTGCTGGCGACGGTGCGGTTCGCCCTCCAGCCCGAGGATGACCTGTCGCTGGCGTCGCTGCTGGTGTCGCCGCTGATCGGCTGGTCGCAGGATCGGCTGATGACGGCGGGGCACCGCGAGCGGGGATCGCTTTGGGCGCATCTGACGCGGACCCTGCCGCCCGAGGATCTCGCGCCCCTGCGCCAGATGCTGGCGCGGGCCGATGTGTCGACGCCCTACCAGTTTCTGGAGGAGTTGCTGTCGGGGCCGCTTGATGGACGGCGCAAGCTGATCCGGCGGCTGGGCACCGAGGCGCGCGATCCGATAGAGGAGCTGCTCAACGCCGCGCTGACCTTCGAAAGCACGACGACGCCTTCGCTCCAGCGTTTCCTCGACTGGTTCGATCGCGGCGATGTCGAGATCGTGCGCGATCCCTCGGCACCGCTTGACGCGGTGCGGGTGATGACCGCGCATGGGTCCAAGGGATTGCAGGCGCCGCTCGTCATCCTGGCCGACGCCACCGCCGATCCGACCGCGAGCCCCCGCTCGATCCTGCGCTGGACGCCCGAGCCGGGGGCCTTGCCGATCCCGGTCTTCCCGCCGCGCGCCGACGAACGGGGCGGGCCGCTGGATGCCGTGGCCGCCGAGATCGCCGCGCGCGAACTGGCCGAGCATTGGCGGCTCTTCTACGTCGCGGCGACGCGGGCGGAGGAGCAGTTGGTGGTCGGCGGGGCGCTTGGCAAGCGGGCGGCGGGCGTGCCGCCGATGCATAGCTGGTACGCGACCTGCGCCCGCGCGATGACCGCGCTGGGCGTGCCCGAGGTCGAGCCGGGTGACGGCCGGTCGCGCCAGTTCCTCGGCATCTTGCCACAACCGCCGGTCGCGGGTCGCACCGGCACCGTGATCGTGGCGACGGCGCGCGAGGAAACGCGGCTGCCCGACTGGGTTCATACTCCCGCGCCGCAGGAGTCGCGACCGCCGCGCCCGCTCGCACCGTCGCAGCTGGGCGAGGACATGGTCGCCGATCCGCCCCCCACACCCGCCATGCGCGCCGCGGCCGAGCGGGGACGGTTGATCCACTGCCTGCTCGAACGCCTGCCACCGGTGGTGCCGGAGCAGCGGCGGGGGGCGGCCGAGCGCTGGCTTTCCCAAGCCGCAGGTGTCGAGGATGCCGCCCTGCGCTCCGACGTGACGGGTGCCGTGTTTGCGATCCTCGACGATCCGGCCTTTGCGCCGCTGTTCGGGCCCGGTTCGCTCGCCGAAGCGCCGATCGCCGCGACGCTGGCCAATGGGCTTGTCGTTTCGGGCCGGGTCGACCGGCTGCTGATCGGCGCGGAGGAGATTCGTCTGATCGACTATAAGACGGGGCGGCGCGCGCCCGGCGGAATCGACGATGTGCCCGCATTCCATCTGGCGCAAATGGCGGGTTATGCCGCCGCGCTGGAGGTGATCTTCCCGGGACGGCGGGTGTCGGTGGCGCTGCTCTATACGGCGGGGCCTCGCCTGATCACCGTGCCCGACGCACTGCTGGCGGCGCACAAGCCCGGCTATCGCGACCGGGAGCAAAGCTTGGCGCTCGGTGGTTGAGCGACCGACCCGGGCGTCCTAGATGGATGACAATCCAAGGAGTATTGAGATTATGGCAACCAAGCAGATCACCGACGCCAGCTTCGAAGCGGACGTCCTGAACTCCGACAAGCCGGTGCTGGTCGATTTCTGGGCCGAGTGGTGCGGACCGTGCAAGATGATCGGCCCGTCGCTGGAAGAGCTGTCCGAAGAACTGGGCGAGCAGGTGACGATCGCCAAGCTGAACATCGACGACAATCCCGATGCGCCCGGCCGTTACGGCGTGCGCGGCATTCCGACGATGATCCTGTTCAAGGGTGGCGCGGCTGCCGCGACCAAGGTCGGCGCAGAGCCCAAGGGGCGGATCAAGGCCTGGCTGGAAGGCGCGCTGTAAGGTTTAGACGGTTCGGGACGGTCTCGGTGAGACATCTTTCCCTCCCCTCGATCCCCTCCCGCTTGCGGGAGGGGAGGAAGAAAGAAGGCCGCTTCTAGAGCCTGCGCGCCCCGCTGGACACGCCCCTCCCGCAAGCGGGAGGGGATGGGGGAGGGCAGAAGGTCTCACCGAGACCGCCGCCTATCATTGCTCAACTCAGCGGGATCATCACCACGTCGCGAAACGACGCACGCTCCTGCAATGCGGCGTACCACCGCTCCATATTCGGCCGCGAAGGCCGCTCGACGGGCAGCTGGAACCACGTATTGGCATAGGCTGCAACGGGAATATCGCCGATCCCGAACGCCTCGCCCGACAACCACTCCTGCCGGCCCAGCACCTCGTCCAGGATCGCCGACAGCCCGGCCGCCCGCGCCACGCTCCGCTCGACCAGCGCGGTGTCGCGTTGCTCCGGGGCCGTGCGGACCATCTGGAAGAAGGTCGGCCGGATCGCATCGGCCCAGGTGAAGCCCCAGTCCATCCACCGCTCTGCCGAGGCGCGTGCCTGCGGATTCGAGGGGTAGAAAGCCTCTCCACCATGGTTCGCCGCCAGATAACGCAGGATGCTGTTCGACTCCCACAGGACGAAGTTGTCATCCTCGATGGTCGGGATCAGTGCATTGGGGTTGAGCGCGCGATACGCCTCATCCATCCCGAAGGGCCCGCCGACATCACGCCGGTCATAGGCCAGCCCCATCTCCTCGGCCAGCCAGACGACCTTCTTGACGTTATGCGAGTTGATCCGGCCCCAGATGGTCAGCATCGCATCAGCTCCGGTAATCGGCGTTGATCGAGATATAGCCGTGAGTCAGGTCGCAGGTCCAAACCGTCGCGACGCCTTCGCCGAGGCCCAGGTCGACGCCGACCGCGATCTCCTGTCCCTTCAGATGCGCGGCGACGGGCGCTTCGTCATAGCCCTCGACCGCCAGACCGTCCTTCGCCACCAGCGTTTCGCCGAAGCGGATCGACAGCTTGTCACGCTCGGCCGGTTCGCCCGCCTTGCCGACGGCCATGACGACACGGCCCCAATTGGCGTCCTCGCCCGCGATGGCGGTCTTCATCAGCGGCGAGTTGGCGATGGACATGGCGATGCGGTGCGCGGACCGGTCGCTCTCCGCCCCTTCGACGCGGATTTCGATCAGCTTGGTCGCGCCCTCGCCGTCGCGCACGACCAGCAGCGCGAGTTGGTGGCACAGATCGGCCAGGGCCGCGCGGAAGGCGTCCGCCCCGTCGCTGTCGTCATCGGTTAGCGGCGCATTGCCCGCCTTGCCCGTGGCGAAGGCCAGCACCGTGTCGCTGGTCGATGTATCGCCATCGACCGTGATGCACGAAAAGCTGCGGCCATTGGCGGCGCTCAGCGCGCGTTGCAGGAACTCCGGCGCGACGGCCGCGTCGGTAAAGATGAAGCCCAGCATCGTCGCCATGTCCGGCGCGATCATGCCCGAACCCTTGATGATGCCCGCCAGCGTCACCGTGCGGCCATCGACCATGGCGGTCGTCGTCGCGCCCTTGGCGAAGGTGTCGGTGGTCATGATCGTCGCGGCGGCGTCTTCCCAGCCACAGGGCTCGGCAGTGAAGGCCGCATCGAGGCCCGCCTCCGCCTTGTCGATGGGCAGCGGCACGCCGATCACGCCGGTCGAGGCGACGAACACGTCCGAGGGCTGGCATTCCATCGCGGCGGCGGTGCGCGCGGCGATCGCCTCGACGGCGGCGCGACCCCGATGGCCGGTAAAGGCGTTGGAATTGCCCGCGTTCACCACCAGCGCGCGGGCCTGGCCCAGCACCAGCGCCTTGCGGCACCATTCCACCTCCGGGCTGGGGCATTTGCTGGTGGTCAGCACGCCCGCCACGCTCGTCCCCTCGGGCAGGGTGACGAAGGTCAGGTCGGTACGGTCCCATTTCTTGTACCGCGCACGGGCGACGCGAAGCGTCACACCGTCGATCGCAGGCAAAGCAGGAAAGGGCTGGGCGAGGGGAGAGGTGGCGATGCTCATGGCCCGTGCTTTGCCGCTTGCGCGCGCGGGCTGCAACGGATTGATACGGGAGGCGGGCGATTTTGATTAGGGGGTATCGCGGGATGATCTTGCTGGCGCTGACATTGCTGGGCCAGGGGACGATGGCTACTGCAGGCGATGGCCCCAAACCCGAATTGATCGGCAATATGGGCGCTGCCTTCGCCCCGGAAAACTATCCCCCGGCGGCTTTGCGGGTACGGGAAGAGGGGTTGGTCGTCGCAGATCTGACGATCGATGCGCATGGGCTGGTGGTCGGCTGCAAGATACTCGAGTCGGCGTCGACTGCGTTGGATGAGCAGACGTGCCGGATCGTCATGTCGCGCGCCGATTTGTTTCGTGCGGCGAAGGACAAACGCGGCAAAGCCATGATTGGCCACTATGCTCTTCGCGTTCGCTGGAGCTTGCCCGGCGGCGATACGGAATTTCATGAGGTCGCGCATTCTGGGTCGACGATCTCGGAACTGACCGTCGATGCTGACGGTCGGGTAAGCGATTGCCGGGTCTATACCATGCCGGGCCATAATGTGATCCCCGACATACCCTGTCCGCCGTCGGTCGCCGGGCTGCAAAAAGCGGTCATGGAGCATAGTGGCAGCAGGACCCCGCCACGCTTCCATTATATGGGGTTTACCGATCGCATTTTCGATGACGGATCAGTGATCCACGATGAGGTTCCCGAAGGAGCGGTCGTCCTCCAGCGTTATAGGGTCAATTTCGCGATCGATGCGACGGGCAAGGCGGTTGATTGTCGCGTGTCGATCAGCCTGAGTGGGGGCGGTGTGCCGCATGGGCCGACGCGTTGCGAAGCAGGAAGAGCGTTTGTGAAGGATCAGATTATGCCCAAGTCGGGTTATGACCAAGTGCAGTGGGTTTATCAGATCCTGCCACCCAGCCCTTGATACCCCCTTGGCCTCTATCGGTTGCGACCATGCAACGGATGGACGCGCCGCGCGTATCTGCCTAAGACAAGCCTCGCATGAACCTGCTTCTGCTCCTCTCTGCTTTATTGTCCGCGCTGACCGGCGTGGGTTCGAGCGCGCGTGGGCAGGAAGCGCGCGGGGTCGTTGCCGAGCGCTGCATCGTGGCCGCCGCCAAGCAGGCCGCCGTTGCGCGCGCCGCGACGCGGCCGGTGCAGACCTTGGCCACGCTGGTCGCCAGCGCAGGAGCGTTCGGTATTTTCCGGGCGATCACGCCCCGGCCGATCGCCGCGATCTTCATGGGCCGTCGGCGCGAATAGCCCCGGCGTCGGCCGTGGCCGACCCTATCCTTGCCATTGCAGTCGCGCGCGCCCCGCTTCGACCGGCGCTGCGCCCATCTCACGATATTTCAGTCAGGAAATCGCTTATGTTCGGCGGCCTCGCCAAGTCCCTGTTCGGTTCGTCCAACGACCGTTACGTCAAGTCGCTCAAGCCGACCGTCGCCAAGATCGCCGCGTTCGAGCCCGAGATGGAGGCGATGACCGACGCGCAGCTCGCCGCGCAGACGGTGAAGTTCCGCGAACAGCTCGACAACGGCGCGACGCTCGACAGCCTGCTGCCCGAAGCCTTCGCCACCGTGCGCGAAGCCGCGCGCCGTGTGCTCGGCCAGCGCCACTATGACGTGCAGATGATCGGCGGCATCGTGCTCCATCGCGGCGAGATCGCCGAGATGCGCACGGGTGAGGGCAAGACGCTGGTCGCGACGCTCGCCACCTATCTGAACGCGTTGCCCGGCAAGGGCGTGCATGTCGTGACCGTGAACGACTATCTGGCCAGCCGCGACGCCGCGACCATGGGCCGGGTCTACAACTTCCTGGGCCTGACCACCGGCACCATCATTCCCAATCTGGACGATGCGCAGCGTCGGGCGGCCTATGACGCCGACATCACCTATGGCACGAACAACGAGTTCGGCTTCGACTACCTACGCGACAATATGAAGTATGAGCGCTCGTCGATGGTGCAGCGCCCCTTCAACTATGCGATCGTCGACGAGGTCGACTCGATCCTGATCGACGAGGCGCGCACGCCGCTGATCATCTCCGGCCCGACCGACGACAAGTCGGAGCTGTATATCGGCGTCGACGCGATCGTGAAGCAGCTGACCGCCGACGATTACGAGAAGGACGAGAAGCAGAAGTCGATCATCCTGACCGAGGACGGCACCGAGCGCGCCGAGCGCCTGCTGGAGGCGGCGGGGCTGCTCCAGGGCGAAAACCTCTACGACTTCGAGAATACCCAGGTCGTCCACCACCTGAACCAGGCGCTGCGCGCGAACATGATGTTCAAGCGCGACACCGACTATATCGTGAAGGACGGCAAGGTCGTCATCATCGACGAGTTCACCGGCCGCATGATGGACGGGCGTCGCTGGTCGGAGGGCCTGCACCAGGCGGTCGAGGCGAAGGAGGGCGTCAATATCGAGCCCGAGAACCAGACCATGGCCTCGATCACCTTCCAGAACTACTTCCGCATGTACCCGAAGATTTCGGGCATGACCGGCACCGCCGCGACCGAAGCGGGCGAGTTCTACGACATCTACAAGATCAACGTCGTCACCATCCCGACCAACGTGCCGATCGCGCGCGTCGACGAGGAGGACGAGTTCTACAAGAACACCCAGGACAAGTTCCTGGCGATCGCCAAGAAGATCCGCGACCATGCCGCCAAGGGTCAGCCCGTGCTGGTCGGCACCGTGTCGATCGAGAAGTCGGAACTGCTCAGCGAGTTTCTTGTGCAGGAAAACGTTCCTCACAAGGTGTTGAACGCCCGCTATCACGAGATGGAGGCGCATATCGTCGCGCAGGCGGGCCGTCTGGGCGCCGTCACCATCGCGACCAACATGGCGGGTCGCGGCACCGACATTCAGCTGGGCGGCAACCTGGAATTCCGGATGCTCGACGAGCATCCTGATCTGGTCGAGGGTACGCCCGAATATGAGGAGGCGGCCGCCCGCATCCGGACCGAGATCGTCGCGGAAAAGCAGAAGGTGCTGGAAGCGGGCGGTCTGTTCGTGCTGGGCACCGAGCGCCACGAAAGCCGCCGCATCGACAACCAGCTGCGTGGCCGTTCGGGCCGTCAGGGCGATCCGGGCCTGTCGCGCTTCTACCTCAGCCTCGACGACGATCTGCTCCGTATTTTCGGCCCCGACACGCTGTTCGCCAAGATGATGCGCAGCAATATCGAGGATGGCGAGGCGATCGGTAGCAAGTGGCTGTCCAAGGCAATCGAGACCGCGCAGAAGAAGGTCGAGGCGCGCAACTACGACATCCGCAAGCAGGTCGTCGAATATGATGACGTGATGAACGACCAGCGCAAGGTCATCTACGAACAGCGTGCCGACATCATGGATGCCGAGACGGTGGGCGAGGTCGTCGCCGACATGCGCGCCGAGACGGTCAACGCGATCGTCGGCACCGCCTGCCCGCCCAACAGCTATCCCGAGCAATGGGATGTCGCGGGCATGAAGCAGCAGCTCAAGGACCTGCTGAACCTCGAGCCGCCGATCGACGACTGGATGACCGAGGAAGCGATCGACCCCGAGATCGTCCTGGAGCGCGTCTCCGCCGAGGCCGATGCTATGGTCGAGGCCAAGGCCAGGGAACTGGAGCCCGACACCTGGACCAGCGTCGAGAAGTCGATCCTGCTCCAGAATCTGGACCATCACTGGAAGGAGCATCTGGCGACGCTCGACGCGCTGCGCCAGGTCGTCCACCTGCGCGCCTATGCCCAGAAGACGCCGATCAACGAATATAAGCACGAGGCGTTTTCGCTGTTCCAGCGGATGCTCGACAATATCCGCGAGGATGTGACGCGCACTATCGCCTATGCCCAGTTCCAGTTGCAGGCGCCGCCGGAGCTTCCCGAGCTGCCGGACTTCATCACCTCGCACTTCGATCCGTTCACCGGCGAGGACAATACGAACGATTGGGACGCCGCCGCGCGCGGGCTGCTCCAGCCGCAGATGCCGCCCATGCAGATCCCGCAGCCCGAGGGCATGGACCTCGGCACCGACCCTTCGCAGTGGGAAGGCCGCGTCAACCGCAACGCGCCGTGCCCCTGCGGCTCGGGCCTGAAATACAAGCATTGCCACGGAGCGGTGACGGCCTGATCGGTTTCCGATCGGTAGCATTAGAGGGCGGCGGGCTCAGGCTCGCCGCCCTTTTTTTATTCCTTCCCTGCAAGGGAAGGTGGCAGGCCGAAGGCCTGACGGAGGGGAGCTTCCTCACTGGATGTCCGTCGTGGCAAGCCCCATCACCATGTTTTGCATGGTCCCCCTGCCCATACCGGGGAGGATATCCAGAACAGACAGGTCCCGTTCATCGAGGCGGCGTGATCCTCCATCGTGAGGGAGGATCAATCATGAAACGCTATGCGATTTCGGCTGTCATCCTAGTCGCGTTACCCGTCGCCGCGCCGGCGCAGTTCGTCAGCGCCGGGCCACCGGCCGATATTCTCGCCATGCCAAATCAGACGAGCGTCGTGGCCGACCGACGCGACATCCGTCGCGCGATCCGCGAGGGACTGCGCAGTGGCGACATATCGCGCGCCGAGGCCCGATCCTTCAAACGGGAGGATGCCGCGATCGGTCAGTTGGGCGAGCGCTTTGCGCAGGATGGACTTTCGCTTTCCGAAGAGTACGAACTGCAGGTCCACACCGAAGCATTGCGCGGCATGGTCAACGCCCGCCGCGTGCGCGGTGATAAGCCCTGACCCAAAAGAAAAGGGCGGCCACCCCGAAAGGTCGCCGCCCCATGATCCGATAATCCGGCCGAATTACTTCGGCATCACCACCGTCGGCCCGATCGTCGAGACGATCGCGCGGGCGTCGAAGGCGCGCAGATTGTCGCGCGGGATCGGCCCCTTGCGCATTACGACCTCGGCCGTCGCTTCGTAGCGGTCGATGGTGTTGATATCCATGTTGTTGCCGAAGAAGGGATCACCCCAGAACGGGTCCCAGCTGCGCCAGCCGAAGCCGCGGCCGTAATAGCGCCACGACGGACCCCACCAGCCGCCACCCCAGCCGCCGAAGCCCGGCCCGAAAGCGCCCGGCGTCGAATAGGTGCGCGAGCGCAGCTGGGTGTCGCGGTCGGCCATCACGAAATAGTCATAGCCATTGGCCAGCGTCAGTTCGGCCGCGCGGTAGAGCAGATAGCGCTCGACCGTGTCGCGCGACGTCACGGTGTTGCCCGCGAAGCTGACGATGAAGCGACCCGGCTCCAGCTGCTGGTCCGAATAGCCGGTGCGGTAGAAGCCCGAACCCGTCGCCGGGCGATAGGTGGTTTCGGTCGCGCATCCTGCGACCATCAAGGTGCTGGCGCCGAGCAGCGCGAGCGCGATCTTCCGACCGAATTGCATGGACACTTCTTCCTTTCCTTGCCGCTCGACCAGGCCGGGCGGCAACAGCCCTGTAGCTGGCGCCGGTCTAACCTATCCCGGCAGAACGGTCGATGAACGGTTTGGCTCCCGCGATGAATAGTGCGTCACATGCCCGCCATATGGATTGCAATGTGTCGCCGATGCGGGGCGCGGCGATGTTCGAACAGATAAATGCCCTGCCATGTCCCCAGCATCAGCCGCCCGCCGATCAGCGGAACGGACAGGTGAACACCGGTCAGGATGCTCCGCAGATGCGCAGGCATGTCGTCCGGTCCCTCGTCGTCATGGGCATAGGCGCGGGCATCCTCCGGCGCGATGCGCGCGAAATAATCGAGTATGTCGGTCTTCACCTCGGGCGCAGCATTTTCCTGGATGATGAGCGAGGCAGAGGTGTGCCGACAGAACAGGGTCAGCAGCCCTTCGTCCATGCCCTGTTCGCGGACCCAGGCGGCGACGGGCCGGGTGATCTCGGTCAGGCCCTGGCCATGGGTGTCGACGGTGATGATGGTGGTGGCTTGGCGCATCGCTCCTCAATGCATGACAGGTCCCGTCGGTGCCAGTCGCGGTGGAATTGAACAGGTTCGCGGCAAGCGCGTTGTGCCCGCTTGAGGATAAGGAGACCTGCCGTGAAAGCCCTGCTCGCCGCTCTGGCCGTCGTTACCGTTGCCGCCCCTATCGCCGCGACGCCCGCCGTCGCCCAGGATCGTGACTATCGCTGGCATGGCGATCGTGACGATTGGGACGCCTCGCGCGATTATCGTCGCGGCAATTACCGGGAGCGCCGCCTGAACCGCGACGATCAGGTCTTCCGTGGCCGTGACGGTCGCACCTATTGCAAGCGCAATGACGGCACCACCGGCCTGGTGGTCGGCGCGCTCGGCGGCGGCGTGCTGGGCAATGTGATCGGCGGCGGTACGCTGGGCACGCTGCTGGGCGCGGGCGGCGGTGCGCTGCTCGGCCGTTCGATCGATCGTGGCAAGGTCCGCTGCCGCTAAGATCGGCAAGAGAAAGGGCGTCGGTGAAGAGGGGCACCGGCACCCTTTCATTTTTCTGGCCAAGGACAGCGCTCCTGCATCATGATGCGCGCGGGAGGGCCCATATGGCATTTGATTTGAAACTGACCACCGCGATGGCGGCGGCGTTGCTAGCAAGCGGCTGTAATCGCGCCAAAGCCGATGACAATTGGACGACCGATCGCGACACCGCGATCTGCACCGATGCGCAGGGTGTGCGCCTGCCCGACGATCGCTGTCGCCAGCATCGTGTCGGGGGCGGTGGGGCCTTCTGGTATTTTCTCGGGCGCGGCCGCGCCATTCCCTGGTTCGGTGAACGCGCGACCGGCGGCAGTTTCCGCGCCGCGACCGGTGCCCGCTATGCCTATGCCCCGCCCGGCAGCGCGATGACCCGGTCCGCCGCCGTCAGCCGTGGCGGCTTCGGCAGTTCGGCGCGCCGCTTCGGCAGCATCCACGCATGATCCGCCAGACCCTGACGCCGCGAGCCAACTGGCAGGCCAAGGTCGAGGCCCTGGGCCTCATCTGGCATGAGGGGCGCGAGCGGCCCTATTGGGACGAAAGCGCCTGCTATCGCTTCACCCACGCCCAGATCGATACGATCGAAGCGGCGACGGGCGAACTCTACCGGTTGTTCCTGGCGGCGGGGGAGGCGGTGGTCAGCGACCCTGCGCTTTTGAACCGCTTTGCCATCCCGCCCGTCTTTCACGACCCGATCCGCGAAGCCTGGGAGGCCGAGCCGCCCGCGCTGAATTTCGGGCGGTTCGACCTGGGCTATGACGGTTCGGGCGCGCCGAAGCTGTTTGAGTTCAATTGCGACACGCCCACTTCGCTCTTGGAGGCGGCCGTCGTGCAATGGGCGTGGAAGGAGGAATGTTTCCCCGCCCTCGACCAGTATAACAGCCTGCACGAGGCGCTGGTCGCGCGCTGGGCCGAAATCGCGCCCGCATTGCCCGCCACGCTGCATGTCGCCCATGTCGAGGACCCGGCGGGCGAGGACGCCGTCACCGCCGCCTATCTGCGCGACACCGCCGAAGCGGCCGGTATCACCACCATCCCCATCCTGATGGACCGGATCGGCTGGAACCACGACACGCATTGCTTCGTCGACGAGGTGGACCTGCGGATAGAGGCGCTGTTCAAGCTCTATCCGTGGGAATGGCTGGTCCATGAAGAGTTTGCCGGGCCGCTCCTCGACAACCTGGAGCGCGGCGACCTGACCTGGATCGAGCCGATCTGGAAGATGATCTGGTCGAACAAGGCGATCCTGCCGGTATTGTGGGACTTGTTCCCCGGTCACCCCAATTTGTTGCCCGCCAGCTTCTCGGTGCCGAGCGGCGATGCGGTGGCCAAGCCGTTATTGTCGCGCGAGGGCGCAAACGTCTCGATCCGCAAGGCGGGCAGCATCGTTGCCGAGACGGCAGGGGACTATGGCGAGGAGGGCTATATCTACCAGTCGCTATACCGGCTGCCGGAGGCGGCGCCGGGATGTTTCCCCGTTCTGGGCAGCTGGGTGGTGGACGGTGCACCTGTGGGGATGAGTATCCGCGAAGACGGCCTGATCACCTCGAACACCGCGCGGTTCATACCGCATGTGATCGACGGCTGATCCGTCATGACTGGCGCTGTCTGGGGGAAGACAGCGCCGGTGGCTCCCTGAGTAGGATTCGAACCTACGGCCGCTCGATTAACAGTCGAGAGCTCTACCGCTGAGCTATCAGGGAATGTTCCGGCGCTGTGGAGGGGTCCTATAAAGGGCTCGAAAAAACCCGCAACCCCTTTTTTGACGGTTTTGCGTAAGTCGGGCCGCCAAAGCTGTGGATAACGTGATCGTCAGGACACAAACTGTTCCATCGTGATGCGGTCGTCGAGCGCATGTTCGGGGTCGAACATCAGCGTCAGTTCGCGCGAACGGTCCATGCAGATATCGACCTGCGCCACGTCGCGCACCTCGCGCTGGTCGGCGACGGCCGACACCGGGCGCTTGCCGGGGTCGAGGACCTTGATCGAGATGCGCGCCTTGTCGGGCAGGATCGCGCCGCGCCAGCGCCGGGGGCGGAAGGGGCTGATCGGGGTCAGCGCGATCAACGCCGAGCCGAGCGGCAGGATGGGCCCCTGGGCCGAGAAATTATAGGCGGTCGATCCGGCCGGCGTGGCGGCCAAGATGCCGTCGCACGCCAGTTCGGGCAGGACGATGCGTTCGTTGACCATGACTTCCAACTTGGCGGTCTGGCGGGTTTCGCGCAGTAGCGAGACCTCGTTGATCGCGGGCAGGGTATGGACGCGACCATCGATGCCGGTGGCGGTCATCTTCAGCGGGGTGACCCGGAACGGCTTGGCACGGGCCAGCCGGTCCTCCAGTCCATAACCGCGCCATTCGTTCATCAGGAAGCCGACCGTGCCCAGGTTCATGCCGAACACCGGCACGGCCCCGCGCCGCCGCTCCAGCATGCGGTGCAGCGTCTGGAGCATGAAGCCGTCACCGCCCAGCGCGATGACATAATCCGCCTCGTCGAAATCGACCCAGTCGGCGCTTTGCAGCAGGTCGGCGGCCGCGGTCTGGGCGGGCGCGGTGGGCGAGGCGACGAGCGCCCGCCGGACGGGGAGGGTCATCCGCCGGTCACGCTCATATGGCGCGACACGGCCGGGGCCGATCCCGCCTCGATACGGAAGTCATGCCGGGCGGGCTTGGCCGCCAGCCCCAGATCGATCGCCGTATCCAGCGCCTCGATGCCCCCGTTCCGCAGCGCGGCCTTTAAATCCACCTGATCCTCATGACCCAGGCACATATACAGCTTGCCCTCGGTCGTCAGCCTCACGCGGTTGCACCCGTCGCAAAAATTCGCAGTGAGGGGGGAGATCAGGCCCAGCCGGGTCTCGCTGCCCTCCACCTGCCAGTAGCGGGCGGGGCCGCCCGTGCGATGCCCGGCGCGGACCAGCGGGAATTCCGCCGCCAGCCGATCGAACACGGTGGTCAGCGGCAGGAAGCGATCCACCCGGTCCTCATCGATCGCGCCCAGCGGCATCGTCTCGATAAGGGACAAGTCCAATCGCTCCGAAACGCACCATGATAGCATCGAAGCGATTTCGTCTTCGTTCATCCCCTTGAGCGCGACCATGTTGATCTTGATCGCAAGCCCGGCGTCGCGCGCGGAAAGGATGCCATGGATCACCTGACCGACATCGCCGTGCCGGGTGATATGGCGAAACCGTTCGGGGTCGCGGCTGTCCAGGCTGACATTGATCCGGCGCACGCCCGCATCGACCAGCGCCCGCGCATGATCGGCCAGCCGGGTGCCGTTGGTGGTCATGGTCAGTTCGTCCAGGCCGTGCCCGACATGGCCGCCCAGCCGCTTGACCAGATCGACGACATCGCGCCGGACCAGCGGTTCGCCGCCCGACAGGCGGATACGCGTCACGCCGCGCGCGATGAACCGCTCGGCGATGATCGCGATCTCGTCCAGGCTGAGCAGCTTGGCGCGGGGCAGGAAGGTCATCTGCTCGGCCATGCAATAGCGACAGCGCAGGTCGCAGCGGTCGGTGACCGAGATGCGCAGATAGCGGATCGTTCGGCCATGCCGGTCGACCAGCGACCCGTCGGCCGGGCGCCGATCCGTCACAGCGACGGCATCCGCGTTATCGGACGAAATATCGGCACGTCCCATTGTCATGACGGTAGCCCCATGGCGGGACGCGAACAAGACGGATTGCCGTTGGTGATCCCAGTGGCGGTGGATAGGGTGCGCCCATGACGCAGGATGAATTCGGTTTTAACGCCCACCGCAGGGGAACGGCGATCTTTGCGCTTTCGTTCCGTCATCCTGCGATGCTGGACGAAGCGATCATCCGTGGCGGCTGGGCGATCTGGTCGATGGCGCCGCGCGACGGCGATCATCCGTCGGGCGATATGCTGGTCAGCGCCTTTCTGGCCAGCGAGGCGCGCGTCGCCCTGATCGATGCGCGGGGTGAAGGCGATTCCGGGCTCCGTGCGGCGCAGGCATTGGGGGCGGTGATCGCCGCGACGGGGGCCGCCATGCTGGTATCGGTGCCCGATTCGGACCCTGATACGCTGGACGCGTTCCTCGCGGCGGGAGCCACCCATATTCTGGAGCCCGATGCGGGCGAACCCATGGTCCATGCGGCGCTCAGACTGGCCGAGCGCCATGCCCGCCGGACGCTCGACGTACGGCGACGCCGCACCCATGCGGACGGCGAAGTGGGCGAAATCCATCGTTGGGTCGCCGATATCCTGGATCGGGGCGAGCCCTGCGTCGCGATCGTCGTGTCGCTGTCGCGGCTGGACCTGATCAACGCCGCCCATGGCCGACCGGCGGGCAATATGCTGTTGCGCGGGGTCGAGGCGCGGATGCAGGCAGTCGCGGCCGAGGCATTCGGAGACCGGGCAATCGTCGCCCGGTCGGGCGGTGCGGAGTTCGTCATGGCGGGCGTCGCCGATGGCCGACAGGCTCGGACCATTGCCGAAACGCTCGAGACACTGCTGGCCCAGCCCGTACAGGCGGGCGCGGTGCCGATCCGACTGGGCGTCCGGCTCGGTCTGTCTGAGGCGCGTCCCCATGAGGATCCCGCCAGCCTGCTCGCCCGGGCGGGTGAGGCACTGGCCCAGGCGCAGGCGAGTGACGGCGCGATGCTGCGCTTCGCCCATCCCGGCGATGTGGCGCCTTTGGACGTGCTGGCCGCCGACCTCCACCACGCCATCGAGCGGGGCGAGATCGATATCGTCTTCCAGCCGCAGGTCGCCATCCGCACCGGGCGTATCACCGGTGTCGAGGCGCTGGCCCGCTGGCGGCATCCGACCCTGGGGCCGCTGGGCGCCGACCCCCTTTTTGCTGCGGCCGAGCGTGCCGATCTGGGGTTGGCGCTGTCCGACCATATCCAGCAGGTCGCCCTGCAACGCGCGGCCCGCTGGCCCGCGCGGCTGTCGCACCTGCGCCTGTCGATCAACGTGACCGCCGCCGATATCGGTCGGGCCGGTTTCGCCCGCATCTTTCTCGACCGCGTGGCGGCCAGCGGCTTTCCGATCGCGCGGCTGACCGTCGAGATCACCGAGACCGGACTGATCCGCGAACTGGACCGCGCCGCGCAGGTGCTCGACACGCTGCGGGCGAAGGGCGTGCGGGTGGCGATCGACGATTTCGGCACCGGCTATTCCAGCCTGGCCTATCTCACCAGTCTGCCCATCGATTATCTCAAGATCGACCGCGCCCTGGTGACCGAGGTCGATGGAACGCGGCGCGACCGGGTGGTCGTTCGCGGGATCATTCGTATCGCGGCGCAACTCGGCATGGGAATCATCGCCGAGGGGGTGGAAACGGAAGCGCAGGCCCAGTTGCTCGGACGACTGGGCTGCGAAACCTATCAGGGTTTCCTGTGTGCCGCGCCGCTGGACGAAAAGGCGTTGCAGGCAATGGTCGAGGAGGAAATGGAATGCGCGGCCTGACGATCGCGGCAGCCTTTATGTTGCCGCCGATGGCAGTCCATGCCGCGGCCCCGGTCGCCGATCCGGCCGAAACCGCAATCCGGTCGGTGATGCTGGAAAGCGCGCAAGGGTGGAATGCGGGCGATCTGGACCGCTTCATGGCCCTCTATGCGCCCGATGCGGTGTTCGTCGGCAGCAAGGAGCTGATCCAGGGAAAGCCCGCTATTGCCGAGAGTTATCGCAAGAGCTTTACCGGTGGCGCGAACAGTCGCGGCCAGCTTCGCTTCGACTTTCTCCATCTCAAGCGGATCGGCGACCGCCGCATTCTTTTTGCCCGCTGGAACCTGTCGGGCGGCGCAAAGACCGAGAGCGGGATGACCACCCTGGTCTTCGAGCGCCGCGCCGATGGTTGGAAGATCGTCTCCGATCATAGCAGTTGATCAGCGGCGGGACGATCACCCCGCCGCCTTCGCCAATCCCTTCGACAATTGCAGCGCACCGTGCAGCCGCGCCTTGGCATCCGGCCAGGCGCGGTTGAGCACCAGCTTGCCGTCCGGGCGCAGCTTGGCGAGTTCGCCCAGCCGCTCGACATAGGCGAACAGCCCGTCGACATTGGGCGGGCGGTTGTCGTGGAAGGCGACCAGCACACCGCGCGGGCCGACATCCATCTTGGCGATGCAGGCCTTCTTGGCGTTCAGCTTGATCTTGATGACCTGGATCAGATTGTCGGTCGCTTCCGGCAAAGGCCCGAACCGGTCGATCATCTCGGCGGCGAATTCCTCCACTTCGCTGTGCTTTTCGAGGTCGTTGAGACGGCGATACAGCCCCATGCGCAGGTCCAGATCGGGGACGTAATCGTCGGGGATCAGGATGGGGGCGTCGACGGTGATCTGGGGCGAGAAGTCGCGCTTCTTCTCGAACGCGCCGCCCGCCTTGGCCTCCAGGATCGCCTCTTCCAGCATCGACTGGTAGAGTTCGTAGCCGACCTCCTTGATATGCCCCGACTGTTCGTCGCCGAGCAGGTTGCCCGCGCCGCGAATGTCGAGGTCATGGCTGGCCAGCTGGAAGCCCGCGCCCAGCGAGTCGAGGTCGGACAGCACCTTCAACCGCTTCTCGGCCGCCTCGGTCATCATCCGCTCGGGCGGCGTGACCATATAAGCATAGGCGCGAGTCTTCGACCGGCCGACCCGCCCGCGCAGCTGATAGAGCTGGGCCAGGCCGAAGCGGTCGGCGCGGTTGACGATCATCGTGTTCGCGGACGGAATGTCGATGCCGCTCTCGATGATGGTGGTGGACACCAGCACCTCGAACTTGCGGTCGTAGAAAGCGGACATGCGCTCTTCGACCTCGGTCGCCGACATCTGGCCGTGGGCGACGACATAGCGAACCTCTGGCACCTCCTTGCGCAGATATTCCTCGATATCCGGAAGGTCGGCGACGCGCGGGGTGACGAGGAAGCTCTGCCCGCCGCGATAATGTTCGCGCAGCAGCGCCTCGCGAAGGACCACCGGGTCCCAGGGCATGACATAGGTGCGCACCGCGAGGCGATCGACCGGCGGCGTCTGGATCACCGACAGCTCGCGCAGCCCCGACATCGCCATTTGCAGCGTGCGCGGGATCGGCGTGGCGGTCAGGGTCAGCATATGGACGTCGGCCTTCAGCGCCTTCAACCGCTCCTTGTGGGTCACGCCGAACCGTTGTTCTTCATCCACGATGACGAGGCCCAGCCGCTTGAACTCGACATTCTTGGCGAGCAGCGCATGGGTGCCGACCACGATGTCGATATCGCCCGACGCGGCACCGTCCTTGGTCCGCTTCGCCTCGGTCGCGGTGACCAAGCGGGAGAGGCGGCCGATCTTGATTGGGAAGCCCTCGAACCGCGCGACGAAATTGTTGTAATGCTGTCGCGCGAGGAGCGTGGTCGGACAGACGACCGCCACCTGCATCCCCGCCATAGCGGCGACGAAGGCGGCGCGGAGCGCGACTTCGGTCTTGCCGAAGCCGACATCGCCGACGATCAGCCGGTCCATCGGCTTGCCCGCGGTCAGGTCGCCCAGCACATCGTCGATAGCGCGGTCCTGATCGTCGGTTTCCTCATAAGGGAAGCGGTCGACGAATGCCGGATAGCCCGCGCTGTCGGGCTCGGCCACCTCGCCGGGGCGCAACGCGCGTTCGGCGGCGACGGCGATCAGCTCACCCGCGATCTCGCGGATGCGCTCCTTCATCTTCGCCTTGCGCCGCTGCCACGCCTCGCCGCCCAGACGGTCGAGCGTCGCCCCGTCCTCGCCCGAGCCGTAGCGGGTCAGGACTTCGAGATTCTCAACCGGCACATAGAGCTTGTCGCCGCCCGCATAGGACAAAGCGACGCAGTCATGCGGGCTTTTGCCGACGGGGATCGAGGTCAGTCCCTCATAGCGGCCGATGCCATGGTCCGAATGGACCACCAGATCGCCGGGCGAAAGCGTCGCAAGCTCGGCCAGAAACGCATCGGCCGACTTACGCCGCTTCTGCCGCCGGATCAGCCGGTCGCCCAGCATGTCCTGTTCGGTCAGCACCGCAATGCCCGGTGCGGTAAAGCCATGGTCGAGCGGCAGGACGACCAGCGCGACGCCGAAGCTCTTCGACGTATCGGCGATGCCCAGCGCTTCCTGCCAGGTCTCGGCCGCCTTGGCGCCCTTCAGCCCATGGTCCTTCAGCAGGCTGCCGAGCCGTTCGCGCGCGCCGACCGAATAGCTGGCGAGGACAGGCTTGCGGCCTTCCTTGCGCAAGCCTTCGACATGATCGACCACAGCCTCATAGATATTGGCGTGGACGGCGCGTTCGGGCGCGAAGTCACGCGCGCCATCGACCTCGAAATCGAGGACGGTCGCGCTTTGCGGCTCATGGAAGGGCGAGACGAGATGCGCGGTCGCGGCCTCCAGCCCTTCGCCCCATTCCTTGTCCGTGAGGTAGAGCGCCTTGGCGGGCAGGGGGCGGAAGCTGCCCGGCTGCGCGGCCTCGGCGCGTTTGCGGTTCTCATAATAATCCGCCACCGCCTCGAATCGCGCGGTTGCCGCCGCGGTCACGCCGCTGTCGCGCACCACCACCGCAGCCTCGCCGAGATGGTCGAACAGCGTCGACAGCTTCTCTTCGAACAGCGGCAGCCAATGCTCCATGCCCGCCATGCGCCGCCCCTCCGACACCGCCTGATACAGCGGGTCCCCGGTCGCCGTCGCGCCGAAGGTTTCGCGGTAGCGGGTACGAAAGCGCTTGATCGATTCCTCGTCGAGCAGCGCTTCGGAGGCGGGGAGCAGGGTGAAGCCCTCGACCCGGCCCGTCGTCCGCTGGTCGGCGGGGTCGAAAGTGCGGACACTCTCGATCTCGTCGCCGAAGAAATCGAGGCGCAGCGCCTGTTCCTCGCCGCTGGGGAACAGGTCGACCAGCCCGCCGCGCACCGCGAATTCGCCCTGGTCGTGCACCGTCTCGGTACGGACATAGCCGTTCGCCTGGAGCAGCGCCGACAGCTTTTCCAGCCCGATCCGCTCACCCGGTGCAAGACGCGCGACCAGCTGGCGGATGCGGAACGGCGTCAGCACGCGCTGCGTCGCGGCGTTCGCGGTGGTCAGGACGAGTTGCGGCGTCTTGGGCTTGGCCTGAAGCCGGTGGAGCCCCGCGATCCGCTCCGCCATGACGCGCAAGGTGGGCGAGGCGCGGTCATAGGGCAGGCAGTCCCAGGCCGGGATCTGCAACACCTCCAGCTCGGGCGCAAAATAGGTCGCGGTCGAGGCCAGTTCGCGCATCTGCGCTTCGTCGGCGCAGATGAAGACCGCGCGCGTTGTCGCGGCGCGCGCCAGATCGGCGAGCAGCACGGGCAGGAACCCCGCCGGAACGCCCGACAGGGTCAGCGGGCTCTTGGCGGTCAGGATCGTCTTGATATCGGGCATGGGGTTCCGAAGCTGGGGTCGTCGGGCAGGTGAACGGCTGAACTTGAATAAGTTACCGGGCGATCGGCACGAAATTCAGCGCGCGCATCCGCTGCATCACCGGGCCGTCCCACTCAGGCGGACAGGGCTGCGTACCGATCGCCCAGGCCATGATGTCGACATCCTGCTCCTCCAGCAGCGCCTCGAACCAGTCGAGTTCTTCCAGCGACAGCGTTTCATGATGCGCGTCGAAGAAGCCGCCGATCATCAGGTCGGCTTCCTTGGTGCCGCGATGCCATGCGCGAAAGCGAAGGCGCTTGATACGGGTTTCGTGGTCCATGGGGTTCCGATCCAACGAGATTAACGCCCGCACGCTCTGGCGGCGTGCGGGGGCTTGAGGCTATACGCACCCATCTAGTCATGCGTCCCGATATCCTCAATCCGCTGTTCGCCGAGGTCACGTCGCTGAAAGGCGTCGGGCCCGGCCTCGCCAAGCCGCTCGAACGCCTGCGCATCGCGCGCGTGGTCGATGTCGCCTTTCATTTGCCGACCGGCCATATCGACCGTTTCGCGCGGGACGAACTGATGGTTTCCGATGCGGGGAGGGTGATCGCCATCCCGCTGACCGTGAAGGAGCACCGCGTCTCGTCCTCCCCGCGCGGGCCGACGCGGGTGCGGGCGGAGGACGCGGCCGGGAACAGCGTCGCGCTCGTTTATTTCGGCGGCAATTCGGGTTGGGTGAAGAAGCTGCTGCCCATCGGCGAGACGAAAATCGTGTCGGGCCGCCTCGACCTGTACGGCCAGGATTTGCAGATCGTGCACCCCGATCTGGGCGACAGCACCGAGGGCTTTCGCGAGCGCGAGGCGATCTATCCGTTGTCGGAAGGGATCACCTCGCGGCGTCTGGGGGCGCTGGCGGTGCAGGCGGTGGAGCGCTCGCCCGACCTGCCCGAATGGATCGAGCCGGGGCTGAAGGCGCAGCGCGGCTGGCCCGACTGGCGCGAGGCCTTGGCGCGCATCCATGCCGATCCGGCGGATGCCAAGGCGCGGGAGCGGCTGGGCTATGACGAGGTGTTCGCCAACCAGCTGGCGATGACGCTGGTCCGGGCCGATACCCGCAAGCGGCGCGGGCGGGCGCTGAACGGCGACGGGCGGCTGCGTGACATGCTCAAGCTGCCCTATACGCTCACCGGGGCGCAGAGCCGGACCGTGCGCGAGATCGAGGGTGATCTCGCGCAGGACGCGCCGATGCTGCGGCTGCTTCAGGGCGACGTCGGCGCAGGCAAGACGCTGGTGGCGGCGATGGCGATGCTGATCGCGGTGGAGGCGGGGGCGCAGGCGGCGATGCTGGCTCCGACCGAAATCCTCGCCCGCCAGCATTACGAGACGCTTCGCAAGACGCTTGCCGGACTTCCGATTGAGATCGCGGCGCTGACCGGCCGCGACAAGGGCAAGGCGCGGGAAGCCACGCTGATGGCGCTGGCGGCGGGCGAGATCGACATTCTGGTCGGGACCCACGCCATCTTCCAGGAAACCGTGACGTACCGTGACCTGGCGCTGGTGGTGGTGGATGAGCAGCACCGCTTCGGCGTGGCACAGCGGATGATGCTGTCGGCCAAGGGCAAGGCCCCGCCGCACCTGCTCGCCATGACCGCGACGCCGATCCCGCGTACGCTGACGCTGGCCAATTATGGCGAGATGGATGTCAGCCGCCTGGACGAGATGCCGCCGGGCCGCCAGCCAATCGAGACGCGCGTGGTGTCCGAAGACCGGCTGGACGAGGTGGTCAACGCGCTTGGCCGTCATCTGTCGGACGGTGGGCAGGCTTACTGGGTCTGTCCGCTGGTCGAAGAAAGCGAGAAGTCCGACCTCGCCGCCGCCGAGATGCGTGCCGAAACCCTGCGCGCCCGGTTCGGCGAGCGGGTCGGCCTGGTTCACGGCAAGATGAAGCCCGCCGAGAAGGACGCGGTGATGGAGGCGTTCGCGGGCGGGCGTTTGGGCGTGCTGGTTGCGACGACGGTGATCGAGGTCGGCGTGGACGTGCCCAATGCCACGCTGATCGTGATCGAACATGCCGACCGCTTTGGCCTGGCGCAGCTCCACCAGTTGCGCGGGCGCGTCGGGCGGGGCGGGGGGCTGTCGCGCTGCCTGCTCCTGCGCGGCTCGCATCTGTCGGAGACGTCGCGGGCGCGGCTCGCCCTAATGCGCGAGACCAATGACGGGTTTCGGATCGCGGAGGAGGATCTGCGGTTGCGCGGGGCGGGCGAACTGCTCGGCACGCGGCAATCGGGGGAGATGGCGTTCCGGCTCGCCACGCCCGAAAACATGGCCGACCTGATGCAGTGTGCGCAGGACGATGCGCGGCTACTGATCGACCGTGACGGGGGGCTGGAGGCGCCAAGGGGGCAGGCGGCGCGGACGGCGCTCTATCTGTTTGAGCGCGATGCTGGCGTGGCGCTGCTGCGTTCGGGCTGAACGAAGCGGCGTTCGTGGCGTTGGGCGCGGATGGCTGCTGTCTTTCCGCTCATCCTCGTCCTGATCGCCGGTCTCGGCCTGGCGATCCAGCCGCCGACCAATGCCGCGCTCGCCAAGGCGTCGGGCTCGGTCGTGCTGGCCGCGCTGACTTCGTTCCTGATCGGGACGGTGGTGTTGGCGGTAGCCTGGGCGGCCATCGACCGGACGAGTCCGGCGGCCTTGAAGGGCGCGCCGGGTTGGGCATGGCTCGGTGGCTTCTACGGTGCGGGGTTCGTCGCGGTACTGGCCTATGCCGCGCCGCGGCTGGGGATTTCAGTCGCGCTGACCGCCGCCATCGCCAGCCAATTGGTGGCGGCGCTGGTTGTCGACCATTTCGGGCTGTTTGGGGTGAGGGTCGAGCCCGTGACGATCGGGAAAATCGTCGGTGTTGCGCTGGTGATTGCAGGGGCGGTGGTCGTGCGGCGAGGGTGAGGCGCAGCCCGTACCCCGGCGGAGGCCGGGGTCCAGTTGCTTTGCGGTTGATGGGGCGGAGAAAATGCCTCCCACGCACCCTTATCCCGCTTCGTCGACCTGGTAGAAACTGGGCCCCGGCCTTCGCCGGGGAACAGCCTTTATGGAAAGTACGTCGGTCCGAAGCTCTGTTCAGTCTCGGTGAGGTCGAAGGGCATCAACCCGCCGTGAGCAATCCGTGGTTCTTTTTACCCGACGACAGCTTCACCGGCTCACCACCCACGGCGATGACGGCATTCTCGTCCGCCACCTTCTCGCCATCCACACGCGCACCGCCGCCCGCGATCAGCCGCCGCGCCTCCCCCTTGGACTTGGCAAAGCCCAGCCCGATCAGCGCGTCGATGATGGAAACCGACCCGCCCTCGACCGCAAAGCTCGGCAATGCCGCACCCGCCGCACCTTCCTCGAAGGTCCGCCGTGCGGTTTCCGCCGCTTCGTCCGCCGCCGCGCGGCCACGGCACATGGCAGTGGCTTCGTTGGCGAGGATTTTCTTGGCCTCGTTGATCTCTGCGCCTTCCAGTGCCTCCAGCCGGGCGATCTCGTCCAGCGGCAGGTCGGTGAATAGCCGCAGGAAGCGGCCCACGTCACGGTCGTCGGTGTTGCGCCAGAATTGCCAGTAATCGAAATGCGGCAGCTGGTCCTCGTGCAGCCAGACGGCGCCGGACATGGTCTTGCCCATCTTGCCGCCATCCGCCGTGGTGATGAGCGGGGTCGTCACGCCGAACACCTCGGTCCCGTCCATGCGGCGGGCGAGCTCGATGCCGTTGACGATATTGCCCCATTGGTCCGACCCGCCCATCTGCAACCGGCAACCGTGACGCTGCGCCAGCTCGCGGAAGTCATAGGCTTGCAGGATCATGTAGTTGAATTCGAGGAAGCTGAGCGACTGCTCGCGGTCGAGGCGCAGCTTCACCGAGTCGAACGACAGCATCCGGTTGACCGAGAAATGCTGACCCACTTCGCGCAGGAAGGGAATATATTCCAGCTTGTCGAGCCAGTCGGCATTGTCGACCATGACCGCGTCCGTCGGGCCGTCGCCGAAGGTCAGGAAGCGCTCGAAGATGCGCTTGATCGAGGCGACATTGGCCTTGATCCCGTCCTCGCCCAGCAGCTTGCGGGCTTCGTCCTTGAAGCTGGGGTCGCCGATTTTGCCGGTGCCGCCGCCCATCAGCACGATCGGCTTGTGACCCGTCTGCTGCATCCGACGGAGGAGCATGATCTGCACCAGGCTGCCGACATGCAGCGAGGGCGCGGTCGGATCGAAGCCGATATAACCCGGCACCACGCCGCCTGCGGCCAGACGGTCCAGTGCGGCGCCGTCGGTCATCTGGTGGACGTAACCCCGTTCATCCAGGGTGCGAAGCAGATCGGAAGTGTATGCCATGATGACTGGCCGTTACACCGCCGATCCGCGTTCGTCACCCCAAAGGCATCAGGGGATCAGCGACAGACCGTACGTCCGTTACGCTCGACATAGTTGCACGGGCGATAGCCCGAACCCCGGCCCGTATAATTGGTGTAGTCGCCCTGCGAGCGTGGATCGACATAGCCGGGGGTGCGGCGCGCCCGGTCATATTCGCGCGCGACACGGGCCTCGCGGCGCGCTCGCCAGTCATTGCCGCGCCAGCCCCGGTCGTCCCGCCAGCCGCGCCGTTCACCCCGCCAGTCGCGGCGATCCTCGCGCCAGTCGCGACGATCGCGCCGGTCCCGGTCGTAGCGGGGACCATCGTCACCGCGCCAGGATTGCGCCTCGGCGCTCGCCACCGGCAGGACCGTCGTTGCCGCGACGCCCGTCACGGACAGGCCGATCGCCGCCAGAACATGGAACATCTTCTTCATACGCCAACTCCCAGGGGCACCGGCCCCGTGTTCGTTTTCAACCTATGACAGGTCGTGGCGTTCCGAATCCTGAACCACCCGTTAGGCGGTGTTCATGAAGCAGGCGCGGGTCATGGCCTGGGCAACTGGCTGAGCGGATCGACGGGCGTGCGGCCCCGGCGCAGCTCGAAATGCAGCTCGGGACGGTCGGCAAAGCCGGTCTGCCCCGACAGCGCCAGCGTCTGTCCACGCTTCACGCTCTGGCCGCGCTGGACCATGAGCTTGGAGGCATGGCCGTAGACGCTGGTCCAGCCATCGCCATGCTTGACGATCACCAGCCCGCCCAGCGCGGCGATACCGTCACCCACATAGGCGACCACGCCGTCCGCCGTCGCCTTGATCGGCGTGCCGACCGGCACCGCGATCTTGACGCCGTCATTGCGCTCGCCGCTCGAGCCCGCGCCGAACCGCTTCACGACGCGGCCGTCGACCGGCCAGGCAAAGCCGGAGCGCAGCCGCGCGGGCGCCGCGACCACGGCGGTCGGCGGCAGCACGCGGCGCGGCGTCGCGCTGGGTTTGGCCGGCTCCTGGTTGCTGGCGAGCGCGGGCTCGCCGCCGGTCAGGATGTCGTCGACGTCCAGCCTGAAGGCGGCGGCGCGCTCGGCCGCACTGCTGAGCGAGGTAGCGCCGGGGGCCGTGCCGGGGATCAGGATGCGCTGCCCCGCGCGCAGGACATAGGGTTCGCTGAGCGCATTGGCCTCGACGATGCGCGACCAGGCGACGCCATAGGCCCGGGCGATGGCGATGCCGCTCTCGCCCGAACGGACCAGATGATAGCGGCCGCCGGGAATGGTCAGGCGCTGGCCCGCGCGGATCATGAAGGGCGGGGCAAGGCCATTGGCGCGGGCGATGACCTCCGATCCGGCGCCCGTGCGATCCGCCACGGCGCGCAGCGTGTCGCCGGGCTTCACGACATAGATGCTCTCCGCGATCTCGCGCGCATCGGGCGCGACGGGGCGCACTTCCCAGGACGGGCGCGGGGCGGGGAACGACGATATGGGCGCGGCCGGCGGCGCATGGGGGATCGGTCGCTGGACGACGGGGGCCGCAGCCGGTGGGCGCTGGGCAGGTCGCCGCGTCGAAACGGGCACCGAGCGACGGATGGCCGGGCGGGTGGAACCCGGTCGGGACACATCGGGGCGGGGGGCGGGCGCTGCCTCCACAGGCCGC
>NZ_LDTF01000071.1 GCF_001477495.1 Sphingomonas yabuuchiae
GATCGTCAGGCGCGGGGCGATATCGACGCCGTAATCGGCGGCGGTCTTGGTCGCCATCGGCTTGGACTTGGCCTTCATGATGTTGGGGAGCGAAGCATAGCGCGGCTCGTTGAGGCGCAGGTCGGTCGTCACGATCGCGGGCAGCGTCAGCGCCACCGTCTCCAGCCCGCCATCGACCTCGCGGGTGACGTTGGCGGTCTCGCCATCGATCTCGACCTTGGACGCGAACGTCCCTTGCGCCCAGCCGAGCAGCCCGGCCAGCATCTGCCCGGTCTGGTTGTTGTCGCCGTCGATCGCCTGCTTGCCCAGGATGACGAGGCCCGGCTGTTCCTCCTCGACCAACTTGGCTAGCAGCTTGGCGACGCCCAGCGGTTCGACCGCCTGTTCGGCGGTGATCAGCACCGCCCGGTCCGCGCCCATGGCGAGCGCGGTGCGCAGCGTGTCCGCCGCCTTGGGCTCGCCGATCGAGACGACGACGACCTCGGTCGCCGCCCCCTTCTCCTTCAGCCGGATCGCCTCTTCCACCGCGATCTCGTCGAACGGGTTCATCGACATCTTTACGTTCGCCAGATCGACGCCCGTCCCATCCGCCTTCACGCGCGGCTTTACGTTATAGTCCAACACCCGCTTCACGGGCACGACGATCTTCATGTCCACTCTCTCAATCAGAAGCTGAAGCGGCCGCCGATCGACGCGACGAACGCACGCGCGTTCTGCACCTGACCGTTGGTCAGGATCGGCGTCTGAACGGCCGTCCCCGCATAGGCGGCGGTGCGGCGGTCGATGCTGGCATTGGTGAAGTCGATATAGCTGCCCGCCGCATCCAGCGTGAAGCGCGGGGTCACTTGGTACGAACCACCGATCGAGTAATTCCAACGGTTCGCATCGGGCACGCGTGCGTCGCGATTACCGTTCTGGGTCGGGGTGATACCCCGTTGTGCACCGGCTCGCAGGGTCAGGCGATCCGTGGCCGCATAATCGAAGCCGCCCGCCAGCGAGAAGCTGTTCTTGTAATTTTCCGGAATGGCGGTGTTGATCGGCGCGCCCAGACGGATCGCGTCGAAATCAGCCCAGGTGAAGCGCACCGCCTGCGCGTTCAGGGTCAGCTTGTCAGTGGCGCGGAAGCGACCGGCGACGATGATCTGCGCGGGCGTGTAGAAGGTCGCGGTGGCGCCATCGATCGTCCGGTTCTGCCCAGCGAGCGGGCCGAGCAGGCCGCCCACTTCAAGGCTGCCCTTCAGATTGTGCTTGATCCGCGACTTGTAGCTGATGCCGACTGTCGCCCAGTCATTGTGCAGCTGGACACCCGCGGTCCACCCCAGATCCCAGCCATCGCCCTTCAGCCGCTGGAACCCATCGGGCAAAGCCGAAGACAGGTTGGGCAGCGCGTTGCCCAATTCGGCCTTGGTATATTGGACGTTCAACGCGCCGCCGACACGCAGCCAGTCGAGTAGCGCCACGCCGACCGACGGCTGGATATCGATGGTGCGCAATTCGGTCTTCAGTGCGCTGTACCGTGCCCAGCTGGTCGCATTATACTCGGTGGTGAAGCTGTACGGCGAGGTGACGGCCAGGCCGACGGCGACCCGATCGTTCAGCGGAATGGCGACCGCGCCCGACGGCACGATGCCGCGATTGATGGGATCACTCGACACCCGGTCGCCACCGACCGGCTGGAAGGTCGTCTGACCTGGACGACGGATCAGCGTACCATTGTCGACCACATCACCCTTGGGGATGATCGCCGATGCGCCCAGAACCGCCTCGCCGCGCTCCATGCCCGCAATCGCGGCCGGATTCCACCAGAGCGACGATGCACCGGTATCGGCACCCTCACCCGAAAAGGCGCGACCCTGGCCACGGGTCGACTGCTCCTGAAGGTAGAAGGCCTGGCCATGCGCCGCCCCCGCAAAGGCGAAGGACGAGGACAGGATAGCGGTCGCCAGAAGCGGTGCCTTGAGGGACTTGGTCATGAGCATACTCCCCGGAAATTCTTTTGATTGCGTTATGATTTAGCGAATGCGGGTCCAGGTCTGCGTCTTGCAGAGCGGCACGAAGACGCAGCCGCGCACCTTCAGCGTGTCCGCCCCTTCGGGCGTCAGTTTGGCGCCATAGGTCTTGCCATCCTCGGCATTGTAGATGGTGCCGCCGCCCCAGGCCACTCCATCCTGCGAAAAGCCCTGCAGGATCAGCAAGTTCTTGATCGGACGGTTGCGCAGCTTGGGATCGCGGTTGTTCTTGTCCGTCAAATTCGGATTGGTGCGCAGCCCCTCGGACGAAAGGATACGTCCGCAGACCGAGCTGCCGCATTTCTGGATTTCGACCACGCCGCCGCGCGTCTGGGTCTGCCAGCGGCCGACCACCGAGTCCGCATTCACACCGGCCGCTGCAAGGGCCATCGCCGTCAGGGTCAACAACATGCCTCTTCTCCTCTCCACACCCGCTTGTCGGGGCCGAAGCGCCGGCTTTTTAGCCGGTCGCTCCCTTATGCCTTCATTACCCTATACGTCCGCAATATGACGCATAGGAGAACAACATGTCATGCGTACGATGCCGGTTAACCGCAATCAAGCGTAACCGGCATCACATCACCTCAAAACGCCTCCAGTTCCAGCGCCATCGTCGAGCGCTTGCCCGACTTGATCGCCAGGAACGCCGCCGTCGCCTGCGGCAGGATGCGGTCGAAGAAGAACCCGGCGGTGGCGAGCTTGGCCTTGTAGAATCCCGCCTCGTCGGTGCCTTCGGCCAGCCGCTCGGTCGCGATCCGCGCCGACTTCAGGAAGCAATGCCCCATGCCGACCAGGCCCAGCAGGCGGAGGTAATCGGTCGCCGCCGCACCCGCCTCCTCGGGGTCCTTCATCCCCTTCTGCGCGATCATGCCGGTGCTGAGTTGCAGTGCGCCGAACGCCTGCTGCATCCCCGCCGCCCAGCCGGTGATGGCCTTGTCGTCATGCTTCACCAGCGCCTCGACCTGTTCGGACACGGCATGGAAGAAGGGACGCATGTAACGGCCCATATGCGCGGGCATCTTGCGGCCCACGAGGTCGAGCGCCTGGACGCCGTTGGTGCCCTCATAGATCTGGGCGATGCGGGCGTCGCGGACGAACTGCTCGATACCATGGTCGCGTATATAGCCGTGGCCGCCATGGACCTGCACCGCCATGTTCGCCGCGTCGAAGGCCAGGTCGGTGAACAGCGCCTTCACGACCGGGGTCAGCAGCGCGACGAAATCCGCCGCCCGCGACTGGTCGGCCGGGTCGATGGCATTCGCCTCGGCATCCAACCCGCGTGCCGCCCACTGACCCAGCGCACGGCAGCCTTCCGCATAGGCGCGCATGGTCATCAGCATCCGGCGCACGTCCGGGTGGACGATGATCGGATCGGCGGGCAGGTCGGGCCGCGCCGCCCCGCCCAGGGCACGGCCTTGCAAGCGGTCCTTCGCATAGGCGACCGCCGACTGGTACGCGACCTCGTTGATGCCCAGCCCCTGGATGCCGACCGAGACGCGCTCGGTGTTCATCATGGTGAACATCGCGGCCAGGCCCTTGTTCAGCTCGCCCACGACCCAGCCCTTGGAATCGTTGAACTCCAGCTGGCAGGTGGCCGACGCCTTCAGGCCCATCTTGTGCTCGATCGCCGCGACGCTGACGCCATTGGCCGGACCGACCGAGCCGTCATCCTTGGGCAGATACTTCGGCACCAGGAACAGGCTGATCCCCTTCACCCCCTTAGGCGCGTCGGGCGTGCGCGCGAGGACGAGGTGGATGACATTGTCGGTCAGGTCATGGTCACCCGCCGAGATGAAGATCTTGCCGCCGGTGAGACGGTACGACCCATCCTCCTGGGGCTCGGCGCGGGTACGGAGCAGACCCAGATCGGTGCCGCAATGCGCCTCGGTCAGGCACATCGTCCCCGACCATTCGCCCGAGATCATCTTGGGCAGGTAGAAACTCTTCAGGTCCTCCGAGCCATGGCCCATCAGCGCGGTGGTCGCGCCGTGCGTCAGGCCGGGATAGAGGCTGAACGAGAGGTTGGTCGCGCAGATCATCTCCTCGACCAGCTTGTTCACCGCCTCGGGCAGCCCCTGCCCGCCATATTCGACCGGCGAGGCGAGCGCGGCCCAGCCGCCTTCGCAGAACTGGCTATAGGCTTCCTTGAAACCGGCGGGCGTGCGGACGACGCCGTTCTCCAGCTTGCAGCCCTCGATGTCGCCCGTGGCGTTCAGCGGCAGCAGGACCTCCTGCGTGACGCGCGCCGCCTCTTCGAGGATGGCGTCGTACAGTTCGGGACCGAATTCGTCCTGCCCCGCGACGGGGCCGAACTCGTCCTCCTTGAACAGCTCATGGAGGACGAAACGCATGTCGCGTAGCGGTGCGTTATAGACTTGCATGGGATTATCCTCTCCCGATCAATTGCGCAGCGGCTTGCCGGTTTCGAGCATATGCTCGACCCGTGCCTGGGTCCGCGCGTCCTTGACGCTTTCCATGAAGGCTGCGCGTTCCAGCTTGAGCAGCTGATCCTCGCTCACCTCGTCGATGATGTCGGCCTCGCCGCCGGTGACGATGTTCGCCAGGCGGCCAGCGACCACCACGTCATAGGGCGTGGCGACGCCCTTCTTGGCGAAGTCGGCGACCGCGCCGTTGAACGCAACCCGTCCCGCCGCACCCGGCAGGCGGAAGACCGGCTTTTCGGGCGGCTGATAGCCCTCGACGAGCGACAGCGCCTTCTGCTTGGCATCGGCCAGCAGACGGTCGCGGTTCATGGTGATGCCATCGTCCTTGCGCAGATAGCCCAGGTCCTTGGCCAAAGCCGCCGAGCGCGACACCTGCGCGGTCGAGATGGTCTCGAACGCCTTCATCGCGGCAGGCATCGGCCCCTTCGGCGTCTTGGGCGACTTGGCGAGACGGTCGATCAGCTCGCCATTGCCGCCCCAGCCGGGGACCAGACCGACGCCGGTCTCGACCAGCCCGATATAGCTCTCCGCATGGGCCTGGATCGCATCGGCGTGGAGCAGGATTTCGCACCCGCCACCCAGCGCCATGCCCGCGGGCGCGGCGACCACCGGGAAGGGCGCGTATTTTAGCGCCTTGTACGCCTGCTGCCCCGCGACGACCAGCTTGTCGACCTCGCCCCAGGCCGCGATGTTCACCGCGAACATGGCGAGACCCAGGTTCGCACCCGCCGAGAAGTTGCTGCCCTCGTTATAGATGACCAGCGCCTTGTACTGGCTCTTCACCAGCGCGATGGTCTTCTGCAGGAGCGACAGCACCTGCTCGTCGAGCGCGTTCATCTTGCCGGTGAACTCGAAGGCGACAACGCCGTCACCGACATCCCAGGCCGAGGCCGAACCGTTCTTGAGCAACGGTTCGGAGCGCAGCTTGATGTCCTCGAGCAGCAGCACGCCATCGGCGCGGACGACATCGGCGTATTCGCCGCCTAGGGTCAGATACTGACGCTTGCCATCGACCACGCGGTAGAAGGGGCGGTCACCCGCCGTCTCCAGCAGCGCGGGCACCGGCTTACCCTCGGCGCGCAGCCGCTCGGCCAGCTTGCCCGGACCCATGCGGTCGATCAGCTCGAACGGGCCGAACTTCCAGTTATAGCCCAGCTTCATCGCGTCATCGATCGCGACCACATCGTCCGCCGCCTCGCCGACCAGCCCGGCGGCGTAGGACAGCACCGGGCCCAGCACCGCCCAGGCATAGTCGCCGACCTTGCCCGGCGTCGCGACCAGTGCGGCCAAGTCCTTTTCGGCGCGACCGGGCAGACGCTCGGGCTTCTTCTCCGCGCGATATTCGCCGGTCTTCAGGTCGATCGCCTGCTTGGCCTTGCTGCCGTCGGGCTTGCGATCGAGGCGGTAGAAGCCGCCCTTGCCCTTGCGGCCGGTGAAGCCGTCCGCGATCATCTTGTCGACCAGCGGCAGCGGGCGGATCGTGTCGAAATAGGCGTCGCCCTCCGGCAGCGTCGAGGATAGCGACTTGGCGAGCAGCGGCATCAGGTCGATGCCGACCAGGTCGATCAGCCCGAAAATGCCGGTCTTGGGCACGCCCATCGGACGGCCGCCGATCTGGTCGGCCTCCTCGACGGTCAGCCCCTGGTCCATCGCCGCATTGATCGCGACAGCCAGCCAATAGGTGCCGATGCGGTTGGCGATGAAGCCCGGCGTATCCTTGGCGCGGACGATTCGCTTGCCCATGCGGTGATCGACGAACTGCTCGACCTTGGCGGCGACACCGGCATCGGTGTGCTCGGAGGTCACGATCTCGATCAGCCGCATATAGCGCGGCGGGTTGAAGAAGTGGGTGATCAGGAAGTCGTTTTTGAACTGCTCCGACCGCCCCTCGACCAGATGGCCGAGCGGAATGGTCGAGGTGTTGGACGACACCGCTGTGCCGGGACGCTTCAGCTCTTCAAGACGAGCATAGAGCGCCTGCTTGATGTCCAGCCGCTCGACCACCGCCTCGACGATCCAGTCGCATTCGGCGACCTTATCGAGGTGATCTTCGATATTGCCCGTTTCGACCAGCTTGGCGGCGGTGGGCGACATGAAGGGCGCGGGCTCGGTCTTGAGCATCTTCGCCACGGCCCCCTTGGCCACCGCATCGCGGTCGGCGCCGTCCTTGGGCACGATGTCGAGCAGCAGGACGGGCACACCGGCATTGGCGACCTGCGCCGCAATGCCAGCCCCCATCACGCCTGCGCCGATCACGCAAACCTTGTTGATCGTCTCAGCCATCATGCACGCTCCAGAACCGTGGCGATGCCCTGCCCGCCGCCGATGCACTGGGTCGCCAGCGCATACTGACCGCCGTCACGCGCCAGCAGCGCCGCCGCCTTGCCGACGATGCGCGCACCGGTCGCGCCCAGCGGATGGCCGATCGCGATCGCGCCGCCGTCCTTGTTGATCGTCTCGTCCTTCAGGCCCAGGTCGCGGATGCAGGCGATGGCCTGGCTAGCAAAGGCTTCGTTGATCTCGACGACATCGAGGTCGCCGGCCGAAATGCCCGCGCGCTCCAGCGCTTTCTTCGACGAACCGATCGGGCCGAGACCCATCGTCTCCGGCTCGCAGCCCGAAATGCCGACCGCCTTGATGCGGGCAAGGATCTTCAGGCCGTGGCGCTTGGCGAACTCTTCCGAGGTGACCAGCACCGCGGCCGCACCATCGGTAAGCGGCGAGGCGGTGCCCGCCGTCACGGTGCCGTCCTTGTCGAAGGCGGGCTTCAGGCCGGACAGAACTTCCTCGGTCGTGTCGGGGCGGATCAGGCCGTCCTCGGTCACATCGCCAGCCTTGGTGTGGATCGGCACGATCTCGTCGGCCAGACGGCCTGCGGTGCGTGCCTCGGCAGCCTTTTTCTGGCTGGCGACCGCGAACTTTTCCTGCTCGGCGCGGGTGATCTGGTACTTCTCCGCGACATTCTCGGCGGTCTGGCCCATGCCCATATAGGCACCCGGCCGGGCAGCGGCGAGTTCGGGATTGGGAAGCGGGTTATAGCCGCCCATCGGCACCCGGCTCATCGACTCGATCCCGGCGCAGATGAAAGCCTCGCCCGCGCCGATCTGAATCTGGCCCATGGCGATGTGGATGGCCGACATGGACGATCCGCAGAAGCGGTTCACCGTCATGCCGCCGACCGAGAGCGGCAGGTCCGCCAGCAGACCGATCAGCCGCGCGACGTTCATCCCCTGCTCGCCCTCGGGAAAGGCGCAGCCCAGGATGATGTCCTCGATCTGCGAGGCATCGACGCCGGTCCGGTCGATCAGGCCACGAATCACCTGCGCGGTCAGGTCATCGGGACGAACCCGTGCGAGCGCGCCCTTGCCAGCCTGGGTGAAGGGAGAGCGGGCATAGCCTGCGATCACGATGTTGGTCATCCAATCCTCTCTTTATGGGCTTGCGGCCTAACGTTAAGGTGCGTTACCTACCCTATACGTCAACACAATAAGCAACTCGACCGCAATCGACAACCGGGTATGGTCGAAAAAAGATATAGGAGAGCGACGCGATGACGGCAGGAGCCATCGGGGAAACCACGACAGGCGGTGTACCGGGTCAGGCGACGGGACGCCCTCTGGTCTTCGAGCCGCGGCTGCTGACCGACATGTTCGAGACCACGGTACGGCGGCATGGGTCGCGGCCCGCCATCGACTTCATGGGTCGAATCACCCGCTATGACGAATTGGGTGCGATGGTCGACAAGGCCGCCGCCGGGCTTCAGGCGCTGGGCGTGAAACAGGGCACCCGCGTCGCGCTCTGCCTGCCCAACATCATCTATTACCCGGTGCTCTACTTCGCGACGCTGAAGGCCGGGGGCATCGTCGTCAACGTCAACCCGCTCTATGTCGAGCGCGAACTATGCCATCTGCTGGAGGATTCGGGCGCGGAGATCATCGCGACCTGCGACATTCCAGACATCTATGGCCGCGTGTCTCATGTCGCCGAGAAGCTGGGCCTGCGCCACGTCATCTCCTGCCCGGTCGCGGGTGCGCTGCCGACCGTAAAGGGCCTGGCCTATCGCCTGCTCAAGCATTCGATGATCGCCGCCCCCGGCCCCTCGCCCCGCCACCTCACCTTCGGGCAGCTGATGAAGCGCGGCGGTGCTCTGACGCCGGTATCGGCCAGCCCCGACGATGTGGCGGTGCTGCAATATACCGGCGGCACCACCGGGAGCCCGAAGGCGGCGATGCTGTCGCACGCCAATCTCGTCGCCAATGCCGATGCGATGGTCATCCATACCGGCGGCGAGGAGATGATCGGCGAGGAGCGCATCCTGGGCGTCCTCCCCCTCTTCCACGTCTTTGCGCTGACCACCGTGCTCAGCTTCGCGATCCGGGTCGGCGCGGAGATGATCCTGCTTCCCCGGTTCGAACTGGACCAGGTGCTCAAGACCATCGCGCGCAGCCGACCGACCTATTTCCCCGCCGTCCCCACCATCTACAATGCGATCGCGGGCGTGGCGGAAGCGCGCAAGGTCGACTTGTCGGCGATCAAGGCCTGTATCTCGGGCGGTGCCCCCCTGCCCGCCGAGGTGCGTATTGCGTTCGAGAACACGACCGGCGGCAAGCTGGTCGAGGGCTATGGCCTGTCCGAAGCGTCGCCGATCATCACCTGCAACCCGATCATCGGCGAGAACAAGGGCGGATCGGCGGGCCAGCCCTTCCCCGGCACGGTCATCGAAATCCGCGACCGCGACAATCCCGACTGGTTGATGCCGCCGGGCGAGGTCGGCGAAATCTGCGCGCGCGGCCCCCAGGTCATGTCCGGTTACTGGAATAAGCCGACCGAGAGCGAGCAGGTCTTCATCCACGGCGCGCTGCGCACCGGCGATGTCGGCTATCTGGACGAGGACGGCTATCTGTTCATCGTCGACCGGATCAAGGACGTCATCCTGTGCGGCGGCTACAACGTCTATCCGCGTATGATCGAGGAGGCGCTGTACGAACATCCCGCGGTCGCCGAAGCCGTCGTCATCGGCATACCCGATCCCTATCGCGGCCAGTCGCCCAAAGCGTTCGTCAAGCTCGCCGCCGATCACCACGCCACGCCCGAGGAACTGCGTGTGTTCCTTCAGGACAAGGTCAGCAAGATCGAACTTCCCCGCGAGGTCGAAATCCGCGAAAGCCTGCCCAAGACCCTGATCGGCAAATTGTCGAAGAAGGAACTGGTTGAGGAAGAATTGGCCAAGGCCGCTGCGGCGGCGGTGCGGCCCGTGGGGGAATAGACGGTGGGGGAAAATGAGGAGCTTCGCGGCATCCAGGATGTCGCGAACAGCCTGGGCGTGACGACGCGCACGCTGCGTTTCTATGAGGATCGCGGACTGATCGAGCCGCGCCGCGTCGGCACGGCGCGCGTCTATTCCAAGCGCGAGACGGGCCGGATGCAATTGATCCTGCGCGGCAAGCGGCTGGGTTTTTCCCTCCGCGAGATTGAGGAATTCCTGCGGTTGTACGATGCCGATCCGCAGCATGTCGAACAGATGCGCGTGCTAGCCGAGCGGTGCCGCGAGCGGGTCGATGAACTCCGCCAGCAGATGACAGCGCTGGTCCAGACGGTCGACGAACTGGAGACGATCGAACGCGAAGCGCGCGAACGGATCGCGAAGGCGGGGACGTAGCCGCCTCCTATTCCTCCCCTACAAGGGGAGGTGGCAGTCCGCAGGACTGACGGAGGGGTGTCACCATCAGCGGGGTCACCCCTCCACCAGCTTCGCTGGTCCCCCTCCCCTTGCAGGGGAGGAATTAGGAATTAAGCCTCCGTCGGCGCGCGCCAGCCCAGGCCGAGCGCCTTTTGCAGCGCCACATAGTCGTTCGTCAGCCCGGCGACCGCCTGCGACAGCGACTGCTGCGCCGCCACCCGCTGCCGTTCGGCGTCCAGCGTGTCGATCAGCGTGGCCGCCCCCGCCCGATAGCGCTGCTGCATCAACACCGCCGAGCGATCCGCCGACGCCTTGGCCCGGGCCAGCGTCGCCACCGTGTTCCGCCGCGCCCGGAAGCGCGACAGCGAATCCTCCGCATCGCGCAACGCCGACAGGACCGCACCGCGATAACGCGCTTCCGCCTCGTCGCGCGCGCCCTCGGCCTGACCGACCCGCGCATTGGCGAGGCCGAAGTTCAGCACGTTCCACTGCAGCATCGGCGCGCCCAGCGTCACCAGATTGTCGAGATCGGTCAGCGCGTCGAGCGAGGTGCCGCCGATGCCGATGATCCCCATCAGGTTGAGGCGCGGAAACTTCGCCGCTTCCGCCACGCCGATCCGCGCGGTCTGGGCCGCGAGATTGCGCTCGGCGGCACGGATGTCCGGGCGACGCTGGAGCAGGGCGGTCGGATCGCCGACCGCCACCTGCGCTGGCGGCAAGGGCACCTGCCCCGGCTGGCTCAACCGCTGATCGAGCGTGCCCGGCGCTTCCCCGATCAGGATGGCGAGCGCGTTGAGATAGGTCTCGACGGAGGAAGACAGCGGCAGGATCTGCGCATCGGTGCTCTCCACCTGGTTGCGCAGCCGCTCGACCTCCAGCTGCGAGGCGGTGCCGTTGTTGAAGCGCTGGAGCGTCAGGTTCAGCGTATCGCGCTGCATCTTCGACGCCTCGCGCGCCAGGATCAGCCGCTGCTGCGCGTCGCGAAGCCCGATATAGGCCTGGGCGACATCGGCGCTGAGCGATACCTGCGCATCGGCGACATTGGCCTCCGCCGCCTCGGCGCTGGCGCGGGCCGCCTCGACGGTGCGACGACGTCCGCCGAACAGGTCGATCTCCCAGCTGGCATCGAAGCCCAGGTTGAAGAAGTCGACATTGGTGCCACCGCCCGAGCCGTTCGCCGAACCGCCGGACGCGCCGCCATTGGCGCCGCCCTGCTCCCCGCTACTACCGCCAAGGTTGAGTTCGGGGAGATTGGCGTGAAGATAGGTCGCGCTGGCATTGGCATTGGGGGCCTGGTTGGCCCGCTCCAGCCGCAGCGCCGAACGCGCCTGCTTCAGCCGGGCCTGCGCCACCGCGACGTTCGGGTTGGACTCGAGTGCCCGCTGCTCCAGCCAGGTCAGCATGGGATCGTTCAGCGTCGTCCACCAGTCGGCGACCGCGGGGGCAGTCGTCGCCAGCGTGGTGTCGGCGCGCGCGAACCCGGCGGGCGGGCTCGCGGCCGAGCCGATGGCCTTGGGCGGTCCGGCATAGTTTGGCCCGACGGTGCAGGCCCCCAGGAGGAGGAGCGGGATGAGGGAAAGCTGCTTGCGCATCATGGGTCTCAATGCATCGCCACGGGGCCGCCCTTGGGCAGCGGGCGGAGGAACAGGACAAGCGGCATCACCATGATGATGCCGACGCACAGGATGAAGAACAGGTCGTTATAGGTCATGACCAGCGCCTGTTGCCGGATCGTGTTGCCGATCATGCGCAACGCGGCATCGGCGCTGCCGAACTGCTGGGTCAGCGAGTCGATCCAGCCCTGGGTCGAACCCGAATTGGCCGACAGCGATTCCTCCAGCCGACGCTCATGCAGGAAGCTGCGCTGGTCCTGCACCGTGGCGATGCCCGCCAGCGCGAACGAGCCGCCCAGGTTGCGCGCCGCGCTGAACAGCCCGGCCGCATCGCCCGCCTGCGACGGCGGCACCGACGAAATCGCCGCCTGGTTCAGGAACAACATGCCCAGGATTGTGCCGACACCGCGCAACAATTGGCTGTCGGTGAACGAGCTGCCGGTGGAATCGGCGGTCAGCACCGTGTCGATCCCCGCGCTCAGCGCCATGATGCCCAGCCCCAGGCCGACCGCGATGCGGATGTCGACCTTCTTGATGAGGATCGGGGTGAAGGGCATCATCAGGAGGCTGGGAATGCCGCTGAGCAGCACGACCTTGCCCGCCTGGAACGCGTTATAGCCGGCGATCGAGGCGAGGAACTGCGGGATCACATATGAGGTGCCGTAAAGCACCATGCCCAGCACGATCCCCATGATGACCACGCTGCCGAACTGACGGTCGAGCAACAGTTTCAGCCGGATGACCGGGCGCGATGCGACGAACTGGCCCGCGAACAACAGGCCGAAGCCGAAGATCGACAGCGCGGTCAGCTCGATGATCTCGCGCGACTCGAACCACTGCTCGCGCTGTCCCTCTTCCAGCACGACGGTCAAGCCGCCCAGCCCGAGCGCGAGGCCCGCAATGCCCAGCCAGTCGGCCTTGGCCAGCTCGGACAGATGCGGCTTCTGATGCGGCAAGCCGACGAGCAGCAGCGTGACGAGCACCGCGCCGACCGGGATGTTCAGGAAAAAGGCATAGTGCCAGCTGACATTCTCGGTCAGCCAGCCGCCGATCAGCGGCCCCATCACGGGCCCCAGAATGGCGGTGACCCCGAAGAACGCCGTGCCGATCGGTTGCTGCTCGCGCGGCAGCCGGGTGGCGATGATGGTCAGCGCGGTCGGGATCAGCGCGCCGCCGGTGATGCCCTGCCCCGCGCGTCCGATGATCATCATCGTCAGGTTGGTCGACAGGCCGCAGACCACCGAAAATCCGGTGAACAGGATTGAGGCGATCAGCAGGAAGGTGCGCAGGCCGAGCAGCCGCTCCAGCCATGCCGACAGCGGAATGATGATGATCTCGGCGACCAGATAGGAGGTCGCGATCCACGTCCCCTCGGTCCCGCTCGCGCCGATCTCACCCTGGATGGTCGGGAGCGCCGAGTTGACGATCGAGATGTCGAGCGTCGCCATCAGCGCGCCGATGCTGCCCGCCGCGACAGCGAGCCAGGCGGTCAGGTCGGCTTTTGCCGGTGCGCCGCCCCCCTGGGCGGCCGAACCGGCCTTATTGCCCCGAGCGGGGGCGGCGGCGGCGCTCACCGGCCCTGCGCCCCCTGCCGCGCTTCGTTATGCTGGTCCTGCTGCTCGGCGATGTGCTTCAGCGCGCCCTTGGCCGAACGGGTGTCGATGGTCACCTCGACCGACATGCCCGGCACCATCAGCGCGCGGGTCTGCGCATCGGCGTCGACCGCGATGCGGACGGGCACGCGCTGCACGATCTTGGTGAAGTTGCCGGTCGCGTTCTGCGGCGGCAGCAGCGAGAATTGCGCCCCGGTGCCCGGTGCCACGCTCTCGACATGGCCCTTGATCTCGACGCCCGGCAGCGCATCGACATCGATCTTCACCGGCTGGCCGGGACGCATCAGGCCCAGCTGCGTCTCCTTGAAGTTCGCATTGATGTACAGCTGGCTGACCGGCACGATCGACATGGTTCGCGTGCCCGCCTGCAGGAACTGGCCGACGCGCACCGTCTTGTTGCCCACGCGACCGCCGATCGAGGCGCGGATCGTGGTCGAGCCCAGATTGACCTCCGCGGCGTCCAGCTGCGCCTTGGCAGCCTGCCCCTGCGAACGCGCCTGCTGCACCTGCGCGTCGAGCGTGCCGATGCGGCGACGCGACGCGGCCAGCGCGGCGGAAGCGGCGGCGACTTTGGCATTGGCCTGACGCGCCTGGTTCTGAAGCTGCGACAGACGCTCACGGCTTTCGGCGCCCGACGCGGCGAGCGGCGTGTAGCGCGTCACCTCGGCCTGCGCGAAGGCGGCGTCGCTCTGCGCGGCGCGGAGATCGGCCTCGGCGCGGTCGATCGCGGCCTGCTGTTCCTTGATCTGCGCCTGAACGCCCTCGGCATTGGCGCGGGCGACACCGATCTGCGCCTGAATCTGCGCGGTCTGCGCCTGATAGTCGCGGGTATCGATCTGGAGCAGCGGCTGGCCCGCCTGGACATTCTGGTTTTCGCCGACGAACACCTTGTCGACATAGCCCGAGACCTTGGGCGCGACCGTCACCGCATCCGCCTGGATGAAGGCGTCGTTGGTCGTCTGCATATATTGGCCGACGCTTTTGTAATTGGCGTACCAGAATACGCCGCCGATCACGGCGACGGCCGCGACGACCAGCAGGATGACGCGGATGCGCCGCTTCTTGGCGGGCGATACGGGGGTCTTGTCCTCCGCCGCGTCCGCATCCTGGCGCTCGGCGTCCTGCCCCTCATTCACTTGGTTTGCGTCGGCCACACCGGCCTCCCTGTCGATGGAATCAAAAGAACTGGATGGTGCATTTGCTCGCACTTGCACAATAAGGCAAGACCATTTATTGAGCTACCTCATATTATGTGCGATTATGAAACCCTGGCGCTTCGCTACAGCCGCATCTATCTGCGTTTCCACCGCCTTCTCGACCGGCAGATGGCCGCGCAGGGCGCTTCGCTGGCGCGGACCAAGATGCTCCACTTCATTGCGAACAACGCGCCGGTTCGTGCCGCCGATGTCGCCGACTGGTTCGATCTGGCGCCGCGCACGGTGACGCAGGCGATCGACACGATGGAGCGCGACTCGCTGGTGGTGCGCGTGCCCGACCCGGACGACCGGCGGGCGAAGCGGCTCGACATCACCGATCACGGGCGGCAAGTCCTGCGCCAGACCGAGCCGCTGCGGCGGACGTTGATCGCCCAGGCCTTCGGCTTGCTGAACGACGAGGAGGTCGGGCAGTTCGCGCGAGTCCTCGACAAGATGGAACAGGCGATCGAGGGTTCGCCCGGCGATCAAAACCGCGATCAGATCCGCTCGCCATAGAAACGCAGCGCGGCGGGCGGATCGCTGGGCCGCCCGCCCTGTGCCACCACATGCGCGGCACGGACGGCGGCGCCGAGGCTGCCGGCGCGAAACGGCTTGGCGATGCAGCCGATGACGAGCGGATGGCCGCCGCGCTCCGGACAATTGCCGCTCAGGAAGATGCAGGGAATGCCGCGATCGGCGAGCAATTGCGCGGCCGTCAGCCCGCTATCGCCATCGGCCAGCTTCACATCGCAAAGCGCAAGGTCGGGCCGCTCCTGATCCGCGATCGCCAGGGCGGCGGAGACGGTATCGGCAATGCCGATGACGCGGTGGCCGTGCAGCGTCAGCGCGTCCTCGACCAGCATCGCGACCAGCGCCTCGTCCTCGATAACGAGGAGGTTGAGCGGGGTCTCGTCGTCGCGATCGTCACCGACCCATTCGTCAGGATGCGGAGCGAGCCCCGTATGCGCCGCCGTCATGCGGCATGACCAAGATCAGGCACCCATCATCCTCGTTCGTCAACGTCGCGCGCAACTGATGGCAGAGCCTCACCACCAATCGATCCCGGTCGACCACATCGGCGATACGTCCCCATCCGGTCGCCTGAAACGAGATACGGAGCATTTCGTTCCCCGGCGCTCCGTTCACCGTAAAGCCGATGTGCGGCACCCCCGCCGCTTGCGCCATCAGCGCATCGAGCAGCAACGCGGCCGCCACCGCCCGCTCGATCGACACGGCAACCGGGCCGTCGACCGTGATCGGCATGTCCCCGGTTTCGCCGCGCAGCTGCACGATCACGTCGCCGAACAGCGCGGGCAAGTCGACCAGCCCCGGATCGGCGGTGGCGTAGAGCGGCCGGTGCGCGCTGGCCAGCACCTGCAACCGTTCGGCCGCCCGCATCAGCGCGCGGCGCGTGCCGGTATCGGGAGCCTGACGCCCCTCATGCGAGACAAGACCGATCGCCACCTGCAGCGCGTTGCGGACCCGGTGGTTCAGCTCGGCCAGCAACCGCGCCTGGGTATCGAGCCCGCGCCGCAGCGCCTCCTCGATCCGCAACCGATGCTGCGCCAACGCGGCATAATGACAGAGCAACAATAACAGCCGCCGCTCCTCCTCGTCGAACGGCCGCGCCGCGCGCCGCCCGAAGCCGAGCGTACCCAACAACTCGTCCCCGTGCAGCAGCGGCATGCACAGATAGACCTGGACGCCCAGCGACCGAACGAACTCCGTCCGTTCCTCGCCACTGGTCTGGATATCGGTCAGGTGCAGCGTGCGTCGCTCACGCATCGCCTGGCCGCAGACGGAGGGGCCGATGTCCAGACCGGCCGCCGCCTGCCACTCGGCCCGGGTCAGGCCGCCTGCGGTCTCCAGCCGGATGGCTTCACCATCGCGGCGGAAGTGGAAAAAGACGTCGAGGCGCAATTCGTCGCGGATCAGCGCGAACAGCGAGTCGATCATGGCGGCGGGATCATCCGCCGCCATCAGCCGGTCGGTCGCCGCCACCACCAGCGACAGATAACGCTGCGCATCGGCGGGGTCGGCGGCTGCCGCCCCGTTCGCTTCGCCGGACAGCGGTAAAGGCGGGAATGAAGGTGGGGGGAGAGCCACGGGCGTCAGCGTAACGCCAACGGCCCGTGGCTCCAAGGGTCGTTTCAGATAAATCCATGGAGCGGGAGGTCATCCCGCCCCGGGCGGGTCAGCGCGCCGCGACCGCCGACTGGTCAAGCGGTACGACCGGCAGCCAGACGCGGCTGGCATTGGCGCCGCCGCGTTCCAGCGTGATCGTCGCCTTCCGGTAATCGCCCGCCTTGGCCGTGAAGATATTGGGCACGAAGGTCTGCGGATTGCGATCGTAAAGCGGGAACAGGCTGGACTGGACCTGGACCATGATCCGGTGCCCCGGCTGGAACACATGGTTCACGGTCGGCAGGCGGAACTTGTATTCCTGCACCTTGCCCGCCGGAATGGCCGTGGGATTGGAGAAGCTGTTGCGATAGCGGCCGCGGAAGATGTCGAGGCTGATCGGCAGTTCATAGCCGCCCATCTTTTCGTCGATCGCGTTTTCGGATGGGAAGACGTCGATGATCTTCACGACGAAATCGCCGTCCGTCCCGGTCGTCCGCGCGAACAGGTCGGCGATCGGCGCGCCGGACACCCGCACCGCCTTGGTCAGGACGGGGGTGGTATAGGTCACGACATCGGTGCGGCCATCGACATGCCGCTGGTCACTGACCAGCCAGTCGCCCCAGCGGCCGTCATTGAAGTTCACCGGACGCGACAGATGCGGCACCGGGTTGGCCGGATCGGAGACATAGGCGTCCTGGCCCACCCCTGGCTTGTCGAAGCTGAGGCCCTTGTCATCTGCCAGATAGAGCGGGGTCAGCGGCGCGGCGCACCCGCTCTGGCAGGCGAGCGGCCATTGGGTCAGCTTGTCCCAATGATTTTCGCCGGTATTGTAGATGGCGGCGCTGGGCAGGTTGGCGGGCGCGCCGTCCTTCAGATACTGATTGAACAGCGGCAGGACCATGTCCTCGCGGAACTGCCTGGCGGTGTCGCCATTCCACTGGAACGGCCCCAGGCTGGTGCCGGTGCGGTTGATCTGGCTGTGCCGCCACGGGCCCATCACCAGGAAGTTGTTGCCCAGCTTGCCCTTGGCCTTCAGCGCTTCCCAGGCGGTGATGGCGCCGTACATATCCTCCTGGTCCCACAGTCCCTGTTCCCAGATGGTCGGCACGTTGGAGGGGTTGGCCGCCAGCAGCTTGTCCAGCGCCTGGCCCTGCCAGTAGAAGTCATAGGCCGGGTGCTGCACCACGCGCTGCCACATGGGCAGCTGGTCATAACCCGACTTCTTCGCCCAGTCGTTCGCCGAGCCGTAGCGGAAATTCTCATAATCGTCGTAACCGCCGCTGGGTGGCGCCTTGCCCTCGCCCTTGTAGCCGGTCTGCGACCCGATCCACCCGATATTGGCGAGGCGGAACGCGCCGTAATGGAACCAGTCATCGCCCATCCAGCCGTCGATCATCGGGCTTTCGGGCGCGGCGACCTTCAGCGCGGGGTGCGGGTTCAACAGCGCCATGACGACGGTGAAGCCCTCATAGGACGACCCGATCATCCCGACGCGGCCATTGGATTCGGGCAGGTTCGCCTTGTTTACCAGCCAGTCGATCGTGTCATAGGCGTCGGTGACATGATCGACCTTGGTCGCGTTCAGCGGGCCGATGACGGGGCGCGTCACGACATAGTCGCCTTCCGAGCCGTATTTGCCACGAATATCCTGATAGACGCGGATATAGCCCGCCTTGACGAACGCCTCGTCGGCCAGCGGCAGTGCCTCGATCATCTTCGTGCTGTCCGACCGCTTGGCCCGGCCCGCCGCGTTATAGGGCGTGCGGGTCAGGACGATCGGGGCGTTCACCGCGCCCTTGGGCACGACGATGACGGTGTAGAGCTTCGTCCCGTCGCGCATCGGGATCATGATCTCGCGCTTGTCGTAATCACGCTCCGCGACATTGGTCGGCGGCGTGAAGCGGGCGGGAATGTCGCTGACCGTGGAGTCGGTGACGACCTTGACCGGCGATGCGCCGGTCGCGGGCCCCTGTTGCGCGGTGGCGGGCGTCAGGACGGCGAGCGCGCTGGCGGCGAGCAGAAATGAGTGAAAACGCATGGAAAAACGGACCCCCTCATGGATCGGTGGATGCCGCATCGTGCCGCGACATGGGGTCGGGGGCAACTGGCGGCTTTCATGATACATCGTATCATTTCAGACGCAACCGGGATGTATGCCACGCCTTGCGCTTCCCTTTCGGCGTGTCTCTCCATAATATGGTCTGACAACAACGGGGTGCGGCCCCGCGATCCGGGGAGGACCCTACCGAGTGACGACCTTGAAGCGGCGCGGCCCCGCCCATAGTGCCTTGGCGCGGGATATCGGTGTCGCCATCGTGACCGGCCGCATCCCCACCGGATCGACCCTGCCCGGCGAAGTCGAGATCGCCGAACAGCGCGGCATGTCGCGCTCCGTGGTGCGAGAGGCCTTGCGGATGCTGTCGGCCAAGGGGCTGGTGGTCAGCAAGCCCAAGGCGGGCACGCGGGTGCGTGAGCGGCTGGAATGGAACCTGCTCGATCCCGAACTGCTCGCCTGGATGTTCGAGGGAGAGCCGCCCGCCGGTTTCGTCACCAGCCTGTTCCAGCTCCGCCTGATCGTCGAACCCGCCGCCGCCGAACTGGCCGCGCTCAAGCGTGACACGCGCCAGCTGTCGCGCATGGGGGCCGCGCTGGAGGCGATGGGTGACCATGGCCTCCACACCGAACAGGGTCGCGCCGCCGACCAGCTGTTTCACAACATCATCCTGGAGGCGACGGGCAACGAACTGCTGATCAGCCTATCGGGCAGCATCGGGGCGGCCGTCCGCTGGACCACGCTCTACAAGCATCGCAGCGCCAAACTGCCCCGCGACTCCATGCCTGAACACCGCCAGCTGTTCGCCGCCATCGCCGACGCCGATGCGTCGGCGGCACGCGCCGCGACCATCGTCCTGGTCGAACAGGCCCGAGAGGATACGGAACGCGCGCTAACGCCGTAAAGACGGTCTCAGCCGTCCGTGGGCGGTGAAATGTCCCCGGACGCCTTCCGCCCCCATCGCGGACGACGCCAGCCCCGCTTGCGCGCGATACGACGCATAAGCAGCCATAACCCCCCGCCCAAGACCAGCCAGGGCAGCGCGGCCACGATGACATCGATCATCGCCGCCAGGCTGTTCGCCAGCGTATCGCCTGCCGACCGAAGACTGTTCGCGATCACGCCTCGCGACGCCGACGGATCGTCATAGCGATAGTTGATCGTTACGGGCGACATGGCGACACGCTGCGCCAGGCTGGCCTGTTCCTGCCGCGCCGCATCCAGCTCTTCCTGCGTGGTCGCATAGGCGCGTTCGGCCTGCACCAGCTCGCCGACATTGCCCTTGGCCGAGCGGATGATGGTCAGCAATCGATCGGCCAGCGCCTGTTTGGCGCGGACCTTGGCATTCGCGTCGATCACCTGCCGCGTCACGTCCTCGGCCGTCGACTGGCGCTCGGACAGATGCGCACCGCCCGCCCTGGCCAGCGCGTCGAGGCGCTGGTTGAAACCCGTCACCAGGCGCGCATCGACCAGCAGCATCGCCACGTCGTCGGCGGCACCTGCGGCGACATCGGCAGCGACATCGGCAGCGACACCGGCATTGGTACCGCCGCCGATGCCGGGCGCGTGCAGGGTCGAGCGCACCACCATACAACGGGCATTGCCGAGGCCACGACACAAAGCGAGCTGCTCGCCCTGCACCTGCGCGACCGTCGGCCGATCGAAAACATAGGAAACGGTATAGCTATAGGCGATCTGCGCTCCGGCAGCCGCAGGGGCGGGAGCCGGGTCTGGCTCTTGGACATCGAAAGCCTCGAGCTTCTCGGTTGTCTTGCGGACGGACGACTGATCGCACGACACCAGACATGCCGCCGCCAGCACCGCCGCGATCGTTCGCCTCATGACTCACCCCCCGTTAACCCGAAGTCAGGGTCACCCGATTGCCCAGCGACCGTCAAGCCTATCCCACCGCCTCGAACACGAAGGCCGTGCCGACGAAATCCCCTTTCAGCGGCGCGCGCAAGCCTCGGTTCATCCAATAGGCCCCCGATGCCCGCTCGGGCACACCCGCTGGCCGCGAAGATCCGTCGAGCATCCGCACCGTATAGACCCGCGCCGGGTCCAGCCCCTGGGCATGGATGGCGGCGGGATTGTCGCGCCACATCGACGAGTGGAGCATCTGGAACAGTACCGCCTGCCTTTTGTCCTGCCCGACATACATGGTCGCCGAGGTCGCGTTGTCGCCGCTGGGCGATTCCAGGCGATAGAGTGCGCCGCGCTGCACCGTCTCGCGGATCGTCTTGTACGCCGCGACCCATTTGCGTGCGGTGGCGAAGTCGGCGTCGGCCCATTTGTCGAGGTTCGCGCCGATCCCCAGCCCGCCCTGCATCGACGACAGGAACCGGTAGTCCAGGCTGGTCACCCGGGTGTTCGCCCAATTGGGGCTGTCCGTGACCCAGGCCATCATGACCGCCACCGGATAGGCGCGGGTGAAGCCGTCCTGGATGGTCAGCCGGTCGGCGGGATCGGTATTGTCCGAGGGCCAGACCTCATCGTTCAGCCCGATGATGCCCAGGTCCACCCGACCGCCGCCGCCCGAACAAGCCTCGATCTCCAGCTTGGGATGCCGCCGCCGCAACTCGGACAGGATATAATAGAGATTGCGGACATATTCGACATAGACGCGCTGCTGGTCGGCGACCGGCTGTTCGGGCCAGCCCGCCTCGGTCCAGTTGCGGTTATAGTCCCACTTCAGGAAGGCGATGTCGTTCTCGCTCACCAGCTTGTCGAGCACGCTCAGCAGGTGATCGCGGACATCGGTACGCGCGAGGTTCAGGACCAGTTGGTTGCGCCCCTCGGTACGCGGCCGATCGGGGGAGTTCAGCACCCAGTCGGGATGCGCGCGATAAAGGTTGCTGTCGACATTGACCATCTCGGGCTCGACCCACAGGCCGAAGTCCATGCCCAGCCCCTTCACTCGGTCGATCAGGGGCTTCAGGCCATTGGGGAACTTGGTCGGGTTGACCGTCCAGTCGCCCAGGCCCGCCTTGTCGTTGTTGCGTGCGCCGAACCAGCCGTCATCGACGACGAAGCGCTCGACGCCGATCTTCGCCGCCTTTTCGGCCAGCGCCATCTGCCCCGCCTCGGTGACGTCGAAGGCGGTTGCCTCCCAGCTGTTGTAGAGGACCGGGCGGAGCCGGGCCTTGGTCCCGTGCGGCAGGATATTGGCGACCTCGAACTTGTGGAAGGTGCGCGAGGCCCCGCCCAGCCCGTCGCCGGAATAGCCCGCATAGAAGATCGGTGTGTCGAGCGTCTCGCCCGGCTTCAGCGTCCAGGAAAAGTCGTAGGGATTATAGCCGCCCGCGATCCGCACCCGGCCTAGATTGTCCGACGCCACGGTGATCCGGAACGACCCCGACCAGGCGAGCGCGCCGTACCAGACGGGGCCATGTTCCTCGCTGGTCAGGCCTTCGCGGCCGATCGCGAACCAGGGGTTGTTGCCATGGCCGGTCGATCCGCGACGGCTCTCCAATATGGTCGCGGCGGCCTCGACCGGCACCGTCTTCTGCGTCCATTCGGCGGCGTGGCGGCCGGTCAGGTAATGAAGGCGGTAATCGTCGCCGACCGGCAGCGACAGGACCGCCGCCGCCAGCTGGTCGACCCGCACCGGCTTCGCATCGCCGTTGCGCACCCTGGCCGAGCGGGCGACGATGCCCGTGGCAGGGTCGATCGTATAGGTCAGGGTGACGAACAGAGGCCGGCGAATATCGGCCAGCTCGACGGTCAGCGTCTCCCCGTTGGCCTTGTGGCTGCGATATTTCAGGACGAGATCGCGATTGCCGTCGGCGAACAGCGCCTTGACGCCCGGCTCGCTGACTACCCCCTCGCCCTGCCCCGGATATTCCTGAAGCGTAACCGATCCCGCAGGGTCGAAGCCCGACAGTTCGCCCGGCGCTTTCAGGACGATCGGGTCCCCCGTCTTGACCGGATCGCCCGAGATCAGCGGATCGCCCGCCGCCAGCACCGATCCCCAGTAAAGCGGCTGGAGGTACCCCTTTTCGTCCACCCCCATCGCATAGGTGACGCCGCCGCCGTCGAGCCGGAACACCTTCGCGCCCGCCGGGGCCGTCACCTTCGCCGAGACGGGCGCCGCCAGCGCAGCCAGACCCACCCCTGCCAGAACCGCATTCCGCCAGCGCATCACACCTCTCCTGCAAACCTTTGCATTAAGTCTGACATAGCGCAGGGTCGTGATGCAAGCGCTTGTTTCGGAAGCTTAAGGGACGACGGGCGGCCAAAGTGTCTTGAGCGGGCGACTGGCATCGGCCAGCGCCTCAACCGGCACCGTGGCGCCATCGGCGACCAGCGCCTTGCCCTGCACGAATTCGCGCATCGCATTGACGCAATCGAGCGCGATCACCCGGCCCCGCCGCAGATAGACGACCGAGAAACTGCGCGTGGCCGGGTCCCCCCGCAGGATCGCCTGGTCATGTCCGATCGACAGGCCGACCGTTTGCAGCTTCAGGTCATATTGGTTCGACCAGAACCAGGGCACCGCGTGATAGGCGACCTCGCGCCCCATGATCGTGCGCGCCACCACCGTCGCCTGATCATGGGCGTTCTGCACCGATTCCAACCGGATGACGGCACCGTCGGCAAAGGCGTTGGTATGGGCCGCGCAATCGCCGATCGCATAGATATGGGGCAGGCTGGTGCGTCCCTGCGCATCGACCGCGACGCCATTGTCGCCCGCCGCTCCGGCCGCGATCAGGGGCTGGACCGCAGGCACGATACCGATGCCGACGATCGCCATCTGTGCGGTCAGCATCGTGCCATCGGCCAGTCGGACGCCGCCGATCCGGCCATCCCCCTCGATACAGGCCACGCTCTCGTTGAGCCGCACCGTCACGCCATGCGCGCGGTGTTCGGCTTCGTAGAAGCGCGACAGGGCCTCGCCTGCCACGCGCGCGAGCACGCGGTCCTGCGCCTCGACGATGGTGACGGCCTTGCCGAACTTGGTCAGCACGGCGGCGGCCTCCAGACCGATATAGCCGCCGCCGATCACCACCACCTCCGCCACGTCGGGCAGTTCGGCAATCAGCCGATCGACATCGGCGCGGGTGCGGACACCGTGCACGCCGGTCAGGTCATGGCCGCCGCAGTTCAGTCGCCGGGCATGGCCGCCCGCCGCCCAGATCAGCGTTCCATAGTCGATCAGCGCGCCCGCCGCGGTGGTCAGGCACCGTGCCTCGGCATCGACCGCGACGACCTGCTCGCCCAGCCGCAGCGTGATCGCGCGCTCATCCCAGAAACGCTCGGGACGGATTAGGATACGCTCGAACGGCTTGTCCCCGGCCAGATACTCCTTGGACAGCGGCGGGCGTTCATAGGGCGGCCAAGCCTCTTCGCCGATCATCGCGATCGTGCCCCCAAACCCTTCCTGACGCAGCGCGATGGCGGCTTGCGCACCCGCATGGCCGGTGCCGACGATAACGATGTCGTAAGAGGAATGGTGCATATCGGTCATGGCCTATCCCCTAGGATGGATCGACGGCGGCTGCCAATGACCATGACAAAGCGTTGCAGCTGCGAAAGAGCGTCTTCAATCGTGGCGCACTTGCCGCTAGGGGAAAGCGCAAATCCTCAGGAGACACCATGAGCAAGCTGCACCTCGTGTTCGGCGGCCGCGTCAGCGACCCGCAGACCCTCGATTTCGTCGATCCCGCCGGGCTGGAAGTGGTCGGCGTATTTCCCGACTATGCCAGCGCCGAAAAAGCCTGGCGCGCCGCCGCGCAGCGCACCGTCGACGATGCCGAGATGAAGTTCGTGGTCGTGCACCTGCACCGCCTGCTGGAACCGACGCTCGACTGATCGGACTTTGGGCGAGGTCGGGGCATGGGCTTCGACTTCGCTCAGGCGGAACGGAGGGTGGAGTAGCCTTCGCTTCAGGCGTTACGATAACGCCACAGCAGCAACGGCTTGGCAAAGACCAGCCCGGCGATGAACCCGCCGATATGCGCGGCGACCGCGATCGCGCCCATCCCCATGCCCGCATAGCCGAGCAGCAGTTGGATACCGATCCAGCCCGCCGCCAGCCACAGGACATGGGTGAACTCCGCCGACAGCCCGGCGATACCCTTGGTCGCACGCCGCCGCCCGAACAGCAGCGCATAGGCGCCAACAATGGCCGAGATCGCACCGCTCGCGCCGATCATCGGCATGGGCGAGGCAGGATCGGGGAAATATTGCGCCATCGCGGCGGCATAGGCGCCCACGACATACAGGATGGCGATGCCACGCGGCCCCAGCGCGCGTTCGGTCTGCGCGCCGCAATAGACCAGCATCACCAGATTGAAGGCGATATGCGCGAACCCGCCATGGATCAGCGTCGCGCTGAGCGGGGTCAGCAGCGTCGGCACCGCAAAGCCGAAATCGGGCGGCAGCACCGCACCTTCGAAGCGCAGCGGTATGAAGCCGCCCGCCACCGCCGCATCCGGCACCATGCCGGTGAGGATGAGGATCAGCGACACGGCCGCCGTGACGACCGCGATGGCCGTCGTGGCCCGTGCCGCTGCCCAGTTCATCGGATCAGATGAACTCGATCTTGCTGACGACGTAATAACGGTCGCCCGACGGCACCGTCACCTCGACCTCTTCGTCCAGCTTGCGCCCGATCAGCGCACGGCCGAGCGGCGAGTTGTAGCTGATGCGGCCGGTCTTGGCATCCGCCTCGGTCTGGCCGACGATCTGATACTTGACCGGCTTGTCGTCCTCGTCGAGCAGCGTGACGGTCGCGCCGAACACGATCTTGTCGCCCGACAGATCCTTCGGATCGATGATCTGCGCACGGCTCAGCTTGTCCTCGATGTCGGCGATCGTCGCCTCCACCTGACCCTGCCGTTCCTTGGCCGCATGATATTCGGCGTTTTCGGACAGGTCGCCGTGTGCACGCGCTTCCTCGATCGCGTCGACGATCAGCGGCCGCTCTTCTTTCAGACGCCGCAGGTCCTGGGTGAGCTTGTCATAGCCCTCCTGGAGCATCGGCATCTTTTCGACGGTCGCCATATTCCTAGTCCCCAATTCTTACGCATTCCCGGTACGGACCGCCCTCCCAAACCGGGAGAGCGGTCCGCCAGCACATCATGTTCTCATGTCGGGATCAGTTGTGCGAACGCGAATAGTAGGATTGCAGGGGACGTACTTCAAGACCACGGGTCGCCGACGCCGCAATCGCCTTCGCCGCCTCGACGCTGGCGGGCGCCGTGGTGAAGTACGGAATCTTCTGACCCAGCGCGGCCTCGCGGATCGGCTTGGAGTCCTTCAGGCTCTGCCACCCCTCGGTCGTGTTGAAGATCAGGGTGATGCCGCCGTCCTTGATCCGGTCGACGATATGCGGCCGTCCCTGCGCCACCTTGTTGATCTTCTCGACCGTCACGCCTGCGCGGTCGAGATAATCGGCGGTGCCCCCCGTGGCGACGATGGCGAAGCCCGCCTCCGACAGCATCCGGGCGGCGGGAACGATCTGTTCCTTGTCGCCGTCCTTCACGCTGATGAAGACCGCACCCTCGGTCGGCAGGACGGTGCCCGCCCCCAGCTGCGACTTGGCGAAGGCCGTGGTGAAGTCGGGGTCGATGCCCATGACTTCGCCGGTCGACTTCATTTCCGGCGACAGTACCGGATCGACGCCGGGGAAGCGCGCGAACGGGAAGACCGCTTCCTTGACCGCGTAATAATTGATGTGGCGGTCGATCTGCGGCAGGTCGGCCAGCTTCTCGCCCGCCATGACGCGCGCGGCGATCTTGGCGATGGGCGTGCCGATCGCCTTGGCGACGAAGGGTACGGTGCGGCTGGCGCGCGGGTTGACCTCGATGAGGTAGACCGTGCCGTCCTTCACCGCGAACTGGATGTTCATCAGGCCGCGCACGTTCAGGCCGCGCGCGAGCGCTTCGGCCTGACGCTCGATCTCGGCGATGATCTCGGCCGACAGGCTATAGGGCGGCAGCGAGCAGGCGGAGTCGCCCGAATGGACGCCGGCTTCCTCGATATGCTGGAGCACGCCCGCCACGACGACCTGGTCGCCGTCGCAGATCGCGTCCACGTCCACCTCGATCGCGTCGCGCAGATACTGGTCGATCAGGACCGGGGCGTCGCCCGACACCTTCACCGCCGTCTGGATATAATCCTCCAGCTGCTGCGGGCCGTCGACGATCTCCATGGCGCGACCGCCCAGCACGAAGCTGGGGCGCATCAGCACCGGATAGCCGACACGCTCGGCGACGACCAGCGCTTCCTCGCGGCTGCGCGCGATGCCGTTCCGCGGCTGGTGCAGCTTCAGCTTGTCGACCAGCGCCGCGAACTGCTCGCGGTCCTCGGCCAGGTCGATCGCGTCGGGGCTGGTGCCCAGGATCGGGATACCCGCCGATTCCAGCGCGCGGGCGAGGTTCAGCGGAGTCTGGCCGCCGAACTGCACGATCACGCCGACCAGCTCGCCCTTCGACTTCTCGACATCGAGAATGGCGAGCACGTCCTCGGCGGTCAGCGGCTCGAAATACAGCCGGTCCGAGGTGTCATAGTCGGTGCTGACCGTCTCCGGGTTGCAGTTGACCATGATCGTCTCATAGCCCGCATCCGCCAGCGCGAAGCAGGCGTGGCAGCAGCAATAGTCGAACTCGATGCCCTGCCCGATCCGATTCGGACCGCCGCCCAAGATCACGATTTTCTTACGGTCGCTCGGCACCGCCTCGTCCTCGGGCTCGCCGAAGGTCGGGGCTTCGTAGGTCGAGTACATATAGGGCGTCTTGGCGTCGAACTCGGCCGCGCAGGTGTCGATCCGCTTGAAGACCGGACGCACGCCCAGCTTCTGGCGATGCTCGCGCACCTCCTGCTCGGTGACGCCGCCGGTCATCATCTTGACGACCTCGTGGATCAGGCCCGAGCCACGCGCGATGCCGCGATCCATGCCGCGCAGGTTCGCCGACTGGAGCGCCAGATAGGCCAGCCGCTTGTCGGAGAAGCCCATCGCCTTCAGGCGGCGCATCCCCGCCGCATCCTGCGGCAGGCCGTTCTGCATGACCTCGGCCTCGGCCGCGACGATCTCCGCGATCCGCTCCAGGAACCAGGGATCGTATTTGGCGATCGCATGGACCTCGGCGACGGTGAAACCTTCGCGCAGCGCCTGCGCCGCGACCAGCAGCCGGTCGGGGGTCGCCTTGGCCAGCGCCGCCTCGATCTCGGCACGAGGCGCGCCGACCAGATGCTCGACATCGTTGAAGCCGCTCAGGCCCGTCTCCAGACCGCGCAACGCCTTTTGCATGGACTCGTGGATGTTGCGGCCGATCGCCATCACCTCGCCGACGGACTTCATCGCGGTCGACAGGACGGGCTCGGAACCCTTGAACTTCTCGAAGGCGAAGCGCGGGATCTTGGTGACGACATAGTCGATCGTCGGCTCGAACGAGGCCGGGGTCGCGCCGGTGATGTCGTTCTCAATCTCGTCCAGCGTATAGCCGACCGCCAGCTTGGCCGCGACCTTGGCGATCGGGAAGCCGGTCGCCTTCGACGCCAGCGCCGAGGAACGCGACACGCGTGGGTTCATCTCGATGACGATCAGGCGGCCGTCCTTCGGATTGACCGCGAACTGCACGTTCGAGCCGCCCGTCTCCACGCCGATCTCACGCAGCACCGCCAGGCTGGCGTTGCGCATGATCTGATATTCCTTGTCGGTCAGGGTCAGCGCGGGCGCGACGGTGATCGAGTCGCCGGTATGGACGCCCATCGGATCGATATTCTCGATCGAGCAGATGATGATGGAATTGTCGTTGCGATCGCGCACGACCTCCATCTCATATTCCTTCCAACCGAGGAGCGATTCCTCGATCAGCACCTCGGTCGTCGGCGAAGCGTCGAGCCCGGCGCGGACGATCGCGATGAATTCCTCGCGGTTGTACGCGACGCCGCCGCCGGTGCCGCCCAGCGTGAAGCTGGGGCGGATGATGGCGGGCAGGCCGACCTTCTCCAGCCCCTCCAGCGCTTCCTTCTCGGAATGCGCGATCGCCGAGCGGGCCGATTCCAGCCCGATCTTTTCCATCGCGACCTTGAACTTCTGACGGTCCTCGGCCTTGTCGATCGCCTCGGCATCGGCGCCGATCATCTGGACGCCGAACTTCTCCAGCGTGCCGTCATGGAACAGCGCCAGCGCGGTGTTCAACGCGGTCTGGCCACCCATGGTCGGCAGGACCGCGTCGGGGCGCTCCTTCTCGATGATCTTGGCGACGACGGCGGGCGTGATCGGCTCGACATAGGTCGCGTCGGCCAGCTCGGGATCGGTCATGATCGTCGCCGGGTTGGAATTGACCAGGACGATGCGATAGCCCTCTTCCTTCAGGGCCTTGATCGCCTGCGTGCCCGAATAGTCGAACTCACACGCCTGACCGATGACGATCGGACCAGCGCCGATGACGAGGATGGAGGAGATGTCGGTGCGTTTTGGCATTGGGCGATGACCATTTAAAAGGAATGCAGGATAGGGCTGTCGTCACAGTGCTAGGTGTCTGGAAACTGCTCACCCAGATAATCGTATCGATAGCCGCGAAGTGCGTCCGTCAGGCAGGCTCGGCTTTTTCCGTCATCCGAGCGCACCTCCCCGGCAGGGCCGAGGATTTTATAGGACGCGTAAGGGATCCTGCCCTTCCGCCTGCGGGAGACATGGGTCGTGACGACCCCACATTTCGCAGCGGCACGGGCAAATACCTTTGGAGTAAGAAGCGGCATTCCTCCTGATTGCCCTGCGCATCCGGCCAGCATGGCAGACGCGATCAGGGCAACGGCGGAAGCCACGAACCTCATTTCCGAAGCGACCCCACGAACCGCTCGAACAGATAGAAGCTGTCCTGCGGGCCCGGCGAGGCTTCGGGGTGATACTGGACCGAGAAGGCCGGGCGGTCGGTCAGTTCCAGACCCGCATTCGACCCGTCGAACAGCGACACATGCGTCTCGCGCGCGTTCGCGGGCAGCGTCTCGCGCTCGACCGCGAAGCCGTGGTTCATGCTGGTGATCTCGACCAGACCGTCGGACAGGCGCTTGACCGGGTGGTTCGCGCCGCGATGGCCCTGGTGCATCTTGGTGGTCTTGGCACCGACCGCCAGACCGAGAAGCTGGTGGCCCAGGCAGATACCGAACAGCGGCTTGCCCGTGTCGAGCAACTGGCGGATCACCGGCACCGCATATTCGCCCGTCGCCGCCGGATCGCCGGGGCCGTTGGACAGGAAGATGCCGTCCGGGTTCAGCGCCATCACGTCCTCGTAAGAAGCGGTGGCGGGGACCACCGACACCTTCGCGCCTGCCTGAACCAGGTTGCGGAAGATGTTGTGCTTGCTGCCATAATCGATCGCGACGACGTGCGGGCGATCTTCGCCCTCGGCACCGGCATAGCCGAAGCCCAACCGCCACAACCCGCCTTCGCGCGTCTCGCCCCAGCCATAATGCAGCTCGGTCGACACGTCCTTGGCGAGGTCCATGCCTTCCAGCCCCGGCCAGGCCTTCGCCTTTTCGAGCAGGGCGGCGATGTCGAACTCACCGGCGGCCGAATACGCGATCACGCCGTTCGGAGCCCCTGCCGCACGAATACGGCGGGTCAGCGCGCGGGTGTCGATGCCCGCCAGGCCGATGCGGTTGTGCCGCGCCATCCATCCGGCGAGGTTCTCCATCGCGCGGAAGTTGGACGGGGCGGTCGGGTCCTCACGGACGATCATGCCCAGCGCGTGCGGCGCGTCCGCTTCGATATCGTCGGGGTTCGCCCCGACATTGCCGATATGCGGGAAGGTGAAGGTGATGATCTGGCCCGCGAAGGACGGGTCGGTCATGATCTCCTGATAGCCGGTCATCGCGGTGTGGAAACACACCTCTCCGACGGCATCACCCTCGACGCCGAAACCGCGCCCCCATAACACGTCTCCGTTCGCCAGAACGAGAACGCCCGTGGCGCCTTCAGGCTTTTCGGGCATGGCGAATGGCTTGGCGTCGGCCATGATCGGCGGGCACTCCTGCTAAAATGTCTGCAATGTCGCTAAGTGGCGTCCGCTAGGGCCATCGGGCGTTCGCGTCAACCGGTTCACGGAATTGGTTCCATCGGCTATCGTCCCCGCCTTTCAGACAAGACGGAAAAAACATGATTCGCGACGACATCAAGGCCGCGCAGGTGGCCGCCATGAAAGCGGGCGACAAGGAAAGCCGCGCGGCGATCAGCCTGATCCAGGCCGCCATCAAGAACCGCGACATCGAACTCCGCACCGGCGACGCGCCCGCCGATGACGACATGGTCGTGATCGAAGTGCTGCAAAAGATGGTCAAGCAGCGCCGCGAATCGATCGCGATGTACGAACAGGGCGGCCGCCAGGAACTGGCCGATGCCGAAAAGGCGGAGGTCGCGGTGATCGAGCGCTTCCTGCCGCAGACGTTGACCGAGGAGGAGACCAAGGCCGCGATCGAGGCGATCAAAGCCGAGATCGGGGCGTCGGGCATGAAGGACATGGGGCGCGTCATGGCCGAGCTCAAGGCGCGGCATGCGGCGGTGCTGGATATGAGCAAGGCGAGCGGGTTGGTGAAGGCGGCGCTGGCGTGATTTGAGTGGGGGAAGTGGGGCTGGTGGATCGGCAAGATCGCGAGCGGTGTCCCCTCCCCCAGCCCCTCCCGCCTGCGGGAGGGGAGCCTGTCACGCTTGGTGTAGAGGATTGCCCTCCGCCACAAGCGCATCCCCTCCCGCAAGCGGGAGGGGACCGAGGGGAGAGCCCGCGGCCTTTCCGCGAAAACCGCCCGACGAGAAAAGCGCGGGAATTGCGCCTCAACCCGACCGATGCCGAGCGAAGATTATGGCGGGCGCTTTCGAGACGCCAGATCACGGGCGTCCGCTTCAACCGGCAAGTGCCGATCGGCCCATACATCGCCGACTTCGCCGCGCGATCGGAAAGGCTGATCGTCGAAGTGGACGGCGGCCAACACAACGGCCGAGCCGCTTATGACGATGCCCGCACCCGCCACCTCGAAAAACAAGGCTGGCGCGTCATCCGCTTCTGGAACAACGACGTCTTGGGCAATCTGGAAGGCGTCGTCGCGACCATCGAGCGTGCGCTCGCGGAGAAGCCCTCCCCCAGCCCCTCCCGCCTGCGGGAGGGGAGCCTGTAGCGCTCGACGGAGAGGATTGCCCTCCGCCACAAACGCATCCCCTCCCGCAGGCGGGAGGGGACCGAGGGGAGGGCAAACCCGGACCCGCGGCACAGCCCCCACCCCTTGCCAAAAACCCCCTGCTCCGCTACCCATTATAATCGCGCGGACGCCATGAGCCTGACCCCGCAATTCCTTGACGAGCTTCGTGCTCGCACCAGTCTGTCGGCCCTGGTCGGCAAGACGGTGAAGCTGCAAAAGGCGGGCCGGGAATATAAGGGCTGCTGCCCTTTCCATAACGAAAAGACGCCCAGCTTCTACGTCAACGACGATAAGGGCTTTTACCATTGCTTCGGCTGTTCGGCGCATGGCGATGCCATTCGCTGGATGACCGACCAGCGTGGGCTGCCCTTTATCGATGCAGTGAAGGAACTGGCGCAGGTAGCCGGGCTCGACATGCCCGCGCAGGATCGCCGCGCCGCGCAGAAGGCCGAGCGCGCCAAGGGCCTGCATGACGCGATGGCCGATGCCGCCGCGTGGTTCGCCGAGCAGCTGGGCGGCCTGTCGGGCGGTGACGCACGCGAGTTGCTGAACCGCCGCCGGGTCACGCCGGAGACGGCCCGCGCCTTCGGCCTGGGCTTCGCGCCCGACAGCCGGGGCAAGCTGAAGGCCGCCCTCAAGGACTATGGCGACCCGGCACTGATCGAGTGCGGGCTGCTCATCAAGGTCGACGGCAAGGACCCGTATGACCGGTTCCGCGGCCGGTTGATGATCCCGATCCGCGACGCACGCGGCCGGGTGATCGCGTTCGGCGGCCGGATCATCGGCGAGGGCGAGCCGAAATATCTCAACTCCCCCGATACCCCGCTCTTCGACAAGGGGCGCACGCTCTACAATCTCGACCGCGCGGCACCCGCCGTGCGCAAGTCCAGCCGCGTGCTGGTGGTCGAGGGCTATATGGACGTGATCGCCCTCGCCCAGGCCGGGATCGAGGAAGCGGTCGCGCCGCTCGGGACCGCGCTGACCGAGCATCAGCTGGAGCGGCTGTGGCGGATGGTCGATGTGCCGACGCTGTGCTTTGACGGCGATGCGGCGGGGCAGAAGGCCGCGATCCGTGCCGCGCACCGCGCGCTGCCCCTGCTCCAGCCGGGTAAGAGCCTGTCCTTCGTCACGCTGCCCCAGGGGCAGGACCCCGACGATCTGGTCCAGGAAAAGGGCGCGGCGGGATTCGAGGCGGTGCTGACCCGGGCGACGCCGCTTAGTGACCTGCTCTGGCAGTCGGAGATCGCCCAGGCCCAGACCGACACGCCCGAGGGCCGCGCCGCGCTGAAGCAGCGGCTGGAGGAACTGGCGCAGCAGATCCCGCACAAGGATCTCGCCTACGAGTACAAGCGCGCGATGATGTCGCGCTATTTCGACATCTTCGGCATCCGCCGGGTCAATGCGGCGGCGGTGCACCAGGCGGTGGCCGAGGCCAATCGCCATGTCGGGCGCGGGGTTGAATACAGCCTGAAGCGGGCGGTCCTGCTCGGCCTGATGCGCTATCCGCATGTCCTGTGCCGCTATATGGACGAGATCAGCCGGTTGGACATGGGCGACCGCTATCTCAACGACTGGCGGCACCATTTGCTCGACGCGGCGGTCAACGATCCGCATCTGTCCCGCAAGGATGCGGCGGAGGCCGAAAGCCTGATCGAACAGATCATGGCGACCACCGACGTCCACCCGATCGACGCGCGCGACTATACCCGCGACCTGGCGTTCAGTTTCTTCAGCAAGGCCAGCGATCCCGCCATTGCGGTCCGAGATCTGGAAAAGATCATCGAGGTCATGCTGGAGGAAAGCGAGACCCGCGCCAATCGTGAGCGCGCGGTGCAGGCGTTCCAGACCGACATGACCGAGGATCGCTTCGCCGAACAGACGCGGTGCCATGCGGCGCACGCGCAATCGCTGGACGAACTCTATCGCTGGCTGGAGGCGGCACGAGATCTGGCGGAAAAGCAAGCCGGGGAGGCCGCTTGATACAGCACCTCTCCCGCCCCATATCTGGGGCATATTGGGCGACCCACGCCCGCACTGGAAAATTACGCATGGCCCCCTCACCCGCTTGCATCACCTGCGAGCGGTGTGACAGAGGCCGGGCACGGAACCCTGAGGGCATTTGATGGCGAAGGCGAATATGGCGGCGGATACGACCGATACCACGGAAACGGGCGATGCGCCGCTGATCGACCTGAACGAGGCGTCGATCAAGAAGCTGATCGCGCGCGCCAAGAAGCGCGGCTACATCACATACGACCAGCTGAACGAAGCGCTGCCGCAGGACCAGATGTCCTCCGACCAGCTTGAGGATATCATGGCCGCCCTCAACGAGATGGGCGTCAATATCGTCGAAAATGAAGAGCAGGGCGAGGACGGCGAGTCCGAGGAAGAGGCCGACGACGCCGAGGCCACGGACAGCGATTCCGATGGCGGCCCGCAGCCTGAGGCCAAGAAGAAGGAAACCGTCGATCGCACCGACGATCCGGTCCGCATGTACCTGCGCGAGATGGGCGCGGTCGAACTGCTGAGCCGCGAGGGCGAAATCGCCATCGCCAAGCGGATCGAGGCGGGTCGCGACACGATGATCCTGGGGCTGTGCGAAAGCCCGATCACCTTCAACGCGATCATCGACTGGTCGACCGCGCTGAACGAAGGCACGATGCAGCTGCGCGAGATCCTCGATCTCGACGCCATGCTGTCCAAGGACGCCGGCCCGGAAAATCTGGGCGAGGAGGACGAGGACGACAATGGCGAGATCAGCGCCAAGAACGCCGGTCCGCAGTTCAAGGAAGAAGAAGAGCCCGAAGAGCCGTCCGTCGATGACGAGGACGGCGAGGGCGGCGAACGTCGCGGGCCCCGCGCCGAGGATGAGGAAGAGGACAACACCCTCAGCCTCGCCCAGATGGAGGAGACGCTCAAGCCGCAGGCGCTGGAGAAGTTCGCCAATATCACCGCGATCTACAAGAAATTCTCGAAGATTCAGCAGCAGCGCCTGGAGTCCATGGCGCTGGGCGGCGAGCTGTCGGCGGCCGAGGAGCGCAAGTATCACAAGTTGCGCGAAGAGCTGACCGCCGAGGTCGAGAGCGTTCAGTTCCACAACGCCAAGATCGAGTTCCTGGTCGACCAGCTCTATGCCTATAACCGCCGCCTGACCGCGCTGGGCGGCCAGATGCTGCGCCTGGCCGAGCGCCACAAGGTCAACCGCAAGGACTTCCTCGACCGCTATCTGGGTCACGAGCTGGACGAGAACTGGCTTGATACCGTGCGCGGCGTCGACAAGAAGTGGGGCAACTTCGCCACCAACGAAGCCGCCACCGTCGACCGCATCCGCAGCGAGATTGCCGACATCTCGCAGCAGACCGGCATGGCGCTGACCGAATTCCGCCGCATCGTGAACATGGTGCAGAAGGGCGAGCGCGAGGCGCGGATCGCCAAGAAGGAAATGGTCGAGGCGAATCTCCGCCTCGTCATCTCGATCGCCAAGAAATACACCAATCGCGGCCTGCAGTTCCTGGATTTGATCCAGGAGGGCAATATCGGCCTGATGAAGGCGGTCGATAAGTTCGAATATCGCCGCGGTTACAAATTCTCGACCTACGCCACCTGGTGGATTCGTCAGGCGATCACCCGCTCGATCGCGGACCAGGCGCGGACCATCCGCATCCCGGTCCATATGATCGAAACGATCAACAAGCTGGTCCGCACCAGCCGCCAGTTCCTGCACGAGCAGGGCCGCGAACCGACCCCGGAAGAGATGGCCGAGCGCCTCTCCATGCCGCTGGAGAAGGTCCGTAAGGTGATGAAGATCGCCAAGGAACCGATCTCGCTCGAAACGCCGATCGGCGACGAGGAAGACAGCCACCTCGGCGACTTCATCGAGGACAAGAACGCGGTCATCCCGGTGGACGCGGCGATCCAGGCGAACCTGAAGGAAACGGTCACTCGCGTCCTGGCCAGCCTGACGCCGCGCGAAGAGCGCGTGCTGCGCATGCGCTTCGGTATCGGCATGAACACCGATCACACGCTGGAAGAGGTGGGCCAGCAATTCTCGGTCACCCGCGAACGCATCCGCCAGATCGAGGCCAAGGCGCTCCGCAAGCTGAAGCACCCCAGCCGCAGCCGCAAGATGCGCAGCTTCCTCGACCAGTAAGGGTCATTTCGAAACGAATGCGCAAAGCCGTCGACCGCCAGGTCGACGGCTTTTTGTCGAATAGGCCATGTTGCGCCCGCCTGAACCGCGATAGGCTGCACTGCCACTCGCCATTCGTGCGTCGGGGGCCAAGGGAGTGTCATGGATATTCGCCTCGACGATCCGACTGCGCCACATGTCGCAGACCTGCTCGCCTATCACCTGCGCGATATGCGCAGCGGGGCGGAGGAATTTTCTTTCGCGCTTGACGCCTCCGCGCTGGCCGATCCCTGCATTTCGTTCTGGACGATCTGGCACGGCCCCGCACTGGCCGGTTTCGGCGCGCTGAAGCAATTGGACGCCCGACATGGCGAGGTAAAATCGATGCGGATCGCGCCCGGCTTTCTGGGTCTGGGTATCGGCCGTGCGCTGCTCAACCATGTCATCGCGGAGGCGCAGCGCCGCGATTATCATCGAATCAGCCTGGAAACGGGAACCACGCCGCCATACCAGCCCGCCATTTCGCTCTATCGCAGCGCGGGCTTCCGATCCTGCGACGCCTTTGCCGATTATGAGCCGAGCCCATATAATCAGTTCTTCACGCGCGATCTGACCACCTGATCGGTGCTCCCGCTCGGCGCATCCGATGGCTTTGGGCTCCACAATCGCGCTCAAGGGCGATATTTGCCACCGGATGAACCGCCTGCTCCCGCTGCTCGCCCTGCTGACCGCCGCTACGCCCGCCAATCAGAACGTTCCCCGCCCCGGCACCGTCCGGGTGCGGCTCAATACGTCCGAAGGCCCCATCGTCGTCGCGCTCGACACGCGCCATGCGCCTGCGACGAGCCGGAATTTCCTTGCCTATGTCGATGACGGGCGGTTCGACGGCACCAGCTTCTACCGCGCGGCGCGGGACAAGCGCGACCCAAAAAAGGGCTTCGTGCAGGGCGGCATCCGCACCGATGCGCGGCGCATCCTGCCTCCCTTCCCGCTGGAGAAGACGAGCCAGACCGGGATCAAGCATCTCGACGCCACCATCTCGATGGCGCGGGGGACGACACCGTCCTCGGCGGGCGGCAATTTCTTCATCACCGTCGGGCCGACCCCCGGCATGGACGCGCGGCCGGGCTATGACGGCTATGCCGCATTCGGACGCGTGATCGCAGGGATGGACACGGTGAAGAAGATTCTCGCCAAACCCTCGGGCGGTGGACAAGACGCGATGAAGGGGCAGATGATCTTCAAGCCCGTCACCTTGATCAACGCCAAGCGACTGGACGGCAAGCCGCAGCCGACCAAGGAGCCCAAGATGTGGCTGTACAATTTCGGGGGGTGATCGCTTCTTTCCGCACTTCGCTCAGGCTGAACGGGGGAACAGTCATTCTGGCCCGGCAGGCCGGAGGATCGGAAAAGAAAAAGGGCGGCGGCACCACTTGATGCCACCGCCCCTTCCCTGTCGAACCGCTGGACGGTCCGCTGCACCGATTACTCGGCGGCTGCGGTGCCCTTGGCCGGACGCGGATCGCGACGCTCGGCGATACGCGCCGACTTGCCGGTGCGACCACGCAGGTAATAGAGCTTCGCACGACGCACGGCGCCGCGACGAACCACTTCGATCGAGTCGACGTTCGGCGAGTAGAGCGGGAAAACGCGCTCCACGCCCTCACCGAAGGAGATCTTGCGGACGGTGAACGACGAGCCCATGCCCTTGTTCGAGCGGGCGATGCAGACGCCCTCATAGAACTGGACGCGGGTGCGCTCGCCTTCGACGACCTTCACACCGACCTTCAGCGTGTCGCCGGGGCGGAATTCCGGGATCTTCTTCGTCTCGTTGAACTTGGCGATCTGCTCAGCTTCGATCTGCTGGATCACGTTCATGACTTCATTCCTCAATCGTCGCCGCGCGCCAGAGGGCGACCGACCCGAACGCCCTCATGACGTTCCCAAAGGTCTGGCCGCCTTGACCGTGTATCCTCGCAAGCCCTGGCATGACGCCATCTTGCGATTTTCGCATGATCCCCCGATCGCAGCACTTCAGGGATCGTGCGCCCTTCCCACTCAGCAGGTCGGGTATATTGCGGATATTCGAGGAGGCCGCTTTCGAAGCTTTCCTCGACTCCACTGGAAGCCGCGCCCATTACGCCGGGAAGCAGCCGAACGCAAGCGTCGAGCAGCACCAGCGCGCCCATCTCGCCGCCCGACAGGATATAGTCGCCGATCGACACCTGTTCGATGCCGCGCGCCTCGAACAGGCGTTCGTCAAAGCCCTCGAACCGGCCGCACAGCACGGTGACGCCCGGTCCCGCCGCGATTTCGCGAACACGCGGCTGGGTGAGCGGAGACCCACGCGGCGTCATCGCCAGCACGGGCCGGTCGTCGGCGACCGAATCGACCGCCGCCGCCAGCACATCGGCACGCAGCACCATGCCCGCGCCGCCGCCCGCCGGGGTATCGTCGACCGAGCGATGCTTGTCGTTGGCGAAATCGCGGATCTGCACTGTCTCCAGCGCCCAGCGATCCTCGCGCAGCGCTCGCCCCGCCAGCGAATGGCCCAAAGGTCCGGGAAACATCTCCGGATAGAGCGTCAATATCGTTGCGCGAAAGGTCACAGCGTCCAGTTCTCGATAGTCAGGCCGGGAATGTCGGCGAAGTCGGCTTCGTTATCGGTGATGACGGTGCTGCCCAGGCTCAGCGCATGGGCACCGAGCAGCCGGTCGAACCGTCCGCGTCGAAACGGAAGGGTCGCATAGCAGCGCGCCGCCGCTTCGTCGAATGGCAGGATCGGCATCTGCGTCGCCAACTGCTCCAATTGCCGCTCTAACGGCGGCTTACCGTTCCGAACACCCAGTGCCAGTTCGGCAAAGACGATGCTGGACAAGCCGATCTCGCCCACCGGTGTCGCGGCGACACGTTGCAGCAGTGCCGGATACTCTCCGGCAAACAGGAAAATGCAGCAGTTGGTGTCGATCAGATAACGCACGACCTTATGCGTTCTTGTCGTTCAGCAGGTGCCAAGGCCGTTCAGGATCGTCAAATTCTCGCTCGTCCCTATCGATCGGCTTCAGCCACGGCATAGAGCCTGCGATGCCGGTCAGATCGATCGTCTTGCGCGGGGCCTGGACGGGCTCGAACACATAGCGCCCCTGTTCCTCGCGCAGGGTCATCTCCGTTCCTTCGGCCAAGCCCAAGGCGGCGGGCAGGCGAAGCGCCAGTGAGTTGCCCGATCGGAAGACCTTTGCCTGATAATCCTTGCCCATAACGACTCCGTATATACGCCATGTATATACATCACGCACCGGAAAATGCCAAGGAACGTTGCGCCGTCTGGAGCTTTGCCCCCGCCATGGACGATTGCATCATCATCGGGGCGGGCCCCGCCGGGCTGACGGCCGCGATTTATCTGGCGCGCTATCACCTGCGCATCCATATGTTCGACAGCGGATCGAGCCGGGCGGCGATGATCCCCTGTACCCATAATCATGCCGGTTTCCCCGAAGGCATCAGCGGCAAGGCGCTCCTGGCGCGGATGCACGATCAGGCCCGCCGCTACGGCGCGCATTGCACGCCGCACCGGGTTTCGGCGATCCAACCCGAAAACGGCCATTTCCGCGTTGTCACCGATGAGGCGGAGTATCGCACCCGAACCGTCCTCCTCGCCACGGGCGTGGTCAATCACCGCCCCCGCAAGCTCCTGCCCGAGGTGCACGACCCGGCGCTGGAGCGGGGACTGATCCGCTATTGCCCGGTCTGTGACGGCTATGAGGTCACCGACAAGCGTGTCGGCGTCATCGGCACCAGCGACCATGGCATGCGCGAGGCGCTGTTCCTGCGCGGGTTTACCCAAGACGTAACGCTGATCGCGCCCGATGCCGCACATGAGCTCGACCCCCAATGCGCCAAGGCTTTGGACGAAGCTGGCGTGGCGCGCATCGACGGCCCCTGCGGCGGCTGGGCCATCGAAGGCGATCAAATCGCGCTTGATACGGCGAATGGGCGGATGCGCTTCGACAGCGTCTATCCGGCGATGGGCTCGCGCATCCGGTCGGAACTGGCGGTGTCGGCGGGTGCGAAAGCGGACCCGAGCGGATGCCTGGAAGTCGACGACCATCAGCGGACGTCGGTGCCCGGCCTGTTCGCGGCAGGGGATGTGGTAAAAGGGCTGGATCAAATCAGCCACGCCATGGGTGAGGCCGGGGTCGCGGCCACGACGATCCGCAATCTGCTGAACGAGCAGTCGACGATCAGGCGATAAAGGCGCGGTCCACGATCAGGCGGTCCTGATCCCATTCGGGTACGGCCTGCGCATTCATCGGCACCATGAACCGGCGGCCATCGGGGCGTTCGATTTCCAGCACATCGCCAGCGCCGAAATTCTCGATCAACGCGACATGGCCCAGTTCCTCGCCATCGCTGGCAATGGCGGACAGCCCGATAATGTCGGCATGATAATATTCGCCCTCCTCCAGCGGAGGCAGGGCGGAGCGCGGCACTGTCAGTTCCGTGCCGCGAAGCGCCTCGGCGGCGTTGCGGTCTGTAACTTCGGCAAAGCGTGCAATGACGCCGTTCGAGCCATCGCGCGCCGACTTCAGCGTCAGCGCGCCGTCATTGAACGAGCGATAGTCCGACAGGTCGTCGGCGAAGACCTTGAGCCGAACCTCGCCCGTAATGCCGTGCGCGCCGATGATGACGGCCAGCGTGACGCTCGGCTCACCCGTTGGGCGAGTTGCCGTCCCCGTTGGGGGCGTCGTCTCCGCCTTCGGCGGGGTCTGGCGCGGAGACGCCTTGGTTGGTCGCGTCGTCATGATCGTCGGGTGCGGTCCGGGGATCGGGTTCGGTCGGCGGGGTCATGCGCATATCTCCTGAAGCCATTAGACCTGAAGAAACGCATGACCCCGTATCCGGTGCCTTGCGCTGCCCCGATCGCGATCGACCGAGGCAGCGCAAAGCCGAAAGCCATTAGGCCTCGGCGGTCTCTTCGGCCGGAGCGTTGGCGGCTTCCTGCGCGGCCTTCAGCTTCTCGGCGCGCTCTTCGGCGCGCTCGGTGGCCTTTTCGCCCGGCTTCGCCTTGTTCGGGTTGTTGCGAGCGGCGCGCTCACGAACGCCGGCGGCGTCCAGGAAGCGGGCGACACGGTCGGTCGGCTGCGCGCCATTGGCCAGCCAGTGCTTGGCGCGCTCGGCGTCGAGCTGCACGCGCTGGTCATTGTCCTTGGCGAGGAGCGGGTTGTAGTTGCCGATCTTCTCGATGAACTTGCCGTCGCGCGGTGCACGAGCGTCTGCCACCACGATGCGGTAGTAAGGGCGCTTCTTCGAGCCACCACGCGACAGACGAATGCTGAGAGCCATATTTCAGTCCTTGAGTTAAAACGTTCAAATCCACCGGCATTCCGTCCGGCGCGGGGGTTATTTCTTCTTCAGAAGATTTTCGAAGCCGGGGGGCAGTTTCGGCATGCCCTCGGGCAGCTTGCCGCCGCCCGCGCCCATGCCGCCGATGCCCGGCAGGCCGCCACCGCCGCCCGCCTTGTTGAGCATATCGCCCATCTGCGGACCGCCCAGCGCATTGCCCAGGCCGCCGAGGCCGCCCTTGCCGAGCATGGCCATCATGCCCTTGATGCCACCCATCTTCTTGATCTTCTTCATCGCCGTGGCCATTTCCTGATGCATCTTCAGGAGCTTGTTCACGTCCTGCACCGTGGTGCCGGAACCCTTGGCGATGCGGATCTTGCGCTTGGCGTTGACCAGTTCGGGCTTGGCCCGCTCCTTGACGGTCATCGAGGTGATGATCGCGTCCATGCGGAGCAGGATCTTGTCGCCACCGGCATCATTGAGCGCGTTCTGCGCCTTCTTCATGCCCGGCATCATACCCGCCAGCGCACCCAGCCCGCCCATGCGGCGCATCTGGGTCAGCTGGCCGCGCAGGTCGTTCAGATCGAACTGACCCTTGGCCATCTTCATGGCCATGCGCTCGGCATCTTCCTGCTGGATCGTCTCGGCGGCGCGCTCGACCAGCGACACGACGTCGCCCATGCCGAGGATGCGGCCCGCCACGCGTTCCGGGTGGAAGGCCTCCAGCGCGTCCATCTTCTCGCCGACGCCGGCGAACTTGATGGGCTTGCCCGTGACGGCGCGCATCGACAGCGCCGCACCACCGCGCGCATCGCCGTCCATACGGGTCAGCACCACGCCGGTCAGCGGCACCTGCTCCGAGAAGCTGGTCGCGACGTTCACCGCGTCCTGGCCGGTCAGCGAGTCGACGACGAGCAGGATTTCCTGCGGCTGGGCGATTTCCGCCACGGCCTTCATCTCGTCCATCAGCGCCTGGTCGACGTGCAGACGACCGGCGGTGTCGAGCATCAGGACGTCATAGCCCTGCAGCTTGGCGGCCTGCATCGCGCGGCGCGCGATCTCGACCGGTTGCTGGCCCGCGATGATCGGCAGGGTCGACACCTCGACCTGGGTGCCCAGCGTCGCCAGCTGCTCCTGCGCGGCCGGACGATTGACGTCGAGCGACGCCATCAGCACCTTCTTGCGATCACGGCCCATCGCCCCGCTCGACAGGCGGCGGGCGATCTTGGCGGTGGTCGTGGTCTTACCCGAGCCCTGAAGACCGACCATCATGACGACGGCAGGCGGCGTGACGTCGAGCAGCAGCTCGCTGGCATCGGCGCCCAGCATCGCGACCAGCGCGTCGTGGACGATCTTGACGACCTGCTGGCCCGGCGTGATCGAGCGCAGGACGTTCTGGCCGATCGCCTGTTCGGTGACCTTGTCGACGAAATCGCGCGCGACGGGCAGCGCGACGTCGGCTTCCAGCAGGGCCACGCGCACTTCGCGCATCGCGGTGCGGACATCCGCCTCGGTCAGCGCGCCACGGCCGCGAAGGCGGTCGAATACGCCGCCAAGCCGATCGCTCAAGCTGTCGAACATCGCCTCACCTCGTCAAACCCGAGCCGGAGAGCCCGGCTCAAAAACCCGTGTCGCACCGCCAAACGCAAAAGCGCCGGCGGGCGAAACCTCGCCGGCCAGCGTGCACCCTTGGGCGCTTCACTTTCACATTCCGAAACGGAACTTGAGCAGGCTCTTATGGGAAAATGGTGATGGGCGCAAGTCACACGCGACCGGACTCGGTGCGGCGTGGACGTTAACCTCTTGTACACTCCTGGCATGCGACCGCTATGCCATGTCCGGGTCGCGCCAGCCTGTTGCCAATATCCCTGCTTCCGCGGGCCTTATGCGCGCGGCGGTGGCGGTTGGCATCGCGTTGCTCGCCGTGGCGATCGCCCTGATCCAATTGGGCCTGGTCCTTCCCGCGAAACTTCTGCTGTCCGCGACGGCCATTGCCGCCATCCTTGTCCACTGGTGCCTTCCCGCATCGTCGGTCCGTTCCCCCGATGTCGAGCAGATCGATCCGCTGACCGGGCTGACCAATCGCCGCTATTTCCATGATGTCGGGCAGGCGATGATCGAGAATGTCCAGCGCCGCCAGCGCGGCATTGCACTGATGCTCGTCGATATCGACCGTTTCCGTGCCATTGCCGGGTCGCTGGGCCATGAAGCGGGTGACCTGCTGCTCCGCCATGTCGCCAAGACCATCCGCGACGAAGCGCCGTCCGAGGCGATCGTCGCGCGGTTCGAAAGCGATTGCTTCGGCTGCCTGATCCCCTTCGACCCGCGTGGCCGTAATCGGGTCGAGCGGCTGGCGGATCGGCTGGCGGTGCGACTCAGCCAGCCGGTCAAGCTGGTCGATCAGGAACTGACGCCGCGCGCCGCCATCGCGCTGACCCGCATCGATGACGGGGCCGCGACGGTCGACCGGCTGGTCCGCCAGGCCGATCTGGCGCTGATCGCCGCCAAGGCGCGCAGCGACGGCAAGCCGCTCTGGTTCGCCCCCGCGATGGAAGAGGCGATGGCCGAGCGCAACGCCATCATCACCGACCTGCGCGCCGCCCTAGCGAATGGCGATATCCAGCCCCGCTTCGAGGCGCAGGTCGATCTGGGCACCGCGCGCCTGACCGGGTTCGAGGTGTCGGGCTATTGGGATCATCCCAGCCTGGGCCCGATGACCGCCGAACGCTTCATGCCCGTCGCCGAAGCCTGCGGCCTGTCGGGCGAAGTCTCCTTGTTGCTGATGCGGCAGGCGATGGCGGCCGCACGCGACTGGGACCCGTCGATCACCCTGTCGATCCCGCTCGCCGCCTCGCAATTCCAGGACGCGTGGCTGGCGCAGAAGGTCATCAAGACGCTGACCGAATGCGGTTTCCCCGCGCACCGGCTGGAGATCGAGATTACCGAGAATGCGCTGTTCGCCAATCTGGCGCTGGCGCAGTCGATCGTCATCAGCCTGAAGAACCAGGGCATCGCCCTGGCGCTCGATGCGTTCGGGCGCGGCTATTCCAGCCTGGCGCATCTGCGTGCCCTGCCCTTCGACCGGGTACGGATCGACCCGAACTTCATCCGCAACATGGCCGCTGACCCCGATTGCTGCGCCATCGTCACCGCGATCGTCCATCTGGGCGACAGCCTGCACCTGCCGATCGCCGCCAAGGGCGTGCGCGATCTGGATATCGAGATGCGGCTGCGCGATATCGGCTGCGCCCATGGGCAGGGCTCGCTCTATGGCCCGCCGCTCGATCTGGCGCAGGTGCGTCAGATGCTGGCGGAAAAGCGGCTGCTGGCGGGCATCTCCCCCTCCTCGCTCACCATCCCGCGTCTGGCTGGCTGAGATAGTCGCGCTCCGCCTCGGTCGATGCCCGGCCCAGCGCCGCGTTGCGACTGGGATAACGGCCATAACGCCGGATGACATCGCGATGATCGCGGGCGAAGGAAAGATTCTCCTCCCGCCCCAGTTCGGCAAACTTGGCGACGCTCAAATCCTGCATCGCACGGGACTCCGCGTGCATCAGCGGCATATAGACGAAGGCCAATCTTTCAGGCGGATAGCGATCCTCCCACCCCGCATCGATCGCGGCCAGGCAAAGGTTCAGCGCCAGCGGATCGGCGGCATAGGCCTGCGCCGATCCCCGGTGCAGGTTACGCGAAAACTGGTCGAGCAGCAGGATCGCCGCCAGCAGCGTGTCGGGATCATCCCGCCAGCCGATCGCCCCGGTCGCCAGCACCTGATCGCGCAGAACGCCGAACCGCTCGGCGAGTTCGCGGTCGAGCGCATCGTCCTTGGCAAAATGCTTTTCAGGTGGCAGGGCGAACCAGAAGTCGACTATGTCCCGCGCCTTCGCGTGGACACGTCGTTCATCCATCCCTAGATCAGCAGCCATGTCGTCCCCATCCGGGCCCGAGATCATCAGTCTGGGCTGCCGCCTCAACATCGCCGAGAGCGAAACGATCCGTGCGCTTGCCGTCGGGCGGGAGGACTTGGTCGTCGTCAACAGTTGTGCCGTGACCAACGAGGCGGTGAAACAGACCCGCGTCGCCATCCGCCGCGCGGCCAAGGCGCGGCCCGATGCGCAGATCGTGGTGACGGGATGCGCCGCGCAGATCGATCCGGCCAGCTTCGCGGCCATGCCCGAGGTCGCGCGCGTGCTGGGCAATGCCGACAAGCTGCGCCCCGAGAGCTGGGCTTCGGCCGAACCGATGCTGGTCACCGACATGTCGCGCGTGGTCGAAACCGCGCCGCATCTGGTGTCGGCCTTTGCGGGCCATGCGCGGGCGTTCGTCGAGGTTCAGAATGGCTGCGACCATTCATGCACCTTCTGCATCATCCCCACCGGGCGAGGCCCCAGCCGATCGGTACCCGCCGGGCTGGTGATCGACCGGATAGCACGCGCGGTCGAACTCGGTCACCAGGAAGTCGTCCTCACCGGCGTCGACCTGACCAGCTATGGCCACGACCTGCCCGGCCAGCCAAGTTTGGGCCTGCTGGTCGAGCGTATCCTGACCCATGTCCCCACCCTGCCCCGCCTGCGGCTGTCGTCGCTCGACTCGATCGAGATCGACGACCGGCTGTTCGAGCTGGTGACGGGCGAGGCACGGGTGATGCCGCATCTCCACCTTTCGCTGCAGGCAGGCAACGACCTGATCCTGAAGCGCATGAAGCGCCGCCACAGCCGCGCGCAATCGGTCGCCATCGTCGAGCGGCTGCTGACCGCCCGGCCGGAGATCGCGATCGGTGCGGACCTGATCGCGGGCTTCCCGACCGAGGATGACGCCATGGCGGCCGACACGCTGGCGCTGATCGACGATGCCCATATCGTCCACGCCCATATCTTTCCCTATTCGGCGCGTGACGGCACGCCCGCCGCGCGGATGCCGCAAGTGCCGCATCCGATCCGCCGCGAACGGGCCGCCCGTCTCCGCGAGGCCGCCGCGCGTCGTCGCCGTGACTGGCTGGCCGCCCAAGTCGGCCAGACCCGCGACGTGCTGGTCGAGCGGCCGGGCACGCGCGGCCATGCCCCCGACTTCGCCGACATTCATTTTACCCCCGCCACCGAACCGGGCCGCATCGCCCGCGTTCGGATCACGGCGGCGACCGAAACCCATCTGATCGGACAATTGGCATGAGTTCTTCCTCCTCCTGGCACGACAAGCTGCTCGGCGGTTTCCGTCGCACCTCGGACCGGCTGGTCGGCAATCTGGCGGGCCTGGGCACCGCGCGGCTCGACGAGGGCACGCTGGACGAGATCGAGGAAGCGCTGATCGCCTCCGACCTCGGCCCCGAAACGGCGGGCCATATCCGCACCCGGCTGGCCGAGGGCAGTTTCGAGCGGAACATGGAGGACCTCGGCATCCGCCTGGTCGTCGCCGAGGAGGTCGAGAAGGCGCTCGCCAAGGTCGCCACCCCGCTGGAGATCGACGCCTTTCCCCGGCCGCAGGTGATCCTGGTCATCGGCGTCAACGGGTCGGGCAAGACCACGACCATCGCCAAGCTGGCACATCTGTTCATGGAGCAGGATTATGGCGTGATGCTGGCGGCGGGCGACACCTTCCGCGCTGCCGCCATCGGACAGCTCGCCACCTGGGCCGAGCGGGTCGGCGTGCCGATCGTGTCGGGCAAGGAAGGCGGCGATGCGGCGGGCATCGTCTATGAGGCGGTGAAACAGGCGACCGCGACGGGCATCGACGTGCTGATCGTCGACACCGCCGGACGCCTTCAGAACAAGCGCGAGCTGATGGACGAGCTGTCCAAGATTCGCCGCGTGCTCGGTCGCCTGAACCCGGAAGCGCCGCACGACATCCTGCTGGTCCTCGACGCGACCACCGGCCAGAACGCGCTCAACCAGATCGAGGTGTTCAAGGACGTGGCGGGCGTCACCGGGCTGGTCATGACCAAGCTGGACGGCACCGCGCGCGGCGGCGTGCTGGTCGCCGCCGCCGAGAAATACGGCCTGCCCATCCACGCCATCGGCGTCGGCGAGGGCATGACCGACCTGCGCCCCTTCGACGCCAACGAAGTCAGCCGCATCATCGCAGGCATCGAGGGAGGTCGAAAGTGAGCACTTCTCCCAAGAGCGAAGCCGGTCCCGGCCTGAAGGCGGGCATCGAATACGGCCCGCTGGTCCTGTTCTTCGCGGTCAATTTCCTCGCGCCGATCGGCCCGCTGACCCGCGTGCTGGTCGCGACGGGCGTGTTCATGGCGGCGACCGTCGTGGCGATGATCGTCAGCAAGGTGAAGCTGGGCCGCATCTCGCCGATGCTTTGGATGTCGGGCATCCTGGTCGTCGTGTTCGGCGGCCTGACCCTCTATTTCCACGACGAACGCTTCATCAAGATGAAGCCGACCATCGTCTATGCGATGTTCTCCGCGCTGCTGTTCTTCGGGCTGGCGACCGGGCGACCGCTGATCCAGATGGTGCTGGGCAATGTCTATCCGGGGCTGACCGAGCTGGGCTGGCGCAAGCTGACCCGCAACTGGGCTTGTTTCTTCGCCTTCATGGCGGTGCTAAACGAAGCGGTATGGCGCAATTCGACCTGGGATTTCTGGGTCGGCTTCAAGCTGTGGGGCGCGATGCCGCTGACGCTGGGTTTCGCCATCGCGAATATCCCGATGCTGTTGCAGCATGGGTTGAATGCCGAAGGCGCGAAGGTCGACGAACCGCCGGTGGAATAGTCCCCCCAGACGGAATCATAGCTCGACCCCGGCGAAGGCCGGGGCCCAGTTTCAGTGAAGTTGGGGGGAGCGAACCGGCTTTTGCGTGGGAGGCAATATCGAACGGTGCCAATGGCCTCCCCCTCATCCGTCCGGCGCGCCACCGGCTTGGCGGCATCTGGGCCCCGGCCTTCGCCGGGGTCAAAGAAGGTTTTGGGAGCAAGAGAAAAGGGCGGCCCCATCGGAGCCGCCCTTTCCCTTATCCGCGACGGATCGCCGCGAAATTACGCGACCGCCGCCTCGTACCGGCGACCGGCCTCGTCCCAGTTCACGACGTCCCACCAGGCCTTCAGATAACCCGGACGGTCGTTCATGTAGGTCAGGTAATAAGCGTGCTCCCACACGTCGTTACCCAGAATCGGCGTGCCCTTTTCAGCCACGACGTCCATCAGGGGGTTGTCTTGGTTCGGGGTCGAGGTGACCTTCAGCTTGCCCTCGGCATCCGCGATCACCCAGGCCCAGCCCGAACCGAACTGGCCCGCGCCCTTGGTGTTGAACTCGTCCTTCAGCTTGTCGAGACCGCCGAACGCCTCGATCGCCTCGGCCAGCTTGCCCGAGGGCTGAGTCGTGCCGGGCTTGGTCATGATCTTCCAGAAGAAGTCATGGTTCCAGAAGCCGCCGCCATTGTTGCGGACGGCCGCCGGGGCCGACGAGATGTTCGCCAGGATATCCTCGATCGACTTGCCCTGAAGCGACGTATCGGCGGCAACCGCCTCGTTCAGCTTGTTGGTGTAGGCGGCATGATGCTTGTCATGGTGGAAGGTCATCGTCTCCTTGGAGATGACCGGCTCCAGCGTGTCATAGTCGTACGGAAGGGGCGGCAGTTCGAAAGCCATTGTGATTGCTCCTTTGGGGTTTGCCTGTGGCAACGCCGGGCGCCTCAAATGGCTCCCCCGACGCGGTTACGCAACCGTTCCGATCAGATCATGACGACGAAGCGCATGACGAAGCTGGTCGTAGGACAGGCCCAGCGCCTCGGCGGTCGTGCGCTGATTGAAGCGGTTGTCGGCCAGCGCCTTGGTCAGCAGTTCGCGCTCGAACCGGGCGACGCGCGACTTGAAGTCGGACGGACCGACGTCGCAGGCCGCCACCTCGTCGCCGTCGCTCACCGGATCGGCGGAGGCGGGCGCGCTCCCCTGATCGCTGCGGGCGGCGGCGGGTGACTGGCCCTGCGGGCGATAGGGAGAGCGGAACGGGTCGATCTCAATCGCATCGACCGGCCCTTCGCGGTCCCAGCGATAGACGGCGCGCTCGACGACGTTGCGAAGCTCGCGGACATTGCCGGGCCAGCGATGCTCCATCAGTGCATCCGTCGCCGCCGCCCCGAAGCCGGGCCACTCATTCCAGCCGATCTCGGCGGCCATGCGCCGCCCGAAATGATTGGCCAGCACCATGATGTCGCTCTTGCGCGCCCGTAAGGGAGGCAGCGTCACGACCTCGAAGCACAGCCGGTCGAGCAGGTCGGCGCGAAACTGATGCGCGGCGACCTTGTCGGGCAGATGCTCGTTGGTCGCCGCCACGATGCGCACATCGACCCGCAAGGGCCGCGAAGAACCGATCCGCGTGACCTCGCCATATTCGACCGCACGCAAAAGCCGGTCCTGCGCCGCCATCGACAAGGTGCCGAGTTCGTCGAGGAACAGTGTGCCCCCGCTCGCCTCCTCGAACCGCCCCGCCCGCGCCTTGGTCGCGCCGGTGAAGGCCCCTGCCTCATGGCCGAAAAGCTCGGCCTCGATCAGCGTCTCGGGCAGCGCGGCGCAATTCATGATAACCAGGGGTTGGTCCCATCGCCCGCTCAGGCGGTGCAGACGCTCGGCGACCAGTTCCTTGCCGGTCCCGCGCTCGCCGATAACCAAGACCGGACGGTCGAGCGCAGCGGCGCGGCTGGCCCGTTCCAGCGCGTCCAGAAAGGCCCCCGACTGGCCGATGACCTGACTCGTTCGCTCCATTCCCAACAGGTGGCGGATTTTCCCAAGGCTTGGCAAGAGGGCAATCGTTATCGCATCGCAACCAAATCGGGAAATGGCGGATTTCCGCCGTTTTTGAAACTGGCACGCTCCCTGCAAAGCACATGGCATCCCGCCGATGAGCGGACCGAGATAAGATAATCAGGGAGTTTCCACCATGTTCGCCACCACCTTCAGCCGCCAGATCGCCGCCATCGCCTGCACCGTCGTGATGAGCGCCACCTGCCTGATGGGCGCCCTCGCCCCTGCGCATGTCGCCACCGCACAGACTTCGGTTGCGGCGATCGAGGCACCGACCGCATAATCCCCGAATAGCCGCCATCAAGGAGTATCCGATGGGCATTTTCTCCCGCACCCGCGACATCGTCGCCGCCAATTTCGCCGACCTGCTGGACAAGGCGGAAGACCCCGCGAAGATGATCCGCATGATCATCCTCGAAATGGAGGAAACGCTTGTCGAGGTGCGCGCCTCCGCTGCCCGCACGATCGCCGACCAGAAGGAAATCCGCCGCCACATCATGAAGCTGGACCAGCTTCAGGACAGCTGGACCGAAAAGGCCGAGCTGGCGCTGTCGAAGGACCGCGAGGACCTGGCGAAGGCCGCGCTGATCGAACGCCAGAAGGCCGCCGACATGGCCGACCAGCTGAAGGCCGAAGTCCAGGTGCTCGACGATGCGCTGCGCGCGTCAGAAGAGGACATCGCCAAGCTGCAGAACAAGCTGCGCGAGGCGCGGACCAAGCAGAATGCGGTCCAGACCCGTCTGGAAAGCGCCAACAACCGCTATCGCCTGCGCGAGATGTGGAACGGGCCGAAGACGCACGACGCATTCAGCCGCTTCGACGTGCTGGAGCGCAAGGTGGACGAGGCCGAGGGCCGTGCCGAAGCGCTGGGCCTGGGCGCGAACCCCAAGACGCTCGAGGACGAGATCGCCGAACTGCGCGCCTCGGACCGGGTCGATGCCGAACTCGCCGCGCTCAAGGCGCGCCTGAACAAGGGAGAGTGAGATGGAGGATATCATCACCCCCGGCATCGCGATCACCACGATCTTCATCGCGCTGCCCTGGCTGATCCTGCACTATATGACGAAGTGGAAGCAGGCACCCAAGATCACCCATGAGGACGAGCAGCTGCTCGACGAGCTTCACCTGCTCGCGCGCCGCCTGGAGGACCGGGTGAACACCGTCGAACGGATCGTCGCCGCCGACAATCCCAACTTCAAACCCGGTCTCCAGTCCGAATGGCGCCCCGAACCGCGCCTCGGCCAGACCGACTACAGCCTCGATCGGAGGAATTGAGATGACCGCCAGCCGCACCAATTTCTACCTCGACAAGCAGAATGCCAAGTTCAAGGGCGTCTGCTCGGGCATCGCCGACTATACCGGCGTCGATGTAATGTGGGTCCGCGTCGCCGCGGTCCTGCTCACCCTAACCGGGGTCGGCATGCCCTGGGTCCCGCTCGCCTATATGCTGATCGCGTGGATGGCGACGGCCAAGCCGCTGGGCCTCTACCAGTCGGACGAGGATGCCAAGTTCTGGCAGGGCGTGCGCAGCAACCCGCGCCGCTCGACCGCCGAGGTCCGCTCGAAGTTCCGCGATCTCGACCGTCGCCTCGCCGATATCGAACTGCACTATACCAGCCGCAACCGCCAACTGGCCGACGAGATCGACAGCCTGCGCTGAGACCGCGCTGACACATCAACTATCCTATGGGAGTATGGATTATGTCTTCGGGAGGACCCGGTTTCGTCCTGGCGATCATCTCGATCTCGATGATCGCGTGGGTGGTCACCACCTGGATCCGTGCGAAGCACGGCTACAGCCTGGAAAATGAATGGGGCGGCATGACCCACAAGGGCGACCTTGGAGAGAGCCGCAAGGTCGAACTGCTGACCGCCGAGAACCAGAAGCTGGTCGGCCAGATCTCTCGACTGGAAGAGCGGATCGCGGTGCTGGAGCGCATCGCCACCGATCCCGCCGAGCGGACCGCGCGCGAAATCGACGCGCTGCGCGATCGCTGAGGGAGAAGGGCGATGAATGATATCGGCATCCTGGTCCCACTCTTCGGTATCAGCTGCGGCATGGTCGCGATCATCGGCGGCGTCTTCGTCCGCCCCTGGTTCACCTATCGCGAAAAGCGGCTGGCCACCGAAGCCTCGATGGTCGCGGAAAAGGCAGCGCAGTACGCCGCCCAGACCGAACGGCTCGAACAGCGGGTGCGGGTGCTGGAGCGGATCATCACCGATCGCGGCCTGGCGCTGAGTGACGAGATCGACGGTCTGCGGGTCCCCGGCGAGACGCCCGCCCGCATCGACCACTGACAATAGAATAAAGGGGAGTTACCGCTATGTCCGGCGGACAGTTCATGACCGTTCTGATCGTCGCGATCGTGATGATCGCCAGCATCTTCAAGGCCAAGCATCGCCGTTCGCCCGGCCTCGACATGGTCGAGCACCTTCGCGGCGACGCCTCGCGCGACACCCAGGCACTACGCGCCGAAGTGCAGCAGTTGAAGGAGCGCATCCAGGTCCTGGAGCGCGTCATCACCGACGAACGCAAGAGCATCGATCTCGACCGCGAGATCGAGCGGCTGCGCGACCGTTAAATCACCATTGATACGGACAGGGAGCCCGGATCATGACCGACACCAATCTCTACATCGTGATCGCGACCGCCGGCCTGGCGGGCCTGGCGATGATCGTCACCGCCGGTCTGGCGGGCTGGCGCGGCTGGTTGCAGCTGAAGAACCGCGAATTCGAGCGCACGCATGACAATCCCTACCCGCCCGCCGCCTCGGCCGCGTCGCG
>NZ_LDTF01000072.1 GCF_001477495.1 Sphingomonas yabuuchiae
CTCACCCTTCCCACCCACTAAAGCGGGTGGGAAGGGTGAGGGTCGCTAGACAATAGAACATCAACCCGCCACATTCTCCACTCGATACCGGAGCCACAGCTCTCCGCCCGGCAGCACCTCATGATGCGTCAGAGTCAGTCCGGTCAGCGGCGCGGGCGTATCCGCATCCTTCTCACCCGAATGGAACAGGCTGGGCGCTCCGACCGCCCCGTCAATCGCGGGACAGAGCGCCATGCTGATCTCGTCGATCAACCCGGCGCGCAGGAACTCGCCATTGGCGGTGCCGCCGCCCTCGACGAGCAGCGTCTTCACGCCCAGTTCGCGGTTGAGGATGTCCGGCACGGCGCGCAGGTCGATCGCGTCCGCTCCGGCAAAGATATAGGAAACCCCGTCGCGGCGAAGCCCGGCCAGATGCGAGTCCGACACCGCCTCGGTCAGAACGACGACGATCGGATCGCCGCCGATGTCGCCCCGCCCCCAGACGATCTTGCCCTGTTCGTCCAGCACCACGCCGAACGCGTCGGCCTCACGGGTCGCGAACCAATGTTCGCGCGGGAAAGTCTCGTCCGTATCGGGATAATGGTCGCTTTTGGCGAATTCCTGTCCCGTCACCCGCCCGACGATCCACGCGTCACCGCCGATCCGGTCGTGCAGGTCCTCGAACAGATCGCCCGGCGCATAGCTTTCGGGCCGCCAACGGCTTTGCAGGATTCGCCCGTCCAGGCTGCAGATCATGTGGCAGATCATATGGGGTTTCATCGCGGCATCTCCTATTCGGAGCGGCAACGCGTAGACCGAGGCCAATATCCTCCTCGGCACGGGGAGGTGGCAGCGCGTCAGCGCTGACGGCGGGGGGGATTCCCCAAAGGTCATCGCCAGGGGCACGCCCCCTCCACCATCGCTTCGCGATGGTCCCCCTCCCCGTGCAGGGGAGGATCAGGCGCCGACCGGCCGCACCATCGACCAGAAGCGCGGGCCACCTCTGGGGACGGACCACTCCTCGATCAGCTGGAATCCCAACCGCGCATAAAGCCCGACATTGCTCTCGGTGGCCGTCTCCAGATAGGCGGGCACACCGTCCGCATCGCACCGGGCCAGTCCCGCCCGGATCGACGCGCCGCCCAGCCCTCGCCCCTGCCGGGCCGGATCGACACCAGCGATATGCAGATACCAGAAGGGCTCACGCGGGAAATGCGCCTCGATCGCATCGCCCAGCCGCATCGCACGCGGCAACGATGAACCCAGCGCGTGCACCACCGGGATCAGCCGCCGGAGATAGAAGGTCAACGGCCCATGCGCCTGGCCCGGTGGCCGCCAGAAGGTCCCGGCATCCGCCGCTTCGCTGACCAACCGCAGCCCCACCGCATCGCCGTCGAACAGCAGCGCGAACAGGCGCGGCAGGCGCTTCGCACGGTCGGCGGCATCGGGGAAGATATAGGACATGGCCGGATCGTCGGCAAAGGCGCGGCCCAGCATCGTCGCCACCGCCGCCCGGTCTCTTGGCCCCGCGTCGCGGATCGTCACCATCACATTCCCCATAGGAAAACAGGCGCCTCCCGAAGGGAAGCGCCCGTCATCAATTCCACAACGTCACAGGGCCGCTCAGGCCGCCGCGCCGTCCGTCTTCTTGGCCTTTTCGGCGTAGACGCGGATCGGTTCCTTGCGGCCCTCGACCACGTCCTTGTCGACCATCACCTCGTCGACGCCGTCCATGCCGGGCAGATCGAACATGGTGTCGAGCAATATGCCCTCCAGGATCGAGCGGAGCCCGCGTGCACCGGTCTTGCGCTCGATCGCCTTCTTGGCGACCGTGGTCAGCGCATCGTCGGTGAAGTCAAGTTCGACATTCTCCATCTCGAACAGCTTCTGATACTGCTTGACCAGCGCGTTCTTCGGCTCGGACAGGATCTTGACCAGCGCCGCAATGTCGAGGTCTTCCAGCGTCGCAATGACCGGCAGACGGCCGACGAATTCGGGGATCAGGCCGAACTTGAGGAGATCCTCCGGCTCGGTCTGGCGCAGATATTCGCCCGTCCGCTTTTCTTCCGGTGCCGCCACATAGGCGCCGAAGCCGATCGACTTGCCCTGCAGACGGTCACCGATGATCTTTTCCAGACCAGCGAACGCGCCGCCGCAGATGAACAGGATGTTCGTCGTGTCGACCTGCAGGAACTCCTGCTGCGGATGCTTGCGGCCGCCCTGGGGCGGAACGCTGGCGGTCGTGCCTTCCATCAGCTTGAGCAGCGCCTGCTGAACGCCCTCGCCCGACACGTCGCGGGTGATCGAGGGGTTCTCGGCCTTGCGGCTGATCTTGTCGATCTCGTCGATATAGACGATGCCGCGCTGCGCCCGCTCGACATTGTAATCCGAGGCCTGGAGCAGCTTCAGGATGATGTTCTCGACGTCTTCGCCGACATAACCGGCTTCGGTCAACGTCGTCGCGTCCGCCATGGTGAACGGCACGTCGAGGATGCGCGCCAGCGTCTGCGCCAGCAGCGTCTTGCCGCAGCCGGTCGGGCCGACGAGCAGGATGTTGGACTTGGCGAGTTCGACGTCGGCACCCTTCGCACCGTGGTTCAGGCGCTTATAGTGGTTGTGCACCGCGACAGACAGGACACGCTTGGCCTGCTTCTGCCCGATGACATAATCGTCGAGCACGTTGCAGATTTCCTGCGGCGTCGGGACGCCACCATCCTTCTTGGAAACCAGCGCGGACTTGGTCTCCTCACGGATGATGTCGTTGCACAGCTCCACGCACTCGTCGCAAATGAAGACGGTCGGCCCCGCGATCAGCTTGCGCACCTCGTGCTGCGACTTCCCGCAGAACGAGCAATAGAGGGTGCTTTTCGAGTTGCCACCGCTCACCTTGTCCATCAATCACCTCTCGCACCCATGAAGCGGTGCGCTACCGTTGCCGGGGTGCGCATCGTACCGCACCCCGATAAAGTCACAATCGAAATAAAACGTTCACGTTGAACGATCCGCCTTACGCAGCGGTCGACGCGTCGTCGGCCGGAGTCGGACGCTTGTCGAACACCTGGTCGATCAGGCCGAATTCCTTGGCCTCCTCGGCGCTCATGAACTTGTCGCGGTCCATCGCACGCTCGATCTCTTCCAGCGGCTTGCCGGTGTACTTGGCGTACAGCGTGTTCAGGAAATGCCGCATGCGCAGGATCTCACGCGCCTGGATCTCGATATCGGCCGCCATGCCCTGCGCCCCGCCCGAGGGCTGGTGGATCATGATGCGGCTGTTCGTGGTCGCGACGCGCATGCCCGGCTCACCGGCCGACAGCAGGAAGCTGCCCATCGAGGCGGCCTGGCCGATGCACAGCGTGCCGACCCGCGGCCGGATATACTGCATCGTGTCATGGATCGCCATGCCCGCCGTGACGACACCGCCCGGCGAGTTGATGTACATATAGATGTCCTTCTTCGGATTTTCCGACTCAAGGAACAGCAGCTGCGCGCAGATCAGCGAGGCCATGCCGTCCTCGACACCGCCGGTGACGAAGATGATGCGCTCGCGGAGCAGGCGGCTGAAGATATCGAACGACCGTTCGCCGCGGTTCGACTGTTCGATGACGATCGGAACCAGCCCGGCCTGCGTCTGCCGCAGCCCGACGCCAGCATGGGCCAGCGGGCTCGCGAAATCGCCGGTCTCGAACGGATTGTGCATGGAAATCTCTCTTATGCCCAGAAGAGCCCCTATGTCGCGTGGTGGCCGCGCATATTCAAGCCCCGGCGACATCCGGGGATGCTGCCGTGCAGCGTTTATCCCGTTCAGGGATGAAAATCCGATTAGCGCGGGTTTCCCGGCGCAGGCAGCGCGAGATAGGCCAGCCGTCGCACCTCTTGCCGCCCGCGCACCACGGTATCGAGGATCAGCCCGGTGAAGACGTTCAGCGCGGCGAGCAGCATCAGCCCCGTGGACAGGATCGCGGTCGGGAAGCGCGGGACCTGATGCGTCTGAAGATAGGTCAGCACGATCGGCACGGCCAGCAGGATGGAAAGCGCCGCGAACAGCGCCGCCACCGCACCGAAGAACCACATCGGCCGCTCGATCCGATACAGCTTCAGGATGGTGCGCAGGATGCGCCAGCCGTCCGAATAGGTGGACAGCTTCGACGCCGAGCCTTCGGGCCGCGCATAATAGGGCGTGGCGATCTCGGCACAGGGCATTTTCAGCTCCAACGCGTGAACGCTGATCTCGGTTTCGATCTCGAAGCCGACCGACAGGACCGGGAAGCTCTTGACGAAGCGACGCGAGAAGACGCGATACCCCGACAGGATGTCGGTGAAGCTGCGCCCGAACAGCTTGGCGAGCATACCCGTCAGCATCGCATTGCCGAAGCGGTGCCCGCGACGATAGGCGAGCTCCGCCTCGCTCACCCGCTGGCCGACCACCATGTCGAGCTGTTCCTCGACCATCCGCGCGACCAGGTCGGGTGCCGAAGCCGCGTCATAGGTCGCGTCGCCGTCCGCCATGACATAGATGTCGGCGTCGATATCGGCGAACATGCGTCGCACGACCGCGCCCTTGCCCTGAATCCGCTCCGACCGGACCACGGCGCCCGCCGCGCGCGCGACCTCGACCGTGCGATCCTTGCTGTTATTGTCATAGACATAGATGGTCGCGGTCGGCAGCGCCTCGCGGAAGCCCGCAATCGTCTGGGCGATCGCCGCTTCCTCGTTATAGCATGGCAACAGCACCGCAATGCTCGGCGCGCGCCCCTGATAGTCCATCATTCTTCCCTCGTGCGGCCCTATGGTCGGCCGAAGCGATGCCCCTTATGGCGGATCGCGACCTAAAGCGAGACGGCGCTTGGTCAGGCTTGCCCCCGGATCGGCCATATCCCTAAGCTGCGCCATGGACGAGTCAAAACCGGATCGACGGCCTCCCGGAATATCATGGCGGATGGCGGCGGCGATCCTGTTGGGGGCGGCGATCCTGTCTTGGGTCGCGGTCGCCAACGGCTTCCCCTTGGTCTTCGCCGACTCGGGCACCTATTTGCGGATACCGCTCGAACTCTTCTATCCGACCGATCGGCCGCCCGTTTACGGCCTCGCCATCGGATTGCCGTTGTGGATCATGGGGGTCTGGGGGATCGTCGCGGTTCAGGCGATGGGCAGCGTCCTGATCATCGCCATGACGCTCGCCATCGGTGGCGGCCGCCTCCATGCGCGGGGTCTGGTCGCGACCTGTGCGCTTCTTGCCCTGGGGAGCAGCCTGCCCTGGTTCGTCGGGCAGATCATGCCCGACGTCGCCACCGGCTTCGTGCCGCTGATCCTGTTCGCGTTGCTCGCCCGGCCGTCCGATACGCCGCTATGGCAGCGCGCCGGACTGGCCGCGCTGCTGGCCCTGCTGATCGCGGTGCATCTCAGCCATGTGCTGCTGGCGGTCGGGCTGTCGGGGCTGGCGATGGTCGCGATGCTCCTGAGCGGTACGGGGTGGCGAGAGACCGTCCGGCGATCCCTCCCCGCCATGCTGGCCATCATGGTGACGCTGCTGGGCCTGAGCAGCTTCAACCGGGTGGCGGGTTACGAGTTCCGGCCTGCCCTATCGTCCGACACCTTCCTGCTCGCACGGCTGTTCGACGGACATGTCGCGCAACCGACGCTGGCGCGGCTCTGTCGCGAACGCGCGCTCGCCCATTGTGCGGCGCGGCCCTTGGTTGACGATCCTTCGGTCGCCCAGCCGGGCCAGGCCTATCTGTGGGATCAGCGTTCACCACTCGGCGCGATGCTCCACCGCGACCGGCCAGGCGTGATCGCCGAACAACGGATCATCATCCGGACGGTCCTGCACGACGATCCCGGCGGCGTCGCGGCCTTGGCGTGGCGGGGCTTTACCGAGCAATTGACGACCGTCCGCAAGGGCGTGCTGCCGCCCTATGCCGCCGACATGCAGATTGCGCACATCCTGAAAGCCCGACTGCCGGATGCCTACCGGGCGTTTGCGGTGTCGCGACAACAGCGCGGGGCGCTCGATCCGCTAAAATTCGCGCCCGACGTCGCGGTGGCGGTGGCGGTCGTCCTGTTGCTGCCGCTGATGCTGGTCTGGGCGATAGGCGGGCGGCGGTGGCGCCTGCTGGGCCTGACGGGGCTGGTCGTCGCGACGCTCCTGCTCAATGCGGCGATCACCGGCGACTTGTCGGGCCCCGACGACCGCTATCAGAGCCGGGTGCTGTGGCTGCTGCCGCTGCTCGCCGCCTGTTTCGCCACCGCCCCCCGGGAACGCCCGGTTCCAGAACCAATCGACATTTAGCCCCCCTTCTTCCCTCTCCCCTGGACAGGGGAGAGGGTTAGCGAAGCTTGCCAGCTTGGCTGGCTAGCGCAGCTTGGGTGAGGGGTTGAGCGGGCTGAGGCCTCGCGCGCTCGCACAGGGGAGCGCCACACCCCTCACCCAGCTCCAACTAAGCCCTTGCTTTCGCAAAGGCCAAGTCTGCGCAACCCTCTCCCCTCGAAGAGGGCGAGGGAAGAGGACATGGCTGAACGTCGATTGGGCCTAAAAGTACTGCGGCCCTGAAAGCAAAAAGGGCGACCACTTTCGTGGCCGCCCTTTTTCTAAGCCAGTGGGCTGAAGCCCGCTCGGGCCGTCCTTACTCGGTCGGCGCAGCCTTCTTGGCGCGCGGCTTCTTCGCGGGCGCCTCGGCGGCTTCCGCTTCGCCTTCCGCCGGAGCGGCGGCCTTCTTGGCGCGCGGCTTCTTCGCGGGGGCTTCCTCGGCAGCGTCGGCCTCGCCCTCGGCCGGAGCGGCCTTCTTGGCGCGGGCCGGCTTCTTCTCGCCCTCGGCGTCGTCGGCGGCCGCTTCCTCGGTCACGTCGGCATCGGCCTTCTTGGCCTTCGCCTTGGCAGGCTTCTTCTTGCCGTGGTCATGATCATGGTCGTGATCATGATTGTGGACGTGCGTGCCGGTCGCGAAGCCGTCCTCGCTCTCGATCGCGGCTTCCAGCTCCTCACGGGTGGTTTCGCGGTCGGTGATCTCGGCCTTGCCGAACAGGAAGTCGACGACCTTGTCCTCATAGAGCGGGGCGCGCAGCTGGGCGGCGGCCATCGGCTCCTGCTGAACATACTGGATGAAGCGCTGGCGATCTTCCGGGCCATACTGCTGCGCGGCCTGCGCGATCAGGCGGTTCATTTCCTGCGCGGTCACCTCGACGCCGTTGGCCTGACCGATCTCCGAGAGGAGCAGGCCCAGACGGACGCGGCGCTCGGCGATCTTCTTATAATCGTCGCGCTCCTTCTCCATCTCGGCCTTGGCGGCCTCGGGGTCTTCCTCATGGGTCGCTTCATGCTCGAGCTGCGCCCAGATTTGCGAGAACTCGGCCTCAACCATCGACGGCGGCACTTCGAAGTCATGACCATCGGCCAGCTGGTCGAGCAGCTTGCGCTTCATGTATGTGCGGGTCAGGCCGTTATGCTCCTGCTCGATCTGCCCCTTCAGCAGGCCGCGCAGCTGCTCCAGGCTTTCCAGACCCAGATTCTTGGCCATCTCGTCGTCGACCTTGGCTTCGCCGGCGGTCTTCACCGACTTGATCGTCAGGTCGAAGGTCGCGGGCTGACCGGCCAGGTCCTTGGCGGGATAGTCCTCGGGGAAGGTGACCGAAATCTGCTTCTCTTCACCGGCCTTCACGCCAACCAGCTGGTCCTCGAAGCCGGGGATCAGGCGACCGCCGCCGATCTCGACGGCCATGTCCTCGCCCGAGCCGCCCTCGAAGGCGACGCCATCGGCGGTCTTGCCGATGAAGTCGACGGTGACCTGGTCGCCCTGCTCGGCGGCCTTGTCGCCCGCATCGTCCCAGCGCTTCTGCTGGTCGGCGAACTTCTGGAGCTGCTCGTCCACCGCCTCGTCGGCGACCGGCACGGTCAGGCGCTCGAGCTTCAGCGCGTCGATCGCCGGAGCCGGGACGGTCGGCAGGACTTCGAGCGTGACGTTCAGCGTGGCGTCCTGGCCCTGCTCATACTCGCCGACCAGTTCGACCTGGGGCTGCATCGCGGGACGCAGATTCTTCTCGGCGATCAGCGACTGCACGCCTTCCTGCAGCGCGGTGTTCAGCGCGTCCTGCAGCAGCGCCGGGCCGTGCATCTTGCGAACCAGGTTCGCGGGCACCTTGCCAGGGCGGAAGCCGGGCATCTTCATCTGCGGAGCGATGCGCTTCAGCTCGGCATCGACCTTGCCCTCGATATCCTTGGCAGTGATGGTGAGCGTGTAGGCGCGCTTCAGCCCCTCGTTCAGCGTCTCGACAGTCTGCATCTAAAGGCCTTCAATCTGGAGAAATTCCGTGTGGCTGTCGCCCCGTTCTTGACCGGGGACTGGTGCGGGCGAAGGGACTCGAACCCCCACATCTTACGATACTGGAACCTAAATCCAGCGCGTCTACCAGTTCCGCCACGCCCGCACGAGGACACCGCCGATGGGCGCGCGTCTATATCACCCTGGGCGGCTTCGGCAAGGGACAACAGGCAACATCGGCGTGTCCGATGCGTTTATGCCCTCCCCAGCCGGAAAAACGGCCTATTTTACGGAGAGCGAGAATGGCAACCCAGCCCCCGCCCGAAAGCCCGCAGCCGACCCAACCGGCCCAGCCCGACACGCCGCCGCCCGAAATCGTGCCGCCCGGCCCGGACATCGACCAGCCCGCGCCCGGGGTCGGCCCCGGCGATCCCGGCACCGCCCAGCCGCCCCAGATTTGAGAGGAGCCGATCATGGCGACCAATCCCGAAAACCATCCCGACAGCCCGTCCAGCGAGGCGCCCGAAAACAACCCGGACAGCCCGCCGCGCGAGGACCCGCGCAGCGATATCGAACAGGCCGTCGAGGCGCGTTCGGACGCGGTCGCGCGTGGCGAGGGCGGGGAAGAGCCGGTGACGTTTACCGATACCGGTGAGCATGACGGCGTCGGCGGGACCGGCGGCGTGGTGCGCAACCAGGATCTGGATGCGCAGTGATTGATGGGTGGGCTCGGTGAGACCCCGTTGCCCTCCCCCAGCCCCTCCCGCTTGCGGGAGGGGAGAGGCCGGAGGTTTGCCTTGGGAGTTACACCAAGCCGTCAACCCGAGACCAAAGCTGTAGATAGTGCACGCTGTATGCCCAGAGCACGCCCCTCCCGCAGGCGGGAGGGGCGTGCTCTGGGCATACAGCGTGCACTATCTACAGCTTTGGTCTCGGGTTGACGGCTTGGTGTAACTCCCAAGGCAAACCTCCGGCCTCTCCCCTCCCG
>NZ_LDTF01000073.1 GCF_001477495.1 Sphingomonas yabuuchiae
CGCCTGCGGGAGGGGGAGCGTGCTTAGGAAAGCGTTCGCCACCTTCCCCTTACGAAAACGGAAATCCCCACGATTGCCATCCCCCACGCCACTCGGGCATAAGCCCGGGCAAAGACGTAAGGAGAGGTCATGGCATCGACGATGGTCGAACTGGAACGCCGCCGCGCGGCCGCGCGGGCCGGTGGTGGCGAGAAGCGCGTGGCGGCGCAGCACGCCAAGGGCAAGCTGACCGCGCGGGAACGGCTCGACGTGCTGCTCGACGAGGGCAGCTTCGAGGAACTCGACATGTTCGTCGAGCATAACTGCACCGACTTCGGCATGACCGAACAGGTCGTGCCCGGCGACGGCGTCGTGACCGGATCGGGCACGATCAACGGGCGGCTGGTGTTCGTGTTCAGCCAGGACTTCACCGTCTTCGGCGGCTCGCTGTCCGAGCGGCACGCTCAGAAGATCTGCAAGATCATGGACATGGCGATGAAGGTCGGCGCGCCCGTCATCGGCCTGAACGATTCGGGCGGCGCGCGCATCCAGGAGGGCGTCGCCTCGCTCGGCGGCTATGCCGAGGTGTTCCAGCGCAACGTGCTGGCGAGCGGTGTGGTGCCGCAGCTGAGCCTTATCATGGGTCCCTGCGCGGGCGGCGCGGTGTACAGCCCGGCCATGACCGACTTCATCTTCATGGTGAAGGATTCGAGCTATATGTTCGTCACCGGCCCCGATGTGGTGAAGACGGTGACCAACGAAGTGGTGACGCAGGAAGCGCTGGGCGGCGCGGTGACGCACACCACCAAGACCGGCGTCGCCGACGTGGCGTTCGAGGACGATATCGAGGCGCTGCTGGCGGCGCGCGACTTCATTGATTTCCTGCCTGCCAATAACCGCGAAGGCGTGCCCGAGCGGCCGACCGCCGACGCCTGGGACCGGATCGAGGACAGCCTCGACACGCTGATCCCGGCCAGCGCCAACCAGCCCTATGACATGCACGAACTGCTGTCGAAGGTGGTCGACGAGGGCGATTTCTTCGAGGTGCAGCCCGCGCACGGGGCCAATATCATCACCGGCTTCGGCCGGATCGAGGGGCGCACGGTCGGCTTCGTCGCCAACCAGCCGATGGTGCTGGCCGGCGTGCTCGACATCAATGCCAGCCGGAAAGCCGCACGGTTTGTGCGCTTCTGCGACGCGTTCGAGATTCCGATCGTGACCTTCGTCGACGTGCCCGGCTTCCTGCCCGGCACCGCCCAGGAGCATAACGGCATCATCAAGCACGGTGCGAAACTGCTCTTCGCCTATGCCGAGGCCACCGTCCCTAAGATCACGGTCATCACGCGCAAGGCTTATGGCGGGGCCTATGACGTGATGGCGTCCAAGCACCTACGTGGCGACCTCAACTATGCCTGGCCGACCGCCGAGATCGCGGTGATGGGCGCCAAGGGCGCGGTCGAGATCATCTTCCGGGGCAAGACGCCGGAAGAGATCGCGGAGCGTACCGCCGAGTATGAGGCGCGCTTCGCCAACCCGTTCGTGGCGGCATCCAAGGGCTTTGTCGATGAGGTCATCCAGCCGCACTCGACCCGCAAGCGGATTGCACTGGGCCTGCGCAAGCTACGCAACAAGGACCTGGCGAACCCGTGGAAGAAGCATGACAATCTGCCGCTCTGATATGGTCGCGATCGGCGAAGCCCTCCCCCACCCCCTCCCGCTTGCGGGAGGGGCGTGCCTGGGGCCAGCGTATGCCAAGCGTTTCTCCCCTCCCGCAGGCGGGAGGGGCCGGGGGAGGGCTGGCGCTCTCCACATGCAAGCCTGTTTGAGGAGTGCCGCATGACCCTGGGCCGCCTCAACCATATCGGCATCGCCACGCCGTCGATCGAGAAGACGGTCGAAACCTATCGCCACCTGCTCAGCGCCGACGCGATCGGCATGCCGTTCGACCTGCCGGCGCAGGGCGTGCGGGTGTGCTTCATCGATGCGCCCAACACCCAGATCGAGCTGATCCAGCCGCTCGACGAGACCTCCCCCATCGCCAACTTCCTGAAGAAGAACCCGGCGGGCGGGCAGCATCATCTGTGCTTCGAGGTCGCCGACATGGCCGCCGCCGTCGCGGAGCTTCAGGCCAAGGGTGCCACGCTGCTCGGCCAGCCGCGTATCGGCGCGCACGGCACGCCCGTCGTCTTCCTCCACCCGCGCGACATGGGCGGCGTGCTGGTCGAATTGATGGAAGCACCGGGGGACGACCATTGAGCGAGCCCATGCTGCGGACCGAGCGTCGGGGCGACGTACTGGTCCTGACGCTCAACCGGCCCGACCGCCTCAATGCCGCGCCGCCCGCGTTGTTCGATGCGATCCACGAAGCACTCGACCAGCGCGGCGACGCTCGTGCGGTGCTGATCGCGGGTGAGGGACGCGCCTTTTGCTCGGGGGCGGATATCTCGGGCGGCGATATGGGGCCGGATACCGTTCACCGTGCGCTGGTCGATCATTACAATACGACGATGCTGGCGATGGCCGATCTCGCCATTCCCGTGGTCAGCGCGGTGCGCGGCGCAGCGGCGGGGATCGGATGCAGCTTGGCGCTCGCCACCGACTTTTGCGTGGCGAGCGAGAATGCCTATTTCCTCCACGCCTTCGTCAATATCGGGCTGGTCCCCGATGGCGGGGCGAGCTGGATGTTGCCGCGTCTGATCGGCCGTGCCCGTGCCGCCGAGATGATGCTGCTGGGCGAGCGGGTGTCGGCGACACGTGCGCTCGACTGGGGCATGATCCACAAGGTCGTGGCCGACGATAGGCTCGACGCCGAAGCCTTCGCGCTGGCCGAACGGCTGGCGGCGGGGCCGAGCGTCGCGCTGGGGCTCATGCGCCGCGCGCTCCATGCCGGGTTCGACAGCAACTATGCGACCGCGCTGGCGCGCGAGGCCGAGGACCAGCGAAGCGCACGGGCGACGCAGGACGGCGAAGAAGGCGGCCGGGCCTTTTTCGAGAAGCGCCCACCGCGTTTCCAGGGACGGTGAGACTTGCGCGCGCATGATGATTTCGCTCTAGTGAAATAAAATAAGAGTGGATGAGGAGTGGTCGATGGCCGAACGCCCTGACCTGACGGATTGGGAATCGCTTGCGTCGCGCGAGGTGAAGGGGCGTGACCTCGACTGGCGGACGCCGGAGGGGATCACGGTCAAGCCGCTCTACACAGCCGCCGATGTGCGCGAGGACCCCGGCCTGCCGGGTTTCGCGCCGTTCACGCGCGGGGTGCGGGCGAGCATGTATGCGGGCCGCCCCTGGACGATCCGGCAATATGCGGGCTTCTCGACCGCCGAGGAATCGAACGCCTTCTACCGGCGCAATCTGGCGGCGGGGCAGAAGGGGCTGTCGGTCGCCTTCGACCTGGCGACGCACCGAGGTTACGACAGCGACCACCCGCGCGTGACGGGCGATGTCGGCAAGGCGGGCGTCGCGATCGACACGGTCGAGGATATGAAGATCCTGTTCGACGGCATTCCGCTGGATGCCATGTCGGTCTCAATGACGATGAACGGCGCGGTGATCCCGGTGCTGGCCTTCTTCATCGTCGCGGCCGAGGAACAGGGCGTTCACCGCTCGAAGCTGGAAGGGACCATCCAGAACGACATCCTCAAGGAGTTCATGGTCCGCAATACGTACATCTACCCGCCCGAGCCGAGCATGCGGATCATCTCGGACATCTTCGCCTATACCTCGGCCGAGATGCCCAAGTTCAACAGTATCTCGATCAGCGGCTATCACATGCAGGAGGCGGGGGCGACGCAGCTCCAGGAGCTGGCCTTCACCATCGCCGACGGCATGGAATATGTGAAATACGGGGTCGCGAGCGGCCTCGACATCGATAAGTTTGCGGGCCGGCTGTCCTTCTTCTTCGCGATCGGCATGAACTTCTTCATGGAGGTCGCGAAGCTCCGCGCGGCGCGCGTGCTGTGGCACCGGGCGATGACGCAGCTGGGCGCGAAGGACGAACGGTCGAAGATGCTGCGCACGCATTGCCAGACGAGTGGCGTGTCGCTGACCGAGCAGGACCCGTATAACAACGTCATCCGCACCACGATCGAGGCGATGGCCGCGATGCTGGGCGGGACGCAATCGCTCCATACCAATGCGCTCGATGAAGCGATTGCGCTGCCCACCGACTTCTCCGCCCGGATCGCGCGCAACACGCAAATCGTGTTGCAGGAGGAAACGGGGATGACACGCGTCGTCGATCCGCTGGGCGGGAGTTATTATGTCGAGAGCCTGACCCAGAGCCTCGTCGACGGTGCCTGGGAGCTGATCGAGCGGATCGAGGCCGAGGGCGGCATGGCCAAGGCGGTCGCTTCGGGCTGGCCCAAGGCGATGATCGAGGAAGCAAGCGCCGCGCGCGCGGCCAAGGTCGACCGTGGTGAGGATGTCATCGTCGGGGTGAACAAGTACCGGCTGGCGGATGAAGCGCCGGTGGAGATCTTGGACATCGACAATCATGCGGTGCGTGCTGGCCAGGTGGCGCGGATCGCGGCGGTGAAGGCCGCGCGCGACGAGACGGCATGTCAGGCTGCCCTCGATGCCCTGCGCCAAGCCGCCAAAACTCCTCCCCTGCAAGGGGAGGTGGCATCGCGGAGCGATGACGGAGGGGTGTCACCCCTCCCGAGCGTGGATACCCCTCCGTCAGCGGCTGACGCCGCTGCCACCTCCCCCGCCGGGGGAGGAATGGAGCGCAATCTCCTCGCGCTGGCGGTGGAGGCCGCCCGTGCCCGCGCGACGCTTGGCGAAATTTCCGCCGCGCTGGAGGATGCCTTCGGCCGCTACGGCACCCAGCCGACGCCGGTGTCGGGCGTGTACGGCGGCGCGTACGCCGAGGACGAACGCTGGGCGCGCCTGATCCGCGGCGTGGAGGCGGTCGAGCGCCGTCTCGGACGCAAGCCCCGGCTGTTCGTCGCCAAGATGGGCCAGGACGGTCATGACCGGGGCGCGAACCTCGTCTCCTCAATGTTCGGCGATCTCGGTTTCGAGGTGGTGGCGGGTGCACTCTTCCAGACGCCGGAGGAAGCCGCGCAGATCGCGCTGGCCCACGACGTCGATGTCGTCGGCGCCTCCAGCCTGGCGGCGGGGCACAAGACACTGATCCCCGAACTCATCGGCCACCTGCGCGACGCAGGCCGCGCCGATATCAAGGTCATCGCGGGTGGCGTTATTCCCGCACAGGACTATCAGGCGCTTTACGATGCCGGGGTGCAGGCGATTTTCGGCCCCGGCACCAATCTTGTGAAAGCGGCCGAGGATGTGCTGAGGCTGCTGGGCCATAATATGCCGCCCGAGACGGGCGAATGACAGGACGATACGGAATGACGACCACCGCCCTCAGTCCCCAGGCGACGACTCTGCGCACCGACTGGACCCGCGCCGAGATCGGCGCTTTGTTCGACCTGCCCTTTACCGAATTGCTGTTCCGCGCCGCTGAAGTCCACCGCGCGCATCATGCGGCGGACGAGGTGCAGCTTTGCACGCTCTGCTCGATCAAGACCGGCGGTTGCCCCGAGGATTGCGGTTACTGCTCGCAAAGCGCGTCCGCCGAGAGCGACGTGAAGGCCGAGAAGCTGATGGACGTACAGGCCGTTCTGGCAGCGGCGGCCGAGGCCAAGGCGGCGGGCTCGCAGCGTTTCTGCATGGGCGCGGCGTGGCGCAGCCCGAAGGAGCGCGACATGGACAAGGTCGTCGCCATGGTCGAGGGCGTGAAGGCCATGGGTCTTGAGACCTGCATGACGCTGGGCATGTTGGATGCGCCCCAGGCGCAGCGGCTGGCCGAGGCGGGGCTCGATTACTACAACCACAATATCGACACCTCGCCCGAAAACTACGCCAACGTCATCACGACGCGCTGCTTCGAGGACCGGCTGGAGACGCTGTCGAACGTGCGCGAGGCGGGGATTTCGGTGTGCTGCGGCGGCATCGTCGGCATGGGTGAGACGCGCGGCGACCGCGTCGGCTTCGTCCATGCGCTCGCCACCCTGCCGCGCCATCCCGAAAGCGTGCCGGTCAACGCGCTGGTGCCGGTCAAGGGCACGGTGTTGGGCGACATGCTCGCCGACACGCCGCTGGCGCGAATCGACGATATCGAGTTCGTCCGCACCGTCGCGGTCGCGCGCATCACCATGCCGATGAGCATGGTCCGCCTGTCGGCAGGGCGCGAGAGCATGTCGGCCGCCACCCAGGCGCTGTGCTTCCTGGCAGGGGCGAACTCGATCTTCACCGGCGACAAGCTGCTGACCGCGGGCAATGCGGGCGACGATGCCGACGCCGCGCTGTTCGCCAAGCTGGGCCTGAAGCCGATGGAAGGTGCCGAACCCATGCGGGTCGCGGCAGAATAATAATGGGGCGCCGTGTTCTTCTTGGACTTGCTTTGCTGCTGGCATGGGCAACCTATGGTTTGGTCATGCTGCCGCTTGCAGACCAGGAAGCGACTCGGTGCCATCAGTTTGGCGATTTGGCAGCGGAGTGCAGCGCGCCTTTCATGCTGTTCTACGGAATCGTGACGGTGATTTTCCTAATGGCCACCATCACGCTCGCGATATTGGCAGTTCGATGCGTTTCCAGACCTGGCCGGTAACCACCGCCGATACTTAATTTCGACACGGACCAACGACATAAAAGGAGAGGTATCCCCGTGTTCCAGAAAATCCTGATCGCCAATCGCGGGGAAATCGCGTGCCGGGTGATCCGCACGGCGCGCAGCATGGGCATTGCCACCGTCGCGGTCTATTCCGACGCCGATGCCAGCGCGCCGCATGTCCGGCTGGCCGATGAAGCGGTGCGCCTCGGCCCCGCACCCGCCGCCGAAAGCTATCTCAAGGCCGAACTGATCCTCGCCGCCGCCAAGGCGACCGGCGCGGATGCGATCCATCCCGGTTACGGCTTCCTGTCGGAGCGCGAGAGCTTCGCGAAGGCCTGTGCCGAGGCGGGTGTCGCCTTTATCGGCCCGCCGCCGAACGCCATCGCCGCGATGGGCGACAAGATCGAATCGAAGAAGCTCGCCAAGGCCGCCGGGGTCAATGTCGTCCCCGGTTATCTGGGCGAGATCGCCGATACCGAGGAAGCGGTTCGCATCGCCGGCGATATCGGTTTCCCCGTGATGATGAAGGCCAGCGCCGGTGGCGGCGGCAAGGGCATGCGGCTCGCCTGGTCCGAGGCGGACGTCCGCGAAGGCTTCGAGGCGACCAAGCGCGAGGGCCTTGCGAGCTTCGGCGACGACCGCGTCTTCATCGAGAAGTTCATCGAGAGCCCGCGCCATATCGAAATCCAGGTGCTGGGCGACCAGCATGGCAATATCGTCTATCTCGGCGAGCGCGAATGCTCGGTCCAGCGCCGCCACCAGAAGGTGGTCGAGGAAGCGCCGTCCCCCTTCGTCACGCCCGAGATGCGCCGCGCCATGGGCGAGCAGGCGGTCGCGCTGGCGCGCGCGGTCGGCTATTATTCGGCGGGCACCGTCGAGCTGATCGTGTCGGGTGCGGATACGACCGGCAAGAGCTTCTACTTCCTGGAAATGAACACCCGGCTCCAGGTCGAGCATCCCGTCACCGAGGAGATCACCGGCCTCGATCTGGTCGAGCAGATGATCCGCGTCGCCGCCGGTGAGCCGCTGGCTTTCGGCCAGGATGACGTGACGCTGACCGGCTGGGCGATCGAGAACCGCGTCTATGCCGAGGACCCGTATCGCGGCTTCCTGCCCTCGACCGGGCGGCTGGTCCGCTACAACCCGCCCGCCGAGCATGCGGACGACGACGTGCGCGTCCGCGTCGACGACGGCGTCGCCGAGGGTGGCGAGGTCAGCATGTTCTACGATCCCATGATCGCCAAGCTGGTCACCTGGGCCCCGACGCGCGAGGCCGCGATCGACGCCCAGATCGCCGCGCTCGACGCGTTCGAGATCGTCGGGCCGGGGACGAACATCGACTTCGTGTCCGCGCTGATGCAGCATCCGCGCTTCCGCTCCGGCGCGCTGTCGACCGGCTTCATCGCCGAGGAATATCCCGACGGCTTCCAGGGCGCACCCGCCGGTGAGGACCTGACGAAGACGCTTGCCGCCGTGGCCGCCTTCGCCGCCACCGCCGAGGCCGACCGCGCCCGCCGCATCGACGGCCAACTCGGCCACCGCCTGCAACCGCCCGCCGACTGGACGGTGCGGATCGGTGGGGCGGACCATGCGGTCAACGTCTCGACCGACGGGATCAGCGTCGACGGCGCCGAACTCGATCTCGCCATCGCCTATACGCCGGGCGACCGGATGATTGCGGTCGAGGACGAGGCGGGCGAAACCCTCCATGTCCGCATCGCGAAAACTCGCACCGGGTTCAAGCTGACCACGCGCGGCGCCAACCACATGGTCCGCGTCCTCCCCGCCCGCGCCGCCTCCTACGCGCAGCACCTTATCGAAAAAGTGCCGCCCGACCTGTCGAAGTTCCTCATCGCGCCGATGCCCGGCCTGCTCGTCCGCCTCGACGTCGCCGAGGGCGACAAGGTCGAAGCCGGCCAGCCGCTCGCCGTCGTCGAGGCGATGAAGATGGAAAACATCCTCCGCGCCGCCAAGACGGGGACGGTGAAAACCATCTCCGCCAAGACCGGTGACAGCCTGGCGGTGGATGCGGTGATTTTGGAGCTGGAGTAACTTGTAGAAGCCGGACTTATTCCTCCCCTGGAAGGGGAGGTGGCGCGCGTAGCGCGACGGAGGGGTGTTACCCTATCGAGAGCGGGACACCCCTCCACCATGCTGCGCATGGTCCCCCTCCCCTTGCAGGGGAGGAATGAGAAAGCGCTTATTGGCGAACAAGCACCAAGATCCGCTCCGCCTCCGCCAGATGCAGGCGTTCGACCATCTGCCCGTCCAGCCGGATCGCGCCCAGCGCCGCTTGCTCGGGATCGGCGAAGGCCTCCACCACTCTTTGCGCCCAGGCGATTTCCGCCGCGTCGGGACCGAACCCTGCATTCGCCGCCATGATCTGGTTGGGATGGATCAGCGTCTTGCCGTCGAAGCCCAGACGCCGCCCCTCGGCACATTCCGCCGCCAGCCGCTCGGGCGCGTCGAGGGCGTTGCATACGCCGTCCAGTGCGATCAACCCGGCGCTGCGGGCGGCGACGACGATCTGGACGCGCAAGGGCAGCAACGCCTCGGGCGCGGGCGGCGAGGGCAGCCGCATTTCCTTCGCCAGATCGTTCGTCCCCGCGACCATGGCGGTCAGCCCCAGCCCGGTCGCCGCCTGCGCGATCGCGCCCAGCGACAGGATGCCGCGACACGTCTCGATCATCGCCCAGAGCGGCACGTCCGGCCCCAGCGCCGCCCGTGCGGCGGCCAGCGTCGCGACATCGTCGACCTTGGGGATCAGCACCGCCGCCGGATGCGTCTCGGCCAACGCGGTGAGGTCGTCGGCCGCATGGGGGCTGTCCAACCCGTTGGTCCGTACGACGAGCAGCCTGTCGCCAAAGCCCCCCTCGCGCACCGCCGCCACCGCCGCGTCGCGCGCCACGGTCTTGGCGTCGGGGGCGACCGCGTCCTCCAGGTCGAGGATCACCGCGTCGCTGTCGAGCCTACGCGCCTTGGTGACGGCTCGGAAATTGGAGGCGGGGAGGAACAGGGCGCTGCGCAGGGTCATCGCGCGAACATAGCGGCGTCGCGCCTCTGGTAAAATGGCCGGGGCGCGCCATAATCGAACGCTCAAAGGGGGATGACATGACCGCGACGCTGGTGCTGCTGGGGCTGACGATCACGCTTTACGTCTGGCCGGATCTGCCGGTCAGCCGCTGGCTGGCCAGCATGCTGATCGAGGCTCCGGCGCGGCTGCTCGGCCGGGTCCGGCCGGGGCATTGGGCGATGATGGCGCTGGGTGTCGCGCTGCTCGGCCTCGCCATCTGGTTCGAGATCGATGAGATTCGGATGCTGGCCGCAGCGGCCGCGCCGATGGGCGATCTGGTCATGCTCGCCTCGGCGATCGAATGGGGCGGGGTGGCCGAATTGGTCATGGCGGCCGTCCTGTCCTCCTCGATGCTGGCGCGCTGGCCTGTTTTCCGGCGCTGGGCCGGGCGGATATCCGCGAGCCGGACCGCTCGCCCGCGCCGGGTGGAGCGGCCCGCCAATGACAGCGACGATAGCGAGGGGCGAAGACTCGCCGCCTGATCCCTTTGCGGCGGCGGAACGAAAGCATCAGGCCGCCGTTCACCCGCCTGAATGCTCCGCGATCCGCGCCTCGCCAAAATTCCCGCGCGTTTCGCGTGCCTTGGGTTGTGCGTCGTCCTTTCCGCCTGCGAGCCGGGCATTTTGAACCCCGCCGGGCCGATCGCGGCGGGCGAGCGCAGCATCTTCTTCAATGCGCTGGCGGTGATGCTGGCCATTGTGGTGCCGGTCATCCTACTCACCTTTGCCTTCGGCTGGTGGTTCCGCGCGGGCAACACCCGCGCCAGGCATCTGCCCGAATGGGCCTATTCGGGGCGGCTGGAATTGCTGGTCTGGTCGATCCCGGCGCTGGCCATCATGTTCCTGGGCGGCATCGCCTGGATCGGCAGCCATGATCTCGATCCGCCCAAGCCCATCGTATCCAAGGCGAGGACGATGACCGTCGACGTCGTCGCCACCGACTGGAAATGGCTGTTCCTCTATCCCGAACAGGGCATCGCGACGATCAACCGGCTGGTCGTGCCGGTCGGCACGCCGGTCAAGTTCCGCATCACCTCGGCAGGCGTGATGAACAGCTTCTTCGTGCCGCAGTTGGGCAGCCAGATCTACGCCATGTCGGGCATGGACTCGACGCTCCACCTGCGCGCCGACAAGGCCGGGCGCTATCGCGGGCTGTCGGCGCATTATAGCGGGGAGGGCTTTGCCGATATGGACTTCTTCGTCGATGCGGTTCCGCAGGCGAGCTTCGATCGCTTCGTCGCGACCGCGCAGGGAGGGCAGGGCAAGACGCTCGACTGGAACGAGTTCGTCGCGATGGCGCATCCCAGTCGCAATGTCCGCCCCGCCAGCTATCCCCGGCTCCAGCCCGGCCTTTACGACCAGATCGTCATGAGGAACGGCGCGCCCGAGGGTGAGAAGGCCAAGGACGGGCGCGAGCAATGAGTTTCACGGGCAAGCTCGGCTGGGACTCGATCCCGTTCCACGAACCGCTGCCCCTGGTGTCGGCGGGCGTCATCGGGCTGGTCCTGCTCGGCGTCTTCATCTGGGTGTGGCGGCGCGGGCATCTGCCGTACATCTGGAGCGAATGGATCACGAGCGTCGACCATAAGCGGATCGGCGTCATGTATTGTCTGCTGGCAGGCGTCATGCTGCTGCGCGGCTTTTCGGATGCGCTGCTGATGCGGTCGCAACAGGCGATCGCCTACGGCAATGAAGGCTATCTGCCGCCCGATCATTACGACCAGATCTTCTCGGCGCATGGCACGATCATGATCTTCTTCGTGGCGATGCCGTTCATGATCGGGCTGATGAACTTCGTCGTGCCGTTGCAACTCGGCGTGCGCGACGTGGCCTTCCCCACGCTCAATTCGGTCAGCTTCTGGCTGACCGCCAGCGGCGCGCTGCTCATCAATATGAGCCTGGTCATCGGCGAGTTCGCCAAGACCGGCTGGCTGGTCTATCCGCCGCTGTCGGAGTTGCGCTTCTCGCCCGGGGTCGGCGTCGATTATTACCTCTGGGCGCTGCAGATATCGGGGATGGGGACGCTGCTGTCGGGCGTGAACCTCGTCACGACCATATTGAAGATGCGTGCGCCGGGCATGGGCTATAGCCGGATGCCGATGTTCACCTGGACCTCGCTGGCCTCCAACCTGCTGATCGTCGCGGCCTTTCCGGTGCTGACCGCCGTGCTCGGCATGCTGATCCTCGACCGCTATCTGGGCTTTCACTTCTTCACGCCGGAAGCGGGCGGCAACCAGATGATGTTCGTCAACCTCATCTGGGCCTGGGGTCACCCGGAAGTCTATATCCTGATCCTGCCCGCCTTCGGCGTGTTTTCCGAGATCATCTCGACCTTCTCGTCCAAGCCTTTGTTCGGCTATCGCTCGATGGTCATCGCCACCATGGTGATCTGCATCCTGTCCTTCATGGTCTGGCTGCACCATTTCTTCACCATGGGGGCGGGGGCCGATGTGAACGGTTTCTTCGGCATCACGACGATGATCATCGCGGTGCCGACGGGGGTGAAGGTCTTCAACTGGCTGTTCACCATGTATGGCGGGCGCATCCGTTATACGTCGATGATGCTGTGGTCGATCGGGTTCATCGTGACCTTCGTGATCGGCGGCATGACCGGCGTGATGCTGGCGGTGCCCCCGGCCGACTTCGTGCTGCACAACTCGTTGTTCCTGGTCGCGCATTTCCATAACGTCATCATTGGCGGCGTGCTGTTCGGGGCCTTTGCGGGTTTCACCTTCTGGTTTCCCAAGATGTTCGGCTTCACGCTGGACGAGACCTGGGGCAAGCGCGCTTTCTGGCTGTGGATCAGCGGCTTCTACGTCGCGTTCATGCCGCTCTATGTGCTCGGCCTGATGGGCATGACGCGGCGGATGCAGCATTATGACGTGCCCGGCTGGCATCCGTGGCTGCTGGTCGCGGGTGTCGGCGCGCTGCTGATCGCCGCCGGCATCGCGTGCCAGGTCATGATGCTCTACGTCTCGATCAAGACGCGGAAAGACCGGATCGACGAAAGCGGCGACCCTTGGGACGGGCGTACGCTGGAATGGATCACCACTTCGCCGCCGCCCGCCTTCAACTTCGCGGTGCTGCCCGATGTGAAGGGCGAGGAAGCCTATTGGGGCATCAAGGCGAAGGCGCGCGAGAACCGCGCTTTGTCCGACCGCCCCGATTACGAGCCGATCGAAATGCCGCGCAATTCGCCGACCGGGATCGTCGCGGCCTTCTTCGCAACCGCCATGGGCTTTGCGCTGATCTGGCATATCTGGTGGCTGGTGATCCTGGGTTTCTTCGGCGCCTGGGGGACGTTCATCGTCTTCGCCTGGCGCGACAAGGCCGAGTATGAGATCCCGGTCGAGGAGGTCGAGCGGCTGGATCAGGCGCGTCGCCGCAGCAAGGCGACCCTGCTCGACCTGCCCGAAGAGGCGCTGTCATGACGGCGCAGACCCATGATCCCAACAAGCTGGGCCGGTCGGCCGAGCCGAACCCGGACGGCCCCGCGCCCAAGCGGGTGGTGGTGTCCTATGGCTTCTGGATCTTCCTGCTGTCGGACTTCATCCTGTTCGCCTGCTTCTTCGCCGGTTACGCGGTGCTGAAGGATGCGACGGCGGGCGGTCCATCGGGCAAGGACCTGTTCGAGCTGAAGCTGGTCGAGACCGAGACGGTGCTGCTGCTCCTGTCCAGCTTTGCCTGCGGGCTGGCGGGGATCGCGACGCTGGCGCGCGACATGCGCTGGTTCCAGATCGCGATGGCGGCGACCGGACTGCTCGGCGCGGGCTTTCTGGCGCTGGAGGCCTATGAGTTCCTGCACCTGATCGGCGAGGGGGCGGGGCCGGGGCGCAGTGCGTTCCTGTCGGCCTTTTTCGCGCTGGTCGGGTGCCATGGGCTGCACGTCCTGCTGGGGATGCTCTGGCTGACCACGATAATGGCGCAGGCCTGGGCCAAGGGACTCCGTGAGGATATTCTTCGCCGCATCCTGTGTTTCAGCCTGTTCTGGCATGCGCTCGACATCATCTGGGTGGCGCTGTTCACCATGGTTTACCTGATGGGAGTGCGCGGATGAGCGAGCGGCCCGACGAGGAAATGGCGCGCGACGAAACCGCGCCGGGCGAACAGAGCGAGCAGGACTCGATCGTCGGCGGAGTGCGCAGCTATGTCGTCGGCCTGATCGCCGCCACGATCCTGACGGCGGCGTCCTTTGCGCTCGTTCAGTTCGACATCGTCTGGGGCCCTGCCGTACCCGCCGCGCTGGTCGCGCTGGCGATCGGGCAGATGGGGGTGCATCTGGTGTTCTTCCTCCACATCACGACCGGGCCGGACAACAGCAACAATGTACTGGCGCTGCTGTTCGGCATCCTGATCGTGGCGCTGGTGCTGCTGGGCTCGATCTGGATCATGGGGCATCTGAACCACAATCTGATGGGGCCGATGGCAACGCCCTAGCTTTCGACCAGGGTGCCCCGGATGGCGGATACGCCTCGTGAGCGGTCGAAGCGCAGGATCAGCTTTTCGTCGCCGACGGGCAGATGAAGGGCAAAGCCGTGGCCGCTGTCCCAGTCCTCCGGCGTCATCGGAGCACCGGACAGGTTGCGCCACTCGGCACCGGCCAGCCAGTCCGTCCAGTCGAGCGGCATGTCCCGGCGAAAGGCGCCGAGCTGTGCGACGAAATCCTCCAGCGCTTCGTCACGGGTTTCCCAGTCGAGCCACGTCGTCTCGTTATCCTGGGCATAGCCGTTGTTGTTGCCGTTCTGGCTGCGGCCGAACTCGTCGCCTGCGGTCAGCATCGGGGTGCCGCGTGACAGGAACAGCGTAGCCAGCATCGCGCGGATTGAGGCTTTGCGGGCGGCACGGATCGCGGGATCGTCGGTTGGCCCTTCTTGCCCATGGTTCCACGACACCTCGTCGCCATGGCCGTCGCGATTGCCCTCGCCATTGGCGTGGTTGTGGCGCCTGGCATAGGCGGTCAGGTCGGCCAGCGTGAAGCCGTCATGGGCGGCGACGAAATTGACCGAGCGGCTGGCGGGGCCGGTAAAGACATCCGCCGACCCGGCGATCCGCGTCGCCAGATCGCCGCTGCGCCCGTCGCCACGCCAGAAGCGCCGCACCTGGTCACGATATTTGTCGTTCCACTCCAGCCAGTGCTCGGGGAAGTTGCCGAGCTGATAGCCGCCGGGGCCGATATCCCAGGGTTCGGCGATCATGATGCGGGTCGACAGCACCGGATCGGCGGCGATCTCGGCAAAGATGGGGGCGTGGGCATTGAAGCCCGGCCCGCGCGCCAGGACGGTGGCCAGGTCGAAGCGGAATCCGTCCGCGCCCGCCCGTGCAAAATGGCGCAAAGCATCGAGGATCATCGCGCGGACGCTCGGGCGGCTGGCATCGAGCATATTGCCGGTGCCCGCATCGTTGATGAGCGTGCCGTCCGTCGTCCTTGCATAGGCATCCGGGTCCAGCCCTCGGAAGGACAGGGTGCCGCCGTGAATGTCACTCTCGCCCATATGGTTGAACACGAGGTCGAGGATGACGCCGATCCCGGCCTGCCGCAGCGTCGCGACGGTCGCGACCAGTTCGGCCACGCCGCCCGGCACCCGCTCCGGGCACAACGCCATCGGCACCACCGGGTTGTAACCCCAGGCATTGCGCAGGCCGAGCGGTGGCAGATGCCGCTCGTCGATGGCGGCGGTGATCGGCATGAGTTCGACGGCCGCGACGCCCAGCTTGCGCAGATGGTCGAGCACCGCCGGATGCGCCAGCGCCGCCAGAGTGCCGCGCTGTTCGGGCGGAATGGCGGGATGGCGCATGGTGAAACCGCGCACGTTGAGTTCGTAGATCAGGCCGCCCGGCCGGAATAGCGGCGGGGCGGGGGTGTCGGCCCGTCGCGGGACGACACGGGCACGGGGGACGATGTCGGCGGTGTCGTCGCCATAGGCCGCCAGACGCGGCGATTGGACGAAGGGGCGGTCGAGTTCGAGGGCGTATGGGTCGACGAGCAGCTTGGCGGGGTCGAACCACAGGCTGCGCGCCGGGTCGTATTCGCCGTGTGCGCGATAGCCATAGAGCGGGACGGGGCCGGAGACCGTGGCGGTCCAGATATCGCCGTCGCGGCTCATAGCGATGCGGCGTTCGTCTGCGCCGTCGAACAGGCAAAGCTCCACCCGATCGGCAGTCGAGCGGACGGCGAAGCGGGTGCCGTCGGGAACGGGCGTTGCGCCGAGGGAATAGGGCTGATTCGTCATGGCGACCCGACCTTACCCATCATGACCACCTCGGCGAAGGCCGGGGTCCAGTTGGGCCGACCTATCGAGACTTCCACCAGCGTGGAGGCCACTGGACCCCGGCCTTCGCCGGGGTGGAAGGGGGGAGGGCGATAGCCCCTCCCCCAAGGGCAATCAGGTCACCACATCGGGTTCGGTGCGGCCGGTATGCTGGGTGATGCCCGCGATCTCGTCGGCCGCCGCGATGATATCCGCCAGCATCTCGGGCGTCTCGCGATCGAGCTGGTCGGCGGAATAACGCTCCAGATAGACGCGCAGGGTCGCGCCGCTGGTGCCGGTGCCCGACAGGCGGAACACGACACGGCTGCCGCCCTGGAACAGCACGCGGATGCCCTGGTTGCGGCTGACCGACTGGTCGGTCGGGTCGGTATAGGCGAAGTCGTCCGCCGTCTCGACCGTCAACCCGGCGAACGTCTCGCCCGGCAGGGTGGCCAGCCTGGCGCGCAGATCGGCCATCAGCGCATCGGCGCGCTCGCTCTCGACGCCCTCATAGTCATGGCGCGCATAATAGTTGCGGCCATAGGTCGCCCAGTGATCGCGCGCGATCTGGTCCACCGACTTGCCCGAGGCGGCGAGGATGTTGAGCCAGAGCAGCACCGCCCACAGCCCGTCCTTCTCGCGCACATGGTCCGAGCCGGTCCCCGCGCTCTCCTCGCCGCAGATCGTCGCCATGCCAGCGTCGAGCAAATTGCCGAAGAACTTCCACCCCGTCGGCGTCTCATACGCCGGGATGCCCAGCTTCTCGGCGACGCGGTCGGCGGCGGCGCTGGTCGGCATCGAGCGGGCGATACCCTTCAGGCCCCCCGCATAGGCCGGGGCGAGGTGCGCGTTCGCCGCCAGCATCGCCAAGCTGTCCGACGGCGTGATGAAGCGCCCGCGTCCGATGATGAGGTTGCGGTCGCCATCGCCGTCCGACGCAGCGCCGAAATCGGGCGCATCCGCCGCCATCATCCGGTCGTACAGTTCCTTGGCATGGACCAGATTGGGGTCGGGGTGATGGCCGCCGAAATCGGGAAGCGGGGTGCCGTTCTTCACCGTGCCCGGCGCGAAGCCCAGCCGGTTCTCCAGGATCTCGGTTGCGTAAGGGCCGGTGACGGCACTCATCGCGTCGAACGACATGGTGAAGCCGCCCTCGACCGCGCGCTTGATCGCGCCGAAGTCGAACAGGCTCTCCATCAGCGCGGCATAGTCGGCGACCGAGTCGATCACCTCGACCGTCATGTCGCCAACCGTCACCTCGCCCAGCGTGTCGAGGTCGATGTCGTCGGCCTCCACCGTCAGCCAGCGGCTGATCGACCTGGTGTTGGCGTGGATCGCGTCGGTCACCTTTTCCGGCGCGGGGCCGCCGTTGGAGATGTTGTACTTGATGCCGAAATCTTCATCCGGCCCGCCGGGATTGTGGCTGGCCGACAGGACGAGGCCGCCCAGCGCCTTACGCTGGCGGATCACGTTGCTGGCCGCCGGCGTCGACAGGATGCCGCCCTGGCCGACCACGACACGGGCAAAGCCGTTCGCCGCTGCCATGCGGATCGCGACCTGGATCACCTCGCGGTTCAGGAAACGACCGTCGCCGCCGATCACCAGCGTCTGGCCGGTCTTTTCATCACCCAGCGCGTCGAACGTCGACTGGATGAAGTTCTCGGCATAGTTTGGCTGCTGAAAGACGCGAACCTTCTTGCGCAGGCCCGAGGTGCCCGGCTTCTGGTCGAGATAGGGCTCAGTCGCGACGGTCTTGATCATGGGTTCCCCAGCACGGATCGGTAGAGTTCGGCATAGTGGCGGCCGCTATGGTGCCAGCTATAGTCGGCATTCATGCCATTGACCTGAATGGTCCGCCATTGGTCTTGGTCGGCATAGAGTCTCATACTGCGACGCAGCACTGCGACGATATTGTCGGCGGTGACATTGTCGAACTGGAGCCCGGTCGCCACGCCCATGGCCAGCGCGGCCTCATTGGCGTCAATGATCGTGTCGGCCAGCCCGCCGGTGCGCGCGACCACGGGCACGCAGCCATAGGCGAGCGCATAGAGCTGGGTCAGCCCGCACGGCTCGAACCGCGATGGGATGACGATCGCATCGCAGCCGCCCTGCAGCAGGTGCGAGACCGGTTCGTCATAACCGATGCGCACCGCGACGCGACCCGGATGGCGCAGCGCGGCGGTGGCGAAGGCGATCTCCAGCGCCGGGTCGCCGGTGCCCAGCACGACCAGCCGCCCGCCCAGCACCACCAGATCGTCGATCACCTCGACCAGCACGTCCATGCCCTTTTGCCAGGTCAGGCGGCTGATGACGGTGAAGATCGGGCTGTCGTCCTCGTCCAGCCCGAACGCCTGCTCGACCGCGCGCTTGTTGGCGACGCGATCGTCCAGCGTGTCGACGGTGAAGGGGGCGGGCAGGGCGGCGTCGGCCTTGGGGCTCCAGATGGCGGGATCGATGCCGTTGACGATGCCGCTGACGCATTCGGCGCGCGCGGCGATCAGGCCCTCCAGCCCCATGCCATACTGAACCCGGTGGATTTCCTCGGCATAGGTCGGGCTGACCGTGGTGATCGCATCGGCGGTGCGCAGGCCCGCCTTCAGATAGCCGATCTGGCCATAATATTCGACGCCCTCCACCGACCACGCCTCGGGCGGCAGACCCAAATCTGGGAAGTGGTGCGCCGCGAACGAGCCTTGGAAGGCGATGTTGTGGATCGTGACGATGCTCTTGGCGACCTTGCCGGGGCCGGGGGCGTAATGGAGGAAGGCGGGGGCGAGCGCCGCCTGCCAGTCATGCGCATGAAGCAGGTCGAAATCATAACCCGGCACCGCGCCCGAGGCGAGGTCGGCCCCGGCGCGCGCCAGCACCGCAAAGCGCCGCCAATTGTCGTGCCAGTCGTTTCCGGCGGTGTCGACATAGGGAAGCCCCTCGCGCTCCCAGAGCTGCGGCGCCTCGATCACCAGCAGGCGGTGGGTGCCGATCATCGCCTCGCGCAACCAGGCGTCGGTGCCGATGATGTGCGTCCAGTGATGAACACGGGGCGCGTCCTCGCCGATCGAGCGCATCACCTTGGGGAAACCGGGGATCAGCGTGGTGACGGCGATGTCGTGCGGCGCCAGCGCCTCGGGCAGCGCACCGACCACATCGGCGAGACCGCCGGTCTTGATGAGCGGGAACGCCTCCGAGGCGACCGACAGGACGGAAAGGGTCATGGGGACTTTCAGTTGGCCAGACGGTCGATCATCGGCTGGGTGATCAGGCAGATGCCCTTGTCGGTGCGTCGGAACCGATGCGCGTCGAGCATCGGGTCTTCCCCGACCACCAGGCCATCGGGAATCCTGACGCCGCGATCGAGGATCACCCGCCGCAGCTGGGCGCCGCGTCCGATCTGGCAGAAGGGCAGGACGACGGCCTCGTTCAGCGAGGCATAGCTGTGCGTGCGCACGCCGGTCGACAGCAGCGAGCGGTTGATCGACGACCCCGACACGATGCAGTCGCCTGCGATCAGGCTGGCGACCGCCGATCCGCGCCGTCCCTCCACGTCATGGACGAACTTGGCGGGCGGCGTGATCTCGGCATAGGTCCAGAGCGGCCAGCTGCGGTCATAGAGGTCGAGCTGCGGCACCACGTCGGTCAGGTCGAGGCTGGCCTCCCAATAGGCGTCGACCGTGCCGACGTCGCGCCAATAGGCACCGGGTTCGTCCTCCGAGCGGACGCAGCTGGCGGAGAAGCGGTGTGCCTGGGCTTTGCCATGCTCGACCAGATAGGGGATGATGTCCTTGCCGAAGTCGCGGGCGGAGCCCGGCGTTTCGGCATCGCGGCGCAGCTGTTCGAACAGGAAGGCGGTGCGAAAGACATAGATGCCCAGCGACGCCAGCGACACGCCCGGATTGCCGGGGATGGAGGGCGGATCGGCGGGCTTCTCGACGAAATCGACGATGCGGTCGGTCTCGTCGACATGCATCACGCCGAACGCGCTGGCTTCCTCGCGCGAAACCTCCAGACAGGCGACGGTGACGTCGGCGCCGCTGTCGCAATGCTGCTGGAGCATCAGCTCATAGTCCATCTTGTAGACATGATCGCCCGCCAGGATGACCATGAACTCCGGCGCATAGCTTTCGATGATGTCGATATTCTGGAACACCGCGTCGGCGGTGCCCTCATACCATTGGAACTCGCTGATCCGCTGGCTGGCGGGCAGGATGTCGAAGCTCTCGTTGCGTTCGTCGCGCAGGAAGTTCCAGCCGCGCTGGAGGTGGCGGATCAGCGAGTGCGCCTTGTACTGGGTCGCCACGCCGATGCGGCGGATGCCCGAGTTGATCGCGTTGGACAAGGCGAAGTCGATGATCCGGGCTTTGCCGCCGAAATAGACGGCGGGCTTGGCGCGGGTGTCGGTCAACTCCATCAGGCGACTGCCGCGGCCGCCCGCCAGCACATAGGCCATGGCATCGCGCGCCAGCGGTTGTCCGCGCCTCAGGTCCATCGTCCGTCTCCCATCCCTTGTGTTCATGTCGCAACGCACAGGCAAGGCGTTGGTATTCTTGGAAAAGTCTCGATCCAGATCAGCCGTCGAAGCGCAGCATGACGGTGGCCAGCGGCGGCAGCGTCACCCAGGCCGCGCCGTCATGCGCATCCACACCGCCCATATTGCCCAGCCCCGAGCCCCAATATTGGCTGGCGTCGGAGTTCAGCACCTCGGTCCAGCGGCCGTCATGCGGCAGCGGCAGGCGATAGGGCGCGCGGGCGACCGGCGTCATGTTGGCGATGACCGCGACCGGCTTTTCACCCGGTGCCTTGCGCAGCCAGGCGAAGACCGATTGCGCGCTGTCGTCGGCGACCAGCCATTCGAAGCCTTCGCGCTCGCAGTCGCGGGCATGAAGCGCGGGCGTGTCACGGTACAGATGGTTGAGGTCACGAACCAGCGAGCGGACGCCCTCATGCGCATGGCTGCACCGCAGATGCCAGTCGAGCGGACGATCTTCCGACCATTCCTCGCGCTGGGCGAATTCCTGGCCCATGAAGAGCAGCTTCTTGCCCGGATAGGCCCACATGAAGGCGTAATAGGCGCGAAGATTGGCGAATTTCTGCCAGTCGTCGCCCGCCATCTTGGTCAGCAGGCTGCCCTTGCCGTGGACCACTTCGTCATGGCTGAGCGGCAGGACGAAATTCTCGTCAAAGGCGTAATGCAGGCCGAACAGGATCTCGCCATGATGGTGCCGCCGATGCACGGGTTCGCGCGCCATGTACTGGAGCGTGTCGTGCATGAAGCCCATGTTCCACTTGAAGCCGAAGCCCAGCCCGCCGTCATGCGCGGGTGCCGAGACGCCCGGCCACGCGGTGGACTCCTCGGCGACGGTGAAGACGCCGGGATGCTGGCCATAGACCTGGCGGTTGACCTGGCGGAGGAACTCGACCGCCTCCCAATTCTCGCGGCCGCCCTGCTCGTTGGGCACCCACTCGCCGTCCTTGCGGCTGTAATCGCGATAGAGCATCGAGGCGACCGCATCCACGCGGATGCCGTCGATATGATAGCGCTCGGGCCAGAACAGCGCGTTGTTGACCAGGAAGCTCGCCACCTCGCGCCGCCCGAAATTATAGATGGCGGTGTTCCAGTCGGGGTGGAAACCCTGGCGCGGGTCCTCATGCTCGTAGAGGGCGGTGCCGTCGAAATGCGACAGGCCATGCGCGTCGGTGGGGAAGTGCGCGGGCACCCAGTCGAGGATGACGCCCACTCCGGCGCGGTGGGCGCCGTCGACGAAGCGCGAAAACCCCTCGACATCGCCGAAGCGTGCCGACGGGGCATAGAGCCCGGTCGTCTGATAGCCCCAGCTGGGGTCGTAGGGGTGCTCGGAGATGGGCAGGAATTCGATATGGGTGAACCCCATCTCGACCACATAGGGGATCAACCGGTCGGCCAGCGCATCCCAGCTGAGATACCAGCCATTCTCGTCGCGGTCCCATGACCCGGCATGGACCTCATAGATGCTGATCGGCACCCGGCGCGGGTCGATCTTCGACCAATGCTCGCGGTGCGGGGCGTCCTGCCAGACATGAGCGGGCGGGGCGGTCGTGACCGAGGCGGTCTTGGGGCGAAGTTCGGCGGCAAAGGCGAAGGGGTCGGCCTTCATCGGCTGTTCCGCGCCATGCGGGCCGGTGATGGCGAACTTGTAGGCGCGGCCCTCGCCGATATCGGGGATGAAGATTTCCCACACGCCGACATCCAGCCGTCGCCGCATGACATGGCGGCCGGGGTTCCAGTCGTTGAAGTCGCCGACTACCGCGACCCGCTCCGCATTGGGGGCCCAGACGGCGAAGTGGACTCCCCCCACGCCCTGATGCTCGATCAGGTGCGCGCCCATCTTGTCATAGAGGCGGAAGTGATTGCCTTCGCCCATCAGGAAGTCGTCGAGGGGGCCGAGGACCGGGCCGAAGCTGTACGGATCGGTGATCCACCACTCCGCGCCGTGACCCCGCGCGCGGTACTTCACCGGCTGGGCAGGGCCTTTGACGGCTCCCTCGAACAGGCCGCGCGCATCGACGCTCTGCAAATCGCCCAGTGTCGTGCCGGACAGGTCGAAGGCCGTGACCTCCTCCGCACCCGGCACCAGCGCCCGCAGGAACGTGCCGCCCGGTCCTTCATGAGGTCCCAGCAACGCGAAGGGATCGGCGTTGCGGCCCTCGATCAGGGCATCCAGAGCGGCACGGGGTGGCTTCACATCACGTTCCAGATTTCCTCGGCATATTGCCGAATGGTGCGATCGGAGGAGAACCATCCGACTTTCGCGACATTGTGGATGGCCGAGGTCGCCCAGCCCGCCTGGTCCTGCCAGCGGGTGTCGACGCTGCGCTGCGCGGCGGTGTAGGCGTCGAAATCGGCGGCGACCATGAACCAGTCGCCATCGTACAGCCCGCCCATCAGCCCGGCGTAGCGGCCGGGATCGTCGGGCGAGAACACGCCCGAGGCGATGGCGGAGACGGCCTGGCGCAGTTCCGGGCTGCCCTCGATCACTTCGCGCGGGTTGTACCCGTCGCGGCGCTTTTCGGCGACCTCGTCGGCGGTCAGGCCGAAGATGACGATATGATCGTCGCCGACATGTTCCTTGATCTCGACATTGGCGCCGTCGAGGGTGCCGATGGTCAGTGCGCCGTTGAGCGCGAACTTCATGTTGCCGGTGCCCGACGCCTCCATGCCCGCGGTCGAAATCTGTTCGGACAGATCGGCGGCGGGGATGATCTTCTCGGCCAGGCTGACATTGTAGTTGGGGATGAACCCGACCTTCAGCAGATGGCCGACGCTCGGGTCCGAATTGATCCGGCGGGCCACGTCATTGGCCAGTTTGATGACCAGCTTGGCATTGTGATAGCTCGAAGCCGCCTTGCCCGCGAACAGCTTGACGCGCGGCGTCCAGTCGCGCTCGGGATGGCTGCGGATCTGGTCGTACAGCGCCACCGTCTCGATGATGTTGAGCAACTGGCGCTTATATTCGTGGATGCGTTTGATCTGGACGTCGAACAGCGCATCGGGGTCTATGCGCAGCCCGCTCGATTCCCGGAGATAATTTGCCAGCCCCACCTTGTTGGAACGTTTGATGCTGAGAAAGCGTTCCCTGAAATTCGCGTCCTGCGCAAATTCCGTGAGCGCTATCAATTTTTCCGCGTCATCCTCGAAACCCGGTCCGATCGCCTCGCGGATCAGCGCGGTCAGTTGCGGATTGCATTGCTGCAACCAGCGGCGCGGGGTGATGCCGTTGGTCTTGTTGTTGATCCGCGTCGGATAGAGGCGATGCAGGTCGGCAAAGACCGTCTTCTTCATCAGCTCGGTGTGCAGCGCGGCCACGCCATTGACGCTGTGGCTGCCCGCAAAGGCCAGGTTCGCCATACGCACCCGCCGCTCGCCGCCCTCGTCGATCAGGCTGATCGCGGCGATGGCGCGGTCGTCGATACCCTCCAGGCCACGGGCCTCGCGCAGCAGCTTGGCGTTGATCGCATAGATCAGCTGCATGTGACGCGGCAGCAGCCGCTCGAACAGGTGCAGCGGCCAGCTCTCCAGCGCCTCGGGCAGAAGGGTGTGGTTGGTATAGCCGAAGGTGCGCCGGGTAATATCCCACGCCTCGTCGAAACCCAGATCGTGATGATCGATCAGCAACCGCATCAACTCGGCGACAGACACCGCCGGATGGGTGTCGTTCAACTGGATCGCCGCCTTGTCGGGCAGGGTGCGGATATCCTTGAAATACTGGATATGCCGCCGGACGATGTCCTGAAGCGAGGCGGAGGAGAAGAAATATTCCTGCCGCAGCCGCAATTCCTGCCCCGCGGGCGAACTGTCGGAGGGATAGAGGACGCGGACCAGCGTCTCCGCCGCCAGCTGTCCGGCCAGCGCGCCGGTATAGTCGCCCGCGTTGAAGCGATCGAGCCGGATGGGGTCGATCGCCTGTGCGGTCCATAGCCGCAGCGTGTTGACCCGCTTGCCGCGCCAGCCGACGACGGGCGTGTCGACCGCCACCGCCTCAACCGCCTCGGCGGGTTTCCAGTGGACCGCACCGCTCTCGGTCCCGATCACCTCGCCGCCGAAGCCGACGAAATAGGCGCTCTCACGCCGCTCGAATTCCCAGGGATTGCCATGGCTCAGCCAGGTTTCGGGCAGCTCGACCTGCCAGCCATCGTCGATGCGCTGGCGGAACATGCCGTTCACATAGCGGATGCCATAGCCATAGGCGGGCAGGTCGAGGCTGGCGAGGCTTTCCATGAAACACGCCGCCAGCCGCCCCAGGCCGCCATTGCCGAGCGCCGCATCGGGTTCGATCTCTTCCAGTTCGGCAAGATCGACGCCCAGCGACTGGAGCGCCCCCGCCACCTGCGCCATCACCCCCATGTTCGACAGTGCGTCGCGCAACAGCCGACCGATCAGGAACTCCAGGCTGAGATAATAGACCCGCTTGGCGCCCGCCGCATGCGCCTCGCGGGTGGAGGCCATCCAGCGCTCGATGATGTCGTTGCGGACGGTCAGGATGGTCGCGGCCAGCCAGTCGTGGCGTCGCGCATTGGCGGCGTCCTTGCCGATCCGGTGCACCAGCGTGTCGACGATGGCGTCGGCCAGCGGCCCGGTGTCGTCGACATGCAGGGTGGTGATGGTGGTCGTCATTGATTCGGGCGTCCCTGTCGATCCAGTCGCGTCCAGATTAACCGCGCAAGGGGTGAAGTCACGCGGCATTCCTTCGCAACTGCGAAAACGAGATCAGCCCGTTGCCAGACCCCATAACAAGGTCAGGTTAAGGCCGATGATGATCGCCGCAATGATCCAGGCCAGGATGCGCAGCCAGGCGGGGCTGGCAAAGGGTCCCATCATCCCCTTGTTCGCGGTGAAGCGGACCAGCGGAACGACCGCGAAGGGAAGCTGGAGGCTGAGGATCACTTGGCTGAGGACCAGCAGCTTCGTCGCGCCCGCCTGACCGCTGGCGCCGACGACCAGCACGGCGGGGACGATCGCCAGCCCGCGCGTGATCAGCCGCCGCAGCCAGGGGGCGAGCCGCAGGTCGAGGAACCCCTCCATCACGATCTGCCCGGCGAGCGTCCCCGTGACGGTCGAGTTCTGGCCCGAGGCGAGCAGCGCCACGCCGAACACGACGCTCGCCGCGCCCGCACCCAGCATCGGGGCGAGCAGGCGATAGGCCTGGTCGATCTCGGCGACATCGGTGCGTCCGGCGACATGGAAGGTGGCGGCGGCGACGATCAGGATCGCCGCGTTGATGAAGAAGGCGAAGAACAAGGCAACCGTGCTGTCGATCGTCGCCATCCTGATCGCATCGCGCTTGCCGTTCTCCGACTGGTCGAAGGCACGGGTCTGCACCACCGAGGAATGCAGATAGAGGTTATGCGGCATCACCGTCGCGCCCAGGATGCCGATCGCGATGTAGAGCATCGCCGGATCGGTCACGATGCGAGTCGTCGGGATGAAGCCCGCCATCACCGCGCCGGGGTCGGGGCGCGAGGCGATCAGCTCATAGAGGAAACAGCCGCCGATGATCAGGAGGAGCGCGATGATGAACGCCTCGACCTTGCGGAAGCCGTAGCGCTGGAGCGCGAGGATCAGGAAGACGTCCAGCCCGGTGATGAGCACGCCCCAGACCAGCGGCAGGTCGAACAGCAGTTGCAGCGCGATGGCGGTGCCCAGCACCTCGGCCAGGTCGCACGCGATGATCGCGATCTCGCAGAGCAACCACAGGATGCGCGAGACGGGCTTGGAGTAAGCCGCCCGGCACGCCTGCGCCAGATCCAGACCGGCGGCAATGCCCAGCCGCGCCGACAACGCCTGCAGGATCATCGCCATGATGTTGGAGAGCAGGATGACCGAGAGGAGCGCATAGCCATAGGCCGATCCGCCCGCGATGTCGGTCGCCCAGTTGCCGGGGTCCATATAGCCGACCGCGACCAGATAACCGGGTCCGGCAAAGGCGAACAACCGCCGCAGGAAGGACGCCCCTTCCGGAATGACGATCGAACGATGGCTTTCGGCAAGCGAGCGGGTGGCGGGCGTGGCTACGGTCATCGACCCTTGGTGTGGCGGAGTTTCCGAAACGCGACAACCCGCCAATGCGTTGCGACAGGTCAACAATCTTCCCCGTACCGGGGAGGATTACAGGGACGAACCCACCACCGCGCAGGCCAGCGCCATCAGCAAACCGGCAAAGCGATTCGACCGGAAGCGATACAACGCCCCCGCGCCATCGTCCGGATTCAGCGTCACGACCTGCCAGCCCAGATGCAGCGCCACCGGCACCAGCGCCGCGACCGCCAGCGGATCGGGCCGCACCAGCCATATCGCCCCAGCCCAGCACAGCACCGCCGCGAGGTAGAACGCCCCGACCCCCGGCTTCACATGCGCCCCCATGCGCAGCGCAGACGAGCGGACCCCGATCAGCGCATCGTCCTCGCGGTCCTGCAGCGCGTAGATGGTGTCATAGCCGATCACCCAGGCGATCGATCCCGCATAAAGCAGCCATAGCGGCGCGGAGAGTTCCCCCGCCACCTCGGCCCAGCCGACCAGCGCAGCCCAGCTGAACACCATGCCCAGCCATGCCTGCGGCCACCAAGTGATCCGCTTCATGAAGGGATAGGCCGCGACCGGCGCCAGGCTGGCCACCGCGACGATCGCCGCGAACGGCCGCAACTGGACGAGCACGACAAGGCCGATCAGACACAGCGCGACCAGCCAGATCGCCGCCAGCTTCACCGACACCAGCCCCGACGGGATCGGCCGCGCCCGTGTCCGCGCGACCTGGGCATCCAGATCGCGGTCGACGATGTCGTTGAACACGCAGCCCGCGCCGCGCATCGCGACCGAGCCGAGCAGGAACCACAGGACCAGCGGCCAGCGATCCGGCAGCCCGCCCGCCAGCGCGATCGCCCAGACGCCGGGCCAGAACAGCAGCCACCAGCCGATCGGCCGGTCGAACCGGGCCAGCAATGCCAGCCCGCGAAGCCGGGGCGGCAGGCGCCCGACCAGTCCCTTATGCTCGCTATCGGGTACGATCTCGACGGTCATGGGCTCGATGGTCATGGCATGCGGCCTATGACCGCGACCCGTGGCGCGCAAGGGCGTTCCCCGCTATCGTCGGTCCGTGTCTTCCCGCCATAGCCTCGCGTCATGATCGGCCTGTCGGTCGCGGTCGGCCGTTTCGTCGAGGCGCTGTTCTGGGCGATCCTGCGCGTCGCCGGGATGGTCGGGGGCGTGGTCCTGCTCGTCGGCGTCGTGCTGGGCGTGATGTGGTGGGCGATCCGGCGGCGGCGCTAGGCCGCGAGCATCGCCAGCTGTGAGCGGAGGACGTCCAGATTATGCTGCGCCAGATGGCTGCCGCGCCCCGACACGCCGCCTTCCAGATCGGGGCGCTCGCCGATCGCCAGACAGCGTTGCCATGCCCCCTCCGCCAGCGGCAGCCAATGCCCGATTGCATGGTCCGGATCGGCCATGGCCCGGTCGAGCAACAGGTCGCCCAGCACGAAGAAGAAGTCCGGCGATTCGGGCCAATGCGGCATTTCCCCGTCGGCCAGCGCCAGCGCCTCGTCCAGCCGCCCCGCCTTTGTCAGGACCGTGATCGCGGTGACGACCAGCTCGTGCCGCCAGTTCGCCTCCGCCGGGGTCAGCGCCAGGGCCCGTGCGAAATGGATGCAGGCCGCGTCCAGATCGTCGCGCATCCGGGCGTCGCGGGCGATCTGGTAATGGAGATACGGATCGTCCGGCTGCTCGGCCAGATCGCGCAGCAACAGGGCGTGGTTGCGCGTCTGCTTGGGGGAGATCTGCGCGGCCAGATAGCCGTCATGCGCGACATGCACCGGCAGGGGAAGGCGCGGCAGCGGTGATGCCACCTGCTCGTGCACCCGACCCTCGTAACGCGCGCCGCGCGGGATCAGTCGGGTGATCCAGCTGCGCGTCGCCGTCTCGCCATCGTCATGCAGGTTATGGATGCACACCCGCCCCAGCCGTGCCGGGCCATCGCACCATTGCCGCAAGGCTTCGCCGCCCGCGACCAGCCATTCGTCGGCGTCGAGCATCAGCGCCCAGTCGCTGTCGGCTAGGTCGAGAACATGATTGCGCGCGATCGAAAAACTGTCCGGCCAGGGCAGGTGATGCACTTCGGCCCCCGCGGCCTGCGCGATGGCCACCGTATCGTCGGTCGATCCGGTATCGAGGACCACCATCTTGTCGACCCAGGGCGCGACGCTCTCCAGGCAACGCGCCAGGCAGCGCGCCTCGTTTCGGACGATCAGGGTCGCGGCGATCGATACGGGTGGAGACATGGTACGCCTTGAGGCACAGCGATCGTAAAGAATGCCCTAAGACACTGATCTCAGGCGGCCAGCGTCGCCAGTTGCGACTGCACGATATCGAGGCTCTGCTGCGCCAGATAGCTGCCGCGTCCGGCGACGCTTCCGTCCAGATCGGGTCGCTCGCCGATCGCGAGACAGCGTTCCCATGCCGCTTGCGCCAGCGGCAGCCAATGGTCGATCGCCTGTTCGGGGTCGGCCAGCGCCTGATCGAACAATATGTCCCCCAGCACGCAGAAATAGTCGGGCGAATGCTGCCAATGCGGGAATTCGGCATCGGCCAGCGCCAGCGCCTCGTCGCGCCGCCCCATATAGGCCATCAGCGTCATCGCGCTCGTCACCAGCGGATGCCGCCAACCGGCATCGTGCGGCGCGGTCGCCAGCGCGCGTTGCAGATAGTCGCAGGCGGTCGGAAGATCGCGCCGCGCCTGCGCTTCCATGCCGAATTGGAACATCAGATAGGGATTGTCCGGCCGCTCGGCGAGTTCGCGCTGCAACAGCTGGTAGTTTCGGTCGATCTTCCTGGCCTTCTGCGCCGCGAGATAGCCGTCATGCCCGACATGGATCGGGCTGGGGGTGATCGGCAGAGCAGAGACGACCTGTTCGTGGATGCGCCCCTCATAATAGATACCGCGCGGCAACAGGCGGGGAATCCAGCTGCGCGTCGGTTGGGCACTGCCCTCCGTTTCGTTCTCGATACAGACCGATCCCAGCCGCGGCGGCCCGGCGCACCAGCGACGGAGCTGCTCGCCGCCCGCGCTGATCCATTCATCGGCATCGAGCATCAGGTTCCAATCGGCATCGGCGCAGGCCAGCACATGGTTGCGCGCCTCGGCGAAATCGTCCGGCCAGGGCAGGTGATGTACCTCCGCCCCCGCCGCCCTGGCGATGGCGACGGTCCGGTCGGTCGATCCGGTATCGAGCACCACCATGCGATCCACGAACGGCGCGACGCTCTCCAGGCAGCGTGCCAGGCAGCGTTCCTCGTTGCGGACGATCAGGGTCGCGGCGATACGGGGGGCAGGGGGCAACATCCTGGGCGGTCCTCGACGCTGGGGATTTGCGCGCACGCTATCCCCGCCCCCATGAAGATTTGCCTAATGCAACCGTAACCCTATTTGGCCAGCCGCCCGTCCTCCAGCGCCGCCATGTCGAAGGGAAACAGGATCTCCGGGTCGGGCGCCTTCACGTCGTCGGCGATGGCGGCCGGGGCGATGGCGTGCAGGATATGGCGGATGATCGCGATCCGGGCATCCTTCTTGTCATCGGCGCGCACGACATGCCAGGGCGCGAAGGGGGTGTGGGTGCGGGTCAGCATCGTGTCGCGCGCCGCCGAATAATCGGCCCATTTGGCCTGCGCCACCTTGTCCATGTCGGACACCTTCAGCGCCTTGAGCGGATCGGTGCGCCGCGCTTCCAGCCGTTCTTCCTGTTCCTTCTTCGAGATGTCGAGCCAGATCTTGACCAGCCGGATGCCGCTTTCGACCAGCATCCGCTCGAAATCGGGCGCGTCGCGCAGGAATGCCTCCTGCTCGGTGGCGGTGGAGAAGCCCATTACCACCTCGACGCCCGCCCGATTGTACCAGCTGCGGTTGAAGATCACGATCTCGCCCGCGGCGGGCAGGTGCGTGGCATAACGCTGGAAATACCATTGGGTCCGTTCGCGATCGGACGGCTTGGGCAGCGCGACCACGCGGGTGGCACGGACCGAGAGATGCTCGGTGATCCGCTTGATCGTGCCGTCCTTGCCCGCCCCGTCGCGGCCTTCCAGCACGATCACCACGCGCTCGTCCGATCCCGCCATCGCCATCTGGGTGCGCACCAGCGCGAGTTGCAGCGACTCCAGTTCCTCTTGGTAATGTTTGCCCATCGGTGCCTCCTTTGGGGGAAGAAACACCCGAAGCCGCAAAAGTGGCAAGTGTCGCGTGACCCGTGTAAGCCAAGCCCATGCCCGCTACCCCCGCCTGGCCGCCGCAATCCACGCCCCGCCTGTTCGTCGACCAACCCCTGGCCGAAGGGCCGATCCGTATCGATGGTCCGGCGGCGCATTATCTGGTGTCGGTGATGCGCACCAAGGTCGGCGATCCGGTCAAGCTGTTCGACGACCGCACCGGCGAGTGGCTGGGCGTCGCCGCCTCGGTCGGCAAGCGCGACCTGACGCTGGACGTCACCGAACGGCTTCGCGAGCGGGAGGCGGTGCCCGATCTGTGGCTGTGCGCCGCGCCGCTGAAAAAGGGCCGGGTCGACTGGCTGGCCGAAAAAGCCTGTGAACTGGGCGTGGCAAGGCTGGTCCCCGTCGTCACCCGCCGCACCGTGGTCGACAAGCCCAATACCGAACGCCTACGCGCCCACATGATCGAGGCGGCCGAACAATGCGGCCGCACCGCCTTGCCGGAAGTGGCCGAGCCGGTGAAGCTGGCGGCGTGCTTGCGCGACTGGCCCGGAGAGCGCGCGCTGTTCTTCGCCGACGAGACCGGCGGCGTGCCCGCACTGGAAGCAATGCGAGCCCATCACGGCCCCGCGGCGATCCTGATCGGCCCCGAAGGCGGCTTCGACGCCGAAGAGCGCGAGGCGATCCGCGCACACCCCGCCGCCATCGGCATCGGTCTTGGTCCCCGTATCCTGCGCGCCGACACGGCGGCGGCGGCGGCGGTGTCCCTCTGGATGGCGGCCACGGGCGACTGGCGTTGATTCAGCCTATGGCGTGGACGCTTCCGCGCGCGTAAGGCGCGGTTCATGAGCACCAAGACCGCGAGCACAGCCAAGAGCGCCATCATCGAGTCGCGCGACCAGTTGATCGCCAGCTTCGCGCGCGGCGAAAAACCCAGCGATCGCTGGCGGATA
>NZ_LDTF01000074.1 GCF_001477495.1 Sphingomonas yabuuchiae
CCGTCTCGTGGGCTCGGAGATGGGTATAAGGGACAGTCCCCGCCCCAACCGAACCGCCAGCGATTCCTTCAGGATACGCCGCCGGATCGCCTTGTTCGCTAGCTTTGGATCACTCGGCGCATCGGGCGAGGTCCACCACCAGCCATCGTCACGCATCTGTTGTCCCGCTGCAACGAAGCGGTCGCAAATCTCGGCGAACAGGGTGTCGTCGATGTCGAGGCTGAAGATCAGCCGCCCGGTCCCGACCCAGCTCAACGCCAAGCCGTGCGCCCGGAGATAATATTGCAGCATCCAGTTATAGGGCGAGGCGACCGAATAGAGGATGGTCCAGATCGTCTGGACATGCGCGACCGAGAGCGGCAGGCCCGCCTCGGCCATCCGCGCATTGAACATCGCAGCCCGCGCATTCCATCGCTCGTCCAGCCCATCGTACAAGGCGTCAACCTCGGGCGTCTCCAGCTTCTGGAGGAAGGCGTTCATCGCCCCCATCACCATGGGGTGCGAGTTGAAGGTCCCGCGCGCGAAACAGATGTCGACGGGGCGATCCTCCCGCCACCGCTTCATCAGATGCGCGGGGCCGCACAGCACGCCGACCGGCAGGCCGCCGCCCAGCGTCTTGCCATAGGTGATGAGGTCAGGCTTCACCCCGAAAAATTCCGGCATTCCGCCCTTTGCCAGACGGAAGCCCATGAACACCTCGTCGAAGATCAGGACGATGCCATTCGCACGGCACGTTTCCGCCAGCCGGTGCAGCCAATCGCGATAGGCGGCCAGGTCCGCCCCAGCCTTGCGCCCGCCATCGACCAACTGGCCGTCCGACGGGGCCGAACCATTGGGGTGCATCGCCTGGAGCGGGTTGACCAGCACGCAGGCAATGTCCTTGCGCGTCGCCAGCACCTTCAGCGTCCGCTCGGACATGTCGGCCAGGGTCAGCGTACGATCGGCGGGCACCGGGTTGCCGATGCCCGGCTGCACATCGCCCCACCAGCCATGATAGGCCCCGGCGAAGCGCACCAGGCGCGGACGCTTGGTGTGATAGCGCGCCAGCCGCACCGCCTGCATCACCGCCTCGGTGCCCGACATGTGGAAGGACACCTCGTCCATCCCCGACAGCGCGGTCAGTCGACGGACATTGTCGGCGACGACCGGGTGGAAGGAGCCCAGCACGCCGCCCAGATCGGCGACCATCGCCGCCCCCTCGGCCATGGTCTGCTTGTAGAAGTCGTTGCCGAACAGATTGACGCCGTAGGAGCCGGTCAGGTCGATCAAACGGTTGCCGTCGAGGTCGACCAGGATCGGTCCTTCCGACCGTTGATAGAAAGCGCCGGTCGCCAGCGTCGTGCGCACCTTTTCGCGGAACTGGAACGGTACGCGGTAGGCGCCGGTAAATTGCAGGTCGGACAGGCCGGAGCGCGTCTCGCGGGTCAGCGCCAGTGTCTTCGCATAGCGTCCGGCGAACAGCGCGCCCAGCCGCTCGAACCCGGCACGACGCTGCGCGGCGACGGCCTCCGGCGCCTCGTCGACGCGGAAGAAGCGGTCCTCGCCGTAACTGTAGAACGGAATCTGCCCGGCGATGCGCTTGGCCATGCGGACATGGCCGCCCAGCCCCGGATGCTTGGCGCGCGACAGGGTCAGCCGCCGATGCCCCTTCGTCAGGGCGACGGCACCGGCGGAAGCGGCCAGCAGGCCAGTGAGAATCGGGTTCATGCGGCCTTTGACCGCGTACCCATGACGGAGGCATGACAATGCGTGGACCCATCATGCGGTTCTTCCTGAACGAGGACATCAATTTCCTCGTCACCAATCGGCTGCCGCGCCGGTTCGCGACGCAACTGGTCGGGCGGCTTGCCCGGATCGAGCATCCGCTGATCGCCAGACCCAGCCTGGCGCTTTGGAAATTCTTCGCGGGCGTCGACCTGTCGGACGCGCGCACGACCCGGTTCAAATCGCTCCGCGACGGCTTCGTCCGCCCCTTGCGCGACGGTGCGCGTGTCTTCGACAGCGACCCCGATACCATCGCCTCCCCCTGCGACGCGCTGGTCGGCGCGCATGGTCGGATCAAGGGCGACCGGCTCTATCAGGTGAAGGGCTTCCCCTACACGCTGGGCGACCTGATCCCCGATCCCGAGCTGGTCGACCGGTTCCGCGACGGGTCCTTCCTGACCCTGCGGCTGACGGCGGGCATGTATCACCGTTTCCACGCGCCGACGGATATCGTGGTGGAGGGGGTGACCTATCTGTCGGGCGACTGCTGGAACGTGAATCCGATCGCGCTCAAGCGGGTCGAGCGCCTGTTCTGCCGCAACGAACGCGCGGTGATCGAGGCGCGGACGCTGATCTCCGGCCAGTCGCTGCTGATCGTGCCGGTCGCGGCGATCCTGGTGGCGAGCATCCGCCTCCACTGCCTGGATACCGTTGCGACACTTCGCGACCATGGCCCCGGGCGTACCGCCTGTTCCGCCCGCATCGGCAAGGGCGAGGAAATGGGCTGGTTCGAGCATGGCTCGACCATCATCCTGTTCCTGCCCAAGGAGATGAGACTGGCGGACTCGCTGGTCGAGGGGGAGGCGATCCGCGCCGGGACGATCGTCGGGCGGCTGTGACGAACGGGCGGCGTCCCCTCCCCTCGGAAAGGGATTAGAATTCCGACCAGTCGCCGTCGTCCACCACGACCGCCGCGGCGGCACTCGAAGCGCGGGCGACGCGTGGGGCGGCGGCGGTGATGCGGGGAGTCGCCTGCGCCACCCGCGCCTGAAGCTGATGAACCGGCGAGTGATGGGTCACAGGCGCGGGCGCCCGCGCGGCCATGCCGCCATCGATCAGGCGGAAGCGGCCGACCTCGCGGGTCATGTTGCCGGTTTCCTCGGACAGGCTGCGCGCGGCGGCGGTCGCCTGTTCGACCATCGCGGCATTCTGCTGGGTGACGCCGTCCATCTCGGCGACGGCGGTGTTCACCTGCTGCAGGCCCGTCGCCTGCTGCGCCGCGGCCGAAGCGATGTCGGACACCAGCGCATTGATCTCGCCGATTCGCCCCGTGATGCGGGTCAGCGCATTGCCCGCCTGGGCGACCAGCTGCACCCCGGCATCGACCTGCTGGGTCGAGGCGGTGATCCGCTCCTTCACATCCTTGGCGGCATCGGCCGAACGCTGTGCCAGCGCGCGGACTTCGGAAGCGACGACCGCGAAGCCCTTGCCCGCGTCACCGGCACGCGCCGCCTCGACACCGGCGTTCAGCGCCAGCAAGTTGGTCTGGAAGGCGATGCCGTCGATCACCGCGATGATCTCGCTGATCTCGTGCGACGAGCGTTCGATGCCGTGCATCGCCTCGACCGCCTTGCGCACCACATCGGTCGACTGATCGGCATCGGTGCGGGTTTCGGTGACCGCCTGGTTCGCCCGCTTGGCATTTTCCGCCGTTTCGCGCACCGTCTCGGTGATCTCGTGCATCGCGGCGGCGGTTTCCTCCAAGCTGGCCGCCTGCTGCTCGGTGCGGTGCGACAGGTCGTCCGAAGCCTCGCGGATGTCGGCGGCGCCGTTGGTGATCCCTTGCGCGCTGGCATTGACGGCGGTCAACGTGGCGGAGACCGAGTCCATCGCACTGTTGAAGTCCTGCTTCAGTTTCTCGAACGGCCCGGTCAGGTCCGCGTCGATCCGCTTGGTCAGATCGCCCTGCGCCAGCGCGTTGAGGCCGCTGCCGATGCTGCTGACGATCAGGCTGGTCTGTTCGGCCTTGGCGCGCTCCGCGCCCACCAGCTGGTCGCGGAACGAGACCATCGCCTCGGCCAGCTGGCCCACTTCGTCACGCCGCGGCTCGACCTGCAGCCTGGTGTTGAGATCGCCCCCCGCCAGCCGCCGCATCGCCGCCGTCATCGCCGCCAGCGGATTGGCGATACCCCGGATCAGCATCATCAGCAGATAGCCGGTCAGGCCCAGCACCAGCAGTGCGATCACGATCGAGGCATTGCGCGACCAGATATAGTCCTTCGTCGCTTCGCTCATCTCCTTGTCCATCAAGGCGACCTGAATGTCGGTCATGATGGCGGCGTCCTTGTTCGCCGTATCGAAGATACCCTTGGAGGCCCGGAAATTCACCAGCGCTTCGTCGTTCAGGTTGCGGCTGCCAAGGTCGATCGTCTTGCGTGACAATCGTTCATAGGTTTCCCAGTGTTCGCGGAACGTGCGGAACTGGGCGATCGCATTGGGCGAAGACAAAGTGCGATCGAGAAAGGCTTCGCTCTTCGCGATCGCCTCGGACCGGTCCTTCAGGTCGCGGACGGCGGACGCAATCTGATCAGGCTCGGTGAAGAGAATGGTCGACGCCTCATAGACGCGATAATCCGATGTCGCGGTGTTGATCAGCGCGATGGCGACCAGCTTGTCGCGGCGGACACGCCCCAGATTCTCGGCCACGCTGTTCAGATGCTGCTGGCTCATGAGGGACAACACCATCGTGACGATCAAGGCGGTGGCGAGGATGCTGAACGCCACGAACAATTTGCCGCTGATCTTGAGATTTTTCATCGTGCACCACCCGGAATATCAGGCGGTCATCGCATGGACCTCTTAAGATCGCGTTTCATGGCGGGATTGTCGGTTGACTTGCGGGAAGGTCTTTACGTAATCGTTATGATTACCGATCTTCAACGCGGCGGCTGCCGTCATCTTGCATGGTGACCCCGACTGGATTCGAACCAGTGGCCCTCAGATTAGGAATCTGATGCTCTATCCTGCTGAGCTACGGAGCCCCATGCAGGCCGGGTGATACAGGCGGGGCGCGGCGTGGTCCAGAGTGGTTTGACGGGCACGGTGGCCGGTCTAGTTCGCCAGCTTGGGCGGCACCACGGGCAAGGGCAAGGGCGCGACCGGCACCCCCTCTTCGATCAGCGCCTTGGCCTCGGCCAGACTGGCCTGACCGTGGATCTGCGTCACGGGCGCCTCGCCCTCATGCATGGCGCGTGCCTTCTCGGCAAAGGCACCGCCGACCCAGGTGGATTTCTCGAGCATTTTGGCCTGCGCCTGGGCGAGATGTTCGAGTGCGGCCTTCATCGCCTGCGGGGTTGGCAGATCGGGCTTGCTGTTGCCCTTGGCGGCGATCTGCGGCGCCATGACCGCCTTCTCGATGTTGCGGTCGCCACAGAGCGGGCATTCGACCAGCGCCTTGTCGCGCTGTTCGGCGTAGGCGGTCGAGGAGGCGAACCAGGCCTCGAACACATGGCCGCCCGCACAGCGCAGATCGAAGACGATCATGCCTGCACCACTGGCGGAATGGCACGGCGATGGCGGATGGCGGGCAGACGTTCGCGCACCGACTCGACCTGCGCCGGATCGATCTCGGCAAAGCCCAGCCCCGCCGTCTCGCCCACGTCGAGCAGCACCTCGCCCCAGGGGCCGACGACCAGCGAATGGCCATAGGTGGCGCGGCCGTCCTGATGCTCGCCGGTCTGGGCGGCGGCGACCAGATGCACCCCCGCCTCGATCGCGCGGGCGCGGAGCAGCACATGCCAGTGCGCCGCGCCCGTCGGGCGGGTAAAGGCGGCGGGCACTGACAGGATCGTCGCCCCCGCCTCGGTCAGCGCGGCGAACAGCGCCGGGAAACGCAGGTCGTAACAGATGGCGAGGCCCAGACGGCCGACCGGCGTGTCGACCAGCACAGCCCGCTCACCCGGTGCGTAGGACGCCGATTCGCGCCAACTCTCGCCGCTGGGCAGGTCGACGTCGAACAGGTGCATCTTGTCATAGCGGGCGCGAACGTCGCCCCGGTCGTCGATGACATAGCCCCGATTGGCCAACCGCCCATCCGCTTCCCGCACCGCCAGCGAGCCGAGATGGACCCACAGGCCGTGCGCCGCCGCCGCCGCACGAACGCGGGCGAGCACCGGGTCTTCGCCCTCGGACACCAGATGCGCCGCCGCCCGCGTACGATCGCGGTCGATCAGTCCGGACATCTCCGGCGTGAACAGCATTGCCGCGCCCTTCGCCGCCGCCTCGACGACGGCGCGCTCCAGAGTCCCGGCATTGGCGGCGGGATCGGTCCCCGCCGTCATTTGCAACACCGCGATTCGGGTCATGCCGCCAGAAGCGGGTCGAGCCCTCCACGCTTGTCCAGCGCCGCCAGATCGTCCGAGCCACCGATATGCTGTCCGTCTATAAAGACCTGCGGCACGGTGGTGCGACCGTTCGCGCGCTGGATCATCTCGGCGCGCTGGGGGCCACCCATGCTGATGTCATATTCCTGGGGCTCGACGCCCTTGGAGGCGAGCAGCGCCTTGGCCCGCGTGCAATAGGGGCAGAACGCCTTGGTGTAGATTTCGACCTTTGCCATGCCCTTCAGGTGTGTCGCGGGACGCCGCTTGTCAATCATCCGCCCCGTCGATGACCCGCGCCCAGCACAGGATCGCCACCGATGCCGCCCCCGCCGTCAGCAACACCCGGACGCAGGCCCCGGCCGTCGCGCCGGTGGTATAGACATCGTCGACCAGCACGACATGCCGCCCCTTCACCGCCGCCGGATCGGTGACGCGAAACGCCGCCGTCACCGCCGCGCGCCGCTGTTTGGGGGAGAGTCCGCGCAACAGCGGCGTCGCGCGCACCCGCTGGAGGACCTGTCGCGCCATCGGCACGCCGCTGCGCCGCGACACGCCCTCGCCGATCAGCACCGCCTGATTGAAGCCGCGCCGCCACAAGCGCCAACGATGAAGCGGCACGGGAACCAGCAGGTCCGCCCCCGGCGGCATCCGCCGCGCCATCGGCCCCGCCATCGTCTCGGCCACACCGATCCGCCCCCCATGTTTCAGCCGGATCGGCAGCTCGCGCGCGATGGGGCCGTAAGCGACGGCGGCATATACCCCCGCATGGCGCGGCGGATCGGCCAGACATGCCCCGCATCGCCCCGTCAGCCCGCCCAGCGGCATTCCGCAACCCGTACAGCCCAGCGTGTCCAGGAACCGCAACTGTCCCCAGCACGGCCCGCAGAAACGATGATCCGCCTCGACCGGCTCGGCACAGCCCGGGCAGCGCGGCGGCAAGGCCCAGTGCGCCAGAGCCAGCAGCGGGGCGGCGAGCACGGCGCGGCCCCGCTCCATCGCAAATCCGGTCTGTTTCGATCCCGCCCCCATCGGCTTTGCCTTGTCCCCGATCGCGCGAGCGCGCACAAGCGCGCGGGTGAGCATGTCCACCATCTTCGACCGTCGCGCCCGCCGCCTGCGCCGCGACCGTGCCCAGCCCGATTTCGCCGAGCATGATTTCCTGCGCGCTACTATGCTCGACGGCCTTGCCGAGCGGCTGGATGCCGTCACCCGGCCGTTCCACGACATATTGGACCTGGGCTGTTTCGACGGCGGCTTCCTGCCCCCGCCGGGGGCGCGAGTGGCGCGGCTGGACCCCGGCTTCGCCTTTGCCCGCGCCGCGCGGGGCGTGCAGGGCGACGAGGATCGCCTGCCCTTCGCCGATCGCAGCTTCGACCTGGTGGTGAGTGCGGGCGTGCTCGACCAGATCGACGATCTGCCCGGCGCGCTGACGCTGATCCGCCGGGTACTGCGCCCCGATGGCCTGTTCCTGGGCGCGTTCGTCGGCGGCGGATCGTTGCCCCGCCTGCGCGCCGCGTTGCGCGTCGCCGAGGCGGAACGGCCGGTCGCGCGGCTGCATCCGCAGGTCGATGTGCGTTCGGCCGGTGACCTGCTGATGCGTGCGGGCTTCACCCTGCCGGTCGCGGATATCGAGACGCTGGCGGTCCGCTATCGCGATTTCGGGCGGCTGCTGGGCGACCTGCGCGGCATGGGAGCGAGCAACCTGCTGGCCGAGCGACGCCCGATCGGGCGCAACGCGCTGGCGGCGGCGGCGGCGGCCTTTGCCGAGATGGCCGATCCCGATGGCCGCGTCGCCGAACAGTTCAACCTGGTCTTCCTGACCGGCTGGGCCCCCGACCCGTCACAGCCCGTGCCCGCCAAGCGCGGCAGTGCCACCGCGTCGCTGGCCGAGGCGCTGAAGCCGAAGCCCGAGGCGGGCGAATGATCAGCCGATGATCGCGCCGCGATCCCCCGCCAGGATACGGCCCATCGCCTCGAACAACTGATCCATCGCGACGGGCTTCACGATCACATCGTCGGCCCCTGCGCTCAGGCAGCGTTCGCGCAGGTCGACGCCGCTGTCGGCGGTCACCACGATGATCGGCACCTCGCCCTTGTCATCGCCCCGCGCGCGGATGTGGCGGATCGCGGTGATGCCGTCCATGCCGGGCATCCGCAGGTCGATCAGGATCATGTGATAGTGATCGCGGTCGATCATCTCCAGGCCGAGTTCGGCATTCTCCGCCTCGGCCATGCTCGCGCCCGCCACATCCAGCATGTCGCGCACGACGCGGCGGTTCATCCGGTCGTCCTCGATGAAAAGGACGTTCATCCCCGTCCCCTTCGTCGGTCCCGCCGGATCGTATATGTCATTGGGGTCATTCTGGCGCCCTAACGATCATGCCGCTTGCGTTACAAGAGGTTGGGCGGCGGTTTGCGGCGAGGTGTTGAACATCTTCCGCATCAGCTCGGCCCCTGTGATCGGCTTGACGACGATCTCAATCAATCCTTCATCGACGAACTCGTTCCCATCCATCGGTTCCGTTTCCGGCCATAACAGGCGGATCGGCATCGGGCGGTCGCTGGCCGTCACGATCCGGGCGAGTGCGGCGGTGACGCCTTCGTCGCGGATCGCGCTGTCGTCGATCAGCATCTGCGTCACGCCGCCGTCGCTCAGCCGACCCGCGGCCTCGCCAGCGGTCGCGGCAAAGCTGACCTGGGCATGCGGCGCGCACAACTGCGTCCACATGGCGCGACGAATCGGATTACGATCGAGGATCAGGACCAGCGGACGCGCTGGCCGTGCCGCAGGCTCGACCTCGGTCAGCGGCACCGTCAGCATGAAGCGCGATCCCCGGCCCTCCTCGCTTTCCACCGTGACGTCGCCGCCCATGGCGCGGGCCAGGCGCCGACAGATCGCCAGCCCCAGCCCGGTGCCGCCGAACTGGCGGGTGGTGCTGGCATCGGCTTGGCGGAACGCCTCGAATATCTCCTCCAGCTTGTGCGGCGGGATACCGATGCCGGTATCGGTGACGCTGATCGAGACGCCGCCCGCGTCCCGGCGCGCGACCAGCCGGACCTGCCCGATGCCGGTGAATTTCAGGGCATTGGACAAAAGGTTGAACACGATCTGCCGGATACGCGCCGGGTCGCCCATCACCGTCGCGGGGCAATCGTCCAGATCGACCGTAAAGCCGATCGCCTTGGCCGCCGCCTGCCCCTCGAACAGGCGGGAGGCATCGCGGATCGTGATCGCCAGATCGAAGGGCGTGTGTTCCAGCGTCAGCTTGCCCCGCTCGATCTTGGCGACGTCGAGCAGATCGTCGACCAGCGCGCGCATGGTCAGCCCGGCGCCGTGCATCACCTCCACCCGCTCTCGCTGTTCGCTGGCCAGGGCGGCATCGGCCAGCATCACCTGGGTCATGCCCAATATGCCGTTCAGGGGCGTGCGGATCTCATGGCTCGTCGTCGCCAGAAACTCGGTCTTGACCGCCAGGGCCTTTTCCAGCTGGTCGTTGGTCACGGCCAGTTCGCCATGCGCGGCGCGGATGCGGTTGCGGCTGCGGCCCAGCGTCACCAACCAGATGCCGAGCAGCGCCAACACCACGATGATGCCCGCGACCGAGCCGATCAGGATGAAACGCTCGGTCCGCAACTGCGCCCGCTCGAAGGCGATGTTGCGCTGCAGGTCGGCCGCCTTCATGCGCGCGATGCGCAGTTCCTGATTGGCGAAGTCGAACCGCGCGCCCATCAGGGCGAGGTTGGTCGAGGTGGCGAGCCGCGTCGATTCATCGTCGATCCGCTTCAGCGCCTGCAAATGGCGCAGGGCATCGGCGGTCCGCCCGACCGCCTGATAGATGCGATAGGCACTCTGATGCGCATCGCGCTGCGCCACCGGGGTCTCCGTGAGATCGACGCTTTGAAAGCTGCGATCGATCAGCCGTGCCGCATCGGCTGCCCGCCCCCGCTGGAATGCGGCCTGAGCCGCAATTGCGTCCAGCGCGTTCTGGTCCGACGGATCGACGCGACGGGCGCGTGCGATCGCACCTTCCCCGGCGGCGACATGGCCCCGCCGCAATTCCGAGCGCGCCATGTTGCGCCAGACCTGGGCGAGCAATGTCGGGCTCTTCATCTTCCGGGCGAGGCTGGCCGCATCGCGCAACTGGTCCAGCGCGTCGTCGACCCGCCCCAATTCGCTCAGCGTCACCGATCGGTTATTCAGGATGACCATGCGCAGCGAGTCGTCGCCGCGATAGATGGCGCGCGCCTGTTCCAGATAGCGCAATGCCGAGACATAATCCTTCGCGTCGAGGTACAGATTGGCGATCTGGACCAGCGCCCGCGCCTGTCCGCGCATGTCGTTCAGATGCTGAAAGATGCGATAGGCGCCCTGATAGGTGCTCAGCGCGTCGGCGATGCGGCCGCCATCGGTATCCAGCCCCCCGGCGGACAGCAGGAGATTGCCGTAAAGGTCGGACTGCGGTGCCCTTTGGCGCGCCGTGTGCAACGCACCGGCAATCGCCACCTTCGCGGCCTCATGCTGGCCGAGTCGGCTGGCCCCCTCGCCGCGCAGCCAGTCCGCAGTGGCAAGCGCCAGCGACCGCTGGCCCGGATCACCGATCCCATGGGCCAGCAAGCGCGCCCGTTCGGCCTCCTGCATGGCGCGCGCCGGGTCGCGCAGCATCTCGGCCTTGGCCGTATCGACCGCCCGATCGAAAGCGGGCTGAATGGCGGTGGCGTTACTCTGGCCCCGGACTTCCGCTGCCGCCAGCAGCAATCCGGCAATGACCAGCGCAATCCTAACCGCGCGCACGGGTCACCAACCGGGCCAATGGCGTCGGCCGGGCCAGCTCCGTCACGGCCTGATGCGCCTGTTCGTCCAGGAAGTGGATCAGCGCGCCCAACCCGATCGGGCGGCTGATCAGGTAACCCTGGATCATGTCGCACCCCATGACGCTGAGCAGTGCCAGCGTCGCGGGCGTCTCCACCCCCTCGGCGACCACTTCCATCTCCAGCGCATGGGCCAGGTCGATGGTCGAACGCACGATCAGCGGATCACGGTTGCTGCTGGTCAGTTGGGTGATGAACAGCTTGTCGATCTTCAGTTCGCACGCGGGAAGCTGTTTCAGATACGAGAGCGAGGAAAGTCCCGCGCCATAATCGTCGATGGCCACCGCGATGCCCATGTCGACAAAGGCCTGGAGATTGGCCATCGCGCTGTCCGGATCGCGGATGACCGAGGTTTCGGTAATCTCGAAACCGATGCACGCACCGCTGTCGATGACCAGCGCGCAGGCCTCGCGCACGAAATGCGGGTCGCCCAGCAACATGCCCGAGATGTTGATGAAGATTCGTAGCGGGTGGCCCGCCGCCGCCAGACGACGCTGGTCGGCGATGACCTGACGCAGGATCCACAAGGTCAGCGGGCCGATGATCCGTGATTCCTCGGCGACCGGGATGAACTCGACCGGGCTGATCAGGCCATAGCTGGGGTGCCGCCAGCGCAGCAGCGCCTCGACGCTCGCGACGCGTTGCTGCCGGACATGCACCTTGGGCTGATATTCGACGAACAGGCCGTCCCTGGCGATGGCCCCGGTCAATTCATGCGCCAGCGCGATGCGGTCGAGCCGTCCGGTCGGGACCGCCATCTCGCGCACGATCAATCGCCCCTCGACCTGGGCATCGGCCAAGGCCTGCTCCGCCTCTTCGAGCAGGCGGATATCGTCGTCATGCGGCACGGCGGCGACGGCAGCGCCCAGCGCAGCTTCGATGCGACATTCGCCTTCCGGCAGCGCGAAGGGATGCCCCAGCACCTCGGAGAGCGTCATCAGATGCGAATCGAGCGAATGCCGAGTCGCGGCGCGGATCATGACCTCGACCTGGGCTGAGGCGGTCGGCCGGGCGATTGCGTCGGGGATACATTGGGCGACCCGATCGGCAACCGCCTCGACCAGCGTCGCGCTCAGTGCACGGCCCAGTTGGCGGCGCAGCAGGGTGAAGTTGCCGATGCCGATCAGCACCAGCGATTGCCACTGGGAATCACCATGGGCAGCGGCTGGCGCCGGAGTGGATGGAGACGCGTCGGGCGCGGCGGGCGAGGGGCCGTTCTTCACGCCCGCGACCCTAGGGTCGGGGATTAAACAAGGTGTTAACCCCGTTAGCCGCGCCAAACCAACCATTTGGCCGTTCGTCGCTTACCCATTGCGTAATGGTTAATCTCAAATTAACCATCTTCCAGCACTCAACAGGGTGCTTTCGAGGGAGAAAACCCATGCTGAAGTTCATTCTGGCGCTGATCCACGGCGAGACGATGCGCCCCTGGTAATCCATGTTAAGTCATGGGGCGGTCAGAACGGAGCTTACCGTGTTGATCGCCCCGTGATTTTCTCGTTAACCCAAGTAACGATCGCGTCCATTAACGGATCAGATCATCGGCCAGCCGCAGCATGAACGCGGCGCCGCGCTCGATTTGTTGAACCTCGATATATTCGTCCGGTTGATGCGCTTGCGCGATCGAGCCCGGACCGCAGATCACGGTCGAGAAACCCGCCCCCTGAAACTGTCCGGCCTCGGCTGCATAGGGCACCGCCCGCGCCGGGCCGTTATCGCCTGCCCAGCGCCGCGCCAGCCGCTCCGCCGCTCCATCCGCCTCGGGTGCGAAAGAGGGCGTGCGTGACCGCCGCTCGACGCGGACCCCGGCTTCGGGAAAGCGGGCGCGCAGTTCCGTATCCGCCGCCTCGCACGCCGCAAAGAAGGGCGCCAGGATCGCCTCCGGCTCCTGCCCCGGCAAGGTGCGCAGGTCGAAGGCGAAGCGGCATTCGCGCGCCAGGATATTGACCGCCGTACCGCCGTTCATCTGGCCGATGGTCAGCGTGGCGTGATGCGGGCAGAAGGGCCCGTGCGGATCGCCCTCCCCCGCCAGCCGGTCGGCGAGATCGGCGAGCTGCTGCATCAGCCGCACCGCGACCATGTTGGCCGACGCGCCGAGATGGATCAGGCTGGAATGCGCCTCATGCCCGGTGACCGTGACGTTCCAGGTCGCGATCCCCTTATGCCCGCTGACCACCACCATTTCGGTCGGCTCGCCCACCACCACGGCGGCGGGTGACGGCAGCTCTCGCGCGATCTCGGCGATCATCGATGGCGCGCCCAGGCATCCCACTTCCTCGTCATAGGAAATGGCGAGATGCAGCGGCCGCACCATGCCGCATCGGGCGACATGCGGCGCCAGGGCGAGCGACAACGCCAGAAACCCCTTCATGTCGCAGGTCCCCCGCCCCAACAGCCGGTCGCCACGCCGGGTCAGCCGCCAGGGATCGCTGGTCCAGGGCTGGCCATCGACCGGCACCACATCGCTATGTCCCGACAGGACGACGCCGCCCGGCTCCAGCGGCCCGACCGTGGCGTAGAGATTGGCCTTGCTGCCATCGGCGTTGAACACCCGCCGGCCCGCGACGCCGAACCCGCCCAGATGTCGCTCGACATAGTCGATCAGCGCCAGGTTCGATTCGCGCGACGTGGTGTCGATCGCGATCAGGTCGGCCAGGATGGCGGTGGCTTCTGCGGCAAGATGCTCGGGGGTCATGCGAGCATCCTGCCGGATGTTACAGTTCCGCGAAACCCCGCTCAGAAATCACGCGAGTAGCGCAAGGACGCCGCCGATCCGCCGAACGAGCCGGTCTGGGTCAGCAGGCTGAGCGTGCGGGTCAGCGCGATCTGCAACTGGGTGGCGGTGAAGCCGCGCGCGTCGGTGACGATCTCCACATAGATATTGTCGGTGATGTACTTGCCTGCCGCCAGGCTGGTGCCCCGGCCGGTCGCCTCGTCGGCGCCCAGCACGCGCAGCCGGTCGAACCCGGTCGCAGAGCGCAGCTTGCCCAGCGGGTTCAGCCCGCCACCGCCAGACCCGCGCAGCGAGTTCAGCGCGGCGGCCAGCTGGATCGCCTCGGTCGCGGACAGGTTTTCGGGATTGGTCCCGAACAGCAACCGGCTGAGCACCTCGTCCTGCGGCAGGGTCGGCGTCGAGGTGAAGCTGATCTGCGGACGCTGGCCGGTGCCGGTGACGTTGATGACCGCGGTGATGCCGTCCGTCGTCGTCGTCGCCTGGATATTGATGTCCGGATCGGTCAGCGCGCCGCCACGGAAGCGGATCGTGCCGCGATTCACCTCGAACCGCTTGCCCGCAAAGCTGTACGTGCCGCGCACCAGGTCGAGCCCGCCATTGATCGTCGGCGCCGCGCTGGTGCCGCCGATGCGCAGGTCCATCTCCCATTCGGACTCCAGCCCCATGCCGGAGACGAACAGCTGGTTGTCCGCACGCACCCGCAGGTCGAGGCGGAACAGCCCCGGCGGCGCGGCGGGTGCGGGCCGGTCGGTCGGACGCGGTGTCCGGATGTCGCTGCGACGGCGCACGCCGGTCAGCTCGGGCACCTCGGCCTGGCCCTGACGGATGATCTGATAGCGTGCGTTCGGTACGGTCAGGTCACCCCGGATCAGCCCGCCGTCGCGGCCATGGGTCAGGCGGATCGTGCCGCTGGTCGTCGCGGCCAGCGCATCGCTGTCGGCCAGCCGTGCATTGTTCAGCTGCGCGCGGATATCGACGGGATAACCGCTGTCCGCCGCAAGACCGATCGAGCCCTGCGCCTGGATCGTCCCCTCGCCCGCCTTGGCCTGCAAGCGGGTGATCTCGAGCCGGTCGTTGTTGAAGCGCCCCGCCAACTGCATGTTGGTCAGGCGGGTACCGTATGCCTCATTGTCATAGGTCAGGTTGTCGGCACGGATCAGGCCGTTCAGCTGCGGCGAGGATACGCGTCCCCCGAAATCGGCGGCGACCGCGATCGGGCCACTCAATTGCTGGTTGGGAAGCGCCGCAAAGGAGAACAGCACCGCCGACGGGCCGTTATAGCGGATTCCCCCCGACAGGGGCGCCTGCATCAGCCGGTTGACCCAGCCGCCATTGCCCGGCGGCAGCGGGCGCAGGTTCGCGACCATGCGGCCGACCACCGTCTGCCCGCGCCGGATCAGTGCCCGCGCCTCGCCACCGTCCGGGACCAGACGGCCTGCGAACACGATGTCCACCGTCTCCGATACGGCGGCCAGACCCGTGCGCCGGAAATTGGCGATGGTCAGCCGCGCCTCGGCCGCGGGGAAGCTTGCGTCGCGCGCCTGCGTGAAGTCCAACGCACCGCTCGCCTCGCCCGAAATGCCCAGATTGGGGACGAAGGCGTCGAGGATCGACAGCTGCAGCTTGTCCAGCCGCGTCTGCACCTTCAGGCCATTGCCATAGGACCCCGCGACCAGCACCGATCCGCGCCCGAAGTCGATCCGGGTCGGCGTCACCTGCCACTCGCCCTTCACATTCTGGATACGCGCGGGGTTGGCGGTGCGGAAGGCGATACCGTTCGCCTGCCCCTTGGCCGCGACCAGATAATTGTTCGGCGCGAGCTGCGCATTGAGCGCGATGTTGAACGGAATGCTCGACGATCCGGTCAGCACCGCCTGCGCCGTGCCGCGCCCGCCGGTATAATTGACCTTCGCACGCGCCGACTGGATCACCACCTCGCCGTAACGGGTGTCGGCCAGTTGGGCGTCGGCGACGATCTGCGGCGCGTTCGGCAGCATGACCACGCTGGCGTTGACGATGGCGCGACCGATGGTGAAGTCGACCATGCCGGGCACACGGGCGTTATAAGCCCGCGCGGCGATGTCGGCGCGCTGGTTGCCACCCTGATCGGACAGCTGGGCGCGGCCGTTGATCCCCTGCCCGGCAAATTGCAGCGTTCCCGCAAAGGGCCCCGCCGCCGTCTGCACCAGCCGCCCGGTCGTGTTGATCCCGGCAAAGACCAGGCTGCGAATGTCGACCGCCAGCTGCCGCCCGGCGCTGACCAGCACATTGGCGGTGAAGGGGCCGTAATTGGTGTCGCCGCTAGCATTGACGGCATAGGCGCCGTTCTGGCCCACGACCCGCGCCTGGAGATTGGCGAGGCCGACCCCGACGCCCGGCCTGACCGCGCGCAGCAGGATCACCGGGTTGGTCTGCGATCCCGTCACTCGCGCGGTGAGCGGGCCGTACTGGTTGGAATAGGCATCCGCCTCGACCGCCAGCGCGCCGTTGGCGGGATTGTAACGCCCGCTGCCCCGCGTCACGCGGAATTGCGGCGCGGACAGCCTGAGGCCTCTGAACGTCACGATGCCTTGCGGGCTATATTCGACATCGGCGCGGACGATCGCATTGCCGCCCAGGAAGTTGCGCGCGCCCTCGTTGAAGATCTGCGAGGTGCGGGCGACCACCCGGCCCTTCATGCCGAAGCCGCCCGGCGTCGCCACCAGATTGGCATCGGTGGTCAGGTTGATGATGCCGATACTCTCGACCCGGTAATTGTTCACCCGGCCCTTCAGCGCGCCGGTGTAGCGCCCGGTGTTCAGGTTCGCGACGACCACGGCGGTGGCATCGATATTGTCCGACCGGATGCGCAGATTGTCCGACAGGATATTGGGCATGGCGATCGCGAAATCGCCCTGGATCGCGACATTGGTGGTCAACCCGCCGACAGCGGCGTTCAGCCCGGCGATCCGCTTTGCCCGCGCCTTGACCGGCACCAGGATGCGGTCGGCATTCACCTTGGCCAGACCCTCGGCATAGAGATTCTGGACCGAGGTTTCGCCGAAACCCAGCGCGGCGGCGCGCAGCTTATAGTCGACCGTCGGCGTCGCGAACGCGCCGTTCAGCACCACGCGTGCCAGCACGTCGCGGCCCGTCAGATTGGGCGCGATGGCACCGGGCGTCAGCAGCTTGGCATCGACCGCAAAATTGCCGAACTGGCTCTTGGCCAGATCGATCATCCCGCCCGCATCGACCAGCAAGGCCGAGGAGCGCAGCTTCATCCGCGTATCCGCCCGCCGCTCGTTCAACGTGGTGTCGATCGCGACCTGGAGCGCAGGCGCGGTCAGCCGCTCGACCGGACCTTCGAGGTACAGGCCGGGACGGGTCACGCCCCGAACCTCGATATGACCATCGCGCGCCGTGGCGTTCAGATTGGCCAGCTCGCCGCCGCCCAACGTCGCGACGGCACGCCCCTGCCAGGCTTTCCACCCGCCGCGTCCGTCGACGGTCAGGGTCATCGGCGCCTTCAGCCCCGCCATCGACGCAACGACGCCGCCGGTCGGCGCGGTCAGCTTGACGTCCACCGCCAGCCGGTCGGCATCGGGTACGGCGTCGAGGACGAGGCGGAGCCGGTCGCCGCCCGCGATACCGGGCCCACGCAGGGCATCCGCGCTGGCCGTGACTTGCGCACGGCGGTCGGCGATATGCACCTTGCCATCGATCGCCAGGATGTGACGCTGCCCCGTCACCGGCGCACCGATCACGAAGCGCTTGATGGCCAGGCGGTTCACATCGATGTCGAGATCGGGGAGCAGCGGCGCGTTCGGGTCGCTGGGTGTCGGCTTCAGCTCGGGCTTGCGCGCCAGCGTGACCAGATCGGCGGTCAGCGAGCGGACGTCGACATGGTTCTTCGTATAGGCAAAGGGCCGCCAGTCGACCGCGAGGCGCGGGCTCGACAGGAACACGCCCTTGGGGTCGCTGACCCGCAGGTCGACCAGGTTCATCCGGCCATAGAGCGAACCCTCGATCCGCCCGACCTTGATGTTCAGGCCCGAGGCGGTGGTATAGCCGCCCAGCTGGTCCGCAACGAAACGGCGGCCCGGATCGGTGTTGATGCCCAACAGGATCGCCCCGACCAGCAGGATCAGGCCCAGGATCGCAATGCCGATCCATTTCAGTACCCGCTGCCAAAGCGGGCGGCGGACGATGACGGTCTCGTTCACGGGCTCGGGCGCCATGGTCTGTTCGTCCGCCATCAGAAGGCCTGCCCGATCGAGATGTACAAGGCGACCTTGCCGTCACCCGGTCGCGGGTTCAGCGGCGTCGCCACGTCGACGCGCAGCGGCCCGAAATTGGTGTAGAAACGTCCACCGATACCCGCGCCGAAGCGCAGGTCCTTGCCCGTGGGCAGCGTGCTCTCATAACTGTTGCCCGCATCGACGAACGGCACGATGCCGAAATTGCCGAAGCGATAGCGCGCCTCCAGTGCGAACTCGTTCAGGCTGCGTCCGCCGATGGGATTGCCCTGCGGATCGAGCGGCCCCAGCCGCTGGAAACCATAGCCGCGCACCGACCCGCCGCCGCCGCCATAATAGCGCCGCGACGGGGCGAGGTCATCGCGCTCGATCCCGAAGATCGCGCCCGCCCGCGCCCGACCCGCAAGGACCAGACTGTCGTTGAAGGGGTAATAGAAGGTCCCCTCCACCATGGTCCGCGCATAGGGCCGTACCGCGCCGCGGACCGAGGTTTCGGGACTGAGGTTCAGTTTCAGGCGATAGCCCCGCGTCGGGTTGAGCAGGTCGTTGGACTGGTCGAACACCACCTGCCCGGGGATCGCCGCGATGCCATAGGTCGCGCGCCGCCGGTCGCCCCGCGCGAAGTCATAGACGCTTTCATTGGTGCCGGTCAGCTCGCCGCCGAACGCATAGGTGAATTTCTTCTGCCAGATCGGCGTCGAATCATAGCTCCAGCGGAAGGCGACCGTGCCGATGAACGCATCGAACGCGTCGTAATTCTGGTGGCTGGCCGAGGCGATGACCTGGAACGTGCGGTCACGCCGCCCGGCATTGGAACGGCGGAACGTACCGCTGAGCCCCTGTTCCTGCGTACCCGCGATGACCGAGGCGATGATCGCGCCTTCGGGCTTGAAGGCGTTACGGTTGGTGAAGCTGCCCTGCAACCGCACGCCCTGGCCGGTCGAATAGCCGCCTTCGCCCGACAGGGTGCGGCTCGGGCCCTTGGTCTGCGTGACCTGAAGGTCGATCTGCTCGGTGCCGTCGGGGTTCATCCGCCCGGTGCGCTTCGGTTCGACCGCGATGCCGTTGAACAGGCCGGTGGCGACCAGCGCGTTGCGCAGGTCATCGGTCAGCCGCGAATCGTACAACTGCCCCTCGTCGAAGCGTGGGAAGACGTTCAGGTGATCGAGGTCGAAGACCATGTCGCCGACCGTGGTCAGCTTGCCGAAGGACGAACGCGGCCCCGTATCGACCGGCAGCGTATAGGCACCGACCGGCTCCGGCCCCTGATCCTCCAGCAGGATATCGCGCTGTCCCACCTTGACGAAGGGATAGCCGCGTTGCGGCAGGACCAGGCTGACATTGGCCTCCGCCCCCTCGATCCGCGCCGCCTCGATCGCGTCGCCGACCTTCAGCGGCAGGTTCTTGCGGATCAGGTCGGTCGGCACGGTCGGTTGCGCGTTCACCGTGATCGACGACAGACGATAAAGCCGCCCCGGCGTCGCGGTCAGCACGACCTTCAGACGCCCGGCCTCACCCTCCCCGGCCCCCTCGCGCTGGAGCGTCGAGACGGCGGTGGCATCGTAATAGCCCAACGACTTCATCAGCCGGATGGCGAGTTGCTCGTCCTCGCGCGCGCGCGCCGACACCTGGGTCGCGTTAGCCGCCTTGCCCTTGCCCTCGCGCAATGCCGACAGTCCCTTGAACTCGTCGTCCAGCTTCAGCTCGGCAAGCCCGCGTACCTCCATGTCATAGCGGATATCGGGCGCACGCTGGCTCTTGGCATCGGCCACGGTGTCGAGCGGCGTCGTGTCGAAGCTGCTCAGCGGGGTCAGCGGCTGGGCGAGCTGTGGGTCCTCTGGCGCGATGGTCCCGATCGTCTCGCCGGTGGCGAGTGGCTGCGTCGTCCGGGCGTTGGGCAAGGGGGGCGCAGCCTGGGGAAGCGGAATGGTCTGCGCCGGGGGCTGGCCCTTCGCCATGGACGACATCGACTCCAGCGGCGCGTTGATATCGCCGCTCAGCGGCGGCAGCGCGGCGTTGAACTGCGCATCGGGGACGATCGGGGCATTGCCCTGCGGATCGGCGCTACCCTCGCGCTGATCCTGCGGCAGGCTCGGGCCCTGGGCGGGGGCGGTGCCGGGCTTGGACAGCTGTGCCGATACCGGAGAGGAGAAAAGGGTGGGAGCGATCAGCGCGAACGCAAGCCAAGTGTGTCTGCCGATCCGTTCCGCCACGCCGTCAAAAGCCCCTTTCCGACAGGGCTCTTCCGCAATTCGGAATGATCCCCCACCGTACCATAACGCCGACAGAAGCCTTGAAGTTCCCTCGCGCGATCAGCGCGCGGCCGGCGCACACCCGACCAGGCCACCGACGGGAACGATGATTTCATCCTGATTCCCGCGCGTTAGGCGAATGCTGGCATCGGAGACGATCGCCCCATCCTGCAAGGTTTCGCGCTGGGTGATCGTCATGTCGAGCATCGCGGTGACGCCCGCCCCGGCATAGCGGGTCGTGCTCGCCAGCCCCAGCGTCGCGCCGCCCCCTGCCTCGGCCGCCGCCAAATCGGTCGGCTTGCCGTCCAGCATGATGCGCAGCCGCCCCGGCTCGACCATCGCGACGAAGCGCTGGTCCTGCACCGCCCAGAGATAGGCTGCGCAGCCGCGCTCGGGCAGCGTCTGTCTGGGCAGAGCACCCAGAACCGGGGGCGCGGGCACGGTCGGGACGGCCTGTGCCAAGGCGAGGATCGACAGGAGCATCATGCCGCCATTCCTATCATCAACACCCAGGCCGGGTAAGCCGCCAGCGCCAGCAGCGTTCCCAACGGAACCATGTCATCCCCGCTCGCCCGCTGCCCCAGCAGATGCCGCACGGCGACGAAGCCCAGTCCGATGACGCATGCCGCCAGCAATACGCCCGGCAGCATCCGCCAGCCCAGCCAGAGCCCGATCGCGCCCAGCAGCTTGGGGTCGCCGCCGCCCATCCCCTCGCGTCCACGCCAGCGGCGATAACCCTCGGCAATGGCCCAGAGCGCGCCGAAGCCGACCAGTCCGCCCATGATCCGCTCGACCCATGGCGCATGGCCGAGCAGGCCGGTCAACACCCCCGTCCCCGCCAGCCACGCGGTCAATCGATCGGGCAGCCAGAAGGCCAGTGCATCCAGCGTCCCCAGCGCCAGCAGCGTCCAGCCGAACACCGCCCCCGTCCAGCCTTCCGGCCCCGCGACCCAACCCGCCGATGCGCCGATCAGCGCGGCGGCGACCTCGATCCGCCAATGCACCGGATCGATGGGCTGGCGGCAACGCGCGCACCGCCCGCGCAGCGCGACGAAGCTGAGCACCGGGACCAGTTCCCATGCGCGCAACGTCTTGCCGCAATGGTCGCAGGCCGACCGCCCCGTCAGCACCGATCGATCGTCCAGCCAGCGCAGCACCAGCGCCGCGACGAACGACCCGATGATCGCCCCCGCCACGCCATAGATCGCGGCCCATATCGCCGATGCCGCCCCGAACGTCATGGAACGGCACCTAACCCCTTTGCGTGGCCGGAGCAAAAGGCGTAAGGCCCGGGCCAAACAACGACATCAAAACAGACCTATTCGGAGAGTATGCCATGACGGATCCCATCGTCATCCTGTCCTATGCCCGCACCCCCATGGGTTCGTTCCAGGGCAGCCTGTCGGGCCTGTCCGCGACCCAGCTGGGCGCCGCCGCCGTCAAGGGTGCCGTCGAGCGGGCGGGTGTCGAGGCGTCGGCGATCGAGCGCATCCATATGGGCTGCGTCCTGCCCGCTGGGCTCGGTCAGGCCCCCGCGCGTCAGGCGGCGATCTTTGCGGGGCTGGGCGAGCATGTCGAGGCGACGACGGTCAACAAGATGTGCGGGTCGGGCATGCAGGCCGCGATCATGGCCGCCGAAGCGCTGGCGGCGGGATCGGCCGATCTGATCGTCGCGGGCGGGATGGAGAGCATGACGAACGCCCCCTATCTCAGCCACAAGCATCGCGGCGGCGCGCG
>NZ_LDTF01000075.1 GCF_001477495.1 Sphingomonas yabuuchiae
CTCACGAAGCCGGACTCTAGCTCAAACTGGCAGAGTTTCAGGGGAGCACGTCAGCAGTTGCTACGGTATGCGGCGTGACTGTTGAAGGTGAATAGGAGGCAGTCGCCAATACGGGCTTGGCTTGGGTCTCGATAAAGCTTCGGCTCAGCTTCTCTAGGCATTCATATCGAATGCGGGCTTTGTTGGATTTTCAGGCAAATTGCAATACGTCGCAGTTTTTGCCATCAGGAATGATTTTTGGTACATGAAATATAAATGAGTTAAGGGATGTAAAATGAAATAATTGAAATTATTTATTTCTACGTCTTTAGGAGTTCTTTCATTTCCTGCTTATGCAAGTACCAGCTCTCTCGGTAAGCCAGTGAACCTCATTGCAAACAATGCGGGCCGTTTCTTCTTCGATTTCACGGGGCCAAGAGACCAGCGTCCGGCATGTGCGACTTTCAACCGCTGGGTTATAGATGTGACGACTGATCAAGGTCGGGCAATGATGGCATTGATGATGACGGCAAAAGCACAGGATAAAACAATCACAGTATATGGCACAGGCGATTGCCGTGATTGGGCCGACACTGAGTCAATCGCTCATTTTGTCGTTCACGATTGATGAGCAGAGTTGGAAGGGTTTCCGCTCCTTCAGACTTGTTTAGAGAATTTTTCCGGCCGACCTGAGTCGAAGAGGGATTCACACGGGCGCGCTGATCTGATTCACAGTGCTGTCTGGATGGAGGCCGGCATGGATGGGCAAGCCGTTGTCGATGGATTTGCGGTCGCGAGCGCTGGCCGCGGTTGACGAGGGGATGAGCTGCCGGGCTGCGGCGCGGCGGTTCGGGGTAGCGGCCGCGACGGTGATCCGCTGGCAGGACCAGCGCCGCATGACGGGTGGCTATGCCCCCAAGGCGCGGGGCGGGGACACGCGGTCGCGTCGGATCGAGGCGTGAGTAGCCCCCACCGAGTGGTCCGGCTTGTAAGTTAGTGCATTGTCGTCTCCGCCGCCATTGTCGGGCGTAGGTGGAGCGAAGCGGAACCGGAGGCCGGTAATGGCGGTGTCACCGCGTCCGGGGCCGGCGGGCGGTAGCCCAGGCTGCTGTGTGGCCGGACGGTGTTGTAGTGACGGCGCCATGCCTCGATCAGCACTCTGGCCTCCGCGAGGCTGTAGAAGACCTCGCCATTGAGCAGCTCGTCGCGAAGCGACCCGTTGAAGCTCTCGTTATAGCCGTTCTCCCATGGCGAGCCCGGGGCGATGTAGAGCGTCTTCACGCCGATCTAGCCGAGCCAGGTCTGGACGGCGGTGGCGATGAACTCGCTGCCGTTGTCCGACCTGATGTGCGCTGGTGGACCCCGTTCGATGAACAGCTCGGCCAACGCGGCCAGCACGTCTTCGTGGCGGAGCTGGCGTGACACGACCAGTGCCAGGCACTCGCGACTGGCCTCGTCGATGATGGTCAGGATGCGGAACTTGCGTCCATCGTGGGTACGCTCCTCGACAAAATCATAGGCCCAGACATGCCCCGGATACTCTGGTCGAAGCCGGATACAGGAGCCGTCATTGAGCCACAGCCGGCCGCGTTTCGGTTGGCGCTGCGGCACCTTGAGCCCCTCGCGCCGCCAGATTCGCTCGACCCGTTTGTGGTTCACCGACCAGCCCGCCGCGTGCAGCAGCGCGGTCACTCGACGGTATGGGAGGTTCGACGCCGAAGGTGAGTGTCTGGTCCTTACCTTGGAAGGTCAGCGATACACGCCCGCTTTTCCCAGGCAGGACGTGGCCGATCGGATCATCAAAATGATAGGGTCCGCTCGGTCCATCGCATGGGAGATACAGGGGCGGCCCATGAAGCAAGCGGATAGCCAGACTGTCGCCAGTCGCCTGGGGGGGGTGTCCGAAGAACATCTTTTCGCTGACATCGGTGCGTGAGAACGGCTGACGTTGCGCGAATATGGGGATTGTCCCGGTGATATCCGCCAATGCTCCGTCAAGCCTTCAATACGGAGCGGATCGGTATCACCGCTCGCCGCGACGCCCCGGCAAAGCCGTGAAGCTCGCAAGCATTCTGTAATCCCGTATGGTGACGAGGATACACTCTCAACGAGCAACTAGGATCTCGACATCCAATTGCAGTGAGGCCCAGGCGCGATCCATGGTAAGTGCGACGCCGCGGCGATTGATCGCAAGTGCCAGACAACTCCGATCGCCAAGCGATAGGCCAGCAGCACGGGTCTCGGCCCGGAGCAGGCCAGCAATAGTCGCTTGATCACGGTCAGCCGGAACGACCTCGACATCGAGTTGCGCCATGACCTCAAGAATCTGGCTGTCGGGAATGCCACGATCAACCAGCTTGGCCACCACTTCAGCGTAGTTGACCGCGCTCATCAATGCGCCACTCATCTGCTCAGCAACGGTGTCCGCGCCAGGCTCGTCAAAAAATGCAGCAACAACTGCAGAAGCGTCTAGGACGATGACCCTGTCAGTCACGCGCCGCTTCCGTACGACGATCTTGAATGAGCTCATCGGATACCAATCCGTCGGCTGGCGCATATGGGCGCAGCATAGCCTGTATTCTCTTCAATACATCCCGCCTTGGACGGACATGTAGTTCACCGTCTATAACCCGCATTACAACCTGATCGCCATCCACAAGGCCAAGTTCGCGACGCACATCGGATGGAAGCTGTAATCGCCCACCACTCACCAATCGGCCGTTATACGCATTCACCGTACCAATCCTTCATTCAATACAGGACTGAATAGAACATACATAAAGCCACCCCTGGCTACAAGATCGGACATTTTTGGCCTGACAAACACCTTTGTCCCTGTCATTATGGGTATACCGTGATCTAACATATGCTGTGAAACACCAGCAGCGTACGATCAGGGTCGCTTGCAGCGATATTGAACAGATGCCTCCGAGGGTCTAGAAGCTGATCGAACAGAAAGGGCCTTCATGACGCTTTTCGGCTATGCACGCGTGTCGACGCTCGAGCAGGACCTGGGCATCCAGGAGGCAGCGCTGCGGGCGGCCGGATGTCAGACGATCCGATCGGAGAAAAAGTCAGGCACGGATCGCGGCGGGCGGACGGAGCTACAGATCCTGCTCGACTTCCTGCGCGAAGGCGACACCCTGGTTGTCACGCGTATCGACCGGCTGGCGCGATCGATGAAGGACCTGCAGGACATCGTCCATGAGCTGAAGGGCAGGGGCATAGCGCTCAAGGCCACCGAGCAGCCGATCGATACGACTACTGCGGCCGGCAAGGCGTTTCTCGATATGCTGGGGGTGTTCGCCGAATTCGAGACGAACCTGCGCAAGGAGCGCCAGGCAGAGGGCATCGCGGCAGCCAAGGCGCGAGGCGTCTATAAAGGCGGCAAGCCACGCATCGATCCGGAGGCGGTCCGGCAGCTGGCGGCTGGAGGCATGCGGCCTGCGCATATCGCTCGCGAACTCGGCATATCACGTGGAACGGTTTATCGATTTCTGCCAGTCACAGGGGCGGGGCAGGTGGGCTCTACGATGACAGCGCCTGGAATGCCGAAGGGATTGGCCAATGCCGATCCGGCCTGAGCATGTCTTCCTCTACCCCATAGACTGGAAGCACATCTCGCGATTTGTTCGCTTTGTGCGGGCAAAGGGATGCTGCGAGCACTGCGGGCGACGCCACGGTGAAAGGGTGTTCCACCTTGGCGATGGACGATGGTGGGATGCCCGGCGTCTTTATTGGCGGAGCGGGCAGGGGCGCCGGGTCCGCCGCCCAGCCGAAGACATCTTGTCACTCGGCAGATGGACACCGGTCGTGCTGGCATGCGCGCACCTTCATCATGATCCGAGCGATAGCCGGTTCGAAAAGCTCGCCGCGCTTTGCCAGCGTTGCCATATGATCCATGATGCGGCCGAGCATCGGCGACGTCGCTGGATGAATGCTCATTATCGACGCGCCCTAGGTGACCTATTCTACGGGCCCTATCCACTGCGTGGTGCCGACTGGATCACCCCCACGCCTGCCAGCATGCTCGACGACCCGCGGCTCCTCTACATGCCGCAGTAAGCGGTGATCTGCAGATACGGTCCCGCAACATAGGAAAGCTGCGGGGCCAGACCGATTGGCCTGGCCCCGCATGCAAGGATTACTCGCCCGACAGATGCGCCTGCGCGGCGTCCTTGGCGGAGCGGATGTTCTTTGACTTGGCAGCCGGGGCCTTTGCGCCAGGCTTGCGGCCCAGGCCGATCTTCTTGGCCATGGCGCGACGACTTTCCGAGTAGGACTGCGCTACCATAGGGTAGTCTGCCTTCAAGCTATAGCGTTCACGATATTCTTCTGGCGTCAGGCCGTGGGTTGAGAGGTGACGGCGCAGCGTTTTATAGGGCTTGCCGTCGATCATCGAGATGATGTGATCGCTAGATGCCAGCGACTTACGTACCGACACCGCCGGCGTGTATTCCTGGGGGGCGGCAGCCTCGGGCTCCGCATTCGCGGTACCGCCAGCCAGCTTCACAATGGCGGCGTGCATGGTGCCAAGAAATGCCGGAACATGCTCAGCATCGGTACGGGTATTCGGATTGCCCAGCCATGCGATGGTCAGTTCGGTAGCGAGTTCAACGGCATTGGCCATGTCTGGGTTTGTATGGTCGGTCATGTGGCGTCCTGATGGGAGAAAGGGCCATGGATGAGCGCCGCGATTATGCGGTAGACTCATGGCTTATTTGCGCAGCCAATATCAGGACGGCAATAGGAAAGATAATCAAAACGTCCAATAACGTATCAAATCTCATTGATCGATGCAGTCTCGATAAGGACATATTCGTGTCTCAATGGCAAATATCGGCCGAGATAAGGCATGCTTTCGGTGCAGATTGGCGGTCTTCAATCCAGCCTCATGATCGCGCAGCACGTCAATGATCTGATGCCCGGAAAACGGCCTTACGATAAGGCTCATCTTCCTCTGGAGAGCTAAACTACTAATGGCATGATTTTTGAAGAGCAGGTCATCGAGGTCGGCATATTTATGAAATTAGGACGCAATATTGTCGATTGACCTTTTGGAGGCCGGCATGTCAGTTTGATCGATGAACGGACTTTCTAAGGGCTCATCAAACATGCCAACGGCGCATTGCGTCTCGACCATTGATGGGTTCATTCTCGAGGCCGATGCAGGCTTTTTGGAGCTTTTGGGTCGTCGCGAAGACGAGGTCATTGGTATGTCCTACAAGGACTTTACTCACCCAGATGATATGGGGCGTAGCGAAGCGATGCTGACCTCCCTGATCAAGCGGGCAGCGCCCGTCCGATTGCAAAAACGATATGCTCGATCTGACGGAACATCAGTTACGGCTAACATTTATGTTACTCGTTTTGACAATCCTGACCGCCTCGTCAGTACTCTTTTTTGGAACGAGGATGGACGTGAACTTCCGCCCGCTCGATTATGGGAAATGGCGTTGAGGGCACGGCGGCTACGCCAAGTTCGGCAGCAAGAATTTGGTAGCGATGTGGCAATGAGTCCTCTCGGTGACATATTAAACTGCGTTTATTTGTCCGAGGCCGAAGGTAGGGTCGTGGGAATTAGCGATATCACGGCCGAAACAAAGCTTTCATCCCAGGTGGCGATGCGATGGATAGGCTATCTGGTCGGCCAAGGTGTGATGGAGACTGGCTCATCATTGGATGAGAACGTACAATTCACCCAACTTGGTCTCGAAAAAATGGAGCGAGTGCTGGCATCAGGGTACGAGATTCCCACGTCCGATTGACGCCTGCTCTACCATTTCGATGACACCCGACAGATGTGCGGCAGCGACTGACAGTCCTTGCTCATCTAGCAGGCTCAAAGCTTCCCTGAGGAGTGCATCGGCCTTTTCAAGCCCATCTTGGTTTTTGGCGAGCTGCAAGGGTCATCTCCACCATAATTTCGTATACGCCTAGCATTAAGGCAATAAATTAATGGCGTAAAACACAAATCGCCAATGTGCTGGTCGTCGGTCCCGGCATCTGGTGGATCGGGTCGGCGATGAACCGATCCGGCTCTGACGTCCAGATCTTGGCGACGTATTTATAGGGTGTGAGCGCGCTGGGCGTCGTGAGCCGGCGGGCAAAGTTATGGGCGGCGATGAAGTCGGCGAGATGCGTACGGAGCTGGTTGTGGCTCTCATACTTGAATCGTTTGACGGTCGCCTCCTTGATAGTCCGGTTCATGCGCTCGGCCCTGGCCTTTGCCGGGGCAGGCTCTGTCCGTTGGTCTACGGATGCTTCGGTTTGGTGCGCCGTTCCTCGATGTCGTTCGCTTCGCAGATCATGTCGAAGCGCATCTGGCGCGACCAGGCGGTGTTCCGGTTGCGGGGCTGCTCGGCGAACTGGATGCCATTGTCCGTCAGGATGGTGTGGATGCGGTAAGGCACAGCTGACAGCAGGTGTTCGAGGAACTCCCATGCTGTCCGGCGATCAGCCTTGTCGACGAGCTGGGTGACCGCAAATTTGCTTGTGCGGTCTATGCCGACGAACAGGTAGAGCTTGCCTTCGGCAGTCTGAACCTCAGCGATATCGATATGGAAGAAACCGATCGGGTAGCGCTTGAAGCGTTGTCGCTTCGGCTTATCGCCCTCGACGTCTGGCAGGCGGGAGATGCCGTGCCGCTGCAGGCAACGATGCAGCGCTGACCGGGTCAGGTGCGGTATCGACGGCTGCAGGGCGTAGAGGCAGTCATCCAGGGGCAGCAATGTGTGGCGCCGGAACGCCACAACCATCGCCTCCTCCGCCTCGGTGAGGGTCGTTGAATGAGGGGCCTTCGGCCCGGTCTTCAGATCCTCGACCGTCGCCCTCTTGCGCCACTTCGCGACCGTCTTCGGGTTGATCCCCAGCTCACGGCTCAGCGTCGCGAGCGAAGCTTGCGATCGCTGTATTGCTGCTCGGACGGCGTGCGTGGTCGTGGCGCACCCATGACGTACCTGTCCCATGCGGCTTCCTTCCATGCCAACGAAAGGATCGCACCATCAAACACCTAGAGGGTCACCTGCAGCTACGCCCGGTACGCACGGACGAAGGCATCGACATGTTCCGTGAGAAACACGCCCATATCCAATGGGCGTGTCTCGGTTCCGCCAAGTTCGTTCTGATGAAAGTAGGCAATGACCAATGGCGAGAGCAGGCCGATCGCAGCAGTTCGCACGTCACTTGATCGCATCTGCTCGCGTTCCTGATGCTGTAGCAACCGCGCTTCGATGGCGAGGATGGTCGGCTCCAGGATCTGGAGCAGATATGCTGGACCGAGACGGTCGTGACGCAACCCTTCGCGCAGACCCATTGCGTGCAGTTCGGAAACCCGCATCGACAGGCCGAGCATGATTGCGCGGACCAGCCAGTCGATCGAGGTCGCGAAGTCCCCTTCGGCCTGTCGTGCCTGCTGCAGATGCGCTTCGCCGACGTCCCGAAAATCCTCCATCACCGCGATGATCAACTCTTCGCGACGGCCGAAATAATGCCGGACGGTCGGCATCGTGACACCTGCGCTCGCCGCAAGTTCGCGCAGACTGGGCGGCGGCAGATTGCGCGCAGTCAACCGATCGCGAAACGCGCGGAGTAAGGATGCGCGCTTTTCAGCGTGACCGCTGCTCTTCGTTCCCTTCGCCTTCGGCATGGCAACGATTTGGCAGACCGGGAAGGCGCGGGCAACCGGTCCATAATATTGTATTGCACGTGCTATACAAAAAGGACATGACGGGTGCGTAAGGAGTATCCGCGATGATGAACACCCTGCATTCCACCAATTCAGGCGACGGCTCGACACCGTTCTCGCCCGGCGCCACGATCGCTGCCCGCCTTGCAGTCGTCGTCGCTGCCGTGTTCCAGGTTGCCACGCCGATCCTGCCCGGCCTCGGGATTGGGAGACAGATCGGCCAACAATCGTCATCGGTCCAGGCGCTCATCACGCCAGCCGGATGGACCTTCTCGATATGGCTGCTGCTCTATGCCGGGTCCCTGGCCTATGCGGTGTATCAGGCGCTGCCGGCGCAACGAGGAAGCCATGCGCTGTCGAAGGTGCGTTGGGCCAGCGCGGGCGCCTTCATCGGCAACGGGCTATGGGCGCTGTACACCCAACTGGCCGACCTGACATTCGTGTCGGTCCTTATCATCGCGGGATCGCTTGCCTGCCTGCTGCACATTTACCGTCACCTTGCGGCGGAGCGTGCGTTGACGCGCGGTGAGCGCTACGTCGTCGCGCTGCCTCTGAGTGCGCTTGCCGCATGGCTGACGGCCGCGACGATCGTCAACATCGCGGCGACGCTCAATTATTACGGCGTCGATCCGGCGGTCGACAAGGCGACGATCGGTGGCGCCATCATTCTGATCGGTGGTGCCATCGCTGCGGCGGCCATATGGCGCGGCAAGGGCAACCCCTGGTTCGCGCTTGTCTTCCTGTGGGCACTGCTCGGCATTTACGGGCGCAACGGGCATATCCCGGCGATCGCGGCGGCCTGTGTGGTATCCGCATTCGCGGTGGTCGTCGTCACTGTGTCCGCGCTGCGATGCGAGGGCGCTCGAAGCCTATGGCTCGGCGAAGCGGCGTCCAACGCCGTATCCATCCAAAGGGCAGGATGATCGATGATGCGAGCGCTTCCTGCCATGTTGGCGGTACTGCTCGGACAGCCCGCCATTGCCCAGACCAAGCCGCCTTCGGACGGGCCACCCTCTGGTCGCCCGCCCGAATCGCGCGATGCCGGATGGAGCGTAACGGTCGGTGCGGCCATCGTCGCCAGTCCCGCCTGGCAAGGATCGCGCGACACCGCGCTCTCGCTACTCCCCGACCTTCGCATCCGGTATAAGGACGAGCTGTTCGCATCCATACCGGATGGCATCGGCTGGAACGCGATCCGCGCAGAGGGGTGGACCGCCGGACCGATGGGCAGGATTCGCTTTGGCCGGAACGAGCGCCGCGGTGGCTCACCCTTTCTGATCGCCGGGGGGAGCGATGCTCTCGTCGGCCTGGGAAACATCGGCGCGGCATTTGAAGTCGGCGGGTTCGTGGAAAAGCGCGTCGGCCCCTTTCGCGGCCGGGCGGAATTGCGTCGTGGCCTTGGAGGCCATGACGGCTGGATCGCCGATGCGTCGGCCAGTTACCGCCAAAGCCTTGGCCGGACGAATATTGTCATCGGCCCTCGCGCAACCTTCGCAGGCGCAGGGTTCATGGACCGATATTTCGGCATCGATGAGGGCCAGTCGCGTCGTAGCGGACTGGCGCGATACTCGGCTTCTGGTGGTTTGGTATCCTATGGCATCGGCACGACCGTCTTGCGTCCGCTTACCCGGCGCAGTGCGGTGACTGTGTTCACGGGGCTTGATGTGCTGAGCGAGCAGCCCAGCCGGTCCCCATTGCTGCGTGATCGAGGGCAGCGAGCGCAGTTCACCGCCGGCATGGGCTATAGCTTTCGATTTGACCTATGACCCGCCTCTGGCGGACACTACCGGGTCGCGGTTCGCATGGAAACGGCTACCGTGACGAGGCAGTCACCTTACCGCCATTCACCCCAATCAAAGCAGTTTCGCATAGGTGTTCGATCCCACGAAGTGACCGATTGTGGGTTCTCGAGATGCGGCCGGGAGAGGTGGCTCGGTTTGTCTGAACAGGCTCGCGGCTCGGATAAGTGGATTGCCACTGGTGGATCACGCCGCTGCGAGTAGCGGCTTGTGGAAGTATATCTGGTCGGGCGCGCGACCGCCAAGCGCGGAGTGCGGCCTGACGGCATTGTAGAAGCCGATGTATCGGCCGATACCGGCGCGAGCCTCGGGGACCGAGGCGTAGGCGTTGAGATACACCTCCTCGTATTTCACCGAGCGCCAGAGGCGCTCTACGAACACATTGTCGCGCCAGCAGCCTTTCCCGTCCATGCTGATGGCGATCTTCTCGCGGTGGAGGACGGCGGTGAACGCCGTGCTCGTGAATTGCGAGCCTTGGTCGCTGTTGAAGATCGCCGGCTTGCCGTAGCGGGCCAACGCCTCCTCCAGGGCCTCGATGCAGAACTCGGCGTCGAGCGAGATCGACACCCGCCACGCCAGAACCCGACGGGTGAACCAGTCGACGATGGCGACCAGATAGACGAAGCCGCGTGCCATCGGGTGTACGTGATGTCCGTCGCCCACACCTGGTTCGGCCGCGTCACCGCCAGCTTGCGCAGCAGGTAGGGATAGATCTTGTGCCCTGGCACCGGCTTTTACGTGTTCGGGCGTCGGTAGAGCGCCTCCAGCCCCATCCGCTTCATCGGCGTCGCGACATGAAGCCGACCCACCGGCGTGCCCTCCTGCCGGAGCAGATCGCGCAACATTCGGCTGCCCGCGAACGGGTAAAGCAGGTGCAACTCGTCGATCCGTCGCATGATGGCCAGGTCGGCCTCCGGTACAGGGCGCGGCAAATCGTCATTGCTGCCGCGTCTGATTCCTAGCTGCTGCTCCTGGTCAATACGCGGCATAGCATTACCCCGGT
>NZ_LDTF01000076.1 GCF_001477495.1 Sphingomonas yabuuchiae
CGTGCCGCATCCGCGCCGCCCGCCGAGCCAGAACCGCCCAAGCTGCCCGACAGCTTCGTCGCGATGATCGACCGGCTGGACGATATGGGGCAGCTGGCGCTGGCGGCGCGGATGCGGCACGGTGCCCGTCTCGTGCGTTATGCGCCCCCGGAGGTGGTGTTCAGCGGATCGCGCCCGATCGCGGCCGATACGCTGAGCGAGTTGATCGCAGCGCTGAAGACGGCGACGGGCCAGAACTGGCGCGTCACGCTGGAGGACGTTCCCGGCCAGCCGACCCTGCACGAGCAGCAAGTGGCGGCCGAGGAAGCGATCAAGACCGCCGCGTGGGAATCGGACATGGTCCGCGCCGCGCGAGAGGCTTTCCCCGAGGCCGAATTGATGGAATGGCCCGGCAAACGCAGTGTGAACGGAGCATGATGTGAAGAATCTCGACGAAATCCTGGCGATGGCCCAGAACGTCCAGAACGAGCTGGAAAAGGCGCAGGCCAATCTCGACAATATCGAGGTCGAGGGCGTTTCCGGCGGCGGCCTGGTCAAGGTGAAGGCGTCGGCCAAGGGCCGCATTATCGGCATCACCATCGACGACTCGCTGATGCAGCCGTCGGAAAAGGGGATGCTGGAGGACCTGCTGGCCGCCGCCATCAACGACGCGCGGACCAAGGCCGATGCGGCGTCGGGCAGCGAAATGTCCAAGATGACCAGCGGCCTCCCGCTGCCGCCGGGCTTCAAGCTGCCCTTCTGATCCGGTCTCGTTCGTTTCGGGAACGACATGGCGGCCATGGCGTTGCTTCCTCCATCAAAAACAGGAGGGAATGTCATGGCCGACGAACGCGTTACCGAGACCTATGGCAATCAACAGCCGCACACGACGGTGATCGAGCGCCGTAGCGGCGGCGGCGGCATGGCAATCGCCATCGTCCTGCTGATCGCCGTGCTGGTCGGCGGCTTCTATCTCTTCAGCCGGGGCGGCGCGGAAAATCGCCGCGACGCGGCCGTGACCTCTGCCGCCAAGAGTGTCGGCGACACCGCCAAGAAGGCGGGCGACGCGATTTCCGGCGACGCCAAGTAAGGCGATCCGCTACCGGCCGGGCGATTTGGGCCCAGCCGGTAGCGACGCCGGTGGATCGATCTCGGCGTCAGGGTCGATCAGCCGTTTCAAAACCCTTGTCCCAAAGGTCAGAGGGTCGCGTCCGCCACCATAACCGGCTTCGCGTCCCTCGACATGGGAACAGCGCCTCTGGCCCGCGAACATCCCGCAAGGACCTGCGCCTCCCAGGATTTGCGTGCCGCTGAGCCCGCCCCCCGCGCCGTCCGCCTCCCACCGCTTTTCCCGGACGGACGGGGGTATGCGATAATGTTCGCCGGCGTCGCGACGCCCGCAGACGACGACCTCGGCTTGGTCGGACAGGCAGTCCGTTCGCGGGGTAATGCGCGGCAAGGACATGGCCGATGGTGCCGCCTGCAGGAGCATCACGAGGCCGATCGCTGCGCTCATTCATAAGCTCCTCCGAGGTGGACCGAAGGTGCTTTGGGATCGTGGCTTTTGCGAGGCGGCTTATCGTGGGGTCATGACGTCGGGCAACGGCCCTCCCCCATCCCCTCCCGCCTGCGGGAGGGGCGTGTTCCGGGCTAGTGTTAAGTACCAATCATGGCGTTGTTAGACCCGCCCTGTCCACCAGCGCGCCCCTCCCGCAAGCGGGAGGGGATGGGGGAGGGAAAGGAGTCTCACCGAGACCCGCACTTACGAGATACAGCTATCCAGCCCCTGCCGCCGCACCACGCCCACATAACGCGCGATCACATTGCCGTGCTTGCGCACGAAACCGGTCGGCGCCACCGCCGCACGCTTCTTCGGCAGCGGCAGGACGGCGGCGATCCGCGCCGCCTCGGTCGGCGAGAGATGCGAGGCGTCATGCCCGAAATAGCGCATCGCCCCGGCATTGGCGCCATATGTCCCGATGCCCGTCTCGGCGATGTTGAGATACACTTCCATGATCCGCCGCTTGCCCCACAGCGTCTCGATCAGGAAGGTGAACCACGCCTCGAACGCCTTGCGGATATAGCCGCCATTCTGGAACAGGAAGGCGTTCTTGGCGGTCTGCTGGCTGATCGTCGAGCCGCCGCGGATGCGACCGCCCTTGGCATTACGATAGGCCGCGCTCGCCATCGCCTTGAAGTCGAAGCCGTTATGCGAGCAGAAGCGCGCATCCTCGCCCGCGATCGCGGCGCGCGCCATATCCGGGTCCATCTCGGACAGCGGCATCCAATCCTTGGTCACGCCATGCCCGCCGATCACGTCCCCCAACATGGTGAAGGTGATCGGCGGCGGCACGAAGCGGTAGATGCCGACCCAGACGACACTGACGATCACAAAGGCGAGCACGGCCTTCAGGGCCCAGCGAGCGATGCGCAACATGGGCGGGGTCCTTAGCGGGCTTTGGCGCATCCGTCACTCGCTCCGCACCCCGCACCGGTTCAGGACCTCAGGGTCTGTGTGATCCAGCGGTCGAACAGGTCCGGCCAGAGCCGGGCGGGCGCGCCTTCCGGAGCACTCATCGCGCCGAAGCCATGGCCGCCCTTTTCGAAGAAATGCGCCTCGACCGGCACCCTGGCCGCCCGCGCCTGGGTCAACACGTCGATCGACTGATCGAGCGGGACGAGGCCATCATCGACCGCATGGACCAGGAACAGCGGCGGGGTGCTCGCATTGATCCGGCGCGGCGTATCGTAACGCGCCTTGGTCGCAGGGTCCGGATTGGGGCCGAGCAGATTGTCGCGCGAACCCGGATGGGTGTTGGGCGTTGACAGGCTCGCCACCGGATAGACCAGACCCGAGAAGCGCGGTTTGGCCGATTGCCGGTCGGCAGCGTCGACCGGGTTATAGACCTTGTCGTCATAGCCCACGGTCAGCGACGCGGCGAGATGCCCGCCCGCCGAAAAGCCGACGATGCCCAGCTTGGCAGCATCGATGCCATAGCGCGCGGCATTGGCGCGGATCAGCCGCATCGCCCGCTGCGCATCCTGGAGCGGTACGTTCGCCTGATCGTCCCATCCCTCGGACGGCAGGCGATAGGAGAGCGCGAAGACGGTGATCCCATGCGGGTTCAGCGTTTTGGCGACGTCGATCCCCTCATTCTGGATCGACACGAACCCATAGCCGCCGCCGGGAATGGTCAGGACGGCACGGCCATCGGGACGTTCGGGACGGAAGACCGCGACGATCGGACTGGCCGTGCCGCGCAACCACAATTCCTGCCGCCCGGCCGGACCGTTCATCGACGGATTGGGCTTGGGCAGGGTCGCACGCGCGCTGGGTGGCCGACCGGGCCAGAGCGGGAAATGCTCGGCGGGGGGCCAGGGCGTCATGGCGGGCACCGCTTGGGCCGGTGCGGCGGGAGCAGCCTGGGCCGCCACCCGGCTGGCCAGTGGCACGGTGGCCATGGCACCGATCAGAGAGCGTCGGTCGATCATTGGCATCCCCTCATCCTTCGCGCCTGATAGCGCTACACGGACAAGAGGGTGCCGGGGCCGTACGCGCCGATCAAGTGAAAAGACCGCATGGAAAAAGGGGCGGAAAGCTTTCGCCTCCGCCCCCTGTCTCAATCTCGTCTCAATGACCGTATTTCTTGATCCCCCGCCTGCGCAGCTTTTCGCGCTTGCGCCGACGGCTGTACGGGATCGCGAACGCCAACCCGGCAACCAGAACGATGCCGATGATCACATAGGCCAGCTGTTCGCGTTCAAGAAATTCCAGCATTAGTCGAAAATCGCTCCCCAACGACGCTTCACGCGCTCACGCCAGTGGCCGCGATGATAGGCGTCCGAGGCGAGCAGCGGCATGACCGAACCTGCTTCCGCAAACACCATCTGCTCGAGCGCGGTATCGACCTTGCCCCAGCTCGCCGCTTCCTTAAGCGTCGAGGACGAGCAGGCACCGTCACGAACATCGGCCACCGTGATCTGCACGGCGTACTTGTGCATTTCGACGTCTTCATGGCCCAGGATTTCGGCGCAAACAACCGTATCCTGAATGAAATTCTTCGGCACGCCGCCGCCGATCATCAGAAGGCCGGTGGTGCCCGCCTTGATCTTGATGTCGGTCAGTTCGCGGAAGTCTGCAATGGCGTCGAGCACCATGTACGGCTTGCCTTCTTTGGCGCGCTCGACCTGATGCTTCACCAGACCGAAGCCAGCCGACGAATCGACGAAGGCCGGGCAGAAGATCGGCACGTCATGCTCATAGGCGAGCTTGACGAGGCTGTTGTCCTTCTTGCCATGCTCGACGAGATACTTGCCCATCTCGCGGATGAAGGCGCGGCTCGAATAGGGCTTCGGCTCCAGCGAGTCCGCGATCTTGCCGATCGTGTGGTCGCAGTCCTGCAGCTGCTCTTCGTCGATATAGGTGTCGTAGATGCGGTCGATGTACAGCGAACGCAGCGTGTTATCGTCGGGAATCTCCAGCGCCTGATAATGCTTGTGGCCCAGGCCCTCGAAGAAATCCATGTCGACGATCGACGCGCCGGTGGCGACGATGCCGTCGATCATGTTCGAGCGCAGCAGCTCGGCATAGAGGTCCATGCAGCCGCCCGCCGAGGTCGAACCCGCGATCACCAGGAAGATCGAGCAGTCCTTGTCGGCCAGCATCTGGTTGTAGATGCCGGTCGCGCGCGCCAGGTCGCGGCTGGTGAAGCTCATCTTGCCCATCGAGTCGATGATCGGGCGGGCGTCGAACGAGGTGATGTCGATATGCTCGACCACGCTGGAGAGCAGCTCGGCCTTACGGTTGTCGTTGATCGTGTCGGTCATGATGGTTCCATCATCATCGAGAAGCCGTCGTCGTTATTGGGGACGCGGTAACCCGGCTGGCCCGGTCCTGCGCGGGGGCAGTGCCGGTATGCGAAGGGGCCTTATCGCGGTCGAAACCGCAATGCCACCCCAATCCCCTCCCGCCGAAGCGGAAGGGGATAAAGGAGGTGCTAGAGTCGCCGGGTTACAGCTTGACGACGTTCGCCGGACGGGCCTGCTCGACCTCGTCGCGATAGACCGAGAACATCGGCTCGTCATCGGTCACGACGAATTCGTGACAGGTGAAGCCGTTGAACTGGGTGCGCATGGCTTGGCCGTAAGCGCCCAGCATGCCGATCTCGAAATAATCGCCGGTGTTCGTGTCCGCGGGCAGCGGGAACGGACCCTGCATGAAATCGAGGTCGTCGCAGGTCGGGCCCCAGAAGCTGAAGTCCATGTCGCGGGCATCGGAGCTCGGCTCGCGCAGCAGCTGGACCGGATATTTCCAGCCGATATGCGCCGCATCGAACAGCGCGCCGTACGCGCCATCGTTGATGTACAGCTCGTTGCCGCGACGACGCTCGACGCGCACCACGACCGACGAATATTCCGCGCACAGCGCCCGGCCCGGCTCGGCCCAGAGTTCGGCCGAATAAGACACCGGCAGGCTCTCGAACGCGCGGTGGATCGTCTCGAAGAATCGCTCCAGCGGCGGCGGGGTCATGCCCGGATAGGCCGAGGGGAAACCGCCGCCCACGTCGATCACGTCGACGGTGACCGCCGCCGCGACGATCGCTGCACGCACCCGCTCCATCGCCGCCGAATAGGCGTCGGGGGTCATGGTCTGGCTGCCGACATGGAAGCAGATGCCCAGCGCATCGGCGACCTGGCGGGTCGCGATCAGCAGGTCCTTCGACTCTTCCAGGCTGACGCCGAACTTCGATCCCAGGCTCAGCTTGGCATATTCGGACGACACGCGCATGCGGACACACAGGGTCAGGTCGGTCGCGCCGCCCGTGGCGCGGACGATCTTCTCCAGCTCTTCCATGCTGTCGAGCGAATAGGTGCGGACGCCGTGCGTGAAATAGGCCTCGGCAATCGCCTCTTCCGACTTCACCGGATGCATGAAGCAGCAAACGGCCTGCGGCGCGACCGACTTCACCAGACGAACTTCCGCGATCGAGGCGGTGTCGAAATGGGTGATGCCATTGTCCCACAGGATCTGGATCAGATCCGCAGACGGATTCGCCTTAACCGCATACATCGGCCGACCCGGAAACTTCTCGACGAAGAATCGGGCGGCGCGCGCAGCAGCATGCGGGCGAAGCAGCGTGACCGGATCAGCCGGACGACGCTTGGCGATGTCGATGCCGCGCTCCAGATTGGAGGGGACGGCGGTCGAGTGGGCAGCTAGCCCCAGCGCGCGATGATTCTGGTGCAACTCAAGGGACCTCCAATTGCCTGACGGCATACGGTGACAAAAAGCTGCCTTGCGGTTGGAAGTCCCATGGGGCAGCGGAGGCGCGAAATAGGGTCGGCGTTTTCGAATGTAAAGCGGTAGAAAGCCCGTCGGAGATAAAAAGTGACAATCTTAAGACAGCCGACAAAAGCAGGGGTCCGCGACGCCGCAGAGAAGATCGCCCGCATCCTGCCCCCGTCACCGATATTTCCCTTTATGATCAAAGGGAAGACGGTAGTTTTCAAGGCAGAAAACCTGCAGCCCGTCGGCGCGTTCAAGCTGCGCGGCGCATGGCATCGGTTAACCGCGTTGGACGCGAATTCGCGGGCACGCGGCGTCGTCGCCTTCTCGTCGGGAAACCATGCGCAGGGAATCGCCTGGGCCGCGCGGCGGCTGGGAATCGCGGCGACGATCGTGATGCCCGCCGACGCGCCCGCGTCGAAGCGCGAAGGCACGCTCGCACTGGGTGCGGAGATCGTCGATTACGACCGCGCGACGGAAAGCCGCGAGAAGATCGCCCGTCGACTGGCCGAGGCGCGCGGCGCGACACTGGTGCCAAGCTTCGACGATCCCTGGGTGATCGAGGGACAGGGCTCGGCGGGCATCGAGGCGGCCGCGCAGATGGCCGCACTGGGTCTGCCCGCACCTGCCCATGTCGTATCGCCCTGTGGTGGCGGCGGGCTGGCGGCGGGGCTGACGCTGGCCCTGCCCGAGGCGCGGATCACGGTGGTCGAGCCCGAGGGCTGGGACGATATGCGGCGCTCGCTGGAGGCCGGGTGGATCGAGCCGGTCGGCGACAACCCGCCGCCGACCGCGTGCGACTCGCTCCAGACGACACGCGTGTCGCCGCTGACCTTCGAGGTGCTGGCTCGGCGGGGCGCTGAAGGCGTGGCCGTCAGCGAGTTGGAGGTGGCAGCGGCACAACGTTTCGCGGCGGAGCGGCTGCGGCTGGTCGTCGAGCCGGGCGGTGCGGTGGCGCTGGCCGCGCTGCTGACGGGCAAGGTCACGGCGGCGGACGGGATGCTGGTCCTGCTGTCGGGGGGCAATGTCGACCGCGCGGCCTATGCGCGGGTGCTGGCGGGCTGATGAAGGGCATCGCGAATGCCGCGCCGGCGCTGGCGATGATCGCCGCCTTTGCCTGCGTGGCGGGCGGTGCCGTCACGATCCGGCGTGGGGATCGGCGCAAGGGTGTGTTGATGCTGGTGATGGCGGTGGTGCTGGTGGGAAATGTGCTGATCTGGACGATGTAAGGGGCAGACGATGGGCCCCTCCTCTTCAGGGAGGGGTGCCCCCTTTAAGCGAACAGCCGCGCCAGGCTACGCTCCAGCATCAGCATCTGCCACAGCGTCCGGCCATGCTCGGCCCGTCCGCTACGGTGGTCGGCCGCCAGTCGACCGACTTCGGTCAGGTCGAACCAGCCGGTTTCCCGCAACAGCCCCGATTTCTCCAGCCGCGCCGCCTCATCCGCCAGCGCGCCCCGGAACCACGCGCTGATCGGCGTCACGAACCCCATTTTAGGCCGGTAGAGGATGTCGCGCGGCAGATAAGGCTCCAGCACCTTCTTCATCAGCCATTTGCCCTGCCCGCCCCGCAAGCGCATCGAGACGGGCAGGCGCGCGGCATATTCGACCAGCCGGTGATCGAGCAACGGCTCGCGCGCTTCCAGCCCGACCGCCATCGACATGCGATCGGTCTTGGTCAGGATATCGCCGGGCAGCCAGATCTTCATATCGGCATATTGCACCCGGTCCATCGCATCGCGCGCGGGCGCGTCGCGCATCGCGGCGATATAGCGATCCTCCGCCCGGTGCCCGCCAAGCGCCGTCTTCGCCTCGGCGGAGAACAACCGCGCGCGGACCTCCGGCCCCGTCACGCCGACCGCACGTGCATAGGCCTCCGCGCTGTCCATCCCCAGCGCCTGTAGCGTGGTTTTGGCGCGCAGGGGGCGCGGTGCCCAGTCGACCTTGGGATAGAGGCGGCCCAGCGTCCCGAACACGCTGCGGCGAAACTCCGCCGGGAACAGGCCGCGCACCCGCTCCTCGCCCGCATGGAAGATATGGCGGCGATAGCCCATCAGCATCTCGTCCGCGCCGTCCCCCGCCAGCGCAACGGTGACATGCTGCCGCGCCATCTGACACAGCCGATAGGTCGCCAGTGCCGAGGCATCGGCAAAGGGCTCGTCGAATTGCGCGACCAGCGTGTCGATCAGCGCGAAATCGTCAGGCTGGACGACCCGCTCTGCATGGTCGGTGGCGAAGCGCTGGGCGATGATGCAGGCATGGCTGCGCTCGTCCAGGCTCGCCTCGTCGAAGCCGATGGTGCAGGTGCGGACCGCACGCGGGGACGCCTCCGCCATCAGCGCGACCACGCCCGAGCTGTCGACGCCGCCCGACAGGAACGCGCCCAGCGGCACATCGGCGACCATGCGGCTGACCACGCCCTCGCGCATCCGGGCCAGCAGTCCTTCGCCTAGTTGCGCAGCCGACCCGCCTTCGCGGTTGGAGAAGTCGACGTCCCACCATTGGCGTGGCGCGGGGATGGCGCGTCCGCGCTCGATCAGCAGGAAATGCCCGGCGGGCAGCTTGTGGATACCGGCCACGATACTGGCATCGTCGGGCACATAGCCAAAGGCCAGATAATCCTCGATCGCGCGGATATCGGGGCGGCGGCGGAACAGCGGATGCGCCAGCACCCCCTTCATCTCCGAGGCGAAGGCGACCGCGCCATCGGGCAGTTCGGCCCAGTGGAGCGGCTTCACCCCCAGCCGGTCGCGCGCCAGGAACAGCGCCCCCGCCTTGGCATCATGCACGGCAAAGGCGAACATGCCGACCAGCCGGTGGAGCATCGATGGCCCCCAGTGCCGCCAGCCATGGACGAGCACCTCGGTATCGCCATCGGTGTGGAACACCGCACCCTTGGCCCGAAGTTCCTCGCGCAACTCGCGGTAATTATAGATTTCGCCGTTGAAGCAGACCGCGACCTCGCCATCGACCATCGGCTGGGGCGAGCCCGCCACGTCGATGATCGACAGACGGGCATGGGCGAAGCCGACGCCGGGCGCGGTCCATATCCCCTGCCCGTCCGGTCCACGATGCGCCTGCGCGCCGATCATCGCCCGCAACCGGGCGGGATCGACCGGCTTGGGCGTGGCGGGATGGAAAAGACCGGCGATACCGCACATGGGGTCAGCGCTGCCCCGTCAGGCGGTCGGCAAAGCCATTGATCGGCCCCAGAGCGCGGACGAACGCCTGGATCGCGCGCGGGTCGTCGCCCTCGCTCGACACATGTATCGCCACCGCCGTCTGGCGCTGTCCCAGCAGACGGGCCTTCATCGTTTCCAGTTTCACGCGCCGCATATCCGGGGTCAGCGTATCGCCGATCCGGTACCATGTCGCAACGTCGCGCTCGACCGGCTGGCCGATCGGCCCCGTCATGGTCAGCCGCATGGCGTCGCCGCCCGCGATCCGGCCCAGATCGGCGACGCGGATCCAGCGATCATCCTCGTGCAGCGCGCCCGTCCCGAACGCGCCCAGCTTGCCGCCCTCGCGCTGGCGGGAGAAGACGCCGACCGCCAGATCGACCTGATGCCCCTGCCCGTCGCGGTAACTGCGCAACAGCACCGCATCGGCGCCGGGATAATGGGGGCTCCACGGCGTCACCTGCTGCACCGGGGTCCAGCCGGGTACATCCGGCAAGGTCATGCCAGCGGGCAGCACCGCCGCGCGCGATCCGGCGAAACCGCTCCAGCTCGGAAAGACCGCCGCAATCGCCACCGCCAGAAACGCCGCGAGCAGCGGGTCGATGCGGCGGCGGGGCATGGCCGACAGCCGCGCCGGATCGAAGGCGGGGTCGTCGGGGGAACGGTCGAAGAACCTCCACCCGATCGCCAGCACCGCTGCCATGACGATCGCGAAGAACACCCAGCCGAACACGATATGATCGACGCCCCCCGCCACCTCGATCGAGGTCTTGTCGGCGGCGAAGATCGTCCCCCAGGCGCGAACGCCATTGGCCAGCACCGGCACGACCAGCGACACGATCATGAAGACCGCCCGCCGCCAAGGCGAACGAAAGCACAGATTGGCGACCAACGCGGCGAAGGCGACCATGGCCAGGACGAATTTCGACCCCGAACAGGCCTCCGCCACCTCGAACCAATAGCGCCCGGCATGGATCAGTACGCCGTCGGCCGAGGCGGGGATACCACTCCAGTCGAGCAGCGGCATCACGATCGAGACGGTGATCTGCTGAAGCGGCTTTTCCAGTTCCGCGCCGAACGGCACCAGGAACCAGGCATAGGCGAGCGGGAACAGCATCCCCCGCGCCACCATCGGGCCGAGCAGGGTCAGGACCGTGCCCTCCAGCATCGCGACCAGCCCCAGCTGGCGGACCAGCGCGACGGTCGCGGACTCGCCGAGCAGCCAGAGCAGCCCGCCGCCCGCCACCGAGAACAGCCCCGGCCACCAGGCGGTCGGGGTCAGTTGCATCAACTCGGCGCGCCGCTGCCAGATCAACCAGCCGACGACCGGCCCGATAAACAGGCAATGGCCATAGGTCGTGCTGGTCCACCAGATATCGACCAGATGCGCGACATCGGCCCGGAACAGCAGCAACAGGGCCAGCGCCGTCCCGGCCAGCAGCGCGAGGGGATAGGTCCAGCGCCCCGGCCTCGCCCGTTCACCCGCTTCAGCCATATCCCCGGCGGTCACGCGGCCATGGCCCCCAACAATCGGTCGAGCGGCTGCAATCGGGCCGTCCAGTCATAGCGCGCCAGCACCTGCGCGCGCGCCGCCGGATTGTCGGCGGGGCCGTTCAGCGCGGCGACGACACGCTCGGCAAAAGCGCGATCGTCGCCCGCCACCGCGATCGTGCCGCCATGGTCGATCCCTTCCGCCGCCGCCACGGACGCGACGATCGGCCGGGCCATGGCCATCGCCTCCAGCAACTTGTTCTGGATCCCGCGCGCCAGATCGAGCGGAGCGACGCACACGGCAGCGCGAGCCAGCCAGACGCGGGTGTCGGGCACTTCGCCTGTCACGATCACCGCCTCGCTCGCCAGCCGCCGCACCGCCGGGGTCGGCGCGCGGCCGACAATGGCGAAACGCGCCGCCGGGCAGGCCTTGCGGACCTGCGGCAGGATATGCTCGGCAAAGCGCGTCACGGCGTCGATATTGGGACGATAGTCCATCTGCCCGGTGAAGACGATCAGCGGGCCGTCTGACGCACCGGGATCGATCGTGGCGGGGTCATAATGGGTGGCGTCGATGCCGTTCTCGACCGCCAGGACATTCCCCTGCCCCCCGCCGGAACGGAACAGCGCCGCTTCCGCCTCGCTGACGAACAGGGTCGCGGCGACGGATTGTGCGACACGGCGTTCATAGCGCCCCAGCAGACGGCCCTCGCGCCTCAGGACACGCCGCATCCCGGGTCTGGCCGTCGCCGCTAGGCTCGCGAATTTGGCCGAGTCGACATCGACCATGTCCATGATCGTCGGCTCGGTCCCGCCATACTGGGCCATCTGACCGGAAAAGATATAGGTCGCGGCGATGGGGTGTCGCGCGCGTACGTCCGCCACCGCGCGCGTCATGCCGGGATGCGCAAAGGCGGTCAGCGAGATGGCCTTCCCCGTCGCCAGCGCCTGCACCGCCGCCACCGGCATCGGTTTGGTCCGGCGCAGGATGTGATGGCTGGCGAGATCGCCGCGAAGCTCGAACGGGAGTTCCTCTTCCCCGGCCTGCTCGGCAAAGGCGCAGAGATGGACACGCCAGTTGCGGGCCAGATGGCGCAGCACATGGTAGCTGCGGATCTTGTCGCCGCGATCGGGCGGAAAGGGCGCGCGGTGCGCGAGGAACAGCAGGTCCCTCAACCCAGCCCCCGCGCGATCGGCGGCCCGACGATCTGCGCGACACGAACCGGCAGACGCTTCCACACCGCGATCATCAGCGCATATTTGGGGTTGAGCGGATTGATCGCACGGGGGCCGTGGACGCTGCGGCTGGCATAAACCAGCGGCCGCCCCCCGAACCCCCAATTCTTCTTGAACGCCGCCGCCCCCGTCCCGACCTTCGACCGGCCGAAATCGAAGCTGTGGCAGCCGCGCTGCCGCGCGTGGCGCATCAGCGCAAAATACATCAGGTCGTTGGCGCGCAGCCCCCGCGCCGCCTTCGTCCCCCCGCCCCAATAGGGATAGACGGTGCCGCCATGATAGAGGTTGAGCACGCTCGCCACCGCCCGCCCTTCATGGCGCACGGTCAGCACATCGGCGTCGAGTCGCGCCACCGCCTCGCGAAACAGCCTGGCCGGGAAGACGGGCGTGCCGAGATTGCGGACGGACTCGGCATAGACGCGGTAATGCTCGGCAAGCATTCGGGGATCGCGGCCGGTGACGACCTCCAGATCCTGCGCCAGCGCCTTGCGAAGTTCGGCGCGCTGCTTGCGGGGGATGGCCTTCATCTCAGCCTCGTCATCGCCGGCGATGGGACGAACGAAGCCCAGATAGCTGTCCGCATCCGCCGTCCAGCCGTCCGGCACCGGGCCGCCGCGCAGTTCGACCGACTCGATGCCCTTCTCACCCGCCAGGGCCCAGGCGGCATCGGCGAGCGCATCGACACCCTCGCCCAGCACGCCGCCATCGACGCCGAAGCCGGTCGACACCATCGCCGCGCCGAACAGGGGCGAGCGGATTTCGCTCAGCGGCAGCATCCCGACGATCGCGCCGCCCTGCCCCTCGGCCAGCAGACAATGCGCCGTCTGGCCGCAACCCGCCGCACCCGCCTTCAGCCAGCCGGTCCGGTGAAAGGGCGTCCCGTCCGCCTGTGTCACGACAAAGGCGTCGATCCGTGCGCATTCCGCCTCGCTCGCCAGATCGGCAACACGGATCGTCGGCGCGGACGCGCTCATGCCAGCCGGGCCGCTTCCTCGGCCGCGACCTGATCGACCCGACCCCAGTCATGACGGCCGAGCAGCCCGCGCAGCTTGCCTGCCATCGCGCCCAGACGGCTGTAATGCCGCACGCGCGAGCGCAGCGGCGCATGGGCGACGCGCGGCTGGTCGGGATCGACCTCCCAGGGGTGGAAATAGAAGATCGCGCCGTGCCGGTCGCGATTGACCTGCCCGACCGCGATATCCGTCAGCTTCGCGGGCAGCATTCGGAAAAAGCCACCGCCGGTCGCCAGCCGCCTGTTTCCCCACTCCGCCACCGTCACCGGCAGTTCGATCAGATCGGCATCCGCCAGCGGCCGCCAGGCATAGCGCGGCGACTCGGCCCAGCCATAATGGTCGTGGCGCAGCGGCGCGACGCTGGAGGAATAACGATAGCCCGCCTCGGCGAGTACGGGATGCGCCCAGGGCGTGCGCGTATCGATCGAGAAGCTAGGCGCGCGATAGCCGGTCACGGCCTGCCCGCCCGCATCCTCGATCGCCGCCTTCGCACGGGCCAGATCGGCACGGAACTGGTCGGCGGTCATGGTGAAGACGCGCTGATGGTCCCAGCCATGGCTGGCCATTTCATGCCCCGCCGCCACGATGCGGCGGATCAGCCCGGGATGGCGATGCGCCACCCAGCCGAGCGTGAAGAAGGTCGCGCGCGTGCCCGTCTCGGCGAACAGCGAGAGGACGGCGTCGGTATTGGCCTCGACCCGGCTGTCCAGTCGATCCCAGTCGCCCTTGTCGATCGTACGCTCGAACGCGCCGACCTGAAACCATTCCTCGACATCGACCGACATGCCATTGAGCGGCCGGGATTTTACCTTGGCCTCAGGCGGCATGGCCCCAGGCTCCCGGTCGGATCGTGGCACCGGTTTCGCGACGGTCCTCGCCACGATTGTCGATCTCGGACCAGTCGACCAGCAGGGTCAGCACGCGGCGCAGTGCCGCCTCCTGTTGCTCCAGCCGAGCTTCGAGTTGCGCGATGCGGTTTTCCAGCGCGGCATCGGTCGAGGGTTTGGCGGTGGCCACCGGCTCTTCCGCCGCAGCAGGCGGTGGCGCGGCGGGAGCGGGCATCGGACGCAGCGAAACCGGCTCGGGTGCGGGCGGCGGCGCAACGACGCGGTGCGTGCTGCGCGGAGCCTGCTGGCTCTCGGGCAGCACGCGGGTGATCGGATCGGCCCGCGTCGGGGCGACCGTCGCATGGCTGTTCAGGCCTAGCCCGGTGCGAAGCGTACCCGCCGAGAACAGCGGATCGCCCAACCGCGCCGCGCCGCCGAAGATCGGGGCCACGGGCTCTGGCTCCGGCACGATCGGCATCGGGGCCTCGCACCCTGCGCTCATATCGGCGGCCATGTCGGCCGCGACGCTCTCGACCGTCTGGCGACCGATCAGCTCGACACCCTCGATCGCGGCCTGCAGCAGGACGCGACCCGCCAGCACGTTCAAGCGGCGCGGCACGCCGCCCGAGGCATCGTACAGCGCGTCGAAGGCGTCGGCGGCGAAATCGGGACGGCCCGTCCAGCCCGCGACCGCCAGGCGATGCGCGATGTAATCGGGGACCTCCTCCGGCTCCATCGGGTCGAGATGATGGATGGCGATGACGCGCTGGCGCAGCTGCTCGACGGCGGCCGAGCCCAGCAGGCGCTCGCGAAATTCGGGCTGCCCGACCAGCAGGATCTGGAGCAGCGCATGGCCGCCCGCCTGGAAGTTGGACAGCATGCGGAGTTCTTCGAGCGAGGCGAGCGGCAGCGCCTGCGCCTCGTCGACGATCAGCAGGATGCGGCGCCCCTCGCGCGCGACGCCGTTCAGCGCGCGCTCGATCGCGGCGAGCAGCGCGGCCTTGGTCAGACCCTGCGCATCGACGCCGAGTTGCCCGGCCAGGACGCGGAGCAGGTCCTGCGGCTCGACGGCGGTGGATACGATGTGCAGGACGCGCAGGCGCTTGGTATCCAGCGTCTCGACCAGATGGCCGACCAGCGTGGTCTTGCCCGCACCGACGTCGCCGGTGATGACGATGAACCCCTCACCCTGCGCCAGGCCATAGCCCAGATAGGCCATCGCCTTGCCATGGGTCGCCGTCTGGAACCAGAAACGCGGGTCCGGCGTCAGTTGAAACGGGCGTTCGCCCAGACCGAAATGGGTCTCGTACATCATCGTGCCTTTCGGCCGGTCAGAATTGATACCGTGCGGCGATCAGGGCCTGTGCCGACAGGGCACTGGACAGGTCGCCGACCTGGAAGTGGTACAATCCTACCGACGCGGTTGTTCCGAGCCGACCGAAGTTGCGGTAATAGCTGGCGGTCGACCCCAGCGATACCACGTCCTCGGCCCCCGCCAACCTAGAGACGTAATAGTTAACGAAGCCATTCACGTTAAGCCCCGAATTGGGGCCAAAGGCGCGGCCGAGGAAAATCTGGCCGTAATAGCTGTCGTCCTGCACGCCCGAGACGATCAGGCCCGGCGCGCCGTCCGGCGCGAACAGGCGGCGGCTGGTATAACCGACCCCCGCCCCCAGGGTGGAGCGTCCCCGCTGATAGGACACTGCCATGTCCAGCCCGCGCGCGCGATAGACGGCGGTCTGCACGGATTGCAGCGCGTCGTTCAGGCACCCGCCCGGCGACGCGCCCCCCGCCGAGAAGGTGCAGCCATTGAACTGCTGCGCAAAGGCGTCGCGCGTCTCGACGAAGTTGGTCGGCAGGTTGGACAGCCCGTTGCGCAACTGGCGGCCAAAGGTCTGGATGCCGTCATACACCGCCGCTTGGAACACGATGTCGCGCGCCGCCTGATACCGCGCCACGCCGGTGACGCTGAGCGAGCCGTAACGCTCGCCGACATGCGCCTCGACCGAGGTGCGGCGATCGGGCCGCCAGATCACGCCCGCATCGTAATAGACGCCGTCCGTGCGATAGGCGATCCGGCGCGGCCCCGTGGGGTTGGTGATGAAGCGGCCCTGGCTGTCGACCAGCGGGCGTCCGGCGGCATCGACCTCGGGATCGCGCTGGCTCGACTCGATCCGCTCGTAACCGACACCGGCGGTCAGCGCGACATAGGGCGAGATCGGCTTCAGCACGTCGCCGCGCACGAACCAGCCCTCGTAACGCTGCGAGAGTTGCCCGGCATCGTCGCGTTCATAGGCGGCATTGGCGGACAGGCCGACCGGTGCGATCGATCCCGGCCGCGCGGTGGCGCTGACGGTGGCGACATGGTTCCAGCTGTCACGGAAATAGTCGAGCCGGGGCTGATCGGCCGCCACCCCACCCAGCCCAGGCGTCTCGGCACGGGTATAGCCCAGCCGGTAGTTCGCGCCGATCTGCACCGGCCCCGCCCGCGTGGTTAGCGAAGGCCCGGCAAAGACCGAATAGATTTGCGAGACATTGGCGACATTGCCGACCAGCACGCCGGGGGCCTCGCCGCGGATATCGGCGCGCGTCCGCGTCGCCAGCGCGCCGGCCTCCAGCCGCAAATCGGGCGTGACGGCATAGGATCCCCTCGCCAGCCCGCTATGGATATCCCCGCCCACGGCCCGGTCGCCCCAGCCGATGCGGTGTTCGTAGCGATAGCTGACCTGTCCCTGCGCCCGCGCGGTCTGCACCTCCGCATTCACGCCCGCCGCCAGTGTCGTATAGGTGACGGCATCGCCGCGTGTCAGATCGGCAACCAGGCCCTGCCCGACCTCGACATAGGGGGTCAGTTGCGCGCGGCGACGCTGCGGCACATCGGCACGCGGTCCGCGCCCATTGTCGCCCCGATCGGCACCGGACGGCCCGGTCGAGCCATCGCCTTGCATGGCGGATGCGGCACCACCGGCAACCGGCACGCCCTGAATCTGTGCGGAAAGAACACTCGGCCAAGCGGCCAGTACCCAGACCAGACCGACAAGGGCGGGCCGCGTCACCGTCACGGCGCGCCGTCCTTGCCATATTTGCCGTAATAGCCGAACCGGCGGCTGCCCGGCACGAAGGCGACGCTGTTCAGCACCAGCTGGATATGGTCGCACGCATCGAGCAGCGCGACCGCGGCGGTCACTTCGCTTTCGGGCGTACGGTCCGCGCGGACGACCATCATCACCTGCCCGGCCAGCATCGCCAGCACCGAGGCGGGCGATGCCGCCAGCACGGGCGGCGAGTCGAAGATCACCAGACGGCGGGGATTGGCCGACAACAGCCGCTGCACGACCGCGCGGGTCCGGGCCGAGGCGAGCAGTTCGGTGTCATTGGCGGTTCGCGTGCCGCAGGGCAGCACGGCCAGATGCGGCACATCGGTGCGCATCACCAGCGATTCGACATCGATGCTGCCATCGACCAGCGCGTCGAGCAGCCCCGGCCCCTCGCTCAGGCCCAGCCGCCCCAGCACGTCGGGCTTGGCGACATCGGCATCGATCAGCAACACCTCGGTATCGCGCTCCGCCGCCAGCGACAGCGCCAGATTGACCGAGCAGAAGGTCTTGCCGTCCTGCGGCCGCGCCGAGCAGACCAGCACGACCCGCGCCTTGTCCTCGTCGCCGCCCTCGACCAGCCGCTGGCTGGTGATGATCAGCTGGCGCTTGACCAGCCGGAACTCTTCGGCCAGCGGGCCGATCGGTGCGCCGGGCACGATCATCCCGTTTTCCGCCAGCATCGCGCGGTCGACCATCGCGACGTCGGAAAAGCCCGGACTATATTCGGTCGCCAGAAACTCGTCGTCGCCCGGCTGCGCGAGGAACTCCGCCGGGATGCCGCTCAGCGAGGGCTCGAACGGGGGATGATCGGCATAGGAAAACTCAGGTTCGTCATGCGCCATAAGGCCCGGCGGCACGGTGTCGATCGAGGCGGTGTCGATTGTCGGAACCTCGACCGGCCGGGCGGGCGGCGTCCATTCCGGTTCCTCGGCCATCGGCGGCGCGGCGGGCACGTCACGCACTTCGGGCACACGCACATAGGACTGGAAATCATAGACGTTCGCCGCCCGTTCGAGCAGCGACGGTTCCCGGCGGGGTCTGGTAGATTTCACGTTTTCGTTCACGCGGCCATTCCCCGCTGCAATAGCTCGATAACCAGGACCAGCCCATAGGCCGCACCCAACGCCGCCGTCCCGCCTAGGAACAGTTTCAGCCGTTGCGCCCGCGCCGTTGCCTGGCCACGCGTCACGACTTCGCCGATCGCGCCGATCACCGGCATCCCCATCGTCCGTTGAAGCGATTGCGGGGTCGTGAAGGTCTGGCGCAGCTTCGACAGGGCAAAGGCCGAACCCACTCCCAGACCCAGCCCCGCGACGAAGACCCCGGTCAGGAGCAGCAGGCGATTGGGGGCGCTCGGCGCGCGCGGATAGGTCGGCGGATCGATCACGCTGAACCGCATCGAGTCGGTCTGGTTCTGGGCCTGCCCCCGCAGTGCCACCTGCTCACGCTGACGCAGCAACTGGTCGTAACTGTCTTTCAACACCTGATAATCACGGTCGATCGCACCTTGCGCGGCGGCTGCCTCGGGATCGGTTGCCAGGCTGGCGTTCAGCCGGTCGAGATCATTCTGCAACTGGCTCTTGCGGATCTTCAGGCTGGCGAGCTGCGACTGTTTCTCCGCCGCCATCGACTGGAGCGACATGTAGAGCGGATTGGGCTGTCCCCCCGCCGCGCCCCCGGTGGGCTCGGCCTTTGCGGCGGCCTGTGCGGCGGCCAGCTGGTTGCGCAGCGCGATCACGTCTGGGTGGTTTTCGGTATAGCCGCGCGCCCGCGCATCGGCGAGCTGGCCCTGAAGCGTCGCCAGTCGTGCCCGCGCCGGGCCGACCGCCGCGCCGCCGCCTTCGCTGACCGTGCGCGGGGTGCCGGCCAGCTGGCCCTGTACCGCCGCGAAGCTCGACTGCGCCGCCGCCAGATCGCTGTCGACCTGCGCCATTTGCGAACGGGCCAAGCCGATGCGGTCGGCGACCGATCCGCTGCCCGGCAGGCCGCCCGCGAACTGGTTCAGATACTGGGCGCGCTTGGCCTCGGCGATCTGGAGCTGTTTCTGCCGGTCGTTCAGCTGCTTGTCGAGGAAGGTCAGGCTCTGATTGGTGGTGTTGCGATCGCCGAGCAGATTGGATTCGACGAAGATGTCGATCAGCTTCTGGGCGACCTGCTGCGCCAGCTTGGGGCTGGACTGGGTAACGGTCAGCTGGAAGATGGTGTCCTGCTGGTTCTCGATCTTGATCGACTGCGCCAGCTGCGCGACCCGCGCCGCGACATCGGCGTCGCTCGACACGGTGTTGGCCAAGTCGGTGCCGCGCACGACCTTTTGCAGGTTGATCGCCGAGATCAGCGTCTGGCGGACCCGATCGACCGAATCCATCTGGCTGTTCGGCCCGGTCGACATGCCGTCGGGCAGGATCTGCGAATTCTGGACCGCGATGCGCGCGCGGGACTCATATTTGCTGGGAATTTGGGCAACGAACAGCCACCCCAATATGCACACCGCCCATGCCACCGCCAGCGCCAGCCAGCGGCGTATCCATATCGCATGGAGGGCGATCCGGATCTCGTCCTGAATACTCGACACGCGGGCGGCCTCAGAACATCGATTCGGGAATGATGATGACGTCGCCCGGCTCCAGCCGGACATTCGCCGTCGAATCCCCCTTGCGGAGCAGATCGTTGATCTGCAGCGCATATTCGCGCTGCTTGCCGGTTTCGCGGTCGGTCCGCACCAGCTTGGCCTTGTTGCCCGCCGCGAACTGGTTCAACCCGCCCACCGCGATCATCGCGTCGAGCAGCGTCATGTTGGCGCGATAGGGGATCGACGCGGGTCGCTCGGTCGCGCCGACGATCCGCACCTGCTGGCTATAAGTACCCGAAAAATTCTCGACGATCACCGAAACGATGGGGTTGGAGACATATTCGGACAGCGCCTTTTTCAGGTCGTCCTGCAACATGGCGGGCGTCTTGCCGACGGCGGGCATGTCGTTGACCAGCGGCGTGGTGATGCGGCCATCGGGGCGCACCTGCACCTTGGTCGACAGGTCCGGGTTGCGCCACACGAAGATGTTCAGGGTATCGAGCGGGCCGATGACATATTCCTCGCCCGGCTGTTCCTTGCGCGCGACATACCCGGCCGAAGGCAGCTCGCTCTTGGTCCCGGCCGTGGAACAGGCGGTCAGCGTCGAGGCGCAAAGGCCAACGATCAAGAGGGGGCGGGCGAACGATGCCATGCGAACGGTACTCCAGAACCCCTCCCCTCCCAGGATACGGAGACGAAAGGCAAATTGCGCAATGTCGCTATGCCATCAAAGAGGTGAACAGAGCGTTATGCCGGTGCGCCGAGCGCCTCGGCAGCGGGGGGATGGCCCAGAAACGCCGAAGGGCTGGCCGTGGCGCCATAGGCCCCGGCCAGAAACACCGCGACGATATCGCCGACCTGCGCCATCGGCAGCGCGACCCGGTCGCCCAAGCGGTCGAGCGGGGTGCACAGCGGCCCGACGACCGACACCGTCTCCACCGGCTCGGCCCCCATCGCATGGGCCAGCGCCAACGGATAGTTGCGCCGGACGACGGTGCCGAAATTGCCGCTGGCCGCCAATTGATGATGCAGCCCGCCGTCGAGGATCAGGAAGGTCTCCCCCCCGCTGTCCTTGCGATCGATGACCCGCGCCAGATAGACGCCCGCCTCGGCAACCAGCCAGCGGCCGAGTTCGATCGCAAAATGGCTGCCGCCCAGAATGGCGGGCCGGGTTGCCAGTGCCTGCTCCAGCGCCGTGCCGACCATCTCCACCGGCAGCGGCTTGTCCCCCGCGAAATAGGGCACGCCGAACCCGCCTCCCAGATTGACCAGCGGCGGCGATGCCCCCGCTGCATCCGCCAGCCGCGCGGCGAGCGCGATGGTCGCCCCTTGCGTGTCGATGATCGCCTGCGGATCGAGCGCCTGGCTACCCGCATAGATATGAAAACCGCGCCAGTCGGCCCCCGCCGCGATCAGCTCGCGGACAAGCGCGGGCACCCGCTCTGCGTCGATGCCGAAAGGCGAAGGGCGGCCGCCCATCTTCATGCCCGAGCCACGCAGTTCGACATCCGGGTTCACCCGGACCGCCAGACGTGGGCGCACGCCCAGCCCGTCCGCAATGGCCAGCGCACGCCGCGCCTCGCCCTCCGATTCCAGGTTGAGCGTCACGCCCGCGCGGATCGCGGCGGTCAGTTCGGCATCGCGCTTGCCGGGGCCTGCGAAACTGACCGGCTTGCCCAGCGGCGCGACCTTGGCCAGTTCGCCCGCCGAAGCGACGTCGAACCCGTCGACCATCGCCGCCATGGCCTCCAGCAGCGGGCCGAAGGGATTGGCCTTGATCGCGTAATGAAGGTCGACCGACGGGAAGGCCGCGCGAAACCGCGCCACACGGGCAGCGACGATGGCGGGGTCATAGACGAAGGCTGGCCCTTCCCTGCCCTCCATCCACGCCTCGGCGCTCCGCCCGGCGATGGTCAGCGCGCCGGTCTGGGCGGCGAATTCGGGGGGGATCGGCCCCATCGGCTTCATGACGTTCTACCCTTCTCGGCCCAGTCCCGGCGCAGCGCGGCGCGGTCGAGCTTGCCATTGGCGTTGCGGGGCAGCGCGTCGGCCCAGGCGATGTGCGACGGCTGCATGAAATTGGGAAGGTCGCGCTTCAACCGCGCGCGCAGGGGTGCCTCCCGCGCGGGCTCACCGGCCAGGATCAAAACGATCGCCTGCCCCTGCGTTTCGTCGGCGATGCCGAACGCCACCGCCTCGCGCGCCTCGCCACCCGCCAGCGCAGCTTCCTCTACCTCCTGCGGGCTGATCCGGTTGCCGGAGACCTTGATCATCTCGTCATCGCGCCCGACGAACCGGAGCAGACCGTCCGCCCCCTCGACCACCGTATCCCCCGACCACACGGCGCGCGCGTGATCCGGTGTCGGGCGGAAACGCTGCGCGGTCCGCTCCGCATCGCGCCAATAGCCCTGCGCGACCAGCGGCCCGGCATGGACCAGCTCGCCCGGCTCGCCCGGCCCGGCCCGACTGCCATCGGGGCGCAGCACCATCACCTCGGCGAAGGGAATGGCGCGGCCGATCGCATCGGGATGCGCATCGATCAGGGCGGGGTCGAGATAGGTAGAGCGAAACGCCTCGGTCAGGCCGTACATCGCATAGAGATCCGCCGCCGGGAACAGCGCCCGCAGCCCCCGCACCAGTCGCGGCGTCAATGCCCCGCCCGAATTGGTCAGCCGCCGGATCGGGGCAATCGCCTCTTCCGGCCAGTCGATGCCCAGCAACTGCGTCCAGAGCGGCGGCACCCCCGCCAGCGTCGTCGCGCCGTGCCGTGCAACCGCCTTCACCACGTCGCGCGGCGTCAGATAATCGAGCGGCGCGACCGCCCCCCCGGCGACCCAAGTCGAGAAAAGCTGGTTCTGGCCATAGTCGAAGCTGAAAGGCAGGACACCCAGCACCCGGTCGTCGGGCGTCAGCTTCAGATACTGCGCGACTGAAATGGCACCGTACCAGAGATTGGCATGGCTCAGCATCACGCCCTTGGGCCGCCCGGTCGAGCCGGAGGTGTAGAGGATCGCCGCCAGCGCGTCCGTATCCGCCGACGAACGGGGCAGCGCATCGCCTTGCCCGGCCTCGGTCGTCACCGCCACGCCGCCGGGCACATCGCCATCCTCCAGCGTCGCCGCGCGGGGACCATGCGTCAGCAGCATCGCCGCGCCACTATCGGCCAGGATATGCGCGACCTGCGCACGCTTGAGCAGCGGATTGATCGGGACATGGACCAGCCCGGCACGCGGTGCGGCCAGCGGCATCAGCGCGGCGGTGCGCGTCTTCGGCAGCCATGTCGCGACCCGGGCGCCGGGGGCCAAGCCCTGTGCCGCCAGCCATCCGGCCAGCCGCGCGACCGCCTCCTCCGCTTCCGCAAAGCTCATCCCACCCTCGCGGTCGAGCAGCGCGGGCGCATCGCCCGCCCCGCGCAAGGCATGGTCGATCGGATACGCGGAGGGATCGAGGGTCATCGCGCCATCTATCAGTGCGGACGCGGCAAAGTCGAGCGGGCGCCCGGCAGCCGAGGAAGCGACCAGGGACGGGGACGAAAACCGAGCGCCAACCCTTCCCCAACCCCCTCCCGCCTGCGGGAGGGGGCTTTGCCTGGCCGTGCGCTTGCCCCAAACCTCTCCCCTCCCGCAGGCGG
>NZ_LDTF01000077.1 GCF_001477495.1 Sphingomonas yabuuchiae
TTCTTGATTCGGTTGTATTGTACTGATACTGATTATCTTGGTAGTTCATATTTGTGGGGGGAAGGAGAAGGAGAAAAAAGAGAGAGAAAAGAGAAGAGGAGGAGGAAGAGGAAGAGGGGGAGAAGAGAAAGGGGAAAAGGGAAGAGGAAGAAAGAGGAGAGAAAGAGAGAGGAAGGGGGAGAGAGGAGAAAGGAGAGGAGGGGCGAGTTCGAGGGGCTGGCGGTCGGCGATGCGGTGGTGCTGGGTTTTTCCAGCTGCGGGCACTGCGCGCGGTGCGACGATCATCTGCCCAGCTATTGCCGGGAGTTCCCGCCGCTCAACTATGCGGGAATGCGGCTAGAGGATGGGTCGAAGGCCTATTCCAAGGACGGCGAGGCAATCTCGTCGCACTTTTTCGGCCAATCGAGCTTTGCCGCCCATGCCATCGTTCGGGCGGGCAATGTCGTAAAGGTCGAGGATACGGCCGCTCCGCTCGCGATCCTGGGGCCGCTGGGTTGTGGATTCCAGACGGGGGCGGGGGGTGTGATGCGCTCGATGGCGTGCCATGCGGGATCGTCGATCGTGATCGTCGGCGGCGGGCCGGTCGGGCTGGCGGCTGTGATGGGGGCAAAGATCCGGGATTGCGCGACGATTATCCTGGTCGAGCCGCTCGAGAAGCGCCGCGACCTGGGACTCGAACTGGGCGCGACCCGTGTGATCGACCCGATGGCGGGCGACGTGACCGCCGCGATCCGCGAGATCGTGGCTGACGGCGTTGACTATGCCTTCGATACCAGCGGCCGGGTGGAGATGATGGAGGCGGTGCTCGCCGCGCTGACCCCGCGCGGGATGCTGGGGCTGGTCGGCGTGCCGGGCAAGGCGGACGCGGCGCTGACCATCAACATCGCCGGCATGATCACTTATGGCCAGCGGGTCGTCGGCATCATGGAGGGTGACAGCGATCCGCAGAGCTTCATTCTCGAGCTGATCGCCGCGCACCGCGACGGGAAGTTCCCCTTCGACAAGCTGGTTCGAACCTTCCCGCTGACCGATATCAACGCGGCGATCGATGCGCAAAAGCGCGGCGATTGCGTCAAGGTGGTGCTGATCCCGTGAGCGCAGGGCATTTCGACGTGTTGATCGTCGGTGGCGGTCATGCAGGCGCGCAGGCGGCGGTTGCGATCCGGCAAGAGAAATTCGCGGGTTCCGTCGCGATCTTGGGGGCTGAGCCGCACCCACCTTATGAGCGCCCGCCCTTGTCCAAGGAATATCTGGCGGGCGTCAAATCCTTCGAACGCATCCTCATCCGACCCGAGACGTTCTGGGCCGAGCGCGGTGTCTCGCTTCTGCTCGGTGAAACGGTCGTGACGGTCGATCCCGTTGCCAGGTCGGTGCAGACCGGGGGCGGCCAGACTATCGGCTATGGCGAATTGATCTGGGCGACCGGGGGCGAGCCCCGTCGCCTGACCTGTGCCGGGCATGATCTGGCAGGCGTCCACGCCGTTCGGACCCGCGCCGATGTCGACCGGCTGCTCGGCGAGCTGGACCTGGCCGAGCGGATCGTCGTGATCGGCGGCGGCTATATCGGGCTGGAGGCTTCGGCCGCGCTGTCGAAGTTCGGTAAGAGCGTGACGTTGGTCGAGGCGCAGGACCGGGTGCTGGCGCGCGTCGCGGGCGAGCCGCTGTCCCGCTTCTACGAGGCGGAGCATCGGGCGCATGGCGTGACGCTGATGCTGGGTGTCGGTGTTTCCTGCATCGAGGGCGGGGGCCGGGTGACCGGCGTTCGGCTCGCCAGCGGCACGCTGCTGTCCGCCGACATGGTCATCGTCGGCATCGGCATCGTCCCAGCCGTCGAGCCGCTGGTACAGGCGGGGGCGGAGGCGGGTAATGGCGTGATCGTTGACGGCTTCTGCCGGACCAGCCTGCCGCATATCCACGCCATCGGCGACTGTGCCGCACATGCCAACCGCTATGCCGATGGCGCTGTAATCCGGTTGGAGTCGGTACAAAATGCCAATGACCAGGCGGTGACGGCGGCGCGCGATATCGTCGGGCGGCCGGTGACCTATGAAGCGGTGCCATGGTTCTGGTCGAATCAATATGACCTTAAGCTGCAGACCATAGGCCTATCGGCGGGGCATGACGCGGCGGTATTGCGCGGCGATCCGGCGGCGCGAAGTTTCTCGGTCGTCTATCTACGGCAGGGGCGGGTCATCGCCATCGATGCCGTCAACGCTGTCAAGGATTATGTCCAGGGCCGCGCCTTGGTTCAGGCGGGCGCGGCGATCGCGCCGGATGCGCTCGCCGATACGACCCGGTCGCTGAAAGACCTCCTTTCAGCCTGACGCGGCATAGCGGTCGCGCAGCAGCCGCTTGAACAGCTTGCCGGTCGGTTCGCGGGGCAGTTCGTCCAGAAACGCGAACCGGCGCGGCGTCTTCACCCCGCCCAGTTCCCGCCGGGCAAAACACTGGAGTTCTTCCGCCAGCGTCTCGTCGCCTGTGATCCCGGCGGCGGGCTGGACGATCGCCATCACCGTCTCGCCCATCTCCTCGCACGGCACGCCAATCACCGCCGCGTCGACGACCTTTGGGTGGGTGACGAGCAGATTTTCAATCTCCTGCGGATAAATGTTCACCCCGCCGGATATGATCATGAAGCTCTTGCGGTCCGACAGGTACAGATAACCGTCCTCGTCGACCCGCCCGATATCGCCCAGCGTTGCCCAGCCCTGCGCATTATGGGCCTCGGCGGTCTTGGCGGGATCGTTGAGATAGGCGAATTGGGGGCCGTCGCTGAAATAGACATTGCCCGTCTCGCCCGCCGCCAGTTCGAGGCCCCGGTCGTCCAGTATGTGAAGCTTGCCAAGCACCGCGCGACCGACCGATCCCGGCCGTTGCAGCCATTCCTTGCTGCTCAGCGCAGTGATGCCGCAACATTCGGTGCCCGAATAATATTCGTGCACGATGGGGCCCAGCCAGTCGATCATCGCCTGCTTGACCGGCACGGGACAGGGCGCGGCGGCATGGATGACTGCGCGCAGCGAGGACAGGTCATGGCGCAGTCGCTCGGCATCGGGCAGTTTGAGCATCCGTACGAAATGCGTCGGCACAAAGGTGGCATGGGTGACGCGGTGGCGCTCGACCAGCGCTAGGGCCGTCTCCGGCTCGAACCGCTCCATGACGACCACCGTCCCGCCCAGCTGCTGCGCCGCCATCGCCCATCGCAAGGGCGCGGCGTGATAGAGCGGCGAGCTGGACAGATAGACCATATCCTGCCCCATGCCGTACAGCGCCTGTCCCATTCGCATCAGTGGCGTCGACGCATCGATCGGCCCCGTCGGGAGCGGCGGCATCACGCCCTTGGGCCGCCCGGTGGTTCCCGAGGAATAGAGCAGGTCGGTGCCAGCACTTTCGTCCGCGATCGGCGTTTCGGGATAGCCCCCGGCGGCCAGGCTCCAGTCGGCAAACCGGGCGTCCGATCCCGTCCAGCGATAGGTCAGTAGCGTTGGAATATCCGCAACAGCCTCGCGCGCCAGATCGGCGTAGGCGGGCGAGACGACCAACAGCCTGGCCCCGGAGTCGCGCAGGATATAGGCCATGTCGCGCGCGCTGAGCTTGCAGGAGATCGCGGTCTGGTACAGCCCCGACCGCTGCGCTGCCCAGCCCAGGATGAAGGCTTCGGCCGCATTGGCGAAGACGGTGGCGACGACATCGCCCCGTTTCAGTCCGAGCGCCCGCAACAGATGGGCGCTTTGGTTCGACCGGGCGTCGAGTTCGGTAAAGCTGATCGATTCGCCGGTCCCGCCCATGACGATGGCGGGCTTGTCGGGATGGCGTGCGGCATGGTTCGCCGGGTGCATCGGGCCTCTCCTTATATCTTATGGCGCCATGCGAACCACGGTGGCGCCCCGTGCGGCAACGGGCGCGCAAGAAATGTGAAAAAGCACGGCGATGCCGGACAAAGCCTGTCGCGGCATTGTCGGCTATCCATGGGGCAACAGGCATCCCGGCGAACGGGAGCATGGGAGAGGCCCTTTGGTTCTGAACGACGAACAGGTCGCGATCCGCGACGCCGTCCGTGACTTCGCCCAGGAACGCATCCGCCCCCAGGCGGCGGCATTCGAGGCGTCAGGCGGCTATCCTCCCGCGTTATTCCGTGAACTGGGCGAGCTGGGCCTGATGGGCATGACTGCTCCCGCCGAATTGGGCGGGGCGGGGGCTGATTATGTGTCCTACGCGCTGGCGTTGATCGAACTGGCCAGTGCCGACGGGGCGCTGTCGACCATCGTGTCGATCCAGAATTCGATCATGGTCAACGGCCTGATCGCCTTCGGGTCGACCGTGCAGAAGGAGCGCTGGTTGCCCGGTCTGGTCAGCGGCACCGCAATCGGCGCTTTCGCCCTGACAGAGGCAGATGCCGGGTCCGACGCCGCCGCGATCCGCACGCGCGCCCAGCGGACCGACGACGGCTGGCGGATCGACGGGGCCAAGCAGTTCATCACCTCCGGCAAGATTGCTTCGGTCGCGATGGTGATCGCGGTCACCGACCCGGCGGCGGGGCGCAAGGGCATGTCCGCTTTCCTCGTGCCCACGGACGCCCCCGGCTATGGCGTCGACAAGGTCGAGCACAAGCTCGGGCAGGGGGCCTCCGACACCTGCGGCTTGCGCTTCGAGGATTGTCGGGTCGGTGCCGACGCCCTGTTCGGCGAGGAAGGGCGCGGCTATGCGATGGCGCTTGCCAACCTGGAATCCGGGCGGATCGGCATCGCGGCCCAGTCGGTCGGCATGGCGCAGGGCGCGCTGGACATCGCCATCGCCTATGCCCGTGATCGCCGGAGCTTCGGCAAGCCGATCATCGAGCATCAGGCGGTCGGCTTCCGCCTGGCCGATCTCGCTACCCGGCTGGAGGCCGCGCGCCAGATGGTGCTGCATGCCGCCGCGCTGAAGGATGCGGGACTTCCCGCTTTGCAGGCCGCATCCATGGCGAAGCTCTTCGCGTCCGAAACTGCCGAGGCGGTGGTGTCGGGCGCGATCCAGACGTTGGGAGGCTATGGCTATCTGGAGGAGTTCGGGCTGGCCAAAACCTATCGCGATGTCCGCGTCTGCCAGATTTACGAGGGCACGTCGGACATACAGCGGATGGTGATCGCGCGGGGACTGGGAAGCCATCATGGTTGATCCAATCGTCATTCTGGGCAGCGCCCGGACGCCGATGGGCGGGTTCCAGGGCGCCTTCGCCACGCTGAACGCGGTCGAGCTGGGCGCAGTCGCGGTGTCCACTGCGGTGGAACGCGCTGGTGTCTCGCCGGACTTGATCGAGCGCATCATCATGGGCTGCGTCCTGCCCGCCGGGCTGGGCCAGGCACCCGCCAGGCAGGCGGCGCTTAAGGCGGATCTGCCGCAATCGGTCGAGGCGACGACGGTCAACAAGATGTGCGGATCGGGGATGCAAGCGGTCATCATGGCGGCCGAAGCAATCGCCGCCGGATCGGCGCGGATCGTCGTGGCTGGCGGCATGGAAAGCATGACCGGCGCCCCCTTCCTGCTGCCCAAGCATCGCGGCGGCGCGCGGATCGGCCATGATCGGGTGATCGACTCGATGATGATGGATGGGCTGGAGGACGCCTATGATCGCGGCAAGCCGATGGGAGCTTTTGCCGAGGACTCAGCTCGAGCCTATGGTCTGACCCGCGGCGCGCAGGACGCCTATGCCCTTGAAAGCCTGGCGCGGGCACAGGCGGCGATCGAGCAGGGCGCGTTCGTCGGAGAGATCGCGGCGGTTCCGGTGACGGGCCGCGGCGGCACGGTGCTGGTCGATCGCGATGAACAGCCGGGCAACGCCCGTCCCGACAAGATACCGGCTCTGCGACCCGCCTTCGCGGCTGATGGGACGATCACGGCGGCCAGTTCCGCTTCAATTTCAGACGGAGCCGCCGCGCTGGTTCTGGCCCCGCTCAGCGTTACGGAGCGCAAAGGACTGATCCCGCAGGCGCGGATCGTCGCCGCCGCCGCCCATGCGCACGCACCCGCCCTGTTCACCACTGCGCCCGTCTTCGCGATCCGCAAGGTGCTGGAGCGGGCGGGCTGGGGTGTTGCCGATGTCGATCTGTTCGAGGTCAACGAAGCCTTTGCCGCCGTCGCGATGATCGCGATGCACGATCTGAGCATCCCCCGCGACCGGATGAACGTGAACGGCGGCGCGACGGCGCTGGGCCATCCCATCGGTGCCAGCGGTGCGCGGATCATCGTCACGCTGATCGCCGCGCTGCGGGCACGGGGGCTGCGCCGCGGCGTGGCGGCTTTGTGCATCGGCGGCGGCGAGGCGACGGCCATCGCCATCGAAATCATCTGATAGGAAAAGGACAGCAACATGGATATCCAGGGCGTTGCAGCCATCGTTACGGGAGGCGCATCGGGGCTGGGCGGCGGCACGGCAGAGCGGCTGGCGCGGGTGGGGGCGAAGGTGACCATCTTCGACCTGAACGCTGAGCTGGGCACTGCGCTGGCCCAGCACATCGGCGGCCACTTCGTCCGGGTCGACGTGACCGACGAAACTGCGGTTGCCGCCGCGATCCAGGAAGCCGAAGGGCTGCATGGCAAGGCGCGCATCCTGGTCAATTGCGCGGGGATCGGCCCACCCGCCAAGGTCATCGACCGGGAGGGCCAGCCTTTGCCATTGGCCGCCTTCTCAAAGATCGTGACGATCAATCTGGTCGGCACCTTTAACGTCCTATCGAAATTCGCTGCCGCGCTGCACACCGCCGATCCACTGGGCGAGGAGCGGGGCGTCGTCATCAACACCGCCTCCGTCGCGGCCTATGACGGGCAGATCGGGCAGGCGGCCTATTCGGCGTCAAAGGGTGGCGTGGTCGGCATGACCTTGCCGATCGCGCGCGAGCTGGCGCGTTATGGCATCCGGGTGATGACGATCGCGCCGGGCATCTTCATGACCCCGCTGCTCGCCACCCTGCCGCAGGAGGCGCAGGACTCGCTTGGCGCGCAGGTGCCGTTCCCGTCGCGGCTCGGCCAGCCCGACGAATTTGCGCAGTTGGTTGAGGCGATCGTCACCAACCCGATGCTGAACGGTGAGACGATCCGTATCGACGGTTCCATTCGGATGGCACCGCGATGAGCCTGACCGGCCCCGCGCCCTCCGAACGCGCCGAGGCCATCGGCGTGGCGGTGGCGGCGTTCGTGCGCGAGGTGGTCGTACCTTATGAACACGACCCCCGCCGCGACGCGCATGGCCCCTCCGACGATCTTGTCATCGAGATGCGGGCTAAGGCCCGGGCGGCAGGCGTCCTTACTCCGCATATCCTGGCGGATGGCGAGCATCTGACTCAGCGCGAAACCGCCTATGTGCTGCGCCAGTCGGGCCTGTCGCCGCTGGGGCCGCTGGCGGTCAACACCGCCGCCCCGGACGAGGGCAACATGTACCTGCTCGGCAAGGTCGGCAGCGCGGAGCAGAAGCTACGCTTCCTCGATCCGCTGGTCCGGGGTGAGGCGCGCTCGGCCTTCTTCATGACCGAACCGGCGGAGGAGGGCGGGGCGGGCTCCGACCCGTCAATGATGCGGACCCGCGCTGTCCTCGACGGCAATCACTGGGTCGTGAACGGGCGCAAGGCGTTCATCACCGGCGCGCAAGGTGCGCAAGTCGGCATCGTCATGGCGAAGTCTGATGACGGGGCCTGCATGTTCCTGGTCGATTTGCCCGACCCGGCCATCACGGTCGAACGGGTGCTGGATGCGATCGACACCTCCATGCCCGGCGGCCATGCGGTCGTGCGCATCGAGAACCTTCGCATCCCCGCCGACCAGATGCTGGGTCAAAGTGGCGAGGGGTTCAAATACGCCCAGGTCCGCCTCGCTCCGGCGCGCCTGTCGCACTGTATGCGCTGGCTGGGGGCCTGCCTGCGGGCGAACGAGATTGCGACGGATTATGCCTGCCGCCGCGAGGCCTTCGGCAAGCCGATCATCGACCATGAGGGCGTCGGCTTCATGCTGGCGGACAACCGCATCGACCTGAAACAGGCCGAATTGATGATCGACTGGTGCGCGGGCGTGCTGGATGCGGGCGATAGCGGCGGCACGGAAAGCTCGATGACCAAGGTTGCGGTGTCCGAGGCGCTGATGCGCGTCGCCGACCGCTGCGTCCAGGTGATGGGTGGCACCGGCGTGACCGGCGACACGATCGTCGAGCAGGTGTTCCGCGAGGTGCGGGCCTTCCGCATCTATGACGGCCCGACCGAGGTCCACAAATGGAGCCTCGCCAAGACAATCAAGCGGGATTGGAGAGCCGCACAGTGACCCATCGCTATATCACCGTCGCGCAGGAAGGCCGTCTGACGATCGTGACGATCAATCGGCCGGAGGCGCACAATGCCCTGAACGCCGCCGCGCATGAGGAACTGGCGGCGGCGTTCGACGCCTTCGCTGCCGATCCCGACCAGTGGGTGGCCATCATCACTGGTGCGGGTGAGAAGGCGTTCTGCGCAGGGCATGACCTGAAGCAGCAGGCATCGGGCGGCGGCATGGAGACCCCGTCCAGTGGTTTCGGCGGGCTGACCGCGCGGTTCGACATGGCCAAGCCGGTGATCGGCGCCGTCAACGGCGTCGCGATGGGTGGCGGGTTCGAGATCGTGCTGGCGTGCGACATCGTGGTCGCCAGCACGCGCGCCGTCTTTGCGCTGCCGGAGCCGAGGGTCGGGCTGGCGGCATTGGCAGGTGGTTTGCAACGCCTGCCCCGCACCATCGGGCTGAAGCCTGCAATGGGCATGATGCTGACCGGGCGGCGCGTAAGTGCCGAGGAAGGACAAAGGCTGGGCTTCGTCAACGAGGTGGCGGAGGGCGACGTCCTGGCTGCCGCCCGGCGCTGGGCCGACGAGATACTGGCGTGCAGCCCCATGTCGATCCGCGCGACCAAGCAAGCGGTATTGCGCGGGCTGGACACGCCCACCGATCGGTTCCTGCGCGAGCAATGGGATTATCCGGCGATCGCGACGATGATGGCTTCGCAGGACGCCGTCGAGGGACCAGCGGCCTTTGCCGAGAAGCGGTCGCCACAGTGGAAGGGCTGCTGACCATGGTCAGTGCCCTCGATCACGTCGCCAACGCCGGAACCACGCCTGTCCGGGAGGTGCATCGCTTCGACGAAGCTACGCTGGCGGCATGGATGGCTGAGGCCATACCGAGTTTCGATGGTCCGTTGACGGTCGAACAGTTCAAGGGCGGCCAGTCCAACCCGACCTATCGCCTGTCTACGCCGAACGCCCGCTATGTCCTGCGCCGCAAGCCGCCGGGGCCGCTGGCAAAAGGCGCGCATGACGTGTTGCGCGAGGCGCGTATCCTGACCGCATTGGCCGATACCCCGGTGCCGGTGGCGCGAGTGCAGGGCGTGTGTGCGGATGAAGGAGTGATCGGCACGCCGTTCTTCGTGATGGAAATGATCGAGGGCCGCATCTTCTGGGACGCCAGCTTCGCCGACATCGACCGGGTCGAGCGCCCCGCCTATTTCGACGCGATGAACGCGACGATCGCGGCGCTGCACGGCATTGATCCGATCGCGGTCGGGTTGGGCGATTATGGGCGGCCAGGCAATTACTTCGCGCGACAAATCGCGCGCTGGTCCGGCCAGTATCTGGACGACGCCGATGCCGGGCGAAACGAGGATATGGATGCTCTGGTCGCGTGGTTGCCCGAGCACATACCGGCGGGGGACGAGAGCAGGATCGTGCATGGCGACTTCCGTTGCGATAACCTGATCTTTCATCCCATCGAGCCGCGTATTCTGGCCGTGCTGGACTGGGAATTGTCGACCTTGGGCCATCCGCTGGCCGACTTCGCCTATCACGCGATGATGTATCGGATGCCACCGGATATCGTTGCCGGGCTGGGCGGCGCGGACGTGGCTGCGCTGGGGCTGCCCTCCGAGCGCGATTATATCGCCGCCTATTGCGCGCGGACCGGACGCGACGGGATCACCGACTACGAATTCTACATTGCGTTCAATTTCTTCCGCATCGCCGCGATCTTCCATGGGATCAAGGGGCGGGTGATCCGGGGTAACGCCTCGTCCGCCCATGCCCGCGAACGTGCGGCGAGCTTTCCCCGGTTGGCGCGACTGGCTCGCGAAGCGATGGAGGCGTGTCGATGAGCAGTGTTCAGGTCCGCAAGGACGGCGGGGCCGCCTGGTTGACGCTCAACCGGCCCGAGGCGGGCAATGCGGTAAATCCGGCAATGGCGAGCGAACTGGCCGACGCTGCGCGCGAGGCGGCGGACGATCCGGCGATACGCTGCGTCGTGTTGACTGGAGCGGGACGCCTGTTCTGTGTCGGCGGCGATGTCGCCGCGATGGCGGGGGCTGGCCAAGAGGCAGGGTCTTTCCTCCGCGACCTGGCCGATACGCTGCACGGCGCGATCATCACGCTGACGGGCATGGCCAAGCCCCTGGTCGTCCTGGTCAACGGCCCGGCGGCGGGCGCGGGGCTGAGCCTGGGGATCATGGGCGACGTCGTGCTGGCCGCGCGATCGGCGCATTTCACCGCCGCCTATACAGGGGTCGGCCTCAGTCCCGATGGCGGGATGAGTTGGCTTCTACCCCGGCTCGTCGGGCTTCGCCGTGCGCAGGCGATCATCCTCACCAATCAGCGGATCGGGGCGGACGAGGCCGAGCGGATCGGCATGGTGACGCGGACGGTCGACGACGCAGACCTGATCCCGGAGGCCGAGGCGGTGATCGCACGTCTGATCGCCGCGCCGACTGCCGCGTTGGGTGCTGCCCGCCGCCTGCTGATCGACGGCGCAACCGCGACCCTTCGTGATCATCTCGACCGAGAGGCACAGACCATCGCCCGCGCCGGCGACCATCCCGAAGCGCATGAGGGGATTGCCGCCTTCGTCGAACGTCGCAAACCCGTTTTTCAAGGAGCCTGATATGGCCGATGCTTATATCGTAGACGCCGTTCGCACCGCCGGGGGGCGCCGCAACGGTCGATTGTCCGGCGTCCATCCGGCAGACCTCGCGGCTTATGTCCTGAACGCGTTGGTCGACCGCAACGACCTGGACCCCGCGGCGATCGATGACGTCATCATGGGCTGCGTCACCCAGGCCGGCGAACAGGCCTTCGCCTTTGCCCGCAACGCCGTCCTCGCTTCCAAGCTTCCCGACAGCGTGCCCGCCGTCACCATCGACCGGCAATGCGGGTCGTCGCAACAGGCGGTCCAGTTCGCGGCACAGGCGATCATGTCGGGTACACAGGACGTGGTGATCGCGGCGGGCACCGAGAGCATGAGCCGGGTGCCGATGTTCTCCAACCTCAGCTTCCACCAGCGCGAGGGTGTGGGAATCGGCCCGGTCAGCCCCAGCATCGCCGAGCGGTTCGGCGTAAAAGAGTTCAGCCAGTTCGCCGGTGCCGAGATGCTGGCACGCAAACATGGCTTCGACCGCGAGACGCTCGACCGTTTCGCGCTGGAAAGTCACCGCCGCGCCGCCGCCGCGACCGACGCAGGAGCATTCGCGAACGAAATCGTGCCGGTGCTGGTGGATGGTGGACCGCATGTCCGCGATGAAGGCATCCGCTACGACGCAACGCTGGAGAGCATCGGCTCGGTCAAGCTGTTGCAGGAGGGTGGCATGATCTCGGCCGCCAATGCCAGCCAGATCTGTGACGGAGCTAGCGGGGTGTTGGTGGTTAGCGAGCGGGCGCTGAAGGCGCACGGCCTTACCCCGATCGCGCGGATCGTCGACATGACGGTGACGGCGGGCGATCCCATCATCATGCTGGAGGAGCCGCTGTTCGCCACCGACAAGGCACTGAAGAAAAGCGGCCTGTCGATCGGCGATATCGACCTGTACGAGGTGAACGAGGCGTTCGCACCCGTCCCAATCGCCTGGCTCAAGCATGTCGGTGGCGATCCCGCCCGGCTGAACGTGAATGGCGGCGCGATCGCACTCGGTCACCCACTCGGCGCGAGCGGCACCAAGCTGATGGCCACGCTGGTCCATGCCTTGCGCGCACGGGGCAAGCGCTATGGCCTTCAGACCATGTGCGAGGGCGGCGGTATCGCCAACGTCACCATCATCGAGGCGCTGTGATGGCCCTCGCCACGCGCGTAACCAGGCTGCTCGGGATCGAACATCCCATCGTGCAGGGCGGCATGATGTGGGTCGGCCGGGCGGAGCTGGCTTCGGCCGTGTCCAATGCGGGCGGGCTGGGCATGCTGACCGCGCTGACGCAGCCGACGCCCGATGATCTGCGCCGCGAGATCGAACGCTGCCGAGGCATGACCGACAAGCCGTTCGGGGTGAACCTGACCATTCTGCCGTCGGTCACGCCGCCGCCCTATGCCGAATATCGCCGTGCGATCATCGACAGCGGGGTGCGGATCGTCGAGACGGCGGGCCACCGCCCGCAGGAGCATGTCGAGGACTTCAAGGCGCACGGCATCACGGTGATCCACAAATGCACCGCTGTCCGCCATGCCCTGTCCGCCGAACGGATGGGGGTCGACATCATCTCGATCGACGGGTTCGAATGTGCCGGTCATCCGGGTGAGGATGATATTCCGGGTCTGATCCTGATCCCCGCCGCCGCCGACAAGGTGAAGATTCCGATGCTGGCGAGCGGCGGTTTCGCCGATGGCCGGGGCCTGGTTGCCGCGCTGACGTTGGGGGCGGAGGGCATCAACATGGGCACCCGCTTCTGCGCGACGGTCGAAGCGCCGATCCATGATGCGATCAAGCAGTTGATCGTCTCGAACGACGAGCGTGCGACCAACCTGATCTTTCGTCGCTTTCACAATACGGGACGTGTGGCCAAAACCAGTGTGTCCGACCAAGTCGTCGAAATCTCCGCGCGTCCCGACGCCGTGTTCGAGGATATCCGACCGTTGGTGTCCGGGGCCAAGGGGCGGTCGGCGCTGGAAACCGGAGATCTGGACGCGGGGCTGATCTGGGCCGGGCAGGTTCAGGGACTGATCCATGACGTGCCGACATGTCGCCAGCTGATCGAGCGGATCGTCGGCGATGCACAAAATTTGATCGCAGCGCGGTTGAGCGGCTTCGTGAAGCAGGGGGACGCCTAATGGTAACGATCGAGGTCGTTACCCGTGACGGCGATCGTATCGAGGTCGAGGGCGCCGCAGATGTCAGCGTCATGGAAGCGATCCGCGATGCCGGTGTGGATGAACTGCTGGCGATGTGCGGCGGATGCTGCTCCTGCGCAACTTGCCATGTCTATGTCGAGGCGGGTGGAGAGGACCTGCCCCCGCCCGGTCCCGACGAAGACGATCTGCTCGACAGTAGCGACTATCGCACCGACCGATCCCGCCTCGCCTGCCAGCTCGCAGTTCGCAACATGCGCACCAGTTGCCGGATCCGTATCGCGCCTGAAGATTGAGGGTGAGTACGATCTGATCTGACACATCCCTCGCCGGACTGTGGGTCATCGGGTTCGTCGGCATCGGCCGTGAACTCGGATGACCTTTCGGGACTCTAGGGGGCAATCGTTGAAGCCAATGACCTGACAAGAAGGGCTTGAAGGACGGTACGTCTGACGTCCGTCCTTGCGCCGCATCGCATCGCATCGCATCAGCATGACGTCGGCGACGAAGCGGACAGGCAACGCCTATGAACGATGTCCGATCGTGACATGGGACGGCTCGACGTGCCCGCGAAGTACGCGGGCATCATGCTCAGCCTCTGCTTAGGCTACTGAAATCCACACGCGCCAGACTGAGCTGCCTGATCCGAACGTGTCGCAGCTGCTGCTGTGCAGTCATCGACCTTTGGGGCGATTCAATAGCCTTGCCTCATTGTACCCGCGGCTGTACCCCTTGCTGTGCAACTCGCTGACAGACGGGCTGCACGGCGACGCAAAATCAATGACTTAGCGCGCGGAAGAAATAGGTCAGGAATCCTGTCTCCCCGACCAGAATGGCGGTTTCCGCCATGCTTGCGATAGCCCACAGTGCTGCAAGCCCGCGCACTTGCCACTTGGCGCCGTCAAGGACAATTGCGACGATAACAGCGCTCGCGGACGCCGTCGGAGTGGCCAACAGGGTGGCGCTGCACTGCTCACCAACGAGTATATGGGCTAGATTGTCCAGAGCTTCCCCGAAGGCCGGAACAACCAACAGATCCCGCGCGGCTTTCCTGTCGGTCGCAGCTACACGAACACGTTGGGCTGTTTCGGGCGCAAAGTCGTTGAGCCAGGCACCGACGTGACGGCGGGATCGCTTGGCGCACCCCCTATGACGCGGTGTACGCGTTCGGCTGGCTTTCGGCGACTGGCAACGCGATCATGCTGACGGCGGTCGTCATGATTGCCTTCCTGCGAATGAAGCTGGCGGATGCCGCACGCACCCTTCGAGACGTTGAAAAGCCTGCTGGTTCCGATCTATTCGATCGGCATGGTCCTCGCCTTCGGATTCCTTGCCAATCATTCGGGACTGTCGGCGGCCCTGGCGCTGGCCTTGGCGCGAAGGGATGTCGCGCAAATTCCTGCGCGAGGCGATGTACCGGCTGGCGGCGCAAGGGCGGATCACCAATCACCCGCGCGCCGAGGCGATCCTGACCGAGCCGTTGGTGCAGCGGATCGAACAGGTGATCGAAGATTAGCTGGCCCTGCTGGTCGAGGCCAATCCGGGTTATGGCCACGATATCTTCGCGATCCGGAAGTCGCTCGACGATGCGGTGGACAGGGATCGTGTCCGCCGCCGACTCGGGGTACTAGAAAGCTGCAAGATGCAGACGGCGCGCGCGAGGCGGCCGATGTCCATTTCGATTTCGTGCGCAAGACGGTCCGGCAGGTAGTGCATAACCACGCCCCGTCCGGACGCGCGACCCCCGCGTGCAACGCCGACCCTTCGCTATAGATTTGGAAACGTTCCGATGATCATCTCCGCCACTACCGACTATCGCGAGGCCGCGCGACGTCGTCTGCCCCCGTTCCTGTTCCACTATATCGACGGCGGCGCTTATGCTGAATATACGTTGGGCCGCAACGTGTCCGACCTTTCCGACGTGGCGCTGCGCCAGCGGGTGTTGCGCGACGTCGTCGATATCGACCTGAGCACGACGCTGTTCGGACAATCGCTGGGGATGCCGGTGGTGTTGGCCCCCGTGGGACTGACCGGCATGTATGCCAGGCGCGGCGAGGTGCAGGCGGCACGGGCCGCAGCGGGCAAGCGGGTGCCCTTCACTCTGTCGACCGTGTCGGTCTGCGCGATCGACGAGGTGCAGCGCCAGTCGCCCGCGCCGATCTGGTTCCAGCTCTATGTGCTGAAGGATCGCGGCTTCATGCGCGACGCGCTGGAGCGCGCGCAGGCGGCGGGGGTGGAGACGTTGGTCTTCACCGTCGACATGCCGGTGCCGGGCGCCCGCTACCGCGATGCGCATTCGGGCATGTCGGGGCCCCACGCAGCGTGGCGGCGGATGCTGCAGGCGGTCACGCACCCGCGCTGGGCATGGGATGTCGGCGTCCATGGGCGGCCGCATGATCTGGGCAATATCTCGGCCTATCGCGGGGCCGCCACCGGGCTTGCCGATTACATCGGATGGCTCGGCGCGAACTTCGATCCGTCGATCAGCTGGCGCGACCTGCAATGGATTCGCGATTTCTGGAAGGGGTCGATCGTCATCAAGGGCATCCTCGACGTCGAAGACGCGCGGGAGGCGGTGCGCTTCGGCGCGCAGGGCATCGTCGTGTCGAACCATGGCGGGCGGCAGCTTGACGGAGTGCTGTCCTCGGCGCGCGCCTTGCCCGCCATCGCCGATGCGGTGAAGGAACAGCTCACGATCCTGGCGGACTCGGGAGTGCGGTCGGGGTTGGACGTGGTGCGGATGCTGGCGCTGGGGGCGGATGCGGCCATGCTGGGGCGGGCGTTCATCTATGCGCTGGCCGCCGATGGCCAGGCGGGGGTCGCCAATCTGCTCGACCTGTTCGACCGGGAAATGCGGGTGGCGATGGCTCTGACCGGCGTAAGAAAGATCGCGGACATCGATTCTACGATCATCGCACGCTGACGCCGGGGTTATCGAAAAGCCTATGCAGGATGCCGCTTTTCGGCATGGCGTCGGTGGAAATGGCACCCGCCGCGGATGATTGTCAGGCGCAGCGTCGCAAGATCGATGCGCCGAAAATCTGGCGTCTTGCCCATATCATAAGGTACATCGCAGCCACGATATCGAAGAGGTCCCAGTCCCATGATGTACAAAGCCCTGACCGTCGCGGCGCTCTTGTCGCTTCTCTCCATCGGCGTCGCCCAGGCCGAGTCCGATCCCGGCAAGAAGGCCTGCGTCGCCGAGGCACGGCGGTTGTGCCCGATGGAGATGAAGTCGATGAGCCGCAAGAAGGTCGAGGCCTGTATGATCCAGAAGATCGACCAGACCTCGCCCACCTGTCACGCCGCGATGCTACGGATCAAGGCCGAGCGCGAGGCGGCTACGACCCGGCGCTGAGGCCCAGAGCGCGGTTTTCCGCACCAATCCGGACATACAGCATCGCCGCGTTCAGGACGGTAAACAGCGCGGCGATGCCGACCAGTCCGAAGGTGAGGGGGAGCACCGCGATCTCGGCGGTAACGACCGCATAATTGGGGTGGCGCAGGAAACGGAACGGCCCCCGGGCAACCAAGGAGGCGCCCGGCAGGACGATGATCCGTGTCGTCCAGCGCGGACCCAAAGTCGCCAGCACCCAGATCCGCATCCCCTGCAAGACGGCGAAGACCAAGAGCAAGGGCCAGGAAACCGTCCGGTCGCCCACGCTGAACCACAAGGCGATCAGCCATGCGGTATGCATCGCGACCATCACCGGATAATGGCCCGCACCATATTCTCGCGCACCCGCGGCCATCAGCCGGGCGGTGTTGCGCCGTGCGATGACCAGTTCGCTCAATCGCTGGAGGGTGACGAACGCCATGATGGCATAGGGCAGGGTCATCGATTGCACTCTAGCACCAGCGAAGAGGCGGTAAAGCCCGGTCCCAGCGCGCTCAGCAGAGAGCGGGGCGGCAGGCCTTCCCGGCGATACCGATCCAGCACGAACAGCACGGTCGGTGCGGACATGTTGCCATGGTCGTGAAGGACCATCCGCTCCTGAACCAGGGCACCGTGATCGAGCCCGAGAGCGTTCTCCAGCGCATCCAGCACCCGCGCGCCGCCGGGATGGCAGATGAAGCGGTCGATATCCGACAGGGCGAACCCTTGCGTCGCCAGCATTCCAGTAACCGCCTGGCGCATCTCTCGCTCGACAAAGGTCGGGATCGCGCGGTTCAGGACGACCGCCAGCCCCGTCTGCTCGGTGCGCCACCCCATGATGTCGAGCGTGTCGTTCCAGGTATTTTCCGCGCTGCCGACGATCTGGGCAAAGCCTTCGTCGCCGGTTCGCAGCAGGCATGCCGCCGCGCCGTCACCGAACAGCGCGGTGGAGATCAGGTCGGCCTTGTCCGCGCCGTTCGTCCTCAGCGCCAGACTGCATAGTTCGACCGTCACGAACAGCACGGTGGCGCCCGGCCGCGCCCGTGCCAGATCGGCCGCGAGCGCCAGCCCGGTGGCGCCGCCCGCACAGCCCAAGCCGAAGACCGGCACGCGCCGCACGTCGTTCCGGAACGACAGATGCGCCATGGCTCGCGCCTCCAGGCTGGGCGTGGCGATTCCGGTCGAAGAGACGGTAACGATAGCGTCGACATCCCCGGCTTGCAGTCCGGCCTCTGCCAGCGCCCCGCTGGCGGCGGCGACGAACAGGTCGAGCGCGACATCGAGATAGGCGGCGCTGCGCTCTTCGAACGAGCGCGGCGTGCGATACCAGTCGAGCGGCATGGCCACCTGGCGCTCGGCGATGCCCGCATGGTCGAAGACGGGCGCCAGCCGATCGAAATCGGCGAAGCGGTTGCCAATCAACTCCCGCGCCGTGGCGAGGGCCTGATCCTGGGACAGTCGATGATGGGGCGTGCGGGTCGCAAGCGACAAAAGGGCAACCGGTTGAGACATGCACCGTCCGAGTAGCCGGTCATCCGGCGGAAATGGATACCGGAGCGCAACGATCCGCGTCGCGGCTTGTTCAACCTGTCGAAAAATACAGGATAGGGTCGACGGATGGCAGGCGAAGCGACGATATGACACCCGTGACCGCATCGCCGGCCCCCGAGCCGCAGCCGGCAAGGTTCGCCGCCTGGGCGGGCTTTACGTTCATGTGCCTGGGCATGTTTATGGCCATTCTGGACGTGCAGATCGTCGCAACCTCGCTGCCGACGATCCAGGCGGCGCTGCGCATCGCGCCCGATCGGATGGTCTGGATCCAGACCGCCTATCTGACCGCCGAGATCGTCGCGATCCCGCTGACCGGTTACCTGACCGATGTGTTGGGGATGCGGCGGCTGTTCGTCGGTGCGGTCAGCCTGTTCACGCTGGCCTCGATCGGGTGCGCGATGAGCGGCAGTTTCGAAAGCCTGATCCTGTGGCGGGTCCTTCAGGGTTTTTCGGGCGGGACGCTGATCCCCATCGTGTTCTCCGCCGTCTTTCTGCTGTTCCCGGTGCGGGTGCAGGGGTTGGCGACCACCATCGCCGGGGTGGCCGCCGTTCTGGCACCGACCATCGGGCCGATCGTCGGCGGTTGGGTGACCCAGTCCTTTTCGTGGCACTGGCTGTTCCGCATCAACATCGCGCCCGGTATCGTCGCGGCCTTGGGCGTGGCGTGGCTGTTGCGCGGCCAGGCGGCGATCGAACGGTCGGGCACGCGTCGCACCATCGACATCGTGGCACTCGTCCTGCTCGCCTTTGCGCTCGTCGCGCTGCAGATCGGGTTGAAGGACGCGCCGACGCGCGGCTGGGGCGATGCGCGCGTGCTGGGCCTGTTGGCGGTCTTCGTGAATTGCGGGATCGGCTTCGTCGTGCGGACATGGCGCGCGACGGTGCCGCTGGTTGAACTGCACTGTTTCGCCGACCGCAATTTCGCGATCGGATGCCTGTTCAGCTTCGTGCTGGGGTTCGGCCTCTTCGGCTCGACCTATCTGATGCCATTTTTCCTGGGGCTGGTGCGCGAGCACGGCGCACTGCGCATCGGCGAGATCATGCTGGTCACCGGCATCGCGCAATTGGTCAGTGCGCCCATCGCGGTCTGGGCCGAGCGGCGGGTCGATCCGCGCTGGCTGACGGCCTTCGGCTTCGGATTGTTCGCGATCGGCCTGTTGATGAGCATGGGGCAGACCGCACAGACCGACTTCCACGACATGATCCCGCCGCAGGTGGTGCGTGGCGCGGCGATCATGTTCTGCCTCTTGCCGCCGACCCGCATGGCACTGGGCCGGTTACCGCGCACGCTGGTCGCGGATGGCAGCGGGCTGTTCAACCTCATGCGCAACCTAGGTGGTGCGGTCGGGCTGGCGCTCGTCGACACCATGATCTTCAGCCGTGCCGCGACCGAGGGGCGTCATATCGCCAGCCGCCTTCAGGAGGGTGATCTCGACACGGCGCTGCGCATCGGCATCCCCAAGGATGCCTTCCTGGAACAACGCGGCCAGCCGCTCGACGATTTCGCCGTCGAGATGGTGCGCCCGCTGGTGGAGAAAGCCGCGCTTGTCCCCGCCGTCAACGCCGCCTGGGCGATGTGCGGGGTGCTGACCGCCATCGTCCTCATCGCGGTGCTATGGGTGCGGCGTACGCCCGTCGAGTGACGCGGGATATCCGCCCGTCAAAGGTTCCTGGACCCGATGGCGCCTTGTGGATGCTGGAGGATGGCGATGTCGGCCGGTTGCTGCGGTTGTCGTCTCGGCGGTCGGCGTAAGTCATCGGCGCCGGGCAGCGGGTTCGGACGTTCGATCGGAAAGATGGACCGCCATACCATTCGGCAACCAGTCAGGGTCCGAGGCATTTGGTTCCATGGACACAGTGCCGACGGTGATTGATTAATGAAATCTGTCAGGCCCGAAAAATCGCTTGGACAGTGTGCCGTCCGATGCGGCACCTTCGCCCCCATAGGAAAACCGGTTGGAAGAGGACTCCGAGATGGCCGATTACGAACAGCCCAAGGGCAGCGGTTGCCCGATGGGCGGCAGGGGCGGCGGCGAGGTCAAGGCGCGGTCGCTGTTGGGGCGGACCAACAAGGATTGGTGGCCCGACTCGCTGCCGGTCGACATGCTGCATCAGCACGGCGTCTCGCCCAACCCGATGGGCGAGGATTTCGACTATGCCAAGGCGTTCAGCGCGCTCGACTATACCGCCGTCAAGGCCGACCTGCTCGCGCTCATGACCGACAGCAAGCCCTGGTGGCCTGCGGACTATGGCCATTATGGCCCGTTCATGATCCGGATGGCCTGGCACGCCGCCGGCACCTACCGCGTGACCGATGGGCGCGGCGGGTCGTCCTCGGGTCAGCAGCGTTTCGAGCCGCTCAATTCCTGGCCGGACAATGGCAATCTCGACAAGGCGCGACGCCTGCTGTGGCCGATCAAGCAAAAATACGGCAAGCATATCAGCTGGGCCGACCTGTTCATCCTGGCGGGCAATGTCGCGATCGAGAGCATGGGCGGACCGACCTTCGGCTTCGCGGGCGGCCGCAAGGACGTCTACGCGTCGGAGGGTGATACCTTCTGGGGCGCAGAGGAACTGTGGGTCGACGAAGGCGCACAGACCCGCATCACCGAGGAACTGCCCGAACTCGAAGGGCCGCTCGCCGCGATCCAGATGGGTCTCATCTACGTCAACCCCGAAGGTCCCGGCGGCAATCCCGATCCGCTGACCTCGGCGCGTGACATGAAGGCGACGTTCCAGCGCATGGCCATGAACTCGGAAGAGACGGTGGCGCTGACCGCCGGTGGCCACGCCTTCGGCAAGGCGCATGGCGCCAAGCCCCCCACGGGCTTCAAGAACCCGGCGGCGGAGGCGATCCACCAGCAGGGGCTGGGCTGGCTGACCGACAGCGAGGAGATCGGCAAGGGGCACATCACGACCTCGGGCATAGAGGGGGCGTGGTCGAACAATCCGACGAAGTGGACCGGCGATTATCTGCGGCTGCTGTTCAAGTACGATTATGAGCTGACGCAAAGCCCGGCGGGTGCCAAGCAGTGGACCCCGGTCAACCCTGATCCGGAGGACATGGCCCCCGACGCGCGCGACCCTAACAAGCGCGTGCCGACGATGATGACCACCGCCGACATGGCGCTGAAGATGGACCCCGAGTTCCGTGAGATCGCGCTGCGCTTCCGCGACGACCAGTCGGCGCTCGACGACGCGTTCGCCCGCGCCTGGTTCAAGCTGACGCACCGCGACATGGGGCCGAAGATCCGCTATCTTGGGCCCGAAGCGCCTGAAGAGACGCTGATCTGGCAGGATCCCGTGCCCGAAGGCAGTGCGCCGTCGGATGCGGCCGTGGCCGCGTTCAAGAATGCCGTGCTGTCCAGCGGATTGACGGTTGCGCAGTTGGTGAAGACCGCCTGGGCTTCGGCATCGACCTACCGCCGGTCGGACCATCGTGGTGGCGCGAACGGTGCCCGTATCGCACTCGCCCCGCAGAAGGACTGGGCGGTCAACGAGCCCGAACAGCTCCAGACGGTGCTGGCCAAGCTGAACGAGTTGCGCGGTGACATGTCGCTGGCCGATGCGATAGTGCTGGCGGGGTCGGCGGCGGTCGAGAAGGCGGCGCGTGATGCCGGGTTCGACATCGAGGTTCCGTTCCTGGGCGGTCGCGGCGATGCGACGCAGGAATGGACCGATGTCGAGAGCTTCAAATGGATGGAGCCGCAGGCCGACGGCTTCCGCAACTATCTGAAGACCCGAAACCCGGTGAAGACCGAGGAACTGCTCCTCGACCGGGCGGCGCTGCTGGGGCTGTCCGCGCCGGAGATGACCGTGCTGGTCGGTGGCCTGCGCGTGCTGGGTGCCAACTTCGGCGATGCACCGGAAGGCGTGCTGACTAATCGCCCGGGGCAGCTGACCAACGACTTCTTCGTCAACCTGCTCGACAATGATACCTTCTGGGATCTGGTCGATGCGTCGAGCGACGAGAAGTTCATCGGTTACGACCGGGGCGGCCGCCAGGAAAAGTGGCGTGCGACGCGGACCGACCTGATCTTCGGCTCCAACTCGCAGTTGCGAGCGACCGCCGAGGTCTATGCCGAGAACGGGCATGAGGAGAAGTTCGTGCGCGACTTCGTGCGGGCCTGGGTGAAGGTGATGAACGCCGATCGCTTCGACGTGACCGCCAAGCCGGTGTCGGCCAACCAAGCCAGCTAAGGTCGCAGATTGCCTTACGGGGGCGTGGTGCACGGGACGCTGGTCCGGTGCACCACGCCCCTTTTTTACATCCGCGATGCCGCCTCGTATGGATCAGCGGACGAAACGACTTCGCGTGGGTGGATGCGAATGTTATCCCGAAGCTCGATCAGAGGATGATATGGCGCAAATTGCTGGTTCCGGCGAATATGTTATCGACGAAGTGCAGAAGATCGTCCGGACGCATGTCCCCGGTGCGACCTGCGCGCTGCTGGACTATGGCAAGCGGATCGGGTGCGGCGAACTCGACGATCACGGCAATCTGCACGAGGTGCGGTGGTTGCGCCGTGAACTGGACGACGAACAGGTCGCCAAGGATGCCGCGCGCATGGCGAAGCTGATTGCCGACGCCAACGGGTCAATCCCGACGGATCGCTAGGCGGCAATCGCATAGCGTCGGCAGTGTTCGAGATAGCCTGCTTCGTGGCTGCCGGAGAGCGTGACGACGCTTTCCCAGAGCCATGACGGGGTATCGAGCGCGCCGCTCCGATCCGCTTCGATCCTTGCCAGCCATTCGGAGCGGGCGGTCGCGTTCATCTGACGCGCATGGGCGGTCCCGACGACGAAGGCGAGATGTCGGGCGGCGCGCACCGCCTCGCCCTGGCTGAATTGATCGACCTCCAGCTTCATGTCCTGCGGGGTCAGTTCGCGGATGAAGAGGGATCGGCCCAGCATCGTGACGGGCATCATCCGCTCGCCAAGATAGGGCGACAAATGGCGGGCCGCCGTCACCACCCGGGTCGCAGGATCGTCTGGCATTTCCGCGCCGGGCGCCGTGGGAGCGATGGGGGCGGTGGCTTCCTTTAGGTCGACCAGCGCGTACGACCAGTTGCCCTTGCGCGTCCGGATCGCCACGATGGCGGCAAAACGCAGCAGGCCGAGCGAACTGCACCCCTTCATCCAATAGGCGGCGTCGACCAGCCGGACTTCGCGATCCTGCGGCTTGCCCTTCAGCGACAGGACCATGGCACCGACCCGTTCGTCGGCGAACAGCGCGGTCAGCGCCTCGCGTTCATCGGGCGCCAACTCCCAGAATTTCTTGCCCAGCGGGATGCGCGGCTCGACCGCGTCCAGCCTTTCCTTGGCCAGATGGCGCCAGCGCCGACCCAGGGCCTCGCGCTCGACGCTGCGGACGATCTCGGAGTCGAGGTCGGGATCGCCATGTTCGGGATCGCGGATCGCCATGGCATAGCCCTCGACCATCGCCTCCATCATACGCATGGTCACGACACCGGGCAGGTCCGAACCGCGCGCCGCCGTGGCCAGCGACAGGCCGAGCCGGATGAGGTCATGGGCGGGATTGCCGATCACGGCCTGATCGAGATCGCGGATCTGGATTTCCACCGATCCGCGGCCATCGGCGACCGGTCCCAGATTGCCCAGATGGCAGTCGCCGCAAATCCAGATCGCCGGTCCCTGGGGCACCCGCCGGGCCGCCTCCGATGCCGCCAGCCATTCGTAGAATTTCGCCGTGTTGCCCCGGACATAGGCATGGGCGGATCGCGCCATCTTCAGAGTACGTCGGGCTTCGAGAATGGCACCACGATCGGCAGGAAAGGGCATATGTAACGGTACCTCGAACGGATTGTCTCACGACAACGCGAGGTGAGCGGGAAAGTAACAAAATATTGCTGGCGGCGGGACTTGCGCGGCCTCCGCGGGAGCGAAGTGCGACCGGCATGATCTCCGGGTTGCGGTACGCTATATCGTATCATAAGGCAGCCGCGTCCTGTTCGTCCCCCTGTGAAAGCGCCGCCTTGCATACGAAGCATGCTTATTTTCTCGCCCTTCTGCTGCTGACGACAGCAGGCAGTCTGAATGCGCAGGAGCCCGCGCGCCTGCCCCCGAAATTGCCATGGTCCGGGAAAAGCGAAGCCCTGATCGCAAAGCCGGACGATCCCTGGATCACCCCGGCCGAAGCATCGGGGTTTCGGACGACCCCGCGCTATGCCGAGGTGCGGGCATGGCTGGCACGTCTGCAAGCGGCGTCGCCCCTCATCAGCGTCGAGACGTTCGGCCGGACCGCCCAGGGGCGCGAGATGATCTATGTCCGCGCCAGCAAGGGCGGTGCGGGCAAGCCGGTCGTGCTGGTGCAGGGCGGTATCCACTCGGGCGAGATCGACGGCAAGGACGCCGGGCTGATGCTGCTGCGTGACATCGCGCTGCGCGGGAAGGACAGCCTGCTCGATCAGGTCGATCTGGTGTTCGTGCCGATCTACAATATCGACGGGCATGAGCAGAGGAGTGCGTACAACTACCCGCACATCCGGGGTCCCGCCGAAAAGGGGCGGGATGCCAATGCGCGCAATATCGATCTCAATCGCGACTATGCCAAGCTGGATGCGCCGGAATCGCGCGCGATGATCGGCCTGATTCGGGCGCTCGATCCCATACTCTATATCGACTGCCATGTCAGCGAAGGCTTCGACATGCAGTATGACGTGACCTTCACCTATGCCGGTTGGGGCACCTATGCGCGGCATCGCGCCACCGCCGACTGGCTGGAGGGGCGCTTCGGCCCGGCGGTCTCTACCGCGCTGACGGCGGCGGGGCATATCCCGATCATCTATCCCAGCCCGATCGATACGCGGCACCCGGAAAAGGGCATACGCTACAGCCCCGAAGGGCCGCGCTATTCGACCGGGTACGGCGATTTCATCGGCATGCCGACCGTGCTGGTCGAGAATCATATGCTCAAGCCTTACCGCCAGCGCGTCCTGGGGACCTATATCCTGCTGGAAGCCGCGTTGAAGGTCGCGGCCCGCGATCGCGACCGTATCGCGGAAGCCAAGGCAGCCGACCGGGCGAGCCGCCCCGCCGAGTTGCTGACGCGGTGGAAGCCCGCCCCCGCGCCGATCGGCTGGATCGAGGATTTCAAGGGCGTCGCATTCGACACCTATCGCTCACCCGCCTCCGGGCGCGACGAGCAGCGCTGGCTGGGCAAGCCGATCACCTTCCGGATGCCGATCATCGGGCAGCAGCCGGTCGAAACCGTTCGCCTGCCCAAGGCCTGGTGGATCCCGCCCGAGCAGACCGAGGTGATCGAACGGCTTCGCCTGCACGGCATTCGGTTCGAGACGATGCAGGCGCCGCAGAGCCGCAAACTCGACCGGGTGCGGCTGATCGACCCAAAGCTGTCCCAGCCCAATGAGGGACGCTATCCGATCACCGCACGCTTCGCCCATGCTAGTGTCGAGCAGGAGATGCCCGCGGGCAGTGTCCGTGTCCCGGCCGATCAGCCGCTCGGCCTGCTGGCCGCCTCCCTGCTGGAACCCGAAAGTCAGGACTCGTTCCTGGCCTGGGGATTTTTCCCGGAGATGCTGGCACCGGCGCCCAATACCGACGCTTACATCCTCGCCGCACTGGGCGAGCGACTGCTCGAAACCGATGCCGATGTGAAGCGTCGCTTCGAGCAGAAGCTCAAGGACGAGCCCGCCTTTGCCGCCGACCCGGATGCCCGGCTGACCTGGCTCTATGCCGAGGCCGGGCCGGGGCATCCCTATCCGCTTCGTTACCCGATCGCGCGCGAGGTGGACTGACGCGCGGCGTCAGACCGCGCGCGCCCGCTCCTCGACGATACGCTCGAGCATCGACAGCGGCATCGCGCCCGCTTCCAGCACGTCGTGGAAATGCTTCAGGTCGAAACGGCTGCCAGCGATCGCCCTGGCCTTTTCGCGGGCCCGCAGCCAGGCGGCATGGCCGATCTTGTAGCTGCAGGCTTGGCCGGGCGAGACGCAGTAGCGCTCAACCTCGCGCTGCGAACGGCCGGGGGCGAAGCCGACCGTGTCGACGAGATACTTGGTCGCCTGGTCGTGCGTCCAGCGCTTGGTATGGATGCCCGTATCGACCACCAGTCGCGCGGCGCGGAACAGGAAGGACTGGAGATAGCCCGCGCGCTCGACGGGTGAGGCATAGCCGCCCAGTTCGTCGGCCAATTGCTCGGCATACAGCGCCCAGCCTTCGAGATAGGCGTTGAAAAAGGCGATCTTGCGCAGCGGATGGGTCGGCGCGCGCTGGGCGGTTGAGATTTGAAGGTGATGGCCCGGCACGCCCTCATGATAGGTCAGGCTGGGCAGCGTGTATTTCGGCCAGTCGTGGACGTTCTTGAGGTTGATCCAATAGATGGCCGCGCGCGAACCATCGAGCGGGGCGCGGAAATAATAGCCGTTGGGCGCGCCGTCCTGGATTTCGGGCGCGACGCGGCGGATTTCCAGCGCGGCATTGGGCGGGTTCGTGAACGCCTGGGGCAGGCGGGCCTGCATCGCCTTTACGCTGGCATTGAGGCTGGCGAGCAGGCCGGCGCGACCGGCGTCGTCATCGGCAAACAGCTGGGCAGGCTGGCGGTTCAACTGATCGAGGCGCGCGCCGACGCTGCCCTGCGTCAGACCCTGGCCACGCAGGATCGTATCGAGCTGCGCGGTCAGCTCGGCGACCTGCTGCAGGCCCATGCGATGCACCGCATCGGGAGACAGGGTGGTCGTCGTCGCCTGGGCGAGCGCCGCGGCGTACATGGCCTCGCCATCGGGCAGCGCCCAGACGCCCGCGGCGCTGCGGGCCGAGGGGCGTAGCGAGCGCAGCAGGGCGATCTGGCGGTCGAGCGCGGGATAGACCTGTTCTGCCACGATCCGGGTCGCGCGCGACTTCCAATCGCCGCCGATATTCGCTGCGCCGGTGCGGCGGGTCAGCGCCTCGACCAGCTGACTGTCGGCGGCGGCGGGCGACCGCAGCTTCGCCATCTGGCCGAGCGCGAGATCGAGCGAGAAGTCAGGGGCCAGGCGCCCCTTGGCGGCTTCGCGCCGCTGCACGTCGGTTTCGTTGTCGAGCTGACGCCCCATCAACGCGAGCCGGTCGAGATAGGCCTCGGCATCGTCCGCGGTCTTCACCGGATGGGTCGAGGCCAGGAAGTCGGGCAGCGAGAAATACACGCCGTCCTGCTGCGAGATCGGATAGGGCCCCTGCGGCGAGGACAAGCCGAATTGCTCGGGGCCGATCATGTTCGACTTGATATTGTAGAGCACCACCTCACGATCGATCCGCGCCTGGGGCGATAGCGAGGCGGGATCGACGGCCGTGACGAGCGCAAGCGCCTTGCGGCTGCGGGCCAGGTTCTTGGCAATGGCGCCATAGCTGTTGTCGCCCAGCTGGTGGCGAAGATCGGCATTCCGGCCGGTGTCCAGACCCAGCGAGGTCGCGAATTCGGGCGACTCGCGAACCGTTTCGGCCAGGACCTGATCGAAGGCGGTATTGAGGCGCGCGTCGCCCGGCGACGGAGCTGCCGGTGCACCGCCGGACGCCTGCGCAAGGACGGACCGCGCAGGCAGCATGGTCAGCCCGGCCGTGGCCGCACCGGACACGATGAAGTTGCGACGATCCATGCCGATTTCCCCCTTTATAAAACTATTTACCGGAAGCTAGGCGACAAAGCGGCTGCAGGGCAAGTCAGCCTATCATGCGGATCAACTGCCCGCACGACATGCATCGTGAACGCCCCCGTCAGTCGGCTGCCGTCACAGGCTGCTTCGGCTTGACGTAGCGGTCGAGCCATTCGGTCATCTGCCACAGCGTCTCTTCGGTCGATTCCAACGCGCGGTAACCGTGCGGTTCGTTCGGCAGGACGACATAGCGCACGGTTGCGCCATTGCCCTTCAGCGCGGCGTACATCCGCTCCGACTGGATGGGGAAGGTACCGCTATTGTCGTCGGCGCCGCCATGGATGAGCAGAATGGGCGCCTTGATCCGGTCGGCATAGGTGAAGGGACTCATCTCTGTGTAGGTCGGCGTCGCCTGCCAATAGGTGCGCTGCTCGGCCTGGAAGCCGAACGGGGTCAGGGTGCGATTATAGGCCCCCGACCGCGCGATCCCCGCGCGGAACAGGTCGGTATGGGCGAGCAGATTGGCGGTCATGAACGCGCCATAGCTATGGCCACCAACCGCCATGCGGGTCCGGTCGGCGACGCCCAGCTTCACCACCGCGTCGACCGCCGCCTGCGCATCCTCGCGCAGCTGTTTGACATAGGTGTCGTTCGCCTCCGCGCCGCCCTCGCCGATGATCGGCATCGCCGGGTTGTCAAGGATCGCATAGCCCTGGGTCAGCAGGAACAGGTGGCTGATACCGCGCGGTCGCACGAAGCGATTGCCCTGGTCGACCGTCTGTCCGGCGACCTTGGCATCGGTATATTCCGCCGGATAGGCCCAGAGCAGCGTCGGCAGCGGCCCGTCGCGCTTCGTGTCGTAACCGGCGGGCAGATAGAGGGTGCCCGACAGCGGCACGCCATCGGCACGGCTATAGGTGATCGTCCGCTGGGTGACGCCTGCGAAGACGGGGGCGGGGTCGGCAAAGGCGGTGATCGCCTTCGCCCCGCCGCCCCTGACGGTACGGATGACGTAATTGGGAGCGAGCGTCGCGCTCTCCCGCCGGGTCAGGATGCGCTGGCCCTTGTCGTCGAGCATCGCGACGACCGGCTCGTAATAGGGGGCCTTGGCGCTCCACAGCCGCGTCTGCTCGCCACCGGCCAGCGTCATGGTGGCGAGGAACGGGAAAGCCCCCGCCTTGGTCGCGCCGTCGCCGGTGACATAGATGCCGTCATGCGCGGGCGTGAAGCGCATCACCGGCTTGCCCGCCGCATTCTCCTCCAGGATCGGTCGGCCCGGATCGCCATATTGATCCTGATAATTGCGGGTCAGCAGCATTCGGGTCTCCCCCGGCCGCGAAGGCGCCACCGCGAGACGATGCTCGGTGCGGCTCCGCCATTCGCGGTCGACGACCATGGCAAAGCCGTCATCGCCCCACATGGTCGTCGCATAGCGCGCCGGGGTCCTCGCCAGTTCGACCGGCGGGGTGTCGAAGGGGGCGGTCTGCATCATGACCTTGTCGTGGAAGGCGATCTTCGCGCGCGGATTGCCGCCGTCCAGCGCCTCGGCCCAGATCAGGGTCGCGGGTGCGTCGGACCGCCACTCCGCATCGCGCGGGCCCTTTACGGTCGCGTCGAAATCCACCGGCAGGTCGTCGGCGAGCGGGCGGTCGACGAGCGTCTTCACCGGCTGTCCGTCGATGGTCGAAACCGTGATCTCGGTCGGGAAGAAGCGGGCGGGCAGCAGATAGGAATAGGGACGCTTCAGCCGCTCGGTCAGCAGGTAGCGGCCATCGGGCGAGACGCTGAAATCACGGATCAGGCCGGGCGTGCCGATCGGCCGGGCGGTGTCGTCCATGCCGATGCGGACGAGTTGGCCGGTAAAATAATGGTCGAACAGCGCCTCGTCATGCGCGTCGCCGAGCAGATCCTCATAGGTACGCGCAGCCGACGTCCGGCCGCTGCTCTCCTGCACGATCGGGCCGGTCGGCGTCGTCGCGGCGGCGGGCGGCGACCCACGCCCGGCTGGGACCGTGTAGGCGACCAGCGACCGGCTGTCGGGCATCCAGACGAACGGCGTGCCGAACGCACCGTTCAGTCCCCGTGCGACCGCCCGCGCCCGGCCATCGCGCTCGGCGACCCAAAGCGACAGCCCGTCCGTATCTTGCGCATAGAAGGCGAGGCGGCTGCCGTCGGGCGACCAGTCCGGCGATGCGAAGCGCATCCCGGTGGGCAGCTGGACCGCGACGGTTCGGCCGCTACCGATGTCCTTGAAGCTGAGGGCGTTCAGCCACTGGACGCGGACTTCGGCCTGGCCATTGGTCGCGGGATCGATGCGGTAGCCGCCGAGGCGCAGGATCGGCTTCGACAGATTGGCGATGGTGGGCAGGTTCTCACGACCCAGGATGGCGAGCGTGCGGTGATCGGGGCTGAGCGCGACGGCCGGGGTCGGCGGGTTTTCCAGCGCCTTGGCGATGGCATCCGGTGCGCGGTGATATTTGGTGCCGGGCGTCTGCGCATGGGCAGTGGTGGTAAGCAGCAGAGCGATCAGGCAGGCACCAGTGCGCATTCGTAACCCCTTGTGATGAATGGTGGATTATGTGCCACGGGTGCGACGGACCTGCCAGCCCTTTCGGGGGACTTGCGACAAGGCCGGGCGCGATAAGCGTTTGCATGCGGCGCATAACCGCCTAGACGGCGTCATCCCCGGGGGGCCGCTGATGCGCGGTTGAGAGATGGGCAGCAGCCCATGACCCGCTGAACCTGATCCGGGTCATACCGGCGTAGGGAGGGTACGCGGCTCTTCCGTCGTCCCTCCGTAAAGTGGACGAAAAGACGATGCCGGTTGTGATTTCGCGCGGTCAGACGATGATCCGCCTCGGTGCCCTGATGCTGTCTGCCGCATGGCCGGTGACCGTCGCGGCGCAGCAGACCCCCGACGCCTCGGCCGATATCCGTGTGATCGGCCACCGCGACCCCGAAGGCCTGCTGCCCGATCAGACCGCGCCCCATGCGGTGAGCGAAGTCGCGACCGACTTCATCGTCAAGCAGGCGCCGACCCAGAACGCCTTTCAACTCGTCAACCTGCTCCCCGGCGCGAACGTCGCCTCCAGCGACCCTTACGGCCTGTCGACCAGTTCCAGCCTGACACTGCGCGGCCTGGGGCAGGACGAGATCGGCGTGCTGATGGAGGGCGCACCTCAAAACGATATCGGTTATTATTACGCCTATCCGTCGCAATTCGCCGATACCGAAAATCTGCGCCGGATCGCGCTGTCGCCCGGATCGGTCGATCTCGATGCGCCGAACGTCGTGGGCGCGGGCGGGTTGCTGTCGCTGAGCCTCGATGATCCCAGGGCGACGCGGCAGCTGCTCGCCGACCTGGCGCTCGGTTCCTATGACATGCGTCGTGTCTTCGCCCGGGTCGATACGGGGGAGATCGGGAACACGGGGCTGAAGGCGTTCGTCTCCTATTCCAACACGCGCGCGGACAATTGGCGGGGTGCGGGTTATGACATGCGCCAGCATGTCGATGCCAAGCTGTTGCGCGAATGGGGGAATGGCAACCGCGCTAGCCTGGCGCTGTCGTACAATGACGCCAATTCGTCCGCTTACCCCAGCCCGACGCTGGCGGAGTGGCAGGCGCAAGGGCGCGGGTTCAACTACGATGCGCGCTATACGCCGGGCGATACCAATTACTGGGAACTGTACCGCGCGCCGTTCCGCAACCTCTATGCCTCGGCCCCTGTGCATCTGGCGCTGTCCGACCGGCTGAGCTTCGACAGCACGAGCTATCTCCAGTTCGGCTATGGCAATTCGCCCTATGGCACCCAGCTGGGGACGACCGGCAACTTTCTGGGCAATGAGGAACTGACCCGACCGATCGCCTTGCCGGGGGCCGTGGACGGCGTGGCGACGGTGCTGGGCAACTATACCGGCCACCAGATGCGCGTCGGGCAGGTCGCCAAGCTGACCCTGCAGGCGGGTATCCACCGGCTGACGGCGGGGCTGTGGTTCGACTATGGCACCGACCGGGTGACGCAGACCTATACGTCAGTCGACGCCGATGGCCGCCCCGCGGACCGCTGGGGCTATCGCAGCCGAGCGATCCGCACCGCCGATGGCCGTCTGCTCGCTTATGAGAACCAGCGCACCGGCACCGTGACGAAGAGCCTGTTCCTGGCCGACAGCATCGCGTTCACGCCGCGCCTGACGGTCGATCTCGGCTTCAAGGGCGTCGACCTGCTGCGCAACGGCCGAAACTATCTGCCGGGGCCGCAGAGCGCGGTCCGGCGCAACAGCTTCGTCGCCCTGCCGCGTGCTGCCGTCCACTACGCGATCGACGATCGGCAGCAGCTGTTCGCCAACATTACCACCAATTTCCGGCCGCCCAACGAGTTCACGCTCTACGACAGCTATTATGGCGGCGTCGTCACGACGCGCGGCACGGACGCGCTGAAGAACGAATATTCGGTGTCGCAGGAGCTGGGCTATCGCTATATCGGCCCCAGCCTGTCGGCGTCCGTCAGCGGCTTCCACTACAAGTTCCGCAACCGCCAGCTGGCGACAGTGGTCGACAATGGCGGCGCGCTGGTCAATTCGACGCTGAATGCCGGGGGGCAGACCTCTCACGGTGTCGATGGCGAGATCGACTATCGCCCCGCCAAGGGCGTCAGCGTCTATGTCTCGGGCGAATATCTGCGGACGCGGATCGATGACGATCTGCCGGTCGGCGGCGACTTTCTGCCGACGCGCGGCAAGCGGGCGGTGTCGAGCCCGACCCTCCAGATCGGCGGCGGCGGGACCTATGACGACGGCCTGTTGTTCGGCAGCATCGCGGGCAAATATATCGGCCGCCAATATGCGACCTTCATGAATGACGAGAGCATTCCCGGCTATGCAATGCTGGATCTGGCGATCGGCGTGCATCTGGCCGACTGGCTCGACGGCAAGCGGACCGACTTGCGGCTCAACGCGATCAACGTCACCGACCCGCACGTCCTTGCGGGTGTTCAGGCGGTGACCACCAACGCCCGCGATACGATCGGGCGCGGTGGCATGGTGATCACGGGCAGTGCGCCCGGCTATTATGTCGGCGGCGGCTCGGCGGTGGTCGCCACCCTATCGCGCGTCTTCTGAGCATGAGCGGTGCAGCCGATCCGTCCGGGGGGCACCGCGTGCACGGCATGGGGCTGACGATGGAGGCCCCCACCTGGCCCGCCATCACGGCCGACGAAGCGGCGGCGGTGCTGGCATGCTTTCCGGATGCCCCTGAGATCGAAGCGCTCCACTGGCATTCGCCGCGTCCTTTTTCGGCCGCGACGTTGATCCATACCAACGGCGACGCGCTTCTGCTGAAGCGGCATGATCGCCGGGTGCGGAGCGTGGCGGGATTGACGGAGGAGCATGGCTTCATCGCCCATCTCGCCGCCGCCGGGATGCCCGTGCCGGACCTGCTGCGCACCGGGGAAGGAGCGAGTGCGATCGCGCGGGGCGACTGGACCTATGAGCTTCACCGGCGGGCGCCCGGAGAGGATCTCTATCGGGACCGTTTGTCCTGGACGCCCTTCCAGTCTCAGGCTCACGCCCATGCCGCCGGGGTTGCGCTGGCACGGTTGCACCACGCTTCCGAAGGCTATGCCGCCCCCGCGCGCATCGTGCAGCCTCTGGTCGCCAGCCTCTCCATTTTGTCCGCCGCCGATCCCATCGGGGCGGCGCAGGCCTATGTCGATGACCGGCCCGCGCTTGCAGAGTTTCTGGAAAAACGGCAGTGGCAGAGCAGCTTGGTGTCGCTATTTGCCGAAGTACGCGAAAAGATCGCGCCCTGGCTGGCACGGCAAGAGCCCTTGTGGACTCACAATGACTGGCATCCGTCCAACCTGCTTTGGGCAGCGGATGGCAGGGTCGAAACCGTGTTCGACTTCGGGCTGGCCGACCGCACCTGTGCCGTGCATGACCTAGCGACCGCGATCGAGCGGACGGCCTTTGCCTGGCTGGACCTGGGCGAGGGGCGCGATGGCCATATCGCCGATCCCATGGCCGCGCTGTCGCTGATCGCCGGGTATGAAGGAATCCGCCCGCTCGATGCCGTGGCGAAGGAGACGATCGTCCGGCTCCTGCCGCTGGTGCATGTCGAATTCGCCTTGTCCGAGATCGACTATTTCGCCGGGGTGGTTGGCGATCCCGATGCCGCATCGCTTGCATGGGACGGGTATCTTCTCGGTCATGCCGACTGGTTTCGGTCGGCCGCGGGGCGGGAGTTTGTGGCTTGCCTCCGCGCTGGGCTGGACCTGCCATGACGGTACTGGAAATCACAGTGGTCGCGATCAGTTTCGTGGCGATCTGGCTGACGGCGCGGCGCAACGTCTTGTGCTGGCCGCTGAACCTCGTCGCCTGTGCGCTGTATTTCAAGCTGTTCCTCGATGTACGGCTCTATGCCGATATGGCGCTGCAGGCGGTGTTCGGCATGGGCATCGTCTATGGCTGGATCGTCTGGCGTCGTAATCGGAATGCCACCGGCGCGGTCGTCGTAAAGCCTTTGACACGCCCGAAAGCCGTGGCGGGTCTGGCGATCGGCATGCTGGGGGCGGTAGCGATCGGCTGGTTCACCAGCCGCCACACCGATGCGGCCCTGCCATGGCTGGACGCGACGCTCAGCAGCTTCAGCCTGGTCGCCCAATATTGGACGGCGCGGCGGCACCGCGAGAACTGGCTGCTCTGGATCGCGGTCGATATCGTCTATGTCGGCATGTTCGTGTTCAAGGGCCTGATGCTGACCGCAGGGCTATACGCGGTGATGATCGGCCTTGCCGTCATCGGCTATCGCGACTGGCGAGAGACCATGTCGCACGACGGACGGATGGGGCCGTAGGCACAGGGCTGTTGCCGCGATCAGTGCTTGATGCAACAACGATCCCATAACAGGGAGAGGTTGTAAGATGCCGTTTTTAATCCATAAAATGATTGGCGCCATGGCTTCGATCCTGCTGGCGTCGACCGGCGTGATGGCGCAATCGGGCAATGCTCCGACCGGTCCCGCGGCAGGCGAATTCGCGAGCGCCAAAGAGGTTCGCGCGCAGATTGCAGCGATGGAGGCCGAGATGAAGCCGGGTCAGGGCTTCGCATGGCGTCCGCTCGTTCGCGACGGTGCACGCGTGGCTGCGATCGAGATATGGAAGAAGCCCGGTCGTCCGGCGGTTCATCAGGCAGAGGCGGAATATGCCATCGTGCTGGAAGGTGCCGGCACGCTGATCTCTGGCGGCACGTTGCTCGCCCCGGTTACACGCCGCGCCGATCTGATCGAAGGGGATCGGATCGAAGGCGGAACGACGCGCCCTTTGGGGCCAGGCGATGTGGTGCTGCTTCCTGCGGGTATGCCGCACTGGTTCGGGATTACCGGCGATCGTCTGGTGCTGCTGGGGACCAAGCTACCCGCCCGATGAACCGGGGCGGGGCCTATGGCGTCAGGGAATGTCGCTGCGTCCTAGGCCGGATCGACATTCTTCGTAGCCAGATCATGGCAGCGGCGAGATGGACGAAGCCGGTGAAGTGGATGATGCGGCGGTCGTAGCGAGTAGCGAAGCGTCGGAAATGTTTGAGGCGACCGAAGCATCTTTCGATTTGGTTGCGATGCTTGTAGATGAGGGCATCGTGCGGGATGGCGACCTTGCGGTTGCGCTTGGACGGGATCACCGCCTCGGCGTCCATAGCAGCGATCTGACTACGCAAGTCATTGCCGTCATACGCCTTGTCGGCGAGCACAGCTTTGCCGCGCTGGCCTTCGAGCAAGGCGGGTGCCGAGGCGATGTCGCTGGCTTAGCCGGGCGTGATGCGAAACCGCAAAGATCGGCCGAACGTGTCGGCGAGCATGTGAACCTTGGTCGTCAGTCCGCCTCGGGAACGCCCCAGCGCCTGATCCTTGCCCCCCCTTTTCCGGTCGCCGCCTGATGGTGAGCGCGAACGATGGTGCTGTCGATCATCAGATACTGATTGTCGCGATCCACCGTCAGCGCCTCGAACACCCGCTCCCAGACGCCAGCGTGGCACCAGCGGCTGAAACGCCGATGCACCGTCTTCCACTTGCCGTAGCGTTCCGGCAGATCGCACCAATGGGCGCCAGAGCGCAGCACCCACAAACATCCATTCACAAACAGCCGGTTATCCGAACCCCTTCGGCCAGGATCAGCCGTCTTGCCCGGAACCAGCAAGGCAATCCGGGACCATTGCGCCTCGCTCAACTCGTACCGCCTGATCCCCATTATCCGCTCCGCGCCACAACACGAATGCTTATGAATCACCGTTCAGCGCGTTTGGGAATCCTGAATGTCGATCCGACCTAGACGAAACGGACACCGGCGGCGCGGAACCGTGCCTCAGCCTCGTCGATCGTCGTGCCGCTGCCGAGCGGCATTCCGATCGCCCGTGTGTGATCCTTCAGGATGACGGCCTCAAAGCCCTCGCGCCTGGCATCCAGGGCTGACCAGGCCACGCAGAAGTCATAGGCCAGCCCGACCAACACGCACCGCCGCACCTGCTTGTCACGGAGGTAGCCCGCAAGGCCGGTCTTCGTCGTCCGGTCATTCTCGTAAAAGGCGGAGTAGGAATCGACCCGCGGATTACAGCCTTTCCGGATGATGAGGTCGGCGCGGTCTATTGCTCCTTGCACGTCGGGATGGAATTCGGCCCCGGCCGTTCCCTGAATACAGTGATCAGGCCACAACACCTGCTCGCCATAAGGCATGGATATCGTGTCGAACGGGCGCCGGCCGGAATGGCTGCTCGCAAACGACGAATGGCTCTGGGGATGCCAGTCCTGCGTGATGACGACGAGGCGGAAGCGCAGGGCAAGCGCATCGATGCCCGCCATGATTTCATCGCCACCTGCCACGGCCAATCGGCCTCCAGGACAAAAGTCTATCTGTGGATCGACGATGATGAGCGCGTCTGTTTCCGCAACGGCTAGATCTTCTATCAAAGGCCGGGCTCCCATCTGCGTCTCCACTGCCAGTGGGAGCGGTTTAGGACGATCAAAACCCTATGGCCAGCGTCGTCGCGACGGGGCCATAGGGTTGGAGATAGCGCGCCCGCCGGGCGTTCAGCTTGGGTGGGCGGCGCTGATGATCGCGGCTTCCTCGTCCTCGATGGGCATCACGGCACCACCGCCAGAGGGCACGCCGTCCGGCGCTTCGTCCGCTGATGCGGTGTCGCCTTTGGCTAGTTCCATCTGTTCATAGGCGATCTCGAGATCCTGCACGCCCGATCCGGTCGGCTGGATCGGCAGATCGGCAAAGCTGGCAGGCTCCGAGGTATTAGGGATTTCCTGAGACATGACCTTCTCCTTTTTACCCGGGACCAACGCACGGTCCGTGATTTTGAAGCAGGTTCTTTCGTCACGAAGTCGATGGGCTGTTCCGCTTCGTCAAAAGGCGATCTGGGCGCGGGCGATCAGGGTCTGGCCGTGGTCACTGGTTCCCTGGAGCTGGGCGGGATTGGCGATGGTCCAGTCGATCACGTTCAGCTGAAGCCGGACGAAATTGTTGAGATACCAGTTGATGCCCAGCGTCAGTGCGGTCCCGCGCCCGGCGGTGGGATTGTCGCTGTAATCCAGTTCCTCATACCGGGTGGCGAGCTCGATCGCGCCGCGTCCGCCCGAGGTGAAGGGACGCAGGACCTTGGGGCGGCTCCACACGCCGCCGCGCGTCAGATAGGGCGGGGTCTCTCCGGTCAGGAACCAGCCCGCCTGCACCGCCCAAGCCGACTGGTCGGTCGCGGCCCCTGCGCGGTTCGCAATCCGCCGCGTGCCATATTCGCCATACGCCCAAAGCGACTTGTGGAAGGTGCCCAGTTCGAAGCCATAGCCTTCGCCCGTCCGCGCACCGGTGAAGGTCCCCGGCGCGATGCGGAGATTGTCGTTGAAGAAACCCCCGACCGCGATGCTGCGCGTCGGGCGGGTCGCGTCGGCGGCGATCGTCTCGCGAAAGCCCCAGACGCCCAGATGGACCAGCCATTCGGCGGTCTTGACCGGGTTCCAATGCGCGCGGCCCGCGATGGTCAGGCCGTCGCTTTCCGTGCCAGGATTGCTGATGTCGTCGCCCGACACCTGCACCCCGACATGCCAGCCATCGCCATAGATGCGGGCGGCTGCGCCCAATCCGAAAAAGCCGCGCACCGGGATGATGCCCTGGCCGACGAAGTTGCGTTCGAGAAACGGGACCGAGATGGTGCCGCTCGACCCGTCCAGCCCGCGATCGTTCAGCCGGTTGCCCAGCGCGAACTCGGCCTGTTGTCCCAGAAAGCCGGTGGTCCAGGCGAGATAGGCCGATTTGATCGCCGGGTCGTTGTCGGCGAAATCGCCCTCCAGCAGATAGGAGAGGTGGGGGCCTATCGACCCCTCGAAGCCCAGGCGTAGCGAACGGGCGGTGGTGGCGGTGATGTTCCGGGTCGGGAGCGCACTGCCGGTCGTGGTGGCGGCGTCGATCAGGATGCGGCCGCGCGGGCGGAAGGAGAAGCGGCCATCGGCGCTCGTGAATTCGGGCGTGCCCTTCGACCAGTCGACATGCACGCCGTCCTTCTGCGCCTTCTCGATCCGCGCCAGCCGCGCGTCGAGCGAGGGCGGGTGCGCGTCGCTGGGCAGCGACTGGCCGAGCGGCGCGGGCGTGCGCGCCACCTGCGGGGCCTGCGCCGCGATCTGTGGCGGAGTGGAGGGATGCGCGTCGCTGGGCAGCGGCTGGCCGAGCGGGGCGGCGAGGAGCATTTGGGGCTTGCCGCCTTCGACCGCCGCCAGTCGGGCTTCCAGCTGCTCGATCTGCGCCTGTTGCTGTTCGACCAGCCTGGTCAGACGCGCGACGTCGTCATTGCGTTGTGCGGGGGCGGGGGTGGTTTGTGCGGCGACCGGCAGTGGCGCGCACAGGCCGATCGCGAGCAAGGCTCCACGATGCATGACGGCATCCTCTCAGGGGTGGGCGCGAGGCTTCCTGGCCGCCGCCTCGGATTATTTGGGAAGGGGGAACCGCCGCACTCCTTCAGGAGCGCGGCGGTTCGGGGATCAGTCGGCGCTGCGGCGCATGCGCGACCCGATCAGCAGGGCGAGCAGCGAGAGCAGCGCGGCGGCGGCGCACCAGGCCCCAGGGATCGCCTTGTCGCCGGTCGCCCCGATCAGCGCGGTGCTGATCGCAGGGGTGAAGCCGCCGAAGATCGCGGTGGCCAGGCTATAGGCCAGGCTGAAGCCGACGGTGCGGACATGCGGCGGGATGGCTTCGGTCAGGTACACGATGAACGCACCGTTATAGGTGGCATAGATGGCGGCGAGCAGCAGCTCGACCGTCAGCAGTCGCCCGAAGCTAGGCGCCGCGACCAGCCAGCTCATCAGCGGATAGGCGAGCAGCGCACCGAGCAGCGTGGCGGTGATCAGCAGCGGCCGACGCCCGATCCGGTCGGACAGCGCCCCCATGACCGGCAGCAGCACGAAGTTGGTGACGCCGACACAGGCGGTCACGAACAGCGCGGCACCGGGGGTCAGCGACAAGACCTTGTTGCCGAAGGTCGGGGTATAGGCGGTGATCATGTAGAAGAAGACGGTCGTCATCACCGCCATCAGCGCGCCCTGAAGCACCACGCCCCAGTTGCTGCCGATGGTCCGCATGATCTGCGACAGCGGTGGATGCTCCTTGCGCTTCAGGAAGACTTCGGTCTCCTCCATGTGACGGCGGATGACGAACAGGAAGGGGATCATCACGCAGCCGATGATGAACGGAATGCGCCAGCCCCAGGCCTGCATCGTCTCCGGCGACAGGCTGGTCGACACGATCAGGCCGATCAGCGCGGCGAAGACCACCGCGGCCTGCTGGCTGGCCGACTGCCACGAGCAGAAGAAGCCCTTGCGGTTCGGCGGCGCGATCTCGTTCAGATAGACCGACACGCCGCCGACCTCGACACCCGCCGACAGGCCCTGGACGAGCCGTCCGAGCAGGATGATGACGGGGGCGACGACGCCGATCTGCGCATAGGTGGGCGTCACCGCGATGGCGAGCGTGCCCAGCGCCATCAGGCCCAGCGTCAGCAACAGGCCCTGCCGCCGCCCATGCTTGTCGATATAGGCGCCCAGCACCAGCGCGCCGACCGGGCGCATCAGGAAGCCCGCGCCGAAGGTCATCAGGGTCAGCATCAGCGAGGCGAACTCGCTGCCGGTCGGGAAGAACGCCTTCGAGATGTAGGTGGCGTAATAGCCGAACACCATGAAGTCGAACATCTCCAGGAAGTTGCCGCTGGCAACGATGAAGATCGACTTGAAGGCGGATTTGCGGCGCTCGGCCGATACCGGGGATGCGGCGTCGGCGGCGGGGAAGGGCATGGTGGAGGAGGTCATGGCTTGGCCTTTTGCGAGGCGGGTTCCAATCCGCTGTCGCGGATGATCGAATAGGCTTTGGGCGAGGACAGATAGGCGATCAGCGCACGGGCCTCGGCCTGGCGCGGCGACCAGGCGACGACGCCCGCCGAGAAGGGCGTCACCTTCTGCAACGAGTCCGGGATCAGCCCGACGATGCGGATGCCCTTGACCGTCTTCAGTTCGCTGAGCTGCTGGAAGCCGATCTCGGCCTGGCCGGTGGCGACGATCTGGCCCACCGGGGTGGCGGGGATCATCCGGCCCTTGGGGCGTACCTGATCGGTGACGCCCAACCGGTCGAGCATGGTCGACTGGATATAGACGCCAGAGGCGCTGTCCGACCACGCGACCGACTTGGCATTGACCAGCGTGTTACGGAGCGCATCGGGGGTGGAGATGTCGGGCGCGGTGGCGCCCGCCTTCACCGCCATGGCGATCTTGGACAGGCCCAGATCGACTTCGGTGCCCTTCGCGACCAACCCCTGATCGGCGAGCTTGTCCAGGCCGCTGCGCGCGAGGATGACGACATCGGCGTCCTCATGGCGGGCGAGCCGGTTGGGGATCGCCTGCGGCGTGTCGCCCATCGAGGGACCATGCTCGGCAACGATATGGATGCCGGTGTCGCGTTCATACTTCGCCGCCAGCGCATGGAAGGCGGCGGTGAAGCCGCCCGACGTGACGACGTGCAGTTCACGGACTTTCGCCGGCTTCGTATCGCGGGCGAGGGCGGGTGCGCTGACGGCGTTCAGCCCCAGCAGCAATGCCAGCCCCAGCGCGGCGCGGCGGGGCATCACGGTTCGGAATCTGGGAGATCGGGCTTCCATCATACCTCTCTTCTGGCCGTCCCGCTCGCTCGCGGGTTCTTGTTGTGACGGTTTCTTGTCGTGGCAGGGGCTTGAGCCATCGTGCCTTGCGCGGCACTAAGCCTCACACGGGGTGCTTCGATCAAATGCAATGATCGGGTCGCTTGATGCGTAACTTGCATATATCGGGAGCGGATCGGCCTTGCGCGTCTTGCGGCACCTCTATGTCCAGATGTTGATCGGCATCGTCGCCGGGACGCTGATCGGCGCGCTGGCCCCGGGGTTCGGACGCGAGCTGGGGCCGCTGGGCATCGCCTTCGTCAAGGCGATGCGGATGATGGTGCCGCCCGTCCTGTTCTGCACCATCGTCGAGGGCATCGTCCGCCATGGCGCGGCCCGCGACACGGGCGCCACGGTGCTGCGCAGCCTGATCGTCTTTCTGGGCATCACCATCGCCGCGCTCGCCGTCGGGCTGGGCGTCGCGGCCTTGATGCAGCCGGGGCGCGACCTGCCCGTTCCGCCCTATGGCGAGGCCGTGGCCGAGGTGGAGCGCCAGCTGGCCGGGCGGCATATCACCGGGCCGGGCGACTTCCTGGTGCGGATCGTGCCCGATACGCTGTTCTCCGCCTTTACCGCGGGCGATGTCCTGCCGGTGCTGTTCGTCGCCGGGCTGGTCGGGTTCGGTCTGCTACGCATCGGCGAAGCCGGCGCCCCGATCGTGCGCGGGATCGAGGCGCTGACCCGTCTGCAATTCGCGATCTTCGGCTTTCTGATCCGCGCCGCGCCGGTCGGGGCGTTCGGGGCCATTGCCTATACCGTCGGGACCTATGGCGTCGGCTTCATAGGCTCGCTGGGGCTATTGTTCGCGACGCTTGCATTGGCATGCGGGTTGCTGATCGCCGGGCTGGTCCTGCTGGTGTGGATCACAACGGAGATCGGCGGCGGCACGCTGCTGCGCGTGTTCCGTGACGAAATCCTGATCGTGCTGGGCACCTCCTCGACCGAGGTGGTGCTGCCGCGTCTGATCCTGAAGCTGGAGGCGCTGGGCGTGCCCCGCAGCGTGGCGGGGCTAACCGTTCCTCTAGGCTATTCGCTCAATCTGGCGGGCACGGCGGTGTATCTGGTCGTCGCGACCCTGTTCCTGGGCGAGGCGCTGGGCATCGCGCTGACGCCGGAGCGGATCGCGGTCTATCTGGGCGTGATGCTGATCACCTCCAAGGCGGCGGCGGGGGTGACGGGCAGCGGTTTTTCGGCGCTGCTGCTTACGCTGTCGCTGCTGCCCGATATTCCGGTCGGGGCGGCGGCGATGCTGATCGCGGTCGACCGTTTCCTGTCGGAAATCCGCGCGCTGACCAGCGGCACGGCCAATGTTTCGGCCTCGCTACTCGTCGCGCGCTGGGGCGGGACGCGGTTCGGCGGTCCAGGCCTCGGTCAGCAGCCCCATCAGCCGTGACGCGGCCGGGGACAGCGTGGCGGAGCTGCGGCGCAGTACGCCGATGGTGCGCGTGACCTCCGCGCCGCGCAGCGGTCGCCAGACCAGATCGCGCGCATCCGGTCCCTCGCACGCCAGGCGCGGCAGCACCGACGGACCCAGCCCCGCCTGCACCAGCGCCAGCGCCGAGGTCAGCCGCGTCACTTCATAGAACCAGCGCAATTCGATGCCCGCACGCGCCAGCCCGGCGTCGAGCGCGGTCCGGTTGCCGCTGCCGGGATGCACCGTCACCAGCCGCAATCCCGCCAGATCGCTCCAGGCCGGATCGGCAAGATCCGCCAGCGGGTCGTCCTTCCGACAGACCAAGCCATAAGGATCGTCGGTCAGCGGCTCATAGACCATGTCGCCATCTGATGAGACGGGCAGGGTGATGGCGAATTCGGCCTGCCCCGTCCGCACCGCCTCGGCGCATTCGGTCGCCGACAGATCGAGCACGCGCACCCGAACGTTGCGATAGTCGCGCCCCAGCGCCTCCAGCACGTCCGGCAGGAAACGCACGGTGGCGCTGGGGATGCTCGCGATGGTCAGCCGCCCCGCCTGCCGCTCGCCCGAGGCCATCATGCCGAGCAGTGATTCGTCCAGTTCCTCCAGCAGACGGCGGAGCAGTGGCAATATCTCCTTGCCCGCCGGGGTCAGCCGCACGGTCCGCGTCGTCCGCTCCAGCAGGGGCGTGCCGACCGTCGCCTCCAGCTTCTGGACCCGGCGGCTGATCGCGGGTTGCGACAGGTTCAACTGCTCGGCGGCGCGCAGGAAGCTCTTGCCGTCCGCGATCGCGACGAACACCCTTATGTCCAGCAGCTCGAAATTCATGGCCATGGCGGACGGTAACAGCAGCGACATGCCCTAGGCCAGCCGCCGCCTGTCGCGCGGGCCAGCAACTCGCCGCAAGGCCCACATATTTCTGCGCGACGCGACCGGTTTTTTTGGTTAGCGTCGCTGTCGCTGATTCCGTCTTCGATCGAGTAAGCTGTATGCGTTTTACCCCGCTTTCCCGTCTCATCCTGATGGGTATTGCGACCTGCTGCGCTATTCCCGCCCCGGCCTCTGCACGGTCGCTGGAGCTTGTCGAGCTTCAGCGCGACATGAATGCGCTGCTCTCCGGCCGGTCGGGGGAATATGGGATCGCGGCGATCGACCTCGACGGCGGTTCGACCGCGATGGTCAACGGCCAGATCCCTTTTCCGATGGCGAGCACGGTGAAACTGGCCATTGCGGGCGCCTATCTGGCGGAGGTGGATCGCGGCCGACGCAGCCTGAGCGATATGGTCAACGGCCGTACCGCCGCCAAGGCGATGGAGGCGATGATCGTGCGCAGCGACAATCTGGCCGCCGACCAGATGTTCGCCACGCTCGGCGGTCCCGCCAAGGTTCAGCAATGGGTATTGTCGCATAACATCAGCGGGATGCGGGTCGACCGTACCATTGCCCAGTTACTCCGCGAGCGTGGGCATCTGGCGGACATCAAGGACGTCGCCACGCCCTTCGCCATGGTTCAGCTGCTGCGGATCCTCGACAGCGGGACGGCACTCTCCAGCCAGAGCCGCGCCTATCTGCTGGGTCTGATGCGCCAGTGCCGGACAGGGACCCGCCGCATTCGCGGGCTGCTCCCGGCGGGAACGCTGGTGGAGGACAAGACCGGGACGCTCGATGGCATCACCAACGATGTCGGGTTCATCACCATGCCCGACGGCCGCCGCGTCGCGATCGCCGTCTTCGCGCGGGGCGGGCGGGATCGCCAGCCCGTCATCGCGGAAGTGTCCCGCATGATCTACGACCGTTTTGCCGACAGCGTTCGCAACGCGGTTGCCGTCTTCATGCGGTTGCGGTGACCGGCCGCGTTATGATTGTCGTAGCGGGGCAGAGGGATGGCGGACCTATCATGGTACGCAGATGAAAAGCCCCTGCATCAGCATATGCCGTTTCGATGGCCGCACCGGCTGGTGCGTGGCGTGCGCCCGGACCCTGCCGGAATGCCGGGAGTGGAAAAAGGCGCCGCGTCCCCGGCTGCTGGCCATCAGCAAGGCGCTGCCGGCGCGGCTGGCCAAACTGGATGCACGCGGCATCCGCGTGGTCGAGGATGTGTGACCATCCCGGCATAAGCGCTTGATAGATTTTGGTTTTGCGTCGATTGCCTGACATCATCTTCCATCAAGGATCGCCGATGCGTCTTCCTCTCGCCCTTCTTCTCGCCTCCGCCGTCGCATTTCCGGCGCAGGCGGCGGTGCATCGTTATCTCGGCCTGACCATGGCGCCCTCGGGCAGCGAGGTCGCCGCGATCGAGCTGGGCGAGAACAACCATCCCGGCATCGTCGTGCGTTCGGCGCGCGATGGGCGCGTGGTGCGGCGGATCGATCCTTGCGCGACATGCAGCTATTCGGGGCTGACCTATGCCCCGCAGGGCGACGGCCTGGCCTTTCTGGCGCGGAACGGCGGCGTCGCCACGCTGATGCTCGCACGGGGTGACACGGTGCAGTCCGTCGCGACGGTCGAAGGACTCGCCTCGACCCCGCGCTTCTCGCCCGATGGCAAGCGGGTGGCCATGCTCATCACGCTGGGCGCGACCAAGGATGTCGGTGCGACCCAGGCGGGTGCGCGGCAGGTGGGTGAGATCGGTGTCGCCAATGACGAACAGCGCCTCGCCATCGTGACGGTCGGGGAGGGGGCACCATCCAAGGCCGTGCCGCTGTCGCCGCAGGGGCGCTACATCTATGAATATGACTGGACGCCCGATGGCTCGGGCCTGGTCGTGACCTCGGCGCTGGGCAATGGCGATGCAAACTGGTGGGTGGCGACGCTCGACCGGGTCGATGCGAAGACCGGGGCGGTGACGTCGATCGCCAAACCCGCGACGCAGCTGAACATGCCGCGCGTGTCGCCGGATGGAAAGACCGTCGCGTATATCGGCGGGCTGATGAGCGATTTCGGCTCGATCGGTGGCGATGTCTGGACCGTGCCGTTGGCGGGCGGCACGCCGGTCAACCAGACCAAGGGCCAGCCGATGACCTTCACCGCGCTGACCTGGACGAAGGGCGGGTTGCGCGCGGCGACGCTTCGCAACGAACAGATGGGGGCCGTCGCCCTTATGCCGGGCCAAGCCCCGCGTCCGCTCTTCGCCCGACCCGTGGGTCTGTCGGCGGGAGACGGCAAGATCGCATGGAATGCCAAGGGCGATATGGCGGCCAGCGTCGTCGAGGACTTTACCCATGCACCGGCCGTCTATGCCGGGCCTGCGACCGATCTTCGCCAGATCACCCATGACAATGACACCCAGAAGCCCGCCGTTCAGGCGCGCAGCGTCACCTGGACGAACGAAGGCTTCACTGTCCAAGGCTGGCTGTTGGCACCGTTGACGGCAAAGCCCGATGCCAGGGCGCCGATGATCGTACAGGTCCATGGCGGTCCCAGCGCCGCCAGCACGCCCCGCTTCATCGAGAAGGGATTGGCCAGCACCTTCGAGGATGCGGGCTATTACCGCTTCCTGCCCAATCCGCGCGGTTCCTATGGGCAGGGCGAAGCCTTTACGGCCGCGAACAAGCGCGACTTTGGCGGCGGTGACCTTCGTGACATTCTGGCTGGGATCGACGCGGTCGAGAAGCTGGCGCCGATCGACGACGCCCGGCTCGGCCTGACCGGCTGTTCCTATGGCGGCTTCATGGCGATGTGGGCCAACACGCAGACCAATCGCTTCAAGGCGATCGTGGCGGGAGCAGGCCTATCCGATTGGGTCAGCTATTACGGGACCAACGGCATCAACACCTGGATGATCCCGTTTTTCGGTAAGTCGGTCTATGACGACTATCAGGCCTATGAGGATGTCTCGGCGGTCTACCACGTCAAGTCAGCGCGGACCCCGACTTTCATCTATGTCGGCGAACGCGATATCGAGGTGCCGCCCACCCAGTCGGTCGAATGGTGGAATGCGCTGAAGAGCCAGAACGTGCCGACCAGCCTCGTCATCTATTCCGATGCCGGACACTGCGTGCCGACCCAGGCCCCCGACGTGATGAAGCGACAACTGGCATGGTTCGGCAAATATCTGGGTCAGTCATCCACTAACTAACGTATTATAAGGCCGAAACTGTCGCGCACGGGGCAGTTTCGGCAAGGGGCGCGATCGGCGTCCGGGCTATTCTCCACAGGCAGCATGGTGCTGCATGTCGAGAGTATCACCGATGACCGCTTATGACCCCAAAATGGCGAACGACTTCCGCGATGGCCGCGCCTCGCTCATGTCAGATATCGTCCGCGCGCTCAGCTTCGAGCAGCTGGAAACGCAATATGACGGCGCCGCCCACACACTCTGGACCGCGATGCGCCCGCGTGCGCGGCCCAGCTTCAATCCCGATCTGCTGAGCGATTTCGAGCGCTGGCAGGACGGGATCGTGCAGGCGGTCGACAGCGGCACGCTGCCGATCCGCTATCTCGTGCTCGGCTCGCGCTTTCCCGGCGTGTTCTCGCTGGGCGGCGATCTCGACCTGTTCGCGCAGGCGATCCGCGACCGCAATCACGACGCGCTGGCCCGGTACGGCCATCGTTGCGTCCGTATCCTCTATCGCAACATGCGCGGACTGGAACGGCCGATCATCACCATCGGCCTGGTCGAGGGCGACGCGCTGGGCGGCGGGTTCGAGGCGCTTTTGTCCTTCCACGTCGTGATCGCCGAACGCGGCACCCATTTCGGCTTGCCCGAAACGATGTTCGGCCTGTTCCCCGGCATGGGGGCGCATTGCTTCCTCTCGCGACGGCTGGGCGCGGCGCGGGCCGAACGGATGATCCTGAGCGGCCGGACCTTTAGCGCCGAGGAGCTTTACGAGATGGGCCTGGTCCATGGCCTAGCCGAGCGGGGCGAGGGGCGGCACATGGTCGCCGACTATATCCGGCAGAACGAGCGGCGGCACAGCGCGCACTGCGCCATCTATGAGGCGTCGCGCGCGGTTAATCCGTTACCGCTGGAGGAACTGGAGGCCGTGGTCGACCTCTGGGCGGATGCCGCCTTGCGGTTGACCGAAGGAGACCTGAAGCGGATGGAGCGGCTGGTCGCCGCACAGAGCCGTTTGCGGGACAAGGCCGTAGCCTGATCAACCGGCCCCGGGCAGGCGAGCCGCTTGTCCGGGGCTTCGGTCTTCGATGGCGGCCTCGGCGAACAAGGCGGCTATCTCTGCGGCGGGCATCGGCTTGGCCAACAGATAGCCCTGAACCGCATCGCACCGCGTCCGGCGCAGCTGGTCGAGCTGGGCAGGTGTCTCCACGCCCTCGGCCACCGTCCGCATCCCCAGCTTGGCAGCGAGTTCGACGATGGTCTGCACGATCGCGATCGAGGCGGGGTTATGCGCCAGATCCATCACGAAGGAGCGGTCGATCTTCAGCGTCTGGAACGGAAACTGGGTCAGATAGCTGAGCGAGGAATAGCCGGTCCCGAAATCGTCCAGGGTCGTGCACACATCGATCGCGTTCAGCGCGGTCAGCGCGGCCACCGAGCGCTCGACATCATCGAGCAGCACCGTCTCCGTCACCTCCAGCGTCAGCCGTTTCGCAGGCAGGCCGCTGTCCCTCAGGGCTCCCGCGACCATGACGGTCAGGTCTTCGGTACGCAGCTGCACCGGCGAAAGATTGACTGCGACCGTCGCACCCGATGGCCAGGTGCTCGCCGCGCGACAGGCCTGCTCCAGCACCCAGGCACCGATGGGCACGATCAGCCCGTTTTCCTCGGCGATCGGAATGAATTCGGCCGGGGATACGGGGCCGAATTGCGGACTGTGCCATCGCAACAGCGCCTCGCACGACGCGATGCTGTTCTGGGCCAGACGGAAGATGGGCTGGAACAGCAGGTGGAACTCGCCCCGTTCCAGCGCGCCGTTCATCGCTGCGGCGAGCTGACGGCGGCGCTCGATTTTCTCATCCATGACCGGCTCATAGAACAGCACCTGGCCCCGACCGCTCTCCTTGGCGCGGTAGAGGGCGAGGTCGGCATTCTTCAACAGCGTGTCGGCATCGCCTCCGTCTTCGGGTGCGATGGCGACGCCGATCGAGGTGGTGGTGTGCAGCATATGCCCGCTGAACGGCACCGGCTGTCTTACAAGATGGAGGATCGTCGCGCCGATCCGGTCGACGGCATCATGTTCCGAGACATGACAGAGGACGGCGAACTCGTCGCCTCCCAGCCGGGCGACGATGCCCTTTTCGCCGAACTGCGCATTCAATCGCCGGGCGATGGCGACAAGCAGCGCGTTGCCCGCCAGATGGCCGAAGGAGTCGTTCACTTCCTTGAAGCGATCGAGATCGAGCCACAGCAATGCCAGCTTGTCGCCGGATTGCGCCAGACCTTGCAGGCGCTGCTCGAATTGTTCGTGAAAGGCCGTGCGGTTGGACACGCCGGTCAGGTCGTCGCGCCGGGCCATGCGCGCATGATGCTCGGCCAGCGCGGCCTTTTCCTCCGAAGCGACGGTGGCACGGAGTATCGCGGCATAGGTCTGCTGGGTAATGTCCATCATCGCGATGACGAAGAAGATGATCACCGCCGCCATCAGCGCCTTTAACGGGCTCAGCGGGATGAGCAGCCCGATCGCGAGCGGCAGGGAGGCACAGCAAAGCTGGGACAAGGCGATCAAGGGCCGCCCGGCATTGCGCCCGGCAATCCCCGCCGCATAGCCGATGGCCGTCGTGACGGAGAGAAGGTGCAGGACGCCATTGTCGGTCCGGGTCAGCGTGAGCAGCCCGAACAGACCCAGCAGGGTCGCATAGCTCAGCGCACCGAGGCGGTAGCCGCGTTCCTGCTCGGGAACCGAAGCCGGACGGCTTGACAGTGCATCGCCGATACGGATCAGCCCGACCAGCCCCACGGCGACGGCACATAGGATCAGCCAGTCGTCGCCGCTGCAGACGGCAACGACCGCCGCAATGGCGCTGCTGGTCAAAGCGCCGATGACCAAAGAGCGCGGCGACGCATAGAGCGACTCCACCAGCACGGCCCGAACCCGCGAGGAGATCTGGCTGTCGGCCTGTCGCAATCGCATAACCCGGGTGATTAGGCGTTTCATATCAATCTCCTGAGCGATGACTAGCTCATCCGCTCCGGGTGTCGATAGAACTATGCTAGCTTTGTGGTTCCGGTGTGCGGTCGTGGAAGCCGTAGCGTCAGGGTGTAGGGCAGGCCACGAGGCGCGGGGGGAGGGGGTAGGGGTTGGATGTTACGGTGTGGCGGA
>NZ_LDTF01000078.1 GCF_001477495.1 Sphingomonas yabuuchiae
CACGCCCCTCCCGCCTGCGGGAGGGGCGTGCCCAGATCAGAGTGGGCGTACCAAAATCAATACGCCCGGCCGATCAGCACCCGCTCCACGCCCGCGCGGCCGGTGAAGATGCAGGGGCCGTCATCGCAACCCGTCTGACCCATCGGCGCGTTGCGGATCGTCAACTTCAGGGCCTTCAGCTTTTCGACCACATGCTCCAGTTCGGCCCCTGTGGGCTTGGCCCAGCGGACATCGACCCAGCCCGGATTCTTCACGCCGTCCGCGAAATGCGCCTCGACGCCTGCCCAGTCATCGACGGGTACGATCTGCGCCTTCAACCGCTCGGCCGACTGGCGGTGGAGTTCGGCCTGGATTTCGGCCAGCAGGTCCGCGACACCGCTCACGAAATCGCCACGCGGCTGCACGACCGAATCGAGCTTGCCGTCCTCGCGGTACAGCCGGTCGCGGCGGATGACCGAGACGTTGCCGCCCGCCATGTCGCGACCGCCGACCTCGATGATGACCGGTGCGCCCTTCTTGACCCAGCCCCAGCGCTTGTTGGCGGCCTTTTGTGCACGCGCATCGACCATCGCGCGGATCGGCTCGCCCAGCGCGGACTGCCCGACCAGTTCCTTTTGCAGGTCGCGGCAATAGCCAAGCAGCGCCTCGTCCTCGGGCTGGTCGCGCAGCATGGGCACGATCACCACCTGCCACGGCGCGACCTTAGGCGGCACGCGCATGCCGTCGTCGTCGCCGTGCACCATGATCATCGCGCCGATCGTGCGCGTGGTCATGCCCCAGCTGGTGGTCTGCGCATAATCCAGCCCGCCTTCCGCATTCTGGAAGCGGATATTCTGGGCCTTTGCAAAATTGTCGCCGAGGAAGTGGCTGGTCGCGGTCTGCAGCGCCTTGCCGTCCTGCATCATCGCCTCGATCGAATAGGTCGAGACCGCACCGGGGAAACGCTCATTCTCCGGCTTCTCGCCCGCGATGACATGCACGCCCAGGCAGTTCTCGGCGAAGCTGCGATAGACTTCCAGCATCTGGAGCGTCTCGGCGCGGGCCTCGTCGACCGTGGCGTGGGCGGTATGCCCTTCCTGCCACAGGAATTCGGCGGTACGCAGGAACATGCGGGTGCGCATTTCCCAGCGGACGACATTGGCCCACTGGTTGATCAGCACCGGCAGGTCGCGCCACGACTGGACCCAGCGGGCAAAGGCGGTGCCGATCACCGTCTCCGAGGTCGGGCGCACGACCAGCGGCTCTTCCAGCTTCGCCTCGGGATCGGGGACCAGCCCGCCCTTGCCATCGGCGATCAGCCGGTGGTGCGTGACGACCGCCATCTCCTTGGCGAAGCCGTCGACATGCTCGGCCTCCTTCTCGAAATAGCTGAGCGGGATGAAGAGTGGGAAATAGCAATTCTCATGCCCCGTCGCCTTGATGCGATCGTCGAGCAGGCGCTGGATACGCTCCCAGATACCGTAACCCCAGGGGCGGATGACCATACAGCCACGGACGCCCGATTCCTCGGCCAGATCGCCCTCGGCGATGACGGACTGATACCAGGCGGAGAAATCCGCGTCGCGGGTGACGGACAGAGCATGCTTCATGCCCGCCCGATAGCGGCAAAGACCCGGTTTCGCCAAGAGGGCGGACGCTTGCGGCTTTCGCCATAGTCGCACAGCGGCTAGGAGGCGCGCATGTCCGATGACCGCGTGCTGAAAGGCATCGGCCTGCGCCTGATCGCCATCTTCTTCCTGTCGACCATGTCGGCCTTCGTGAAGCTGGCCGAGTCGCGCGGGGCGAGCCTTTCCGAGACCATGTTCTTTCGCCAGCTTTGCGCGCTGCCGGTCGTGCTCGCCTTCGTCCTGGCGGGGCCGGGCCTGGCGTCGCTGCGCACCACGCGGCTGAAGGGCCATGCCAAGCGGGCGATGGTCGGGTTGGTCGGCATGGTCTTCACCTTCGGCGCAGTGATGCTGCTGCCGCTGGCCGAGGCGACGACCTTTCAGTTCACCGTGCCGATCTTCGCCACGTTGCTGGGTGCGCTGGTGCTGCGGGAGAAGACCGGGTTGCAACGCTGGAGCGCGGTGCTGGTCGGCTTTGCGGGCGTGCTGCTCGTGGTGCGACCGGGCGCCAACGACATGTCGCTGTTCGGGGCGTTCGTGGGCCTGATGGCGGCGATGTTCGTCGCGATCGTCGCGATCGTCCTGCGCCAGCTGCGCGACGAACCCGCGACCACGACCGTCTTCTATTTCACCGTCCTGACCCTGCCCTTCATCGCCCTGCCCTATGCGTTCCACCTGAAGATGCACGATCCGCTGACCTGGGTCGTGCTCGTCTCGATCGGGCTGGCGGGCGGCCTGGGGCAGCTGGCGCTGACCGGCGCCTCGCGGCTGGCTCCGGTCGCCGCCGTCGTGCCGATGGACTATTCGGGACTGATCTGGGCGACCGTCTATGGCTGGCTGATCTTCGGGGTGCTGCCGACGATGGGAACATGGTTGGGCGCGCCGGTCATCATCGCCAGCGGACTGTTCATCGTCTGGCGCGAGCAGAGGCTGGGCAAGCAGCAGACGAGTACGGCGGCGGCCGAGGATTGACCCTCGCCGGCACGGGGAAGGATTTTCAGCGCACCTCCCAGCGGGTCGGCGCATTCTCCTGCCACCCGGCCCGGTGGAGCAGCGGCGTGTCGTCGTCCCATTCGGCATGGCCGAGGCACAGATAGGCCGTGAACGCCCAGTCCTCGGGCACCGCGAAAAGCCGCTCCATCGCGCCCGGGTCGAGGATCGACACCATCCCCATCCCCAGATTGGCCGCCCGCGCCGCCAGCCACAGGGTGTGGATCGCCATCGCGGTCGACTGGCGCAGCGTTTCCGGCATGGTGCGACGGCCGAGGCCATGGCCCTCCGCCGGGTCGATATGGGTGAACACCGCCAGTTGCACCGGCGCGGCATCCAGCCCGGCCAGCTTCAGCGCGCGGTAGGCGGCGGCCTGTTCGTCGGTATAGTCCGCCGCGGCCGCTTCGTCGCATCGTTGGAAATCGGCGCGGACGGCAGCGCGCAGTGCGGAGTCCTCGACCCGGATCACCCGCCAAGGCCGGGCATTGCCGACCGAGGGGGCCAGCGCCATCGCCTCGGCCAGCCGCGTCAGCACGGCTTCGTCGACGGGATCGCGCCGGAAGTGCCGGACATCACGCCGCCAACGCAGGACCGCCTCCAGCGTCGCGGCCTGGGTTTCGTCAAAGCGCATCACCCTGCCCCCTTGCGTCCGGAACATCCCATGCCGCTCGCGCGTCCGCTTGCATGAGGTTCAATCGATTTACCAAAAGGGAATCAACTACCTGTGAGCGAACGGAAGTTAATGCTGCTCGGCTGGATCGCCACGGCGACGGCGGTGGCGATGTACCTGTCCTATATCGACCAGATACAGCTGAATCTGGCGGGACAGAAGGGGTCGGTGATTCAGCCGCTGGCGACGATGGTGAACTGCTCGCTCTGGGTCGCGTACGGATTTCTGCGCGAGAAACGGGACTGGCCGATCGTGTTCGCCAATGCGCCGGGGGTGATCCTGGGCGGGATTTGCCTGTTCACGGCGCTTTGATTTTAGCCACCCTCACCCTTCCCGCTCACTGCAGGTGAGTGGGAAGGGTGAGGGTCGCGTCAGCCGATCAGGCCGCCTTGTCCTTCCACACCAGCACCGGCTTGCGCGCGGCGAGCGTCTCGTCGAGGCGCGCGCGCGGCGCGAAGTGCGGCGCGGTCTTGAGCGACGGGTCGCCCGCCTTGGCCCGCTCCGCCACCGACGCCAGCGCACCGATGAACTGATCCAGCGCCGCCTTCGACTCGGTTTCGGTCGGCTCGACCAGCATCGCGCCATGGACGACCAGCGGGAAATACATGGTCATCGGGTGGAAGCCCTCGTCGATCAGCGCCTTGGCGACGTCGATCGTCGAGAAGCCCTCGGCCAGCCCTTCGTCCGAGAAGATGGCTTCGTGCATGCACGGACCGCTCTTGGCGAACGGCGCGTCCAGCGTGTTCTCCAGCGAACGGAGGACATAGTTGGCGTTGAGCACCGCATCCTCGGCGACCTGGCGCAGGCCGTCGGCGCCGTGGCTGAGGATATAGGTCAGCGCGCGGGTGAACATGCCCATCTGGCCGTGGAAGGCCACCATGCGGCCGAAGCTGTCGGCGTGATGGTCGTCGGCATTCTCTTCCTCGACCAGCCGGAAGCCCTCGCCCGTCTTCTCGACGAAGGGCAGCGGCGCGAAGGGCGTGAGCGCCTCCGAGAACACCACCGGCCCCGAACCCGGCCCGCCGCCGCCATGCGGGGTCGAGAAGGTCTTGTGCAGGTTGATGTGCATCGCATCGACGCCCAGATCGCCCGGACGCACGCGCCCGACGATGGCGTTGAAGTTCGCGCCGTCGCAATAGACATAGCCGCCAGCGGCGTGGACCGCGTCGGAAATGTCCTTCAGGTCACGCTCGAACAGGCCGCAGGTGTTCGGGTTGGTGATCATCACGCCCGCCACGTCCGGCCCCAGCCGCGCCTTCAGCGCCGCGGTATCGACACGGCCGTCCGCCGTCGCGGGAATATCCTCGACCGAGAAACCCGCAAACGCCGCCGTCGCCGGGTTGGTCCCATGCGCCGATTCCGGCACCAGAATGACCTTGCGATGGCCCTCGCCACGCTTCTCCAGCGCCGCCTTGATTGCCAGGATACCGCACAGCTCGCCATGCGCGCCCGCCTTGGGGCTCATCGCGACCGAGGTCATGCCGGTCAGCGTGACCAGCCAGTGCGCCAGCTGGTGAATGACCTCCAGCGCGCCCTGCACCGTGTCGACGGGCGCGAGCGGGTGAACGTCGCTGAACCCCGGCAGGCGGGCCATCTTCTCGTTCAGGCGCGGATTGTGCTTCATCGTGCACGAACCCAGCGGGAACAGGCCCAGGTCGATCGCGTAATTCTGACGCGACAGACGGGTGTAATGGCGCACCGTCTCCGGCTCCGACAGGCCCGGCAGGCCGATCGGGTCCTTGCGGGACAGGTCGCCCAGACGCGAACCGGCGACATCGCCCTCGGCAAAGTCGACACCGGTCGTCTCGCTGTCGCCGATCTCAAAAATCAGCTTTTCTTCCAGCATCAGCGCACGGTTGCCGGTGAAGGTCGCCGGGACCACCGCTTCGTTGGCTTCGGGGCTCGTGGGCTTCCAGCCGCTCTGGTTGATCGTCATGCCAGCACCTCCTCGAGCGCCTTGGCAAGCGTCTCGATATCCTCCGCCGTCACCGTCTCGGTGACCGCCACAACCAGTCCGTTCGCGAGCGCGTCCTCGCCCGGATAGAGCCGGCCGAGCGACACGCCCGCCAGCACGCCGCGCTCGGCGAGCGTCCGCACGATCGGACGCGCCTCGCGGCCCAGGTCGAGCGTGAACTCGTTGAAGAACACGTCGTTGACCAGCTTGACGCCGGGCACCTTGGCCAGACGATCCGCCGCGCGGCACGCATTGGCGTGGTTGATCCCCGCCATCCGGCGCAGACCCGCCTCGCCCAGCAACGTCATGTGGATCGAGAAGGCGAGCGCACACAGGCCCGAATTGGTGCAGATGTTCGACGTCGCCTTTTCACGGCGGATATGCTGCTCGCGGGTCGACAGCGTCAGCACAAAGCCACGCTTGCCGTCCGCGTCCACCGTCTCGCCACAGAAGCGGCCGGGCATCTGGCGGATATACTTATCCTTGCAGCCCATCAGGCCGACATAGGGCCCGCCGAACTGAAGCCCGACGCCCAGCGACTGGCCTTCGCCGACGACGATGTCGGCGTCCATCTCGCCCGGCGAGCGGATCGCACCCAGTGCGACCGGCTCGGTTACGACGGCGATCAGCAGCGCCTTCTTGGCGTGGCACGCCTCGGCCAGCGGGGTCAGGTCGGCGATGCGGCCGAGAATGTCCGGATACTGGACGACGACGCAGGACGTGTCGCCGTCGATCGCCGCGATCATCTGATCCAGGTCGGTCTCGGCGGTCAGGACGGGCGTGCCGGTCTCGAGAGTGTCGCCGGTATATTTCGCCATGGTCTTGGCGACCGAGACATAGTGCGGGTGCAGGCCCGAGGACAGGATCGCCTTGGACTTCTTGGTGATGCGCCGCGCCATGCCGATCGCTTCCCAGCAGGCGGTCGAGCCGTCATACATGGAGGCGTTGGCGACATCGGTGCCGAGCAGACGCGCGACCTGCGTCTGGAACTCGAACAGCATCTGCAGCGTGCCCTGCGCGATTTCCGGCTGATAGGGCGTATAGGCGGTCAGGAACTCACCGCGCTGAATCAGATGATCGACGCTGGCGGGAACGTGATGGCGATAGGCGCCGCAGCCCAGGAAGAAGGGCACGTCGCCCGCCACGACATTCTTGCGGGCAAGCGCGGTCATGTGCCGCTCGACCGCCAGTTCGGACGCGTGGTTGGGCAGCCCTTCGATGGGGCCGGACAGGCGGGCGGATTCGGGCACGTCGACGAACAGGTCGTCGACCGATCCGGCACCGATGACCGAGAGCATCTCGGCCCGATCGGAAGAGGTAAGGGGCAGGTAGCGCATCGGAATCCTTCTCTCCCCTCCCCTTCAGGGGAGGGGCCGGGGGTGGGGCG
>NZ_LDTF01000079.1 GCF_001477495.1 Sphingomonas yabuuchiae
GGCGGGGGCGGCGGCGGAGGCGGCGGAGCAGCCGGCTCACCGAAGTTGTACGCCACGCCACCCAGCAGCGAGTGCGACCGGAAGCGGCCGTCATGCGTGTTGTTGGCGACGTCGACCAGCTTGACGTTCTCGGCGTTGAAGAAGCGATACTTCAGCGTCGCGTCGATGTGGTCGGTCAGCGGTGCACGGATGCCCGCCAGAGCCTGCCACGCGAACACGGTGTCCGAGTCGTTCAGGAAGTCAGCGCGGTTGTTGAGCGCGTAGTTCGCCTTGACGCGAGCCACACCGACACCGCCGCCGACGAAGCCCTGGATGCCGTCGTCGGCACCGAAGTCGAGCAAGCCGTTCAGCATGAAGCTGAGTGCCGAGGTCGAACCACCGGCATAGCTGTAGCTGCCAGCCGGGACGGTGCCAGCACCGATGCCGGTGTTGGTCAGCGTGGTCGAGCTGTAGCCGTCAACCGTCGCGCGGCGATAGCCGACTTCGGTTTCCAGACGGAAACCACCGAAGTCGTAACCCATCACGCCGTCAACGTCATAACCATAGTCATGGTCGACGGTCGCAACGCCGGTGCGCGTGCCGGTGACATCATAATCGATGTCCTCGACGATCATCCCGCCGCCTTCGATGCCGACGTACCACGACTTGTCGCGGGCGAGGGCAGGCGAAGCCAGAGCGGTGGAGGCGAGTGCCAGAACAATGGCAAGCTTCCGCATCATAGTCCCCTTTCTTGGTTGTCACTACGGACAGCGCAAACCCACTATCGGAGCGTTGGTTTCCACGCAAGCGAACAAAAGCCCGCGACTGTGGCATTAAAAGCACAGATTTCCGGTCAGCCCGCGGCCACCAGACCATGGTCGCGAAGCGCCCCAATGATCGCGTTCAGCGCCAAACGTGCTTCGGAATCAACGACTTGCCCGCCAGATGGCAGCGCGATGCCTGGTCGTTGCGCGCCAACAACTTTTTTTCCTTCGATCACCAGCGACCGGGCGGCGACACGGCCCAGCCGCCACTGGTTTCCATCCCATTCGCACCGGCAGTCATCGGCCCGACTCCACACCGACAATCCTACCCGCGGAACGAGGAATCGCCAGCCGCCCTCGGTCCAGCCTGCCATCATTCCGGCACGGCCCGTCCAGATATCGTCCGGCCGGTCGCCGACGATCCAGGCCTGGCCGGGCAGCGGACTGGCGGGCGGCGCATTCACGCCGACCGCCTCGACGCAGGGCTGCACGACCAGGTCGAGCAGGCTCAGCGCCTCGTTGTGGGTCAATTCCTTCTGCGCCTGTCCCGCCGCCAGCAACGGCAACATCCAGCGCGGCGTGTCGTTCGTCGTCATCATCCCTCCCCCACGATTCCGACCAGCGGCGCCGAGGCACCCCAGGTCCCGATCTGCCGGATCGCCACCCGCGTTCCGTCCGCCACCGTGCCGCTCCACACGGGTGCGGACAGTTCCTCGACCCGGTCGCCGATGGCGATGCGATAGCGCTCCGTTTCCTCGCCGAGCGGCGCATCCACCCGGTCCAGCCAGCGCCAGCCGATCCGGCTCCGCCGCGTCCAACCGATGGTGACGCGCCCGTCCGCACCGCGCCGACACCGCCAGCCGATCGGCGATGGCGGCAGGACCGACAGGCCCGTCACCGCGGCGGCGGTCCGGACGCCCTCGACCGGGTCGCCCAGGCCGTGCGCCAGGAAACGGACGCTGCGGCCGAGCATCGCGACCGGCACGTCCAATGTCCGCACCGAGCCGGGCGCGATCAGGACGAAGGATGCGCCGGGCAGCGCCAGCCCGATCATCGCCTCCGTCCCACGCAGCCCGCGTCGCAGACCGCTCAGCCGCCAGTGCCTGTCACCCAGCGGCCGTACCTGCGCGAACTGGATCAGTTCGCCATCGATCCAGGCGAGGTTGGCACCCGCATCCAGCGCGGCGTCATCGGCATCCGCCAGATCCTCGGCCAATTGCACATCGAACCTTCCCCGACGATCGACCAGGGCGCTGCCGCCGCCGGGCGTCACCGCGCTGACCACCCCGATGATGCCGGGCAATGCCGTCGGGCCGAGCGCCGTCCAGTTCGCGCCGTCGTCGAGGCTATAGGCCAGTTCTGCCTGTCGCCAGCCCGGGCCGCCCGCCGCCACCACCGACAGGCGCGGCGCCGAGTGCAGTTCGTCGGTCAGCGGCGGTGCCTCGAACGCGATCAGCCGGGTCGTGCCGGTCACCCTGTCCGCCGCCCGCGCGATCCGGCCGGGCGAGGCGGGCAGTATCGGCCCACCCGCACGAACCGCCGCCGCCCCGCCATCGCCACGCGGCACCGCCGGTCGCCCAGCGCGGCGCGGCAGTCGGGCGAGGTCTCCTCCGCCACCGGTCGGTCGAGCGATGCCGCCACCCCGCGCAATTCGGCGGTAAAGCCGCCCTCGCCCAGCTGGACCGCGCCGATCGTTCCCTGTCCCAGCGGCACGGGCGCCGCTTCGCCGGTCCAGTCGACCGCGAGGGCCGCCACGCTCGCCCCGTCCCAGCGGCCGCCCAGAAGATCGCGCTCGCCGATCGCCGCGCTGGTCAGCGCCCCCGACGCCTCCATCAGATCGGGGTCTAGGCCATCGCCGCGCAGGATCGCACTGGGCGTCAGGCCGGGCGCGGCGCGACAGCGAAGCCCCTCGATCCACAGGTCATGGTCGTGGCCCGTCAGCCCGATCGTCACCCCGTCGCACCGCTCGATCCGCCAGCACAGCACCCATGTCGTCAGCGTGTCGGCGCTCATGCCTCCCGCACCTCGACCAGCGGGACCGACGCCGCCGCGCCCGCCCGGAACCCGGCCAGCGTCGTGCTCAGCCGATCCTCGGCAAAGCGGACGGGCACGTCGAAGATGAAGCTGGCGGCGATCGCTGCGCCCTTGGCGGGTGCGGTGTCGAACAGCAGCCAACCGCCCGGCTCCAGCGCGAACCCGGTGACGGCGAGGCCCGCGACCTTCACGGAGACACTCCCCGCCACCGGCCGGGTGATACGGCGCGACTGGCCGCCATAATGGCGGGCCAGTGCGAAGCGGCGCGTGACGCCGTCGCCGGTGCCGATCGCTTCGTCCGCGCCGATGCTATCAAACGGATCGCGCAGGCGGAAACCCCGCGCCGGTCCCATCCGCGCCCGGAAGAAGCCGAGCAGCGTGGCGATGTCCTCGGCCGAGCGGATGCCGGGGCCGACATCATAGGTCGTCCGCGCCTCCGCCCAGGCGGCATTGCGTGCCTCTCGCCCGCCGGCGCTGGTCAGGATCGCGGTCGAGAAGCCCGGCGTCACCTCCGCCTCGCGGCCCAGCGCCAGCGGGAACAGCACATCGTCGAAAGCCTGCACCTCGTCCTCCTCCCCTTCCCAGCACACGAACCCGTCGCGCATCACCTGCGGCATCGCCCACAGATAGGCCGCAGCCACGCCACGCTCGCGTGCCGTCTGCGCCGCCTCGGCGATCCAGCCCCACTGCGCGCGCTGGTCGGCGCGCAGCACGAAGCCCGACAGATAATGCTGGCGCTCCGGCGGATAGCCGAGCCGTGCCTCGGCCAGCGCGACGCCCTTGCGGGTCGAGGCGGTGTCGCCCGCCGTCACCCAGTCATAATCCTCCAGCTGCAACACATCGAAGGCCGGGCTCGCCCAGCCGACCGGCATGTTGGCGCGCTTGGCCTCGGGGGCCTGCGGGTCGAGCACGGTCGGCAGATAGGTGAGCAGGTGCGTGACACAGCCCGGCGCCGCCGCCTTCGCCGCCGCGCACAGCGCCGCCGTCGAGGCCGCCAGACACGCCCCCGCGCGGTCGAGCGTGTCGCGCTGCGCTTGCGTCTTCGCCCCCGTCATGCTCGCCATCGGCACGGGCGCAAAGGCCGCCACCGCCGCCGCATCGTACAGGCATGGGGCCCCGTCCGAGGGGCGCACCCACCACCAGGGCTCGCCGACCTGGAATTGCGGAGCAAGCCCCGCCGCCTGCCCGATCGCCAGAAACGCCCGCGCCACCGCCTGGAGATAGGCCATCGCGCCGCCATGCGCCGGGCTGAGCAATGTCGAGGGCGGCTCCCAGCCGGTCAGGGCGGGCGCACCATCGGCCGAACGCTGCTTCCAGTCGCCCCAGCAATGCGCGTCGAACAGTTCATAGGACAGCGACCAGATCAGGTCGTAGCCCAGTGCCTTCGCCTCGCCCGCGAAACCGCGATGCCACGCCGTGGACGCCACGTTCAGCGCCCCGCCAACAAGGCTGGCGTAGAGGCCGTCCCCGCTGCGTTCGAGCCGGAAATAATGGCTCATGCCGACATAATGGACGATGCCGCCGCGATAGCCGAGGTGCAGCATGTTGCGCAGCAAACGCTGCGGCGTCAGGTGATAGCTGTCGTCATACCCGCTGGCGATGCGGAATCCCTGTTCGGGTAGCACCGCCGCGCCGACCCCGATCACCGCCCCCGGCCCGTCACAGGCGATACCGGTCAGCTCGACCCAGCCCTCCTGCGGCCGTGCGAGGAACTGCGCGCCGGCATCGTAATCGGGGGCGACCAGCGAAACGAACATCCGGTCGACATCGCCCGCCCAGACGGAATCGCGCTCCTCCGGAAACCGGAACCCGCCCGCAAGATTGGCGAAGTCGATCACGACCTCCGCATCCTCCGGCGTGCCGGTCGCATAGTTCCACAGCCGGACATACCAGGCGCGGGCCTTGCCGCTCTCGTCACGCCCCTCGATCGTCAGCGTCGGCCCATGCCGTGCATCCAGCGGCTTGATCCCGCCGGAGCGCCAGCGGAACCGCAACCGGCAATCGCGATAGTCGCGCACCGTGTCGTAGCGCAGCAGCGGATGGTCGTGCCGGTCGACCGATTCCCAGATCAGCCCCGCCAGATCGTCGGCACGATAGAATACCGCATCGATCCGCTACGCATCGGGCGCGCTCGCGACCACCGCCGCCATCATCGGGCGTGGAAAATCGACCGTCCAGTATCGCGGGTCGAAGCGCGTCTCGATCGTGCCCGCCAGCGCATGGCCGCGCATCCGCGCCTCCGCCGCCGATCCGGTGAAGACGCCCGCGCCCGCCACGCTGACATGCCGCACGCCGGCCCCCGACAGCAATTCGCGCCAGCCGCCCGAATCCTTGCTGGTCACCACCACCGTCTCGCCATTGATCGACAGTTGCGTGGTGCGCAGCCCCGCCATCGTGGCGAAGGCGGGCGGCTCGGCCCCGTCACCGATCTTGAGCAGAAAGGCGCTTCCCTTTTCGATTGCCATGTCCCGTCCCCCTATTGTCCCGCGCGCCACAGCCGGGCGCGCCATTCGACGCTCGCACTCCAGCGCGCGCCGGTCTTCGCCATGCGGGGCGCGGTTACGCTCAGTCCCGCCACCCGCCAGCCGTCCGCCAGCATCTCGGGCAGTCCGATCGCCTCCGCCGCCTGGACACAGGCGCGCAAGCGACGGGGCTGCTCCCCCTCATCGGTCAGGGTCAGCGCGACGCGCAGTTCGCGCCCCTCGATCCCGGCCGCCCCCCAGTCGCTGTCGCTTGGTTCGCCCAGCACGGCTTGCGGCACGCTCGCCCGCACCGGCACCGCGTCGAACAGCGCCATGCCCAGCGGCGTCAGCACGGGGCGGAGCGCATTCATCAACCCGGCCCGCAACGCCTCCCGCGCGGTCATGCCTGCCTCGGGCGATCGAGTCGCATCCGCCGATAGGGTCGCCAGAGCGCGGCGACGGCGGCGGGCGGCACAGCGGCGGCATCGCGATTGTCGAACAGGTGCGCGCCCATGATCGCCACGCCGTGTGCGATCTCGGGCGGCAGGCTATCCCAACCCTCGGCCAGGCCCGCGCGATAGCGCGCCGTCGCGGCCTCCCGCAGGCGGACCCAGCCGCGCCCGTCCCGGTCGATCGCGTTTTCACCGCCGGACAGGATCGTCACGACCGGCGTCTCCGCCAGTGCCTGCCACGCCACCGATCCCGGCATCGGCTCCTCGACGAGCCGCCGGATCAGCATCTGCCCGCTAAAGGATTCGGCCAGCCCCAGCGCGACGCCCGCGACTCGCTCGACCAGCGCCGCTTCGTTGCCCGCCTCCAGCCGCAGCAATGCGCGCACCGCACCGGCCGCCGCCGTCACGGTCGCCGGGGGCATGGCCTCCTTCGTCCCGCTCATCATGTAAACTCCTTCATCGATACAAACTGCGACAGGTCCGACACACGGGCGTCACAGTTGGCGCGCAGAGAGTGGGACAGCCGCTGCCCTCCTCCCCCTTGGGCACCGGCCATGCCGACCCCGCGCCCCCCGGCCGGTTCGGCATCCTCCCTGAACTACGGGGCAGCCCTTTGTCGGCTGCCCCGATTTTTCAGGGACTTAGGCCGTCGCGAACTTCATCAGCTTGATCGCCTCCGAGTCGCTGACACAGCCGCCGACTCGCCGCGTGGCATAGAAGGTGACAAACGGCTTGTTGCTGTACGGATCGCGCAGGATCGCGGTTTCGGCACGCTCGGTGATCAGGTACCCCGCCTGGAAATTGCCGAAGGCGATGGCGGTAGCGTCCAGGCCGACATCGGGCATGTCCTCCGCCTCGACCACCGGATAACCGAGCAGCGTCGCAGGCTGGCCCGCCGCAAGCCCCGGCGCCCAGAGGAATTGACCGTCCGTCGTCTTCAGCTTGCGGATGCGGGCCGAGGTGGCGGCGTTCATCACGAAGCATGCCCCCTGCCGATAGGGCGCCCGCAATAGCTGGACCAGCTCGATCAGCCGGTCCTCCCCGCCCGCCATGAACGCGCCCGCCACGCCGCTCGGGATATATTGCAGCGTGCCGAACGGGCGCACCCCGTCCTTGGCGGTCGAGATCGGGTTGGTCAGAAAGCCCTTGGGCCGGTTGACCCCCGATCCGTTGACGAAGGCCTGCCGCGTCGGCATCGGCGAGGCCCAGCCGGGTCAGCGCGCGCGTTGCGCCCAGTTCGCCCGCTTCCTCCGCCACCGCACGCAGCGTGACGAGGTCCGCACCACTATCCGCCGCCTGCGCCAGCAGCCGCGCCAGAACGTCCCCGCTCATGACAAGCCGACCATCTGGCGCTTCTCCGCCGGATCGAGGAAGTCGGCGCTCGCCGCCATGGCCCACAGCATCTGGCGTTCCTCGGCCAGCGCGGTGACGCGGTTGATGTCGACCGACAGGCTCGCCCCCTCGAACCAGCCCGCCAGTCCCTGCGCCAGTCCGCTCAGGATCGCGCCCGCCAGCGGCAGGATCGCCTGCCGCCACAGCGCGCGGTTCGCCTCGCGATAATTGGCATAGGTGTTGTCGCCGGGCAGGCCGAGCAGCATCGGCGGCACCCCGAAGGCCAGCGCGATCTCACGCGCGGCCGCCGACTTGGCCGCGATGAAGTCCAGCTCGGCCGGAGTCAGGCTCATCGCCTGCCACTTCAGCCCGCCCTCCAGCAGCAGCGGACGCCCCGCATTGCCGCTGCCCGCGAAACCCTCCATCTCGGCGCGCAACCGCTCGAACTGGTCGGGGGTCAGCGTTGAACCGTCACCCGGATCATAGACCAGAGCGCCCGAAGGTCGCGCCGCATTGTCGAGCAGCGCGCGGTTCCAGGCGGCCGCCGCATTGTGGATCGCGATCGCCCCCGCCGCCGCGCCCAGGCAGCCCAGCCCGTAATGATCGTCGAGCGGGTGGCAGCTTTTCAGATGCACGACTTGAGGCCGGACCGGATCGACCGGCAAGGTCGTCACCCGGCCCCCCGGCACGGTAGAGATAAGCGGCGGGCCAGCCGCTCGCGTCCAGCTCCATCGTCAGCGTCGCCCCCATCAAGGCGATCCGCGCGCCCGGTTGCTCGCGGGCGAGCGCACTCACCCACTCCGCCCCCGCGCGCGTCTTGCCGAAGCCGCGCCCGGCGCGGATCAGCCAGACCCGCCAGTCACCCGGTGGCGCGACCTGTCCCGCGTGTGCCCATAATTCCCATCGCTCGACCAGTTCGCGCTTCTGGGCGGGGCTCAGTGCGGCCAGCGCCTGTTCGCGCGCACCTGGCTCCAGCATCGCCAGCGTGGCGAGCCGCGTCGCCGCATCCTCGCTCGCCATCACGCCATCCCCTTCAATCGCCGCCGCGCCAGCCCATCGAGCGCGCGTTCCAGCGCCGCATCGGTTTCGGCCGCGTCGGCCCTCGCCGCTTCGCCCGCGCCGTCACCCGCCCTGGCCTGCGCATCGCGGCGGGCGAGCAGCTTCAGATAGAATTGCACCTCGGTGGCGCTGAGCGGCGGGGTGATGGAGAGGCCGGTGGTCCCCGCACCGGCCTCTCCGCCCTCCGCCCCCTCCTCGGCCGCCAACAGGGTCAGCATCCGGCGCAGCAGCCCTTCCTCGACCAGCGCGTGCGCCGCGCCGATCGCGTCGTCCCAGGCCTCGGCAAAGGCCCGGTCGCGCGCCCGCAAGGTGCGTGCGGCCCGCAGCGTCTCTCCCACCGCGCGTGCCGCCGCCCCCGCATCGGCACTGACCGCCAGCGCCGCCAGGAATTGCCGTCGCCGCGCCAGCGTCCACCGCGCGCC
>NZ_LDTF01000008.1 GCF_001477495.1 Sphingomonas yabuuchiae
AAGACGCTGCGCAGCGTCTTCCCGATCCAGGATTTCGCGGGCACCGCCTATCTCGACTTCGACGATTACGTCCTCGAGGACCCGAAGTTCGACGTCGAGGAATGCCGCCAGCGGGGCATCACCTATGCCGCGCCGATGCGCGTCACGCTGCGCCTGACCGCGTTCGAGGTCGACCCCGATACCGAAGCCAAGTCGGTCATCGATATCAAGGAGCAGGACGTCTACATGGGCGACATGCCCCTGATGACGGAGAACGGCACCTTCTTCATCAACGGCACCGAGCGCGTCATCGTCAGCCAGATGCACCGTTCGCCGGGCGTGCTGTTCGATCATGACCGCGGCAAGACCCATGCCTCGGGCAAGTATCTGTTCGCCGCGCGCGTGATCCCGTATCGCGGCTCGTGGCTGGACTTCGAGTTCGATGCCAAGGACATCGTCAACGTCCGTATCGACCGCAAGCGCAAGCTGCCAGTGACGGCGCTGCTCTATGCGCTGGGCATGAACTCGGAAGAAATCCTCAACTATTTCTACAACCGCCTGACCTTCGTGCGCGGCGACGGCGGCTGGAAAATCCCGTTCCAGGCCGAGAACTGGCGCGGCGCCAAGCCGATGTTCGACATCGTCGACGCCAGCTCGGGCGAGGTCGTGTTCCCGGCCGGTCAGAAGATCAGCCCGCGTGCCGCCAACAAGGCCGCGAAGGACGGCCTGTCGCAGCTGCTGATCCCGACCGAGGAAATCTTCGGTCGCTACTCGGCCTATGACCTCATCAACGAGCAGACCGGCGAAATCTACGTCGAAGCCGGTGACGAGATCAGCGCTGAAAACCTCGAAGCGCTGGACAAGGCGGGCGTCGACACGATCGAGCTGCTCGACATCGACCATGTCGCCACCGGCCCGTGGATCCGTAACACGCTGAAGGCCGACAAGGCCGAAGAGCGCGAGCAGGCGCTGTCGGACATCTACCGCGTGATGCGCCCCGGCGAGCCGCCGACGCTGGAGACGGCGGAGTCGCTGTTCGCGGGCCTGTTCTTCGATCCCGATCGCTACGACCTGTCGGCCGTGGGTCGCGTCAAGCTGAACATGCGCCTCGACCTCGATTGCCCGGACACGGTGACGACGCTGCGCACCGAGGACATCCTGGCGGTCGTCAAGACGCTGGTCGACCTGAAGGACGGCAAGGGCGAGATCGACGATATCGACAATCTCGGCAACCGCCGCGTGCGTTCGGTGGGCGAGCTGCTGGAGAACCAGTATCGCGTCGGCCTGCTGCGCATGGAGCGTGCGGTCAAGGAGCGCATGTCATCGGTCGACGTGTCGACCGTGATGCCGAACGACCTGATCAACGCCAAGCCCGCGGTCGCCGCGGTGCGTGAGTTCTTCGGTTCGTCGCAGCTGTCGCAGTTCATGGACCAGACCAACCCGCTGTCCGAAGTGACGCACAAGCGTCGCGTCTCGGCGCTCGGGCCGGGCGGTCTGACGCGTGAGCGCGCGGGCTTCGAAGTCCGCGACGTTCACCCGACGCACTATGGCCGTATCTGCCCGATCGAAACGCCGGAAGGCCCGAACATCGGTCTGATCAACTCGCTGTCGACCTTCGCCCGCGTCAACAAGTACGGCTTCATCGAGACGCCGTACCGCAAGGTGATCGACGGCAAGGTCACCGACGAGGTCGTGTACCTGTCGGCGATGGAAGAGCAGAAGCACACCGTCGCCCAGGCTTCGGCCGCGACGGATGCCGACAACCGCTTCACCGAGGACCTGGTCTCGGCACGTCAGGCGGGTGAATTCCTGATGGCGCTGCCCGATCAGATCACCCTGATGGACGTGTCGCCGAAGCAGCTCGTCTCGGTCGCCGCCTCGCTCATTCCGTTCCTGGAAAACGACGACGCCAACCGCGCGCTCATGGGCTCGAACATGCAGCGTCAGGCCGTGCCGCTGGTGAAGGCGGAAGCGCCCTTCGTCGGCACCGGCATGGAAGAGACCGTGGCCCGCGACTCGGGTGCGGCGATCGCGGCGAAGCGCGCCGGTATCGTCGACCAGGTCGATGCCAGCCGCATCGTGGTTCGTGCAACCGGAGAGGTCGATGCGGGCAAGTCGGGCGTCGACATCTACACGCTGATGAAGTTCCAGCGTTCGAACCAGTCGACCTGCATCAACCAGCGTCCGCTGGTGAAGGTGGGCGACGTCGTGAAGGCAGGCGACGTGATCGCCGACGGCCCCTCGACCGAGTTCGGCGAGCTGGCGCTGGGCCGCAACGCGCTCGTCGCGTTCATGCCCTGGAACGGCTACAACTATGAGGACTCGATCCTCATCTCCGAGCGGATCGTGAAGGACGACGTGTTCACGTCGATCCATATCGACGAGTTCGAAGTCATGGCGCGCGATACCAAGCTCGGGCCGGAAGACATCACCCGCGACATCCCGAACGTCGGCGAGGAAGCGCTGCGCAACCTCGACGAGGCGGGCATCGTCTATGTCGGCGCCGAGGTGGAGCCGGGCGACATCCTGGTCGGCAAGATCACGCCGAAGGGCGAATCGCCGATGACGCCGGAGGAAAAACTCCTCCGCGCGATCTTCGGTGAAAAGGCGAGCGACGTGCGCGACACCTCGCTCCGTCTGCCGCCGGGCGTGGCCGGTACGATCGTCGACGTGCGCGTCTTCAATCGTCACGGCATCGACAAGGACGAGCGCGCGATGGCGATCGAGCGCGAGGAGATCGAGCGTCTGAAGAAGGATGCCGACGACGAGCGCACGATCCTCAACCGGGCGACCTGGAGCCGCCTGCGCGAGATGCTGCTCGACCAGACCGCCACCGCCGCGCCGAAGGGCGTGAAGAAGGGCATCGTCATCGACGCCGAGGTGCTGGAATCGGTCGATCGTCACGAATGGTGGAAGTTCGCCGTCGCCGACGACGCGCGCCAGAGCGATCTGGAAGCGGTCAAGGCGCAATATGACGAAGCCGCCAAGCGGATCACGGACAAGTTCCATGACCGCCGCGACAAGCTGGAGCGTGGTGACGAGCTGCCGCCGGGCGTGCTGAAGATGGTCAAGGTCTTCGTCGCGGTGAAGCGCAAGCTGCAGCCGGGCGACAAGATGGCCGGCCGGCACGGCAACAAGGGCGTCATCAGCCGCATCCTGCCGCAGGAGGACATGCCCTTCCTCGCGGACGGTACGCCGGTCGATCTCGTGCTGAACCCGCTGGGCGTGCCGTCGCGCATGAACGTCGGTCAGATCTTCGAGACGCATCTGGGCTGGGCGGCGCGCAACCTGGGTATGCAGGTCGCGGCGCAACTCGAGGATTGGCGCGAAGCCAATCCCGACGCCAAGCCGGGCGCGGTGCCGGAAGCGGTTAAGTCGCGGCTCGTGGAAATCTACGGCGATCACTATGCCGAAGACATCCAGAACCGGGACGACGAGGAAGTGGCCGAGCTGGTCCAGAACATCCGCACCGGCGTGCCGATGGGGACCCCGGTGTTCGACGGCGCGCGTGAGAGCGACGTGTCGGAGATGCTGGAGCTGGCGGGTCTGCACACTTCGGGCCAGTCGGACCTGTTCGACGGGCGCACCGGCGATCAGTTCGACCGCAAGGTGACCGTGGGCATCATCTACATGCTGAAGCTCCACCACCTGGTCGACGACAAGATCCACGCGCGTTCGATCGGGCCGTACAGCCTCGTTACCCAGCAGCCGCTGGGTGGTAAGGCGCAGTTCGGTGGCCAGCGCTTCGGTGAGATGGAAGTGTGGGCGCTGCAGGCTTATGGCGCGGCGTACACGCTCCAGGAAATGCTGACGGTGAAGTCGGACGACGTAGTCGGCCGCACCAAGGTCTACGAAGCGATCGTCAAGGGCGACGACACCTTCGAGGCGGGCATCCCGGAGAGCTTCAACGTGCTGGTCAAGGAAATGCGCTCGCTGGGTCTCAACGTCGACCTCAAGTCGATGGAAGACGCCCAGGACGACGGTCTGGCCGAGGCGGCGGAGTAAGATCAGGGAAGCCGGTGAGGCCCATGCTCCACCGGCACCTTGTCTACCTCGCCCGATGAATTTTCCCTCCCTGTGAGGAAAGCAAGATGAACGAACTGACCAACTTCGCCAATCCGGTGGCCAAGCCGGAAACCTTCGACCAGATTCAGATCGGCATCGCGTCGCCCGACAAGATCCGTTCCTGGTCGTTCGGCGAAATCAAGAAGCCCGAGACGATCAACTACCGTACGTTCAAGCCGGAACGTGACGGCTTGTTCTGCGCGCGCATCTTCGGCCCGATCAAGGATTACGAATGCTTGTGCGGCAAGTACAAGCGCATGAAGTACAAGGGCATCGTCTGCGAAAAGTGCGGTGTCGAAGTTACGGTGTCGAAGGTCCGCCGCGAGCGGATGGGCCATATCGAACTGGCCGCGCCCGTCGCGCACATCTGGTTCCTGAAGTCGCTGCCGAGCCGCATCGGCCTGCTGCTCGACATGCAGCTCAAGCAGCTCGAGCGCGTGCTGTACTTCGAAGCCTATATCGTCATCGAGCCGGGCCTGACCCCGCTGGAGAAGTATCAGCTTCTCACCGAGGACGAACTGCTCGACGCGCAGGATGAATATGGCGAGGACGCCTTCTCGGCCGGCATCGGCGCCGAGGCGGTCCGCATCATGCTCGAGAATCTCGACCTGGAAGGCGAGAAGGTCGCGCTGCTCGAAGAGCTGGCGACGACCAAGTCGGAGCTGAAGCCCAAGAAGATCATCAAGCGCCTGAAGGTCGTCGAGAGCTTCCTGGAATCGGGCAACCGTCCCGAATGGATGATCCTGGAAGTCATTCCGGTCATCCCGCCCGAGCTGCGCCCGCTGGTGCCGCTGGACGGCGGTCGCTTCGCAACCTCGGACCTGAACGATCTGTATCGCCGCGTCATCAACCGCAACAACCGCCTGAAGCGCCTGATGGAACTGCGTGCGCCGGACATCATCGTCCGCAACGAAAAGCGCATGTTGCAGGAAGCGGTCGACGCGCTGTTCGACAATGGCCGTCGCGGCCGCACGATCACGGGCGCCAACAAGCGTCCGCTGAAGTCGCTGTCCGACATGCTGAAGGGCAAGCAGGGCCGCTTCCGTCAGAACCTGCTCGGCAAGCGCGTCGACTATTCGGGCCGTTCGGTCATCGTGACCGGCCCGGAGCTGAAGCTGCACCAGTGCGGCCTCCCGAAGAAGATGGCGCTCGAGCTGTTCAAGCCGTTCATCTACGCCCGTCTGGACGCCAAGGGTCTGTCGATGACCCTGAAGCAGGCCAAGAAGTGGGTCGAGAAGGAGCGCAAGGAAGTCTGGGACATCCTGGACGAGGTGATCCGCGAGCACCCGGTCATGCTGAACCGCGCGCCGACGCTTCACCGTCTGGGCATCCAGGCGTTCGAGCCGGTGCTGATCGAGGGCAAGGCGATCCAGCTTCACCCGCTGGTCTGCTCGGCGTTCAACGCCGACTTCGACGGCGACCAGATGGCCGTGCACGTTCCGCTGTCGCTCGAAGCGCAGCTGGAAGCGCGCGTCCTGATGATGTCGACCAACAACATCCTGTCGCCCGCCAACGGCAAGCCGATCATCGTGCCGTCGCAGGACATGGTGCTGGGACTGTATTACCTCTCGCTTGAGAAGCAGAAGGAACCGGGCGAGGGTATGATGCTGGCGGACATGGAGGAGGTCCATCAGGCCCTCTTCGCCGGTGCCGTCACGCTGCACACCAAGATCATCAGCCGCGTTCCGCAGACCGATGAGCAGGGCAACCAGTATCTCAAGCGCTATGAGACCACGCCGGGTCGCATGCTGCTGGGCGAGTGCCTGCCGAAGAGCCACAAGGTGCCCTTCGACATCGTCAACCGCGTCCTGACCAAGAAGGACGTCGGCGAGGTGATCGACGAGGTGTATCGCCACACCGGCCAGAAGGAGACCGTGCTGTTCGCCGACGCGATCATGGCGCTGGGCTTCCGTCACGCGTTCCGCGCCGGCATCTCGTTCGGCAAGGACGACATGATCATCGCGCCGGACAAGGATCGTCTGGTCGACGAGACGCGCGAGCAGGTGAAGGACTTCGAGCAGCAGTATCAGGACGGCCTGATCACGCAGCAGGAGAAGTACAACAAGGTGATCGACGCCTGGAGCCGTTGCGGCGACCAGGTGGCGAACTCGATGATGAACGAGATCAAGGCGGTTCGGCATTACGAGGACGGCCCGATGGAAGGCCGTGAGAAGCCGATCAACTCGATCTACATGATGGCCCACTCGGGCGCCCGTGGTAGCCCCGCCCAGATCAAGCAGCTGGCGGGTATGCGCGGCCTGATGGCCAAGCCGTCGGGCGAGATCATCGAAACGCCGATCATCTCGAACTTCAAGGAAGGTCTGACCGTTCTTGAATACTTCAACTCGACCCACGGCGCGCGTAAGGGCCTGGCCGACACGGCACTGAAGACGGCGAACTCGGGTTATCTGACCCGCCGTCTGGTGGACGTGTCGCAGGACTGCGTCATCATCGAAGAGGATTGCGGCACGACCCGCGCCCTGGAGATGAAGGCGATCGTGCAGGGCGGTTCGACCATCGCGTCGCTCGGTGAGCGTATCCTGGGCCGCACTACGGCCGAGGACATCGTCAACGCCAAGACCGGCGAAGTCATCATCGCATCGGGCGTCCTGCTCGACGAGCCGATGGTCGCGAAGATCGAGGCGGCGAACACCCAGTCGGTCAAGATTCGCAGCCCGCTGGTTTGCGAATCGAAGATCGGTGTCTGCGGTAAGTGCTATGGCCGTGACCTCGCCCGCGGTACGCCGGTGAACATCGGCGAAGCGGTCGGCGTCATCGCGGCGCAGTCGATCGGTGAGCCGGGTACGCAGCTGACCATGCGTACCTTCCACATCGGTGGTGCGGCGCAGCTGAACGAGCAGTCGAACCTGGAAGCGGCGGCCGATGGTACCGTCGAATTCCGCGACCTGCGCCTGATTACCGATCAGCGTGGCCGCCGCGTGGTTCTCAGCCGTTCGGGTGAGATCGCGATCGTCGACATGGACGGCCGCGAGCTCTCGGTCGACCGTATCCCCTATGGTGCGTATGTGCTGTTCGACGATGGCCACATCGTGTCCAAGGGCGACCGCATGGCCGAGTGGGATCCGTTCACCATGCCGGTGATCACGGAAAACCCCGGTACGGTGAAGTTCCAGGACCTGATCGAGGGCAAGACCCTGACCGAGCAGGTCGACGAAGCCACGGGTATCGCCCAGCGCGTCGTCACCGAGTACCGCGCCTCGACCAAGTCGAAGGAGGATCTGCGTCCGCGCATGACCCTGCTCGACGACAATTCGGGCGAGGCCGGTCGCTACATGCTGGCGCCGGGTGCGACGCTCTCGGTCGAGGACGGGGCGCAGGTGCAGGGCGGTGACGTTCTGGCCCGTGTCGCGCGTGAATCGGCCAAGACCCGCGACATCACCGGCGGTCTGCCGCGCGTCGCCGAGCTGTTCGAGGCACGCGTTCCGAAGGACTCGGCGATCATCGCCAAGGTCTCGGGCCGTGTCGTGTTCGGCAAGGACTACAAGGCGAAGCGCAAGATCGGCATCCAGCCCGAGGATGGCGGCGAGGTCGTCGAGTATCTGGTGCCGAAGTCGAAGGTGATCGACGTTCAGGAAGGCGACTACGTCAAGCGTGGCGACAACCTGATCGGCGGTTCGCCCGATCCGCACGACATTCTGGAGACGATGGGCGTGGAGCCGCTGGCCGAATATCTGGTCAGCGAAATCCAGGAAGTCTATCGACTCCAGGGCGTGAAGATCAATGACAAGCACATCGAGACGATCGTTCGTCAGATGCTGCAGAAGGTCGAGATCACCGACGGCGGCGACACCACGTTGCTGAAGGGCGAGCAGGTCGATCGCGAGGAAATGGACGCGATCAACGACAAGCTCGACGCGAACCAGGTCCGTGCGCAGGGCAAGCCCGTCCTGCTCGGCATCACCAAGGCGAGCTTGCAGACCCGCAGCTTCATCTCGGCGGCGTCGTTCCAGGAGACCACCCGCGTCCTCACCGAGGCGGCGGTCCAAGGCAAGCAGGACACGCTGATGGGCCTGAAGGAAAACGTCATCGTCGGCCGCCTGATCCCGGCGGGCACCGGTGCGGGCATGAACCGCCTGCGCGTGGCGGCCTCCAGCCGCGACGCCGCGCTCCGGGCGCAGCAGCGCAAGCTGGCCGAGGCGATTGTCGCACCGGTCAGTGCCGCCGAAGAACGGGCTGCCGAGCAGGCGCGTTCGGCGCGTGACGCTGGCGGCACCGGCAACGATCCGCTGGCTGAAGTCGCCCCCTCGGGTCACGGCACGGACGCTGATGCCGGTGAGTATCTGAACGACTGATCCGGCTAACGGATTGGAAATAAAGGGCCGCCGTCCGGGTAACTGGACGGCGGCTTTTTACCACCCGCCGAAGCGATCCTTGATCTGAAGCAGGCCGTCGGTTTCCGGCCATGATTTGTAACAGGAAAAACCGCGGTTTTGCGCCGAATGGAGGGCGCGCGAGGCCGGATGCAGGAACCGAAAGGCCCTCCCAACCATATACGAATATTGGAGAAGATCCCGGAGATGCGCGGGTTATTGGTGCATCGTCGGGACCCTGGAGACCTGAGATGACGTCGCCTGAGATTGACGAAGACTATTTTTACCAGCGTGCCGAAACCGAACTCGAACTGGCCCAGAAGGCGACCCACCCCGCTGCGGTGCGAGCACATTACATCATCGCCAACCACTATCTCGACCGGGTGTACAGCCAGCCGGACAGCGCACTGACCGCCGAGGTCGCCGCCGAATAGGCTGCTTAGACGTCAGGTTTTGCGGTCGGGCCTGTCGATCCCGATGCCCGGCCGCTCCTGCCTCACAAATCCGCAAAAGACCGGCGCGCCCGGTGCGCCGTAAGACCAGGAACGGTCGCTGCAAAAGCCAGCAGATCGCGTTCGAAAGAGGCGCGAGCGGCGATTGTTCTGCGGCCGTTTTCCATGAAGTCCGGTCGTTCCCGGTCATCCACATCCGCCAACCGCCTTTGCCACCGAGCCGCATCGGTGGCCGCATTGGCCCGGCGATTGACCGGCGGCACCGGCGGAGGCGCATTGCGGCCGAGTAAAGCACCGATCTTGGCGACGAAGCGGTCGAGATCCGTTTGCGTCCCATCGATGGTGCACTGTGCGGCCGCCGTTCCGCCATAGCAATCGAGATCATGCGCCGTCTCGGCATAGGTTGTCATACTGGCATAAGCATGGTCGAACGCTATCCGGCGCGCTGGGGGCCAGGCCCGTGCCCAGCCTGCGATCAGGCGTCGGCGGCTCTGATCTCGCAGCCTGGCGTGGTGGGCCGCGCATATCGCGCCACCTGCCCCACTCGAAATATCGTCGCAAATGGCGAAGGGCTTTTCCGCCATGGCTTGCAAATGCCCGATCCGGTCCTCGGTGGCGCTGGCCGCGTCGTCGATTCCACAAGCCATATGGATCGCCCGATCGATGTCGCGCGCGCCGCCCCAGCCATTGGCATAGGCGACGGCAAGGATGCCCGAGCCGGCGAAATAGGCGTCCGGCGTGTCGGCCTCTTCGTCCCGTTCCAGAATGGCGCAGCGCCGTGCCGCCACCGGATCAGCCTGGCGGCCGATACCATAGAGCAGCGCCTCGCTATTGCAGCCTTTCAGCGCCGCCGCTTGCGCCTTGTCAGGGCGTTCCGACGCGTCGGGTTCGCGATCGATCAAACGACGGCACAGCGCGCGCGACGGCGCAGCTTCGGCAAGATAGGGCGAATTCTTGAGATAGGATATGTCGGCGCTCGACCAGTCGTAGCGCGGTGTAGACGCTGCGATCAGCCAGGGCGTGCAGACGATCGCCAGCCAGCGCAGCATTCGGGTCGATGGAAAACAGGAAATATGGCGCATCGACACGAGGTAGGATCCGTGAACGATAGGGTGCCCGATATGTTCGCCCGCGCAGCCTTCGCGCACAAGGCCTTTCGCCTGAATCGATGCATATCCGTACCAACCCTCGACAGGGCCGCTTCGGGACCATAGGCGAGGGTAATGGCTGGACCTCTTTCCCCGCTTGCGCCGTCTTCATGGACAGGACGCGCCACCGGCATGGTGCCATTCGCGATCGCCTATGGATTGGCGATGCTGATATTCTTCCGCGTGCCGATCGCCAGCGGGTTCGACCTGGGTTTCGGAGAGCGCGGCGATGCGCTGATCGAGATGACGATCCTCGAACATTGGCGCAATGTCTGGTCGGGAGTGTCGTCGTGGAATAGCGGTTTCTATTTCCACCCTTATGGCGGCACGCTGGGCTATAATGACGGCTATTTCCTCTATGGCATCGTCTATAGCCTGTGGCGGCTGGTCGCGGACCCGTTCCACGCCGACACGCTGAACATCCTGACGTTCAAGACGATCGGCTTTTTCTCCGCTTATGCCCTGGTCGCGCGCACCCTGCGCTGGGGGCGGGGTGCGGCGGTTCTGGTCGCACTGCTGTGGACGATCGCCAGCAACATCCATCTCCAGGCGGTCCATGCCCAGTTGCAGAGTGTCGCGCTGCTGCCGCTCGCGATGATGCTGGCGATCGCTTGCGTCCGGGCGGAAGGGGCGGGGCGGCATGGTGCGGCGCGGGTCAGGGCAGTCGGGCTGGCCGCGCTGATGGCGGCGTGGCTGATGACGTCCTACTACATGGCCTGGTTCACCATCTTTTCGGTCTGTCTGTTCCTGTTGTGCTGGGGGGGGATGACCGGTCAGGCACGGCCCGCCGTCGCCTTTGGGCTGGTGCGCCGTCATGCGGGGACGATCGCGACCGGCTTCGCGGCCTTTGCCGTCCTGATCCTGCCCTTCCTGATCGTCTATCTGCCCAAGATGCGCGAGACGGGGGGCGAGGGGCTGGAGGACATGCTCGGCTATCTGGTCACGCCGGTCATTGACATGGTGAATGTGGGCCCGGGCAATTATATATGGGGCTGGCTGTTCGTGCCGCTCCACGCGCTGGTCCATCATCTGCTGCCCGACGATCCCGACCTGCCGCGCCGGGTGCTGGGCGGCGAGCATGAGGCGGGCTTTCCGCTGCTGATGGTCGCGCTGCTGCTGGTCGCGGCCTGGCGGATCGTCGTGCGGAAACGCGTGGGCCAGGCCGAGGCGCCAGTGACGTTGCGTGCCTTCACCCTGGCCATGATGGTCGCCTGGGTCCTGACCCTGCAATTCTGGTACGCCTCGCCCTGGCTGCTCGTGTTCGAACTGGTGCCGGGGGCCAAAGGGTTGCGCACCGTCTCGCGCTACCAGCTGTGGCTGACCCTGCCGTTCCTGCTCATCATCGTCGCGGGCTGGCGGGCGCAGGCGGCGCGGCTGCGGGCGGAGCGCCCGGCCTGGGCGGCGGCGATTGTCGCATTGCTGGTCGCCGAGAATCTGAGCGCCGAGACGCCCGCCCAGCTCAGCCGCGCCGAGCATCGTACCGCCCTGTTCGCCATTCCCCGGCCGCCGCGAGACTGCCACCTGTTCTACGTCACCGCATCACGGGTGACAGAGCCGCTCTACATCAGCGAAGAACTGCACAAGCTCTATCCCCACAATGTCGACGGCATGTTCCTGGCCGAGTTGTGGCGGGTGCCGACGATCAACGGCTTTTCGACCTTCAACCCGCCCGACTGGAACTTCGGCGATCCGCTGGCGGCGGATTATGATGCGCGGGTGGCGGCCTATGCGAGGCGGCATAAACTGCGCGGCGTTTGTGAACTCGACGTGCGGCGGGTGCAGCCTTGGTCGAGGCTGCAGGATCAACCCGAGTAGCGCCTATCGCAAAAAGGGGGCGACATTAACCAGCGTCACGTCGCGCATCTGGTTCAGATAAGCTTCGTAATAGGGTTTGTGCGACGCGCCGACGATCGCGATCATCCGCGTGCCGGGCGCGCGCGCCAGCACCTCGCGGATATTGGCCACCATGCGCAGGTTGCGGGTTTCCCAATAGGCGACATAACGCCGCCCATAACCCTGCGGTGACGGCTCGGTGAGCGCGGCCCCCCAGTCGGAGCGATAGACCAGATCGGCGGCCTTCGGCGCGTTCAGAGCACGATAGAGGGTCAGCAGCCCGTCGGGCTGGGCAATCCCCGCATAGAGCCGCTCGCTCTCGGCCTTGTGTGCCTTGGCGGCGGGATTGTCCCAGGCACGGGCGATCGCCTCGCCATATGCCTTGTCGTCGATCTTTGCGCCGACGAAGGACTGGTCGTCGACGCTCCAGACCCGCTCCAGCCCCGACCGCGCGGCGACCAGTTCGGTTTCGCTTTTCGTCGTGAGTCGGGCCTGCAGATCCTTCACCAGCGCCTGCGTCAGCCCGTCCTCCGCTCGTCGCTCATCAGCGGGCAGGCGGAACCACTGGACCATCGCCGAGGCCGGTTCCCCGGCGGCGAGGAAGATCAGCGCCAGGCGACGGCGCTGGGCGGGTGTCGGTGCTGTGGGCCAGGCGGCGAGCAGCTCTTCGGCCCTGGCATTGGCGGCAACAACGTCGAGCCCCGCTGCCCGTCCGGCGGCGCTCGGATCGAAGCAATAGGCTTCGACTTCCTCGGCATGACGTTCGCGCTGGTGGCGCATGGCATCGCATTGCAGCCCGGCGATACTCTCGCTGGCCACCGCAGTCGGCTTCCAGCGGATCAGGCGCGCGAGCAGCGGCTCGACCATTTCCGGCCGAAAGCTGGCGGGGAGGCCCGACAGATGCGGTGAGCCCAGTACGAGCACCTCGTTCGCGCGTCCGGCAGGCCGATCGGTCAGCGCGTCGGGGTGGAAAACAGGGCGATAGCGCTGGGCCTCCGCCATGCCCGCCAGCCCTGTCATGGCCGCCAAAAAGACAAAGCTGATCCGTCGCATCCGTTGCCCCCATATCCCCGGACACAGCCGCCATGCCATCCGACCAGCGACTGTATTATTGATATAGTACGGCATGATGATCGTTGGGGTCAATGGCATGATGGAGCCAGCCCCTTTCCAAAAGAAAAGGGCGACCCCCCTAAAGGGGCCGCCCTTGACTTTAGCTCGCCAAGCGAACGGGTGCGGCCGGTTGCCCAGCCGCAGTCCGATTACTTGAGCTCGACGGTCGCGCCGGCTTCTTCGAGCTGCTTCTTGATCTTCTCGGCCTCGTCCTTGGCAATGCCTTCCTTGACGGGCTTCGGAGCGCCTTCGACCAGCGCCTTGGCTTCGGTCAGGCCCAGGCCGGTGATCGCACGGACTTCCTTGATGACGTTGATCTTCTTGCCACCGTCGCCGGTGAGGATCACGTCGAATTCGGTCTTCTCTTCAGCGGCCGGAGCAGCAGCGCCGCCAGCAGCAGGAGCCGCGGCAACAGCAGCGGCGGCCGAGACGCCCCACTTCTCTTCGAGCATCTTCGAGAGCTCGGCGGCTTCGAGGACGGTCAGCTCGCTCAGCTGGTCAACCAGCGCGTTCAGGTCTGCCATGTTCTTATCTCCAATACGGGCCGGATGAAGTGGCCCGAGTGTGTCAGTTCAATCGTGTTCGCCCGAAGATCAGGCGGCTTCCTTGTCCTTGTCGGCATAAGCCGCGAGGACGCGGGCGATCTGCGCCGCGGGAGCCTGGGTGATGGTGGCCAGCTTCGTGGCAGGCGCCACGATGAGACCGACCAGCTTCGCCCGGAGCTCGTCCAGCGAGGGCAGAGTCGCCAGCGCCTGCACGCCTGCGACATCAAGGACATTCGCACCCATCGATCCGCCGACGATCTCGAACTTGTCGGTCGTCTTGGCGAAGTCCACGGCCACCTTGGCGGCGGCCACGGGATCGATCGAGCTGGCAATGCCGACGGGACCCGTCAGCATGTCAGCGACACCGGCATAGTCGGTGCCTTGGGCTGCGATCTTGGCAAGCCGGTTCTTCGAGACCTTGTAGGTCGCGCCGGCTTCCCGCATCTTCGTGCGCAGGGCCGTCGACTGGGCGACGGTCATGCCGTGGTTGCGGGTGATGACCACCACGCCAACCTCGTTGAAGTTGCGGTTCAGTTCGGCGACGGCCTGGCTCTTTTGATCGCGATCCATGCCATTCTCCATGGTTGGAACGGCCGCGAACGACCATCCCGGTTGCTTGACCGGGGGGTGAAACCACCCCTCGGGGTGTCCAGCGATGGGGAATGGGCAACCGACGCGTGAGAAACGCGGGGCAGACCGGGCGGGACCAGCGAGTGGCACGACCGGCAAAATCCTTTTCCCCGTCTCGGCAGGAGATTAAGCCAGGGCATATTCCCCGGCACCTGCTGTCTTGGACGGAATCCGAACGGGCAAGCCCATCCGGATGCGGGGGTGCCGTTACGCGGATCGAAGAGGCGAGTCAAGCAATCCCGCATCATGACGTGCATGTCATGCATGAGTCATGCATCAGTCACCGACATGACGCCGAAATGAAGCGCGCATGACTTGGTTCGGCGGCAAAGCCCCCATGCCTACCGCAGCGCTTCCCGCGCGGTATCGGGGGAAATTCCATGTCGGATATCAACAACATGGTCGCTTATGACGACGGCGACATCGACACCAACCGTTCGACCAACGCGCATATGAGCGACCTGATCGCCACCCGCCTGTCGCGCCGCCAGACGCTGCGCCATGGCGTGTCGGCCATGACCACCGCGCTGTTCGGCGGCGCGTTGCTGGCCGGTTGCGACGACGAGAATCCGCAGGCGGTCACCGCCACGGCGGCGGGCAGCACCGCCAGCGTCGCGGCGGGCCGTCCCGTCACGCTGACCGGCACGGTCGGCAGCGGCCAGGTTGCGAACGTCAACTGGAGCCAGACGGCGGGCCCGTCGGTCACGCTGACCAACGCCAACCAGCTGGTCGCCTCGTTCCGTGCACCCGCCGTTGCGACCGCGACGCAACTGGCGTTCAAGCTGGAGATCACCAGCCGCGACGGCCTGGTCACCAACAACACGGTGACGCTCACTGTCACGCCGATCACGCTCGACTTCACCGCCGTGCCGCACAGCCTGGCCGATATCGTGACCGTTCCCTCGGGCTATAGCGTCACCGTGCTCTATCGCCTGGGCGATCCGATCAGCAGCGCCGTCCCGGCCTTTGGCAACAACGGCAACGACACCAATTTCGCGCAGCGTGCGGGCGACCATCATGACGGCATGAGCTATTTCGGCCTCGCCGCCAGCGGGTCCAACCCCGATCCGAACAGCAGCACACGCGGTCTGCTGGTGCTCAACCACGAGAACATCACCCAGCTCTATCTTCACGCCAACGGCCCGACGCCCAGCCCGCGCCCCGAGTCGGAAGCGATCAAGGAGATCGAGTGCCACGGCGTCTCGGTGGTCGAGGTCACGCGTTCGAACGGCGCCTGGACCTATGTCCAGAATTCCGCGCTGAACCGCCGCATCACGCCCAACACCCCGATGGCGTTCAGCGGCCCGGTCAAGGGCGCAGCATGGCTCAAGACCGCCTATTCGACCGATGGCAGCAGCGGGCGCGGCACCATCAACAACTGCGCCAACGGCACGATGGCGTGGAACACCTATCTGACCAACGAAGAGAATTGGGCAGGCTATTTCCGCCGTACCGCGGGCGATGCCGCCGTCCGCGCCACGACCAACGCGAAGCAGAATGTCTCACTGGCCCGTTATGGCATCGGCGAGGGGCGCTCGGGCAATTATGGCTGGACCACGGTCACGCCGTCGGATTCGTCGAGCACCGTCTTCCGCCGCTGGAACGCGACGGCGAACGCCGCGCTGGCCGCCGATGGCACCGCCGACTTCCGGCACGAGCCGTTCCAGTTCGGCTGGGTGGTCGAGATCGATCCGTTCAACCCGAACTCGACCCCGCGCAAGCGCACCGCGCTGGGCCGCATGAACCATGAAGGCTGCCAGAGCGGCCGGATGATCGCGGGTGTCCGCCCCGCCTTCTACATGGGCGACGACGCGCAGAACGAATATATCTACAAGTTCGTCTCGACGACGCCGTGGAATGCCTCGGACGCCAGCGCCAGCGATCGCCTGGCGATGGGCGATAAATATCTGGACAACGGCACGCTTTATGTCGCGAAATTCAACGCGGACGGCACCGGCATGTGGATGCCGCTGGTCTATGGGCAGAACGGGCTGAACGCCTCGAACAGCGTCTATCCCTTCGCCGATCAGGCCGATGTCCTGATCAACACCCGCCTGGCCGCCGACGTGCTGGGGGCGACCAAGATGGATCGGCCCGAATGGACCGCCGTCAATCCGGCGACCGGCGAGATGTATTGCACGCTGACCAACAACGCCTCGCGCAAGCCGGTGGCCTCGGGCAATCAGACCGGCGTCGATGCGGCCAATCCGCGCGCCTATGTCGATGCGCCCTCGACTTCGGTCGGGAACCGCAACGGCCATATCATCCGTCTGCGCGAGACGAACGACACGACCGAGGCGACCAGCTTCACCTGGGACGTGTACGCGTTTGGCGCGGGGGCGGACCTCGATCCGACCAACATCAACCTGTCGGGGCTGGACGCGACCAACGATTTCTCGTCGCCCGACGGCCTGTGGTTCAGCCTGCCGAGCAATGTCGCAGGGCAGCAGACGCCGGTGATGTGGATTCAGACCGATGACGGCGCCTTCACCGACGTCACCAACTGCATGATGCTGGCCGCGATCCCCGGCCGGGTCGGCGATGGCGGCACCCGCTCGGTGACGAGCAGCGCGGGCGGGGCGAGCGCGACCGTCACCACGCGGATCGGCAAGGCGCCGGGCGTCACGCTGAAGCGCTTCCTGGTCGGTCCGAAGCAGTGCGAGATCACCGGCATCCATTCGACGCCGGACGGTACCTCGGTGTTCGTCAACATCCAGCATCCGGGCGAGGACGCCAGCAGCCCGGCCGCGCCGACCAGCAACTGGCCCGACAGCCAGGGTGGTTCGGCCTCGGCCACCATCCGTCCGCGCTCGGCCACCATCGTCATCACCAAGAATGACGGCGGCGTGGTCGCGATCTGATCGATTGATCGCATCATGAGCCCGGAGGGGGCGGGAAGCGATTGCCTTCCCGCCCCCTTTGGCGTTTGAAGGCTGCTCGACAAGGGACGGGCGGCATGACGACGACACGGCGAGACGTAATGGCGGGCGCGATCGCGGCCACGGGGCTGGGCATCGCGGGCGAGCCGCTGTTCGCGCGCGGGCCGGGACGCGACCGGCTGATCGCGGGCACCTATACGAATAAGGGCGGCAAGGGACTGTATCCCATCGTCGATGGACACGTCGGCACGCCGGTGACCGGGATCGTCAACGCCTCCTACGGCGTCGGGGGCGGGCCGAACGGCGCCTTCTATCTGCTGCGCGAACAGGCCGAAGGCCGCGTGACCGGCTATGGTCCCGGCTGGACGGCACGGGGCGGGGCGTCGACCGGCGGCGCGGACCCGTGTCATGTCGCGATCGACCGCGCTTCCGCCTGTCTGGCGGTGGCCAATTATTCCAGCGGCTCGGTTGCCTTCCACCGGCTCGACCGGCGGACGGGCACGCCGGGTGAGCCGGAACTCTTCCAGCATCACGGGACCGGCCCCAATACCGGGCGTCAGGCCGGGCCGCACGCGCATTGGGTGGGATTCAGCCCCGACCGGCGCTGGCTGCATTCGGTCGATCTGGGGGCGGACGCGATCTTCGCCTATCGCTTCGATCCCGTCGCGCGCACGCTCTCCGATCAGCGGATCGCGTGGCAGGCCCCGGCGGGTGTCGGGCCGCGCCACATGGTCCGCCATCCGACGCTGCCGCGTGCGTATGTGGTCTGCGAATTGGAGACCCGCTTGTTCGTCCTCGACGTGCTGCCCGACGGTAGCTTTCGGACCGCTGACGAGCGCGCGCTGGTGCCCGAAGGCGGCCCTGCCTCCTATGGCGCGCATATCGCGATCGATCGTGCGGGGCGGACGCTCTATGTCTCCAATCGCGGGGCGAACAGCATCACGTCCTTTTCCGTCGACGCCGGGGGCGGCGTCCGGGGGCTGGAGATTTCGCCCAGCGGCGGGGATTGGCCGCGCTTCTTCCTGTTGCGGGAGGATCGTGGAGAGATGCTCGTCGCCAATGAGCGTTCGGGCAGGGTGAACGTGTTCCGGATCGGTCGATATGGCTTGCTGACCGATACAGGACGCAGCCTCGCGATTCCCGGCGTGGTATTTCTGGCGGAGGCTTGACGCTCTCGCCATGACGACGGCCGGGTGATGAAGCGAACGTAACGCCGCCCCAAGCTTTTGACGGTGGCGGGAAGGGCGCCCTCTGCTTAGACAGCCCGTCATGCGCTTTTTCCAACCCCTGCTTGCCGGAGCCACGCTGTCCGGCCGCCTGCTCGCCTGTGTCGGGGCGGTCATCGGGATCGCGCTGACCATCATCGTGTGCGGCGGGCTGCCCGCGTTCGGTCCCGACCTGCCGATCATCGTGGCGCCGCTGGGGGCCTCGGCGGTGCTGGTCTTCGCGGTGCCCGCCAGTCCGCTGGCCCAGCCCTGGTCGGTGGTCGGCGGCAATGTCCTGTCGACGCTGGTCGGGGTGGCGATGTTTCAGGCCATCCCCTCGCTGCCCTTGGCGGCCGGATGCGCGGTGGGCGGGGCGATCCTGGTCATGTCGGTGACGCGCTGCCTGCATCCGCCGGGCGGCGCGGCGGCGCTGACCGCCGTGATCGGCAGTCAGGGAATCCATGCGGCGGGCTTTTCCTTCGCCTTCGCGCCGGTCGCGATCAACTCGATCGCGCTGGTGGCGATCGGCATGTTCTTCCACCGGGCGACGGGGCGCAGCTATCCGCACGAACCCGCGCTCGCCCCGCCGGTGAGCGACGCCTCGCGCATTCGGGCGGAGGATGTCGACGCCGCGCTGGAGGATATGCACGAGAGCTTCGATATCGCGCGCGAGGATCTGGACATGCTGCTCGCCCATGCCGAGCGCCATGCTCGGGCGAGGGCAAAGCCGGTGCGGGCAAAGCGCTTTTTGAGGGGCGGTTAAGGAGCCAGCCTCCGTTCACGCCGAGCGAAGTCGAAGCGCACGTGCAAGCCTTCGCCAACCACCCGACAAAAAAGCCCGCCCCTCACGAAGAGGGACGGGCCTTTGCGTCATAGGATAAACCCGATCAGCGATACTTGCCGGTGAACGACACGCCGATGATGCGCGGTTCGTTGAAAACGGCCGCCATATAATTCTCGATCACGCCCTTCAAGTTCTTCTCGTTCGTGATGTTGCGGGCGAAGACCGACAGACTCCAGTCGTCGTTCGGTGCGGAATAGCCGATGCTCAGGCCGCCCTCGAAATTGCCGTTCGAGGTGAACTCCTTGGTCCGGTACAGGACGAAGTTGGTATAGCCCTGCAGGTTCCAGTCGGTCGCGATGAAGGCCTTGCCGCCACCCTCCAGCGGCATGTCGTACTTGGCCGCCAGATTGACGTTATATTCCGGCGCGTTTGGCAGCGGGTTGCCGTCGATCTGCGCGAAATAGGCGTTGGCGCCGAACACGGTGCGGGTGACATACGGGTCGAGCACGGTGCAGACCTGTACGCCGTTCAGACCGCAGGTCTGGGCGAACACGCGCTTGTCGCGGATTTCCGAGTGCAGCAGGCTGACACCTGCCGACAGCGCCAGGTTGCGCACCGGCAACCACTGCGCATCGGCTTCCATGCCGTAGGCCACCGCCTTGTCGGCGTTGAACAGCACGCCGTTGCCGTCCGAGTCATTGCCGTTCAGCTGGATGCCCTTCACGCGGTACGCAAAGGCCGCCGCGTTCAGGCGCAACGTGTTGTCGAACAGCTTCGACTTGAAGCCGGTCTCGAACGACAGGTTGGTCTCCGAGTTCGCGGTGGTGAAGTCCGAGTTGAACACCGCCGAGCGACCCTGGATGGTCGGGCCACGGAAGCCCTGTGCCGCACGGACATAGACGTTCAGGTTCGGATTGACCTCGTACATGGCCGACAGGTCCCAGCTGGGCTGGGTATCCGACAGGCGCACGTCGCGGCGACCGGTATAGCGCACGCCGCCATCGGGGCGGCCCGGTGCCTTGAGCAGCTGGGTACGCTTGGTATCCTCGCTGATCCGGCCACCGGCGGTCAGGGTCAGGCGGTCGGTCGCCTGATAGCTGACCTGCCCGAACACGCCCCAGGACGTGTTGACGTTGTGCAGGCGGACCCAGTTGTCCGGGTTGTTGGTGTTCGGATTGCCGGGCGCGGCCGGGTTATAGGCAGGCAGCAGGAAGAAGCGACGCTGGTAGAAGTCGGTGACGTCGCGGCTGTCGAAATAGATGCCGCCGACCTGCCACTTGAACGCGCCGGTGCCGGTCGAGGCGAGGCGGACTTCCTGCGTCCACTGGTCGAGACCCCGGACCTGACCCTGGCTCAGGCCATAGCCGTTGGGCTGGCCATTGAACGGGAAGTTTGCCGCCGCGCCGCCATCGGTGTCGCCCTTGCTGAAACCGGCCGTGGTTTCATAGGCGGTGATCGAGGTCAGCTCGGCCGGGCCCAGGTCCCAGGCGGCACGCAGCGAGGCGCCTTGCGTATCATAGGACTGCGGATTGCCCTGACCTTCGTCATAGGCGACGCGGTCGCGCGGTTCGGCCGACACGTCGCGCGAACCCTTCTTCAGCGCCCCGCGATGGAACAGCGTGGAGGTGCCGTCATACCAGCGGGCATGGCCCGACAGGTTGAACGACAGCGTGTCGGTCGGCGTCAGGAGCAGCTGAAGGCGCACGTCGCGCTCGGTGAAGCCGCCCATGGCGTTGTTCTTCGGGGTCAGCGTGCCGTCCAGGCTGGTGCCCGCATAGGTGTTGTCGACCCAGTTGTCGCGGTGCTGCACCAGCGCCGACAGGCGGAAGGCCAGCACGTCGCGGATCAGCGGGCCGCCGACACCGGCATCCATGCTGATCGTGTTGTAGCTGCCGATCGAGGCGGTGGCGCGGCTCTGGAAGCTTTGCGTCGGCTTGATCGTGTCGAACTTGATGATGCCCGCGGTCGTGTTGCGACCGAAGAGCGAACCCTGCGGTCCGCGCAGCACTTCGACCTGGTCGACGTCGAAGATCGGGTTCGACTTCAAGACGACATGCTCCAGGACCACATCGTCCTGGATGATCGACACGGGCTGCGACGCGCCCAGATAGAAGTCGATATTGCCGAGACCGCGAATGTAGAAGCGCGGGAAGATACGGCCGGTCGTCGTCTCGGCATACAGGCCCGGCACACGGCCCGACAGCGCCAATATGTCCTCGCCGCCCTGCTGGAAGGTGCGCAGGTTCGAACCGCTGACCACGCCGACCGACACCGGCACGCGGTTCAGGCTTTCCGAACGGCGCTCGGCGGTGACGACGACGTCGCCCAGACCCTGCTGCTCGTCCGTCGCCGCACCAGTGGTGGCCGCACCCTGATCGGTGGCGGTCTGCGCGGCGTTGCTTTGGGCCATCACCGGCACGGTCGCCAGCGTTCCCCACGCAGCGCCCAGCAGCGCCGCGGTCTTGATAACCGATTTCATATAGTCCCCACGCTCCGGCGGACGGTTCATGCCGCCCGACTGATTAGATTCTCCCGGTAGGGCGGGCGGTTAACGGCGCATTATGGCGCTCGCGTGACAGAGGTGGTGCGGAAAAACCACAATGGCTCATGAATTTACGACCGGCGGCGGTCGCGGCCCGACCGCCGCGGCGCGGTCGCTCTGGACCCTGCTGTCACAGAGTTGTAACCGGGTTTTGCTTGACGGGGGGCCTGCGTCTGGTCAGGGGGGCGACATTCGTGCCATCCTGGCTTCATGACCTTTTCGCGGTCCGGCGTTTCGTCGTGGCCCGATCGGTCATGGCCGAAAGATGCGCACGGTTTCGGATCACTATCGGGGTTACCGACTGATGTTCGCCTGGTTCCAACGCCTCCTGCCGAAGACGGGAAATTTCTTCGAGCTGTTCGAGGCGCAAGCCGCCACTATCCTTGCGGGGGCCGAAGCCACCGTTCGGCTGTTCGACAGTCAGGGCCACACCGCCGACGAGATCGCCGTCGTCGCCGCGCGCGAGCATGACGCCGACGAGATCACGCGCCAGGTACTGACCTCGGTCCGCTCGACCTTCCTGACGCCGTTCGACCGTGCCTCGATCACCTCGCTGATCGGCTCGCTGGACGATACGATCGACGAAATGAACGCGGCGGCCACCGCGATCGGCCTGTACCGGCTGACCACCTTCGCGCCCGAGATGCGCGAGATGGCGTCGGTCGCGGTCGAGGCGGCCCGGCTGACCGTCGAGGCGATGCCGCTGATGCGCGATGTCGCGCGCAACGGCGACCGCCTCCATGCGCTGACCGAGGAACTGGTCCGGCTGGAAGGTCGTGCCGACGAAATCCATGCGGCGGGCCTGAAGCGCACGCTGGAGGAATGCGGCGAGCGCGACACGCTGCGCTTCGTCATCGAGAAGGAAGTGTACAAGCATCTGGAGCGCATTCTCGACGCGTTCGAGGATGTCGCCGACGAGATCGACGGCATCGTCATCGATCACGCCTGAGGCGCGGATCATGCACGAACTCGCCTTTCCGCTGCTGGCCGGCCTGATCCTGGTCGCGCTGGCGTTCGATTATCTCAACGGCCTGCATGACGCGGCCAATTCGATCGCGACCGTGGTGGCGACGCGGCTGTTGTCGCCGGTCGCGGCGGTGGTGTTCGCGGCGTTCTTCAACTTCGCGGCCTATTTCCTGACCGTCGCCTTCCCCAGCCTTCACAAGGTGGCGGAGACGGTCGGCAAGGGCCTGATCGCCCAGGACGTGGTGACGCCTGCCGTCATCTTCGGCGCGCTGGGCGGGGCGATGGCGTGGAACGTCATCACCTGGCTGCGCGGCATTCCGTCGTCGAGCAGCCATGCGCTGGTCGGCGGGCTGATCGGTGCGGGCGTCGCGCATGCGGGCATGGGTGCGGTCCAGTGGGCGGGTCTCAACAAGACGCTGCTCGCCATCGTGCTGTCGCCGCTGCTCGGCATGATGCTGGCGATGCTGGTCATGCTGCTGAGCAGCTGGGGCTTACGCCGCTCGACGGCGGGCGGGGCGGAGCGCAGCTTCCGTGCGCTGCACCTCGTCTCGTCGGCGGCCTATTCGCTCAGCCACGGGCTGAACGATGCGCAGAAGACGATGGGGATCATCACCGTCTTGCTCTATTCGACCGGCCGTCTGACCGGTCCGTTCGAGGTGCCGCACTGGGTCGCCATCTCATGTTACGTCGCGATGGCGCTGGGCACGATGACCGGCGGCTGGAAGATCATCGAGACGATGGGCAGCCGCATCACCAAGCTGTCGCAGCACCAGGGGTTCAGCGCCTCGACGGCGGGGTCGATCGTGATCTTCTGTGCCTCGGCGCTGGGCATTCCGGTGTCGACGACGCACACCATCACCGGCTCGATCATCGGCGCGGGCGTGGCGCGGCGCGCCTCTGCAGTGCGCTGGGGCGTGGCGGGGAATGTGGTGATCGCCTGGATCATCACCATCCCGGCCTCCGCCGTGATGGGGGCGGGGTTCTACCTGCTGACCCGGTTGTTCTGATTTGGGGAGGGCGACGCGTCCTCCCCTTTTTTTGTTCCTGCCGCCGTTCAGCCTGAGCGGTGTCGAAGGGGGCGGTAAGGCCCGCTCCAAAACCAGAACGACCACCCCGGCGGGGGCCGGGGTCCAGTCGCGGTGCGCCGTCGAGAGCGGGCCGTCATGGCCTCACACGCAACCGCGCCGTCATAGCGACTGGGCCCTGGCCTTCGCCCGGGGAACAAAAGAGTATCCAAGTGGAGGGTGGGGAGCGCCATCTCTGCGTCCTCCGCGCCTCTGCGCGAACGAAAATCCTGTGGTCTTCGACTTCGCTCGGCTGAGCAGATGTAGGGGCGAGCCTCGATCAGCCCGCCCCCAAACTCTCACGATCCCGTAACCGGCCCCCCGGCGGCCTGGAACAGGGCGACTGTATCGGTCATCCGCGCCGCCTTGGCCTGGATCAGCTGCGACCGGGCCTGCGCGTCCGTCGCGGTGGCGTTGAGCAGCTGCAGCGTCCCCACATCGCCCAGCGCCAGCTGACGCCGCGCGAAGGTTAGTGCCTGGCCCGCCGCATTGCTCGCCCGCTGGGCTGCATCCAGCGCCTGCGCGTCGGTCGAAAGGCCGGTCAGCGAGTCCGCGACATTGCCGAACGCCTGAAGCACCGCCTGGCGATATTGCGCCTTGGCCCCGTCCAGCGCGGCTTCCGCCGCCTTTTGCTGGTGGCGCAGCGCGTTGGCGTGGAACAGCGGCTGGGTGATGCCGCCGAGCAGCGCCCAGAAGGGGTTGCCGCTCTTGAACATGTCGCCGAAATTCTGCGCCGAGCCGCCCGCATTGGCCGACAGCTGGATGCTGGGCAGGCGTGCGGCGATCGCGGCGCCGACATCGGCCCCCGCGCCCTGCAACTGCGCTTCGGCGGCGAGCACGTCGGGACGGCGATGGACCAGCTCGGACGGGACAGTGGCGGGCAGCTCGGTCGGCAGGGTCAGCTGCGACAGTTCGGGCAGCGGCGGCAGCTCCGCGCCCGCCGGACGACCGATCAGCGTGGCGATGACGGTCCGCTGGGCCGCTTCGGCGCGGACCAGCGGGGGCAGGGCGCCCTCGGCGGTGGCGAGTGCGGCCTGCTGGGTCGCGACATCCGATGCGCCCACCGCGCCCAGCCGCTGACGCTGTTGCAGCGCGGCCAGGATGTCGCGATTGACCTTCACGGCGGTTTGCGCGGCGGCGACCTGTTCGGCCAGGCTCGCCCGCTCGATCAGTGCGGTGACGAGGTTCGCCGCCACCGTCATCCGCGCCGCGTCCAGCTGATGCCGCTGCACTTCGGCCCGCGCGACGGCGGAGCGGACCTGCGCCCGGTTCCCGCCGAACGCATCGACGTCGTAGGAGACGCTGACCTGTGCGGTGTGCAGCGTGTAGAGTAGCTGATTCTCATCGGCGACCGCCGAGGACAGCGAGTCCGACACGCGATTGCGCTGCGCCTGATAGCTCAGACTACCCTGCGGAAACAGCAGCGAGCCACGCGTCGCCCGCGCCTGTTCCCGTGCCTGCCGCAAAGCCGCTTCGGCAACCCCCACGTCATTGTTATGCGCCAGCGCCTCGGCGACCAGCGCGTCGAGCTGGGCGTTGCCGAAGGCGTGCCACCATTCGGGGGCGATGGTCGCCGACACCGTCTGCGCCGGCCCGGTGGCGGGGGCGATCACCGGTGCCGGGCTGAGCGGCGGCAGGCTGGCATGGGCGTCCAGGTCATGCGGGCCGGCCGCGCAGGCCGAGACGCAGGCGAGCAGCGGCAGGGTCAGGAAACGCTTCATGCCGGAACCCCGGATTCAGGAGTGGTGGTATCGTCCTGGTCGTCGACCATCGGATCATGCTTCTTCTTGCGCTGCGACAGCGGCAGGCGGGTCGAATAGCGGCTGATCAGCACCGGCAGGACCAGCAGGATCAGCACGGGCGCGAGCGTCATGCCGCCGACCACGACCAGCGCGAGGGGCTTCTGCACCTGGCTGCCGATGCCGTGCGACAGCGCGGCGGGCAGCAGGCCGATCGCGGCGACCAGACAGGTCATGACCACCGGGCGCAGGCTGTTCTTGACGGTGGTGGCCAGCGCATTTTCGCGCGGGGCACCCTCGTCGATGGCGTTGTTGAAGGTGGTGACGACGAGGATGCCGTCCATCACCGCGATGCCGAACAGTGCCACGAAGCCGATCGCCGCCGAGATGCTGAACGCCGTGCCGGTCAGCGCCAAGGCCAGCACGCCGCCCACGACCGCCATCGGGATGGCCGAGAAGGCGAGCAGGCTGTCGCGCATCGAGCCGAAATTGGCATAGAGCAGCAGCAGGATGAGCACGAGGCTGATCGGCACCACGATCTCCAGCCGGGCGATCGCGTTCTTCAGGTTGTCGAGCTCGCCTGCCCATTCCAGGTGATAGCCCGGCGGCAGATGGACATTCTGGTTGATCCGCGCCCGCGCTTCCTCGACCGCGCCGCCCAGGTCGCGGCCACGCACCGAGAATTTGATCGGCACGTACCGCTCCTGATGCTCGCGATAGATGAACGACGCACCGGTGGTCAGCTTGACGTTGGCGACCTCGGACAGCGGCACCTGGATGGTCCCGTTGCCGTCCGGGCTGGGCGCGCCGATCGTGATGTTGCGCACTGATTCCAGCGAGTCGCGCTGGGTCGGCTGCAACCGCACGATGATCGGGAAGTGGCGGTCGGTGCCGGGCTCGTAGAGATCGGCAGGCGACTGGCCACCGATGGCGGCGGCGACGGTCGAGTTAATGTCGTCGGGTGTCAGGCCATAGCGCGCGGCCTTGGCGCGATCGACGTCGATCCGCACGGTCGGCTGGCCCAAAATCTCGAACACGCCGAGATCCTCGATGCCCTTCACCTTGGCCATCTGCGCCTTGATCTGGTTGGCCAGCTTTTCCAGTGTGACCAGATCGGGGCCGAACAGCTTGATCGAATTGGCGCCCTTCACGCCCGAGGCGGCTTCCTCGACGTTGTCCTCGATGATCTGCGAGAAGGAGAAGTCTACGCCGGGATATTTCTTGGCGAGCCGGGTCGACAGTTCGTCGATCAGCTTCTCCTTGGTCATGCCGCTCGGCCAGGTGTCGAACGGCTTGAGCGGTACGAAGAATTCGACGTTGAAGAAGCCGGTCGCATCGGTGCCGTCGTCCGGGCGTCCATGGGCGGACAGGACCGCCGTGGTTTCCGGATAGGACGCGATGATCTTGCGCACCTCGTTGGTCACCTTCTCGCCCGCCTCCAGGCTGATCGAGGAGGGCAGGGTGGCGCGGATGTACATGTTTCCTTCTTCGAGGTGCGGCAGGAACTCGATGCCGAGCGAGCGCACGCCGACGACCGCCAGCACCATCATCAGCGCCGCGCCGCCCAGCGTCACCACCTTGTTGCGAAGCGCGAAGGAGGCGGCGGGTTCGTAGACCGCACGCAGCTTGCCGACGATGAAGGTCTCGGTCTCGGCCAGCTTGTCCGGCAGCAGCAGCGTCGAGAGCACCGGCGCGACGGTGAAGGTCGCGAGCAGGCCGCCGCTGATCGCATAGGCATAGGTCTTGGCCATCGGGCCGAAGATGTGGCCTTCGACACCGGTCAGGGTGAACAGCGGCAGGAAGCTGGCGATGATGATCGCGGCGGCGAAGAAGATGCCGCGGCTGACCTCGCTGGAAGCGCCCAGCACCGCGCCGAAGCGGCTGGCCAGGGTATAGCGGCCCTGGCCGTTCTCCACGGCGGCGGAGCGTTCGACCATGTGGCGGAAGATATTCTCCACCATGATGACGCAGGCATCGACGACGAGGCCGAAGTCGAGCGCACCGACCGAGAGCAGGTTCGCACTCTCCCCCTGCAACACCAGGATCAGGATGGCGAAGGCCAGCGCGAAGGGGATGGTCGCCGCCACGATGATCGCCGAGCGCAGATTGCCGAGGAACAGCCACTGGAGCGCGAAGATCAGGAGGATGCCGACCACCATGTTTTCCATGACGGTGTGGATGGTCAGGTTGATCAGGTCGGAGCGGTCATAGATCCGCTCCAGATGGACGCCGGGGGGCAGGACGCCGCTGTCGTTGATGTTGGCGACCTCGGCCTGCACGGCCTTGATCGTCGGCATCGACTGGGCGCCGCGCTGCATCAGGACGATGCCCTGCACGATGTCGTCGTCATTGTTGTACCCGGCGATGCCCATGCGCGGCGCGTTGCCGACCTTCACGGTCGCGACGTCCTTGATGAGCACGGGCGCGCCGCCCGCCTGGCCGACCAGCACGTTCTGGATCGCGTCGGGCGACTGGATCAGGCCGATGCCGCGCACGATCGCGGCCTGTTCGCCGAAGTTGATCGTCTGGCCGCCGACATTGCCGTCGCTCTTGGACAGCGCCGCCAGCACCTGCGCCACGGTGACGCCGTGGGCGTTCAGCCGGTTCTGGTCGATGACCACGTCATAGGCGCGCAGCTTGCCGCCCCAGCCGGTCACGTCGATCACGCCCGGAATCCGCTTGAACCGGCGCTGGAGCACCCAGTCCTGCAGCGTCTTCAGGTCCATCACCGAATAGCCCTTGGGCGCGGCGATGCGGTAGCGATAGATTTCACCCACCGGCGAGGTCGGCGACAGCGTCGGCTGTGCGCCACCGGCCAGCGGCGGCAGCTGGGACAGGCGGTTGATGACCTGCTGGCGCGCCTGTTCGTTGGTGTAATCGTAGGTGAACTGGATCTTGATGTCCGACAGGCCGAACAGGCTGATCGCGCGGATCGCGGTCAGATGCGGGATGCCCGCCATCTGGACCTCGATCGGGATGGTGACGTTACGCTCCATCTCCTCGGCCGACAACCCTTGCGTCTGGGTGATGACCTCGACCATCGGCGGAACCGGGTCGGGATAGGCCTCGATATTCAGGTTGATGAAGCCGATGACGCCAGCGACGATCATCGCGAAGAACAGGCCGACGATCAGCAGTCGCTGACGCAGCGCAAAGTCGACGATGCGGTTCATTATTCGCCGATCCCCGCTTCGTTGACGAACAGCGCGCCCGAGGTGACGATCTTCTCGCCCGGCTTCAGGCCCGAGGTGATGGTGACCAGGCCACCGGCGGAGTCGCCCGTCTGCACGTCGCGCGCGACCAGCAGGCCGTCGGGGCGCATGATCCAGACGCGGGCATTGTCGCCTTCATGGATGACGGCGGCGGCGGGAACGCGGATCGCCTCGCCCGCATTCAGATGCTTGATCGCGAAGCTGGCGAACATCTGCGGCTTCAACGCCTTGTCCGGGTTGGGGATCGAGGCGCGGACGGGCAGGCGGTGGGTCTGCGGATCGAGCGCGGCACCGACCAGGTCGATGGTGGCGTGGAAGACGCGGCCGGGCACGGCGGGCGTCGTCACCTCGACCGGATCACCGACGCGGACATTCTCCGCATCGCTCTCGGCCACCTGCGCGACCAGCCAGACGCGCGAGGGGTCGGTGATGGTCATCACCGGCTTGTCGCCGCCCTGCGAGACATATTGGCCCGGCGCGACATCGCGCGAGGCGACGACGCCGCTGATCGGCGCGACCAGCGTGGTGATGTCGTGGATGCCCGAGCCCTGGCCCGCATTTTCCAGCCGGTTGATCTCGCCCTGCGACTTGCCGAGGATCGCCAGCTTGTCACGCGCCGCGCCCAGCGAGGCGGCGGCGGTGCGCGCGGTCGCCTGCGCGGCGGCGAGGTCGGCCTTGGCCTGCTGATAATCCTTCAGCGCGCCACCGGCTGTCTCATAGATCTGCTGCTGCCGGTCGGCGTTGCGCTGCGCCGCGACCAGCTGCGCCTGTGCGTTCTGATACGCGGCGCGCGCCGAGAACAGGCCCGAGCGGGCATCGACGAAATCGCTGGTCTTGATCAGCAACAGCGGCTGGCCCTGGCGCACCACCTGGCCCGCATCGGCCAGCACGCGCACCACCTGACCGGCATAGGGCATCAGCACCGGGGTCGAGCGGGTCGCATCGACGGTGATCGCGCCGGTCGCCATCGTCTGGTCGCCCGATGCGCCCAGCCCGACGCGCATCGTCGGCATCGCGGCCAGCTGGTCCTTCGACAGGCGCAGCGTGCCGGGCGGCGGCGGGGCGGGGGGCGTTTCCTCCTTGTGCGTCAGCTTGCCGATGACCGTGAACAGGACCAGCGCCCCGATCAGGATAGCGGCGGCGATGCCGACCCAGCGCCATTGCTGCGTGGAGGACAGGCGGCGGGTCTCGGGTAGCGTTGCGTCGGCGGGGTTGACGTGCATCGGGCTCTTTCGGCGCAAGAAGGCGGATATTAGCCCGGCCGATAGGGGCAAATCCCTGACGCACCCCTTACGGGTTCCTTACGAGACGTTCATGATCGGCCACGTCCGGATCGCCCGGGAACCCATGGAAATTGTCCGAAAGGCCCGATTCCAAGAGCTTGGGGGGAGGCCGGTCGATATGACCACCCTGTCACCTGTCCGGAACAAAAGACACGATTCGTCGTTGAAAACCAACGGCTCGACATAAGGGAGGGTATAGGATGGCCAGTAGTCACATGCCGCCGCCACGGATTTCCGACATGCCGCGGGAGCAGCGCCTGGACGCGCTCTATCGGCGTGCGGCCGAGGATCGTGCCCGTTACATGGCAATGCGTACGCGCAAGCCCGGCCTGCTCGACCGGCTGCTTCACATGTTCTGATCGGTTTCCGTCGCGTGCGTCAGAGAAAGGTGCGACGCGCGCGACGACGTGGAACGGTCCGGGGACGCAGGCGCTTTTCGCGACGCATGTCGCTATGACCCAGCGCGATCATGACGATGACGAGCGAAGACAGCGCCGACACGGTCAACCAGATTTCCACCAGCGCGCCCGCCATGACCTCTCCCCCTGTTCCGAACCGCGCCAACGCATCTGCGTCCGATCCGATCCCTTTGCACATGGCAATATCCTTTGGTCGTGCCGCCGCCGCCGCGATATAGCTGCCCACCATGATCAGATCCGATCGCCGATCCTGGCCGCTGGCCATCTGGCTGGCCCTGCTGTCCGGTTATGTCGATGCCATCGGATTCCAGCAGCTTGGCGGCTATTTCGTGTCGTTCATGAGCGGCAATGGCACGATGCTGGCGGTCCGGCTGGCCGCGCCGCACGGCCCTTTGGCGGGGGCGGTCGCGATATTGGCGATGCTGTTGGCGCTGTTCGTCGTGGGCGTGTTGGTCGGCACGCTGATACGGCTGGCGCTGCCGCGCACCGGGCAGGTCGCGGTGCTGGTGCTGGTCGCTTTGCTGCTGGGCGGAGTCGCGGTGCTGGGCGACTGGGCCGCGCCCGCCATGGTGCTGGCGATGGGCGTGACCAACGCCACCTTCGAGCGCGACGGCGAGGTCAGCATCGGCGTCACCTATATGACCGGCACGCTGGTCAAGATCGGCCAGCATCTGGCGCAGACCGTCGCGGGGCGGGAGCGTTGGGGCTGGCTGCCCTATCTTATGCTCTGGTCCGGATTTCTGGTCGGTGCGGGACTGGGGGCGCTGGCCTTTCCGCTATGGGGGCTGGCCTCGCTGGCGGCGGCGGTGGCGGGCGCGCTGGTTGCAGCGGGGGCGGCGTGGCGGCTCTGTCCGGCGGCCTGACGCAAGCGGACACGGGCTCGCCGCCTTTTTGGTCGACCCGACTTGGATTTCACGCCCGAGCAATATAATTACAAGCGTGAGAGTCGGGCATCAGACCCGAAACAGGAGAGTTTATGCGCGTGATCGACCATAGGGTTGCCGGCGGACAGGCTGCGACCGACACCGCTTCGAGCCGCCCCGAAGAGCGCTGGGGCGATGTCTTCGACCCCAATAGCGGCCAGGTGCAGGCCCGCGTGATGCTGGGCGATGCCGCTTTGCTCGAAAGCGCCGTCGCCGCTGCGCAAGCCGCACAACCCGGCTGGGCCGCGACCAATCCGCAGCGCCGGGCTCGGGTGATGTTCCGGTTCAAGGAACTGGTCGAGCAGAATATGGACGCGCTGGCGCATCTGCTCTCCTCCGAACATGGCAAGGTCATCGCCGACGCGAAGGGCGACATCCAGCGCGGGCTGGAGGTGATCGAGTTCGCCTGCGGCATCCCGCACGCGCTGAAGGGCGAATATACGCAAGGGGCAGGGCCGGGCATCGACGTCTATTCGATGCGCATGCCGCTGGGCATCGGCGCGGGGATCACGCCGTTCAACTTCCCCGCGATGATCCCGATGTGGATGTTCGGCGTCGCCATCGCGTGCGGCAACGCCTTCATCCTGAAGCCGTCCGAGCGCGATCCCTCGGTCCCCGTCCGCCTGGCCGAACTGATGCGCGAGGCGGGCGCGCCCGAGGGCATCCTTCAGGTCGTCCACGGCGACAAGGCGATGGTCGATGCGATCCTCGACCATCCGGCGATTTCGGCGGTCAGCTTCGTCGGTTCCTCCGACATCGCGCATTACGTCTATCGGCGCGGCGTCGAGGCGGGCAAGCGGGTCCAGGCGATGGGCGGGGCCAAGAACCACGGCATCGTCATGCCCGATGCCGATCTCGACCAGGTGGTCGCCGACCTGTCCGGCGCGGCGTTCGGCTCGGCGGGCGAGCGTTGCATGGCGCTGCCCGTCGTAGTGCCGGTCGGGGACAAGACGGCCGATGCTTTGCGCGAAAAGCTGATCCCCGCGATCGACGCTTTGCGGGTCGGCGTCTCGACCGATGCACAGGCGCATTATGGCCCGGTCGTGAACGCCGCGCACAAGAAGCGGGTCGAAGACTGGATTCAGACCGGCGTCGACGAGGGGGCCGAGCTGGTCGTCGACGGGCGCGGCTTCAAACTGCAAGGTTATGAGGAAGGTTTCTTCATCGGCCCGTCGCTGTTCGACCGGGTGACGCCCGCCATGCAGAGCTACAAGGAGGAAATCTTCGGTCCGGTCCTCCAGATCGTCCGTGCCCCCGATTTCGAGACGGCGGTCCGCCTGCCCAGCGAGCATCAGTACGGCAACGGCGTCGCCATCTTCACCCGCAACGGCCACGCCGCGCGCGAGTTCGCCGCACGGGTCGAGGTGGGCATGGTCGGCATCAACGTGCCGATCCCGGTGCCGGTCGCCTATCACAGCTTCGGCGGCTGGAAGCGCTCGGCTTTCGGCGACGTGAACCAGCACGGCATGGAGGGCGTCCGCTTCTGGACCAAGGTGAAGACGGTGACCCAGCGCTGGCCGGATGGCTCGCCCGATGGCGGCAATGCCTTCGTGATCCCGACGATGGCCTAACAGCACGCCCCTCCCGTAGACGAGTTTCAGGTCGGTCATGCCCCCGGCATGACCTAAACGATGCGGGGCATCGTTTACCTGAAACTGGGATGGGGGAGGGAAAGCCACACGCGGCGGTCTCGGTGAGACTTCTTGCCCTCCCCAAACCCCTCCCGCCTGCGGGAGGGGCTTCAGAAGTGGAAGCAAAATGACCCAATTCGACCTGACCGACGAACAGCGCGAAATCCAGGAACTGGCGCGTCGTTTCACCGCCGACCGCATCACGCCGTTTGCGGCTGAGTGGGACGAGAAACACGTCTTCCCGCGCGACACGATCCGCGAGGCGGCAGAACTCGGCTTCGCCGCGATCTACGTATCCGAAGAATCCGGCGGCATCGCGCTCGGGCGGCTGGAGGCGGCGCTGATCATGGAGGCGATGGCCTATGGTTGTCCCTCAACCTCGGCCTTCATCTCGATCCACAACATGGCATCGTGGATGATCGACCGCTTCGGCGATACGGATGTGAAAGGCCGCTATCTGCCCGACCTCGTCACCATGGAGCGCATGGCGAGCTATTGCCTGACCGAGCCAGGTTCGGGCTCCGACGCCGCCGCGTTGAAGACGCGCGCGGTGCGCGACGGCGACCATTATGTCGTCTCGGGATCGAAGCAGTTCATTTCGGGCGGCGGTGAGAATGAGGTGTACGTCACCATGGTCCGTACCGGCGAGGACGGGCCGAAGGGCATTTCCTGCCTGGTGATCGACAAGGACACAACCGGCGTCTCCTTCGGCGCAAACGAGCGCAAGCTGGGCTGGCATTCGCAGCCGACTCGGCAGGTGATGTTCGACAATGTCCGCGTGCCGGTCGCCAATCGGCTCGGCACCGAGGGCGAGGGCTTCCGCATCGCGATGATGGGGCTGGACGGCGGGCGGCTGAACATCGGCGCCTGCTCGCTGGGCGGTGCGCAGCGCTGCCTCGACGAGTCCATCGCGTACGTGAAGGACCGCCGCCAGTTCGGCAAGGCGATCGCCGAGTTCCAGAATACCCAGTTCACCCTAGCCGACATGGCGACCGAGCTGGAGGCGGCGCGCGCGCTGCTCTACCTCGCCGCCGCCAAGGTGACCGACAACGCACCCGACAAGACCCGCTTCGCCGCCATGGCCAAGCGCCTCGCCACCGATACCGGATCGTCGGTGGTCGACCGCGCGCTGCAACTGCATGGCGGCTATGGCTATCTGATGGACTATCCGATCGAGCGTTTCTGGCGCGACCTGCGGGTGCATTCGATCCTGGAGGGCACGAACCAGGTGATGCGGATGATCGTCGGGCGGGATTTGCTGAAGGATTGACCGTCACATTGGCACCACCCCGGCGAAGGCCGGGGTCCAGTTGCCATTAGGCCGATGGCGCGCCACGTAGTGAGCGGCATCTGGGCCCCGGCCTCCGCCGGGGTCGAAGAAGATAGAAGGACGGGCATGACCCAGGATCTGATCGTCACCCGCGAAGGCCCGGTCGGGCGGCTACGGCTCAACCGGCCCAAGGCGATCCATGCGCTGACCCGTGACATGTGCGAGGGCGTTTTGGCCGCGCTGGAGGAATGGCGCGGGGACTTGGGCGTCGAGGCGGTTATCATCGACCATGCCGAGGGGCGCGGCTTCTGCGCGGGCGGCGACATCCGCCTGCTGGCGGAAAGCGGTGCGGGCGATGGCGAAGCGGCGCGGGGTTTCTTCCACAGCGAATACCGGATGAACCACCGGCTGTTCACCTATGCCAAGCCGATCGTCGCGGTCATGGACGGTATCACCATGGGTGGCGGCGTCGGCATCTCGGCACCCGCCCGGTTCCGGGTGGCAACCGAGAATACCCGTTTCGCCATGCCCGAGACGGGCATCGGCCTGTTCCCCGATGTGGGCGGCGGCTGGTATCTCTCGCGCCTGCCCGGGCGGATGGGCGAGTTCCTCGCACTGACAGGCCACCGGCTGGATGGAGCGGAAGCGCATGCGCTGGGCCTCGCGACCCATTATCTGTCGTCGTCCGCGCTGGACGAGGCCAAGGCCGCGATTACGTCTGCGCCACAAGAGATTGCCGCGACGCTCGACCGCCTCTCCACGCCCGCGCCCGAGGCCAAGATCATGGCGCATGCCGCCGAGATCGACCGGCTGTTCGCCGCCGACACGCTGGAAGAGATCATCGCCGCGTTGGAAGCGGACGACGGCGAATGGGCGGCGCAACAACTGGCCGTGCTGCGCACCAAATCGCCGCAGGCCTGCAAGGTCTCGCTACGCCTGCTCCACGAAGGCAGGCTGACCACCGATTTCGCCGACGAGATGCGCCGCGAATATGGCGTCGCCTCCCGCGTCGTCCAGCGCCCCGATTTCGTCGAAGGCGTCCGCGCGCTGATCGTCGACAAGGACAATGCGCCCCGCTGGAATCCGCCCACGCCCGAAGGCGTGACCGACACGATGATCGAGCATATCTTTGCACCCATGCCCGAAGGGCAGGCCTGGACCCCCGACGACCGCTGAGAAGGACGCCATGACCGACTATAACACCCTGATCGTCGAGCGCCGCGAGGCGGTGACCCTGGTGACGCTGAACCGGCCGCAGGCGCTGAACGCGCTGAATGCCGAGCTGCTGTCCGAACTGCTGGACGTGATGCGCGCCTATGATGCCGATCCCGAACAGCGCTGCGCCGTCATCACCGGGTCGCCCAAGGCCTTCGCGGCCGGGGCCGACATCAAGGAGATGCAGGAGATGGACTTCGCCGCCATGTATGGGCGGAACCACTTCACTGGTTGGGACGACTTCACCCGCACGCGCAAACCCATCATCGCGGCGGTGGCGGGCTATGCGCTGGGCGGCGGGTGCGAGCTGGCGATGATGTGCGACTTCATCCTCGCCGCCGACACCGCGAAGTTCGGCCAGCCCGAGATCAAGCTGGGCGTGACGCCGGGCATGGGCGGATCGCAGCGTCTGGCCCATGCGGTCGGCAAGGCCAAGGCGATGGAGATGTGCCTGACCGGCCGGATGATGGACGCCGAGGAAGCCGAGCGTTCCGGCCTCGTCGCGCGGATCGTCCCGGCCGCCGATCTGGTCGAGGAGGCGCTGAGGACCGCGGCCACCATCGCGGGCATGGCCCCGATCGCGGCGCGGGCGAACAAGGAAATGGTCAACGCCGCCTTCGACATGGGGCTGGCGCAGGGCGTGCAGTTCGAACGCCGCCTGTTCCACGGCCTGTTCGGCTCGGCCGACCAGAAGGAAGGCATGGCCGCCTTCGTAGAGAAGCGCGCGCCCGTCTGGACGAAAGGCTGATGGGACTCACGCCCCTCCCGCAGGCGGGAGGGGATGGGGGAGGGTAAGGCCGCAAGCGATACGCTCGGTGAGACACCTTGCCCTCCCCAAACCCCTCCCGCCTGCGGGAGGGGCTTACAAAAAGAACATGTTAGGAGAGCAGACATGGCGCGGATCGCCTTTATCGGCCTGGGCAATATGGGTGGCGGGATGGCCGCCAACCTCGCAAAGGCGGGGCATGACGTCCGCGCCTTCGACCTGTCGGCGGAGGCGCTGGCCGCAGCGAAGGCGGCGGGGTGCCTGCCCGTCGACAGCGCCGTCGCCGCGATGGACGGGGTCGAGGCGGTCGTGACCATGCTGCCCGCCGGAAGCCATGTCGAGCGGGTCTATGCCGATGCCGTGTTCGCGGCAGCACCGCCGTCCGCGATCCTCATCGACTGCTCGACCATCGACGTCGCCACCGCGCGCCGCGTTGCCGAGGCGGCGGGAGGAAAGGGCATGATGGCGGTCGACGCCCCCGTGTCGGGCGGGATCGCGGCGGCCAAGGCGGGGACGCTGACCTTCATGGTCGGTGGTTCGGAACAGGCCTTTGCCCGCGCCGAGCCGTTCCTGTCCGCCATGGGCCAGGCGGTGATCCATGCGGGCGGCAACGGCGCAGGCCAGGCGGCCAAGATCTGCAACAACATGCTGCTCGGCGCGACGATGATCGCGACTTGCGAGGCGTTCGTACTGGCCGAGAAGCTGGGGCTGGAGGCGCAGACCTTCTACGACATCGCATCGGTCTCGTCGGGGCAGAGCTGGTCGATGACCAAATATTGTCCCGTCCCCGGCGTCGGACCGGAGACGCCCGCCGATCACGACTATCAGGGCGGGTTCGCGGCGGCGCTGATGCTGAAGGACCTGAAATTGGCGATGCAGGCGGCCCAGGATGCGGGCGCGACCACGCCGATGGGTGAGCGGGCGGCGGAGCTTTACGCGGCCTTTGTCGGCGAAGGGCAGCCGCCGGTGGACTTTTCGGGGATCATCCGAACCCTGCGCTGAACAGGGTAGGGGCAAGGAAAAGGCCGTCGCGCCTTTTCCCCCTGACCAATGCGGCCTAAAGCCCGGAGGGTGATGGAAATACCCGCTCCCCTCCGCCTGCGTGTCGACCGCGATGCGCTCGTTTCCAACTGGCAGGCGCTCGACCGGTTGAGCGGGGCGGCGGCGTGCGGCGCGGCGGTCAAGGCGAACGGTTATGGCCTCGGCGCGGGGCTGGTCGTGGAAACGCTGGCCAATGCCGGGTGTCGCGATTTCTTCGTCGCCAACTGGGCCGAGGCGCAGGGCTTGGCGCCGCTGGGCGTCACGCTGTCGGTCCTGCACGGATTGCGCGTAGAAGACTTGCCCGCCGCCAGGGCCGGGTTCGCCCGCCCGGTGCTGAGCACGCCGGACCAGATCGCCCGTTGGCGCGACAGCGGCGGTGGCGTGTGCGACGTGATGGTCGATACCGGCATGAACCGGCTGGGCGTGTCGGTTCAGGCGGTGCGGGACGGCCTGCTCGATGGCCTGACGATCGAGACGCTGATCAGCCACCTCGCCTGCGCCGACGAGGATGTCGCGATGAACGGGCAGCAGCGCGAGGCCTTTGCCAGCCTGAGGGGGCGGACCGGCGCACGACGCATGAGCCTCGCCAATTCGGCGGGAATCGGGCTGGGCGCGGATTATCATTTCGACCTGACGCGGCCGGGCCTCGCCCTGTACGGCGGCCTGCCGCGCCCCGACATGGCGGGGCACCTCCGCCAGGTCGCGTGGCCCGAAGCGCAAATCCTCCAGCGCCGCCTTGTGCCTGCGGGCGAGACGGTCGGCTACAACGCCACCTGGACCGCGCCCGCCGATACCGAGGTCGCGATCCTGAACCTGGGTTATGCCGACGGCTATCGCCGCGCCCTGTCCGGGCTGGGGGCGGCGGTGGTCGATGGTGAGAGACTGCCCGTGCTGGGTCGGGTCTCGATGGACCTGCTGGCGGTCGACGTGACCGCGCGTCCCGACCTGGGCGAAGGCGATTGGCTGGCCATGGACTATGATCTGGCCGCGGCCTCCGCCGCATCGGGCGTGTCGCAATATGAGCTGCTGACCGGCCTCGCCCAGCGTTTCGCGCGGGCATAAAAAAGGGGCCTTCCCGAAGGAAGGCCCCGATCAACTTCGATCCGCTGGGATCAGAAGTTGGCCTTGAACCCGGCATAGAAGAACCGGCCGATATTGTCGTACGGATCGCCCGCCGCCGTACCGATCAGATCGTAGGGCGGCTTCACGTCGGTCAGGTTGTCCACGCCGACATAAAAGCGGAAGCGCTCGGTGGCGTTGAAGCCGACCTGGACCGAGTGGTAGAACGCTTCGGGATAGTAGACGACTGGGAAGGCGTCCGGGTTACGCGCCGGACGGCCGTCATAGCTGTTCTGCGTCTCATACTCGGCTGCGACCGTCGACTTGCCTTCGTACCGCAGGCGGTACTGAAGGTCGAAGGTTTCGAAGTTCAAGTTGCCGACGAACTGGCCGCGCCAGTTGGAAAAGCCCAGTTCGCTCTTGTAACGATCGCGGAAGGTCGGATCGCCCACATCGGTATAGCCGTTGTTCTGCGCGACATAGCTGGCCAGGACGCGAAGGCTCAGGGTGCCGGTGTCGCTGATCTTCGTACGGTACGACAGGTCGAAGTCGATGCCCGAGGTTTCCAGCTTGGCGAAGTTGAAGCCCTGCGAGAAGAACGACGGACCCGTCGGGGTCAGCGGAACGGTGGTGCCGCCATGGATCACGCTCGACTGACCGGCGAACGTGCCGTTCGGATTGCGGATGACGGCGGCGCAATACTGGTTGTTGATGCCGCTGGGATTGTCATAGCACTGGTTGATCAGCGTCTGCGCCGCCAGCGAGACGATCGCGTCCTTGATCGTGATGTTGTAGTAATCGACCGTGAAAGACAGGCCACGGATCGCCTGCGGCTGGAACACCGCACCGATGGTGAAGCTATTGCTCTTTTCGGCGTTCAGGTTCGGGTTGCCGCGATTGACGCCCGCGATGCTGGCCGCCGTGCCGTTGGTGAACGGTTCGGTCGTGCCGTTGAACGTCTGCGTCGTCGGCACACCCGCTGCCGCGCAGTTCCGGGCGCGGTTCGGGTTGTTGTTGATATTGTTCTGGCTGCACGGATCCGAGGGTTGGGCAAAGGTCTGGTTGTTGGCGGTGAACAATTCACCCAGCGACGGCGCACGGACCGAGCGGGCATAGCCGCCACGGATCGTGATGTCGCGGATCGGTGACCAGATCGCATTCAGATTGTACGTCCAGGGCGTTCCGGCATTGCCGACATTGTAGTGCGACACGCGGGCAGCGCCGGTCAGCGTCAGCTCGTGGAAGAACGGACGATCGGCCAGCAACGGCACGCTGAGTTCGCCGAACGCTTCCTTGATGTCATAGGCGGGCGGCGCGAACGTCGGGATGGCGTTCAGGAACGTCGCCCCGCTGGCGGTCAGATCGTCATACTTCGAGTATGCCGTCTCGCGACGATATTCACCGCCCAGCGAGAAGGTGACGTCGCCGCCCGGCAGGCGGAACAGCTTGCCGTTGACGAAGCCCAGCAGGTCGAACTGCTCGGCCTTCTGCTTGCGCGTCGAAGTGACCGAGAAATAGTTCAGCGCGGCTTGGCTGACTTGGCCCTGACCGAACAGGTTGACGGGCACGCAGGCCGCGTCGTCATTCGCGGTCGAGGCATCGGCATTGATACCGCACACGATCTGACCGGCAGCGTTGCGCACGGCGTTGATCGAGTTGTTGTACTTCTGCGTGACGTAGTTGCCTGCGGTCCGGTAGAAGGTGTCGAGGCGGCCATAATTGGCCGACACTTCATAATGCCACCCCTGCGCGAAATCACCCTCGACGCCGCCGACGATGCGGAAGGTCTCACGCGTGTGATCTTCGCCGCGACCGCCGAAGTCGACGTTGAAGCGCTGCGCGGTGAAGGTCGTTGCTCCCGGCGCCAGCGCCTGCTGCAGCGTCGAACGGGCCTGATCCGTCAGATACGGATTGTTGATGCTGAAGGTGTTGGTGGCAAAAGTCGGCTGACCTTCCTGCAGCGACTTGATGCGCACATATTTGACTTCGACGAACGGCTTGAAGGCGTCGGAGATGTCGAAGTGTGCCAGCAGGTTGCCCGAAGCGCGTTCCATGCGAGGCTGCAACATGCCCAGCAGCCGCAGCGTCGACCCACGGCCGCCGACGCAATTTGTCGACGCAGGACGAAGGTCCGTAATGCAATTGTTCGCCGTAAGCGTGCCGTCCGGGTTGAACGCAAAATTCCGACCATATTGCGCCAGTGCGTTGGAGCTACCCACATTGGCGATGCCGGTGCAGGTAAAGGCGCGACGGGCGGCGAAGGCTGCGGCGGACTCGCCTGTGGCGGCAACCGTCGGACAGCTCGAGGCGAACATGCCGCCTTCCGAGATCGTACCGTTGCGGATGTTGCTCAGAAGGTTGGTGTCGGGAATGCCGTCACCGGTCGACGGCTCGCCGCCGGTCCGGATCACGCCGCCATTCGGGTTGAGCTGGGGGCCGGTATTCTGCACCGCGTTGAACTGGCGACGGCCGGAGAATGCGCCGGTGATGTCGTCACGATCGGTGAAATAGACGACGTCCGAGAAGGAATATTCGGCCGAAGCGGCGATGTTGCCACGACCCTCGGCAAAATTCTTACCGGCGGTCAGTGCGCCGAAATAGGAGCCGCGCGTTCCGTGGCTGGAAATCCCGCTCTGGCCCGTGGCGCGAATGCCCTCGAAGTCGCGCTTCAGGACGAAGTTGACGACGCCCGCCATGGCGTCCGAGCCGTACACGGCCGAGCTGCCGCCGGTCACAACGTCGACGCGCTCGAGCAGGTCGGTCGGAATGGTGTTCGTGTCGATCACGAAGCTGCCCGGCTGTGCGGTCACGTGACGGCGACCGTTGACAACCACCAGGGTGCGCTGCGTGCCCAGACCACGAAGATCGAGCAGGTTCAGGCCGGAAGTGCCGATGAAGCGGGTCGAGTTCGCCTGGCTGTAGGTCGTGCGCAGCGCCGGCAGCTGGTTGAGCGAATCACCCAGGTTCAGGTTGCCGGTCGAGGTCAGCAGTTCGGCGGTGACCGATGTGACGGGGGTCGGCGAGTCCAGGTTCGGACGAGCCAGACGCGATCCGGTGACGATGACGTCGCCCGCAGCCTGTTCGCTACGTTCGGCGACGTTGGGATCGGTGGCGGCATCCTCTTGCGGTTGCGTCGCGGTGGAGCCCGAGGTGGCGGTCTGCGCGAACGCGGCGACCGGCATCAGGACCAGGGTGCTGGCCAGCGCAGAGGCTCCCAGCAGGGTACGCATATTCATTCTTTACCCCCAATATGACGGATCGTTCATGTCCGTTCATCACAGGGAAAGAAATTTCCGACGGGAAAACAAGCGCCGTCGGAACGCTTTCTGAAAATTACGTCACCATAGTTGCAGGGATGTGACAGCTTCGACACATCCCTGCAATGTAACCATTAATCGCGAAATTTTCGCAAAGTGGCGTGTTTATCGCTCAACACACATGGCGATGCCCATGCCGCCGCCGATGCACAAAGTCGCCAGGCCCTTCTTGGCGTCGCGCTTCTGCATTTCATAGATCAGGGTGGTGAGAACGCGCGCGCCGCTGGCCCCGATCGGGTGACCCAGCGCGATCGCGCCGCCATTGACGTTAACCTTCTCCGGATCGAGGCCCAGTTCCTTGCCGACCGACAGGGCCTGGGCGGCGAAGGCTTCGTTGGCTTCGATCAGGTCGAGGTCGCCGATGGTCCAGCCCGCCTTTTCCAGCGCGCGCTTGGTGGCGGGGACGGGGCCGATGCCCATGACCGACGGATCGACACCCGCCGAGGCCCAGCTCTTGATCGTGGCGAGGATCGGCGTGCCCCGCTTTTCCGCTTCCTCGCGGCTCATCAGGACGATGGCGGCGGCGCCATCGTTCAGGCCCGAGGCGTTGGCGGCCGTGACCGTGCCGTCCTTCTTGAAGGCGGGGCGGACGCCCGACACGCTCTCGATGGTCGCACCGGCGCGGATATATTCGTCGTCGGCGATGACCGTATCGCCCTTGCGGCCCTTGATGGTGACGGGCGCGATCTCATCCTTGAAGCGCCCCTCGCCACGCGCCTTTTCGGCCAGATTCTGCGAGCGGACCGCGAACTGGTCCTGCTGGTCGCGGGTGACCTGATACTGCTCGGCAAGGTTCTCGGCCGTGATGCCCATGTGATAGCCCGCAAAGGCGTCGGTCAGGCCGTCATGCACCATGGTGTCGACCATGGTCAGCGGGCCCATCTTGGTGCCGCCGCGCATCGTCTGGGCGTGCGGCGACAGCGACATCGACTCCTGGCCACCAGCCACCACGATGGTCGCATCGCCATTGGCGATCGCCTGAAGCCCCAGCGCCACGGCGCGCAGGCCCGAGCCGCAGACCTGGTTGACGCCGTAGGCGGGGACTTCCTTGGGGATGCCCGCCGCCATCGACGCCTGGCGGGCCGGGTTCTGGCCTTGCGCGGCGGTCAGCACCTGGCCGAGAATGACCTCGGACACGTCCTCGCCCTTGATGCCCGCCTGTTCCAGCGCGGCGGTGATCGCCACCCGGCCGAGTTCGTGCGCGGGCGTGGTGGCAAAGGCGCCCAGGAAGCTGCCCACGGGGGTACGCTTGGCGGCGGTAATGACGATCTCGGTCATGAAGGCTCCTTTAGGTTCGGATCTATCTAGGTGTTGGGAGGGCGGTGATCCAGTCGGCGAGCGGCTGCCAGAGCTGTCGCTCCGCACGGCCGCCGACGACCATGCCGACATGGCCCGTGCCCCCCGCTCGCCGGTCGGACAGGCCGATGGCGGTGGCGGCGGGGACGATCCGGTCGGCGGTGGCGATGAATTCCACGCTAGGGGCGTCGCATTGCGCGGGTGTGACGGTCGCCCCGGCGACGCGCCATTGTCCCCGGCCGGGACGATCCTGGGCGATGAGTTCCTCGAACAATTCGCGGCCAAAGGCGTGGGGCAGGGGCGCGCCCTGATTGGCCCAGTCCTCCAACCGGACGAAGCGGCGGGCGGCATCGCTGCGTGGATCGAGTTCGGCGAAGGCGGCATATTTGGCGATGGTGCGTGCCGGATCGAGCCGCCAGAAACCCGCCTGCAACGCCTCCATCGGGACGAGGCCCAGCGCTTCGGAGGTCGGCTTGATCGCGGCCCATTGCGCGGCCATCGCGGCTCGGGCTTCGTCGCCATAGCCGGTGAAATGCCATGGTGCGGCGATCGCGGCCAGCCCGGCGACCCTGCTGCGCGCCGCCGCCGCCATGGCGAGCGTTCCGCCCAGGCAATAGCCGACCAGCACCGGCGGCTGTGGGAAGGTGGCAATCAGGGGCAGCAGGAAGCGTTCGACATGGCGCGCAACGTCGATGTCGCGGTCCTTCGCGCCGGGTATCCCCCAGTCGACCAGCCAGGGATGGAAACCTCGCCCGCGCAGCCAGCGGATCAGCGAGCGGTCGCGCGCCATGTCGAGGATCGAGGGCGGGTTGATCAGCGAAGGGATGAACAGCACCGGCCGCCCTTCGCCGCCGGCATCGCGCAATCTCACCCGGCCGCGCCGACGCCGGACGGGCAGGGCGCGCATCGGCCGCTCGCGCTTCGCCTCCTGAAACCGGCGAAGGCCCGCCAGTGCGGCCTGCGCCAGTTCAGGGTTTTCCGCAGCCTCGCTGCGCAACATCGCCAGGAACAGCGGCAATGGTCGCGGACCATGTTGCGATGCGAAATCCAAGGCGTTAGGCTGCGGCAAAACCATGAAAGGCGGGGGTCCATGAAGAAGCAGGCATCGGACGGCGTCGTGATCGTCAAGAAATACGCGAACCGGCGGCTCTACAACACCGAAACCTCCTCCTACATCACGCTCGATCATCTGGCGGGCATGATCCGCGCGGGTCGTGATTTTAAGGTCGTCGACGCCAAGACCGACGAGGACATCACCCATAATGTCCTGACCCAGATCATCATGGAAGAGGAAAGCCGGGGCGAAACCATGCTGCCGGTGAATTTCCTGCGCCAGCTCATCTCGATGTACGGCGATTCGATGCAGGCGATGGTGCCCGGTTATCTGGAAGCGTCGATGGACAGCTTCCGCCGCAACCAGGAACAGTTCAAGTCGGCGGTCGAGGGCGCGTTCGCGAACACGCCCTTCGCTGACATGGCCAAGCGGAATCTGGCGATGTTCGAGGCTGCGACGCAAGGGTTCAAGGCCGCCACGCCTGAGACGGCTCCCACCTCGACGCCAGCGGCCCCGTCCGCCAGCAAGGATGCCGAGATGGCCGCGCTAAAGGCCGAACTAGCGGCGTTGAAGGACAAGATCGAGAAGCTGAGGGAATAGGTCCAATCCTCCCCGGCAAGGGGAGGGGGACCGCCGCGAAGCGGTGGTGGAGGGGGCGTGCCGCTAACGGCGACCTGTGAGGAAGTCCCCCTCCGTCAGCGCTACGCGCTGCCACCTCCCCGTACCGGGGAGGATATGCATCGCCTTTCACTTCGCTCGGGAAAAACACACCACCATCCCCTCCATTGAACCCACGCATCCTCGACTCCATATCGCCGCGCATGAGCGGGAATGAACACGCCATGCCCACCTGGCATGGCACGACGATTTGCTCGGTGCGCCGTGGCGGCCGGGTGGTGGTGGCCGGAGACGGTCAGGTTTCGATGGGCCAGACGGTCATGAAGCCCAATGCGCGCAAGGTCCGGCGGCTGGGCGATGGCTCGGTCATCGGCGGCTTTGCGGGCGCGACGGCGGATGCCTTCACCCTGTTCGAGCGGCTGGAGGCCAAGCTGGAGCGCCACAACGGTCAGTTGCTGCGCGCGGCGGTCGAGCTGGCCAAGGACTGGCGCACCGACAAGTTCCTGCGCAACCTGGAAGCGATGATGATCGTCGCCGACAAGGACGTGACGCTGATCCTGACCGGCAACGGCGACGTGCTGGAGCCGGAGAACGGCATCTGCGCGATCGGCTCAGGCGGCAATTACGCCCTCGCGGCTGCGCGAGCGCTTGTCGACTATGAACAGGATGCCGAGACGATCGCGCGCAAGGCGATGGCGATCGCCGCCGATGTCTGCGTCTATACCAATGACCGCGTCACGCTCGAAGCCATCGACGGCGCGCAGTAAGTCAGGGCTCTCATGAACGACCAGTTGACCCCCAAGGCGATCGTCGCCGCGCTCGACGCGCACATCATCGGCCAGGCCGACGCCAAGCGCGCCGTCGCCGTCGCCATGCGCAACCGCTGGCGTCGTCAGCGCCTGGGCGCGGATCTGCGCGACGAGGTGACGCCCAAGAACATCCTGATGATCGGCCCCACGGGGTGCGGCAAGACCGAGATCAGCCGCCGTCTGGCCAAGCTGGCCGATGCGCCGTTCGTGAAGGTCGAGGCGACCAAGTTCACCGAGGTCGGCTATGTCGGTCGCGACGTCGAACAGATCGCGCGTGACCTGGTCGAGGAAGCGATCCGCCTGGAAAAGGAACGCCGTCGCGTCGCGGTGAAGGACAAGGCCGAAGAGGCGGCGATGAACCGCCTGCTCGACGCGCTGGTCGGCAAGGATTCGAGCCAGGCGACGCGCGAGGCGTTCCGCCAGCGTTTCCGCGACGGCCATCTCGACCAGACCGAGATCGAGATCGAACTGGAGCAGGCGCAGGCCACGCCGTTCGAAATCCCCGGTGCCGCGCCGCAGATGATCAACCTGTCCGAGATGATGGGCAAGGCGTTCGGCAGTCAGCCGCTCAAGCGCCGCAAGCTGACCGTGTCGGCCGCCTGGACCAAGCTGGTCGAGGAAGAGGCCGACAAGCGCCTCGATCAGGACGAGGTCAGTCGCGCCGCGCTGGCCGATGCCGAGGCGAACGGAATCGTCTTCCTCGACGAGATCGACAAGATCGCGGTCAGCGACGTGCGCGGCGGTTCGGTCAGCCGTGAGGGCGTGCAGCGCGACCTGCTGCCGCTGATCGAGGGGACGACGGTCGCAACCAAATATGGCCCGATGAAGACGGACCATATCCTGTTCATCGCGTCCGGCGCCTTCCATGTCGCCAAGCCGTCTGATCTGCTGCCCGAGCTTCAGGGGCGTCTGCCGATTCGGGTCGAACTGAAGGCGCTGACCGAGAGCGATTTCGTCGCGATCCTGTCGGACACCAAGGCGTCGCTGCCCGCGCAATACAAGGCGCTGATCGGCACCGAGGGGGTGGAGATTTCCTTCACCGAGGACGGCATCGCCGCCATCGCGCGTATCGCGGCGGAAGTGAACGGCCAGGTCGAGAATATCGGCGCACGGCGGCTCCAGACGGTGATGGAGAAGCTGTTGGAGGAGATCAGCTTCGAGGCGGAGGATCGCCAGGGTTCGACGCTGACCGTGGACGGCGCCTATGTCGACCAGCAGCTGTCGGCGGTGGCGCGGAATACGGATCTGAGCCGGTTCGTCTTGTGATCGGGGTGGGGGCTCGGTGAGACACCGGGCCCTCCCCCATCCCCTCCCGTAAACGGGAGGGGAGCGGCAAGACCAGATGTTATGCCTCTATTCCGACGTGTCTTGGCACGCCCCTCCCGCAGGCGAGTTTCAGGTCGGTCATGCCCCCGGCATGACCTAAACGATGCGGGGCATCGTTTACCTGAAACTGGGATGGGGGAGGGCGGGAGCCCCAATCACTCCGCCCTATTTCTTCACCCGATCATACGGCACGAACCCATCGAAGAAACACCATGCGCCGGGGATCGACATCCCTTGTTGCAACACCCGGAACCGGTCGTTCCGACAGACCTGCGATCCCCAGCGGTCGATCAGCAGCGTGTTGAACGGCTGAATGCCTGCGCACTGGCCGCGCACCTGGGCACGCCAGATGCGGCGTCCCGCATTGATGACGATCACGTCCTTGTCGGCGATCACCGGTCCCGACATGGTCGTGCTGGTGTCGACGCATTGCACCGGTGGACCCGCGACACGTCCCGCAAAGGGGTCGGACTTGGCCGCTGACAGAGTCAGGGTCAGGCCCAGGGCGGCGGCGATGGTGGCCTTGCTGCGCATCAGCCCTGCTTCCGATAGGGGATGAACTCGTCGAAGCTGCAACTGCCGGTGAAGAAGCCGGAGGTGCGGTCGACCGTCTGCGCGATGTCGCCCGAACAGAGCTGGCCCGTGGTGGTGCGGGTCACGAAGATGTTGTTGCCCGACCCGCCGACATCGCTGCATCCGCCCGCGGTTCGGCTGACATATTTCAGGCGCGGGGACACGGTGTAGACTAGGGTCGGGCCGTAGGACCGCACCTGTTGAGTCCGATACTGGCTGATGCACTGGGTCGGAGCGCCCGGCGTCAGGCCGCGCAGCGCCTTGTCGAGATCCGCGCGCTCGGTCTGGGCGCGCTGTTCGACCTGCGCCTTTTGCGCCGGGGTCAGCGTACAGGCGCTCAAGCCCGCCATGGGGATCAGAACAGATAACAACGTCACGATACGCATCATTCCGTCTCCGTCTAAACGCCCCTGTAGCACTTGGCTTAACCCTTGAACGCGTCCTTGGCTGCACGACGCTGCGCCAGTTCGTCCGCATCGACCGAGCGGAGGAAGGGGTTGGTGGCCCGCTCCAGCGCGATGGTCGTCGGAATGGTCGGCTCGCCCTGTTCGCGCATCGCGACGACATCGGCCAGCCGCTCGGCGATGGCGTCATTGTCGGGCTCGGCGGCGGCGGCGAAGCGGGCGTTGGACAGGGTGTATTCATGGCCGCAATAGACGCGCGTGTCGCCCGGCAGTCCCGCGAACCGACGCATATTGGCGTGCATCTGCGCCGCCGTCCCCTCGAACAGCCGCCCGCATCCCATGGCGAACAGGGTGTCGCCGGTGAAGATCGTCGCCCGGTCGGCAAGGTGAAACGCGATATGGCCCGCCGTATGGCCCGGCACCGACCAGATGGTCGCGACGGCATCGCCGACCGTGATGGTGTCGCCCTCGTCCAGCAGCGTGTCGAGCCCGTCGATCTTCGCCGCCTCCGCCGCCGGACCCGCGACGCTGGCCCCTTGCGCCTTCAGCGCGGCGCCGCCGCCGACATGATCGGGATGCCAATGGGTCAGCCAGACCTGATCGATCGTCCAGCCACGCGCCGCCGCCGCCGCTGCGACGGGCGAAGCCTCGCCGGGGTCGAGCGCGACGGTCTGCCCGGCGTCATGGATCAGCCAGGCATAATTGTCGGAGAGGACGGGGACTCGAACGATTTCCATGGAGAGCCTCTTACCAGCTTCCGACATTGGGCATCGAGAGCCAAGGTTCGGCGGGAGGCAGCGCACCGTCCTGCAACAGTTCGATCGAGATGCCGTCGGGCGTCTTGACGAAGGCCATATGTCCGTCGCGTGGGGGACGATTGATGATGACCCCGGCCTCCATCAGCCGCTGGCATGTCTGGTAGATATCGTCGACGCGGTAGGCGAGATGCCCGAAATTGCGACCGCCGGTATAGATTTCGGGGTCCCAATTATGGGTCAGCTCGACCTCGGCGCGGCCTTCGTCACCGGGGGCGGCGAGGAAGATCAGCGAGAAGCGGCCGCGTTCATTGTCCACACGGCGCACTTCCTTCAGGCCCAGCAACTCGAAGAAGCGGATGCTGGCGTCCAGGTCGCTGACGCGGATCATGGTGTGGAGATAGCGCATCGGTGATTCTGCCTGTTCAACGGAGCCGCTCGGGCGGGGCGGCCATGCTACCCCTATCGGGGAAGCATGACCTTTACGTGCGATAAGGGATTAGCGGGACGGGAATTGCGAGAGCGCCTTGGCCGTCTCGGCGCGGATCGGGCTGTCCGGCGGGGCGAGACGGGCGGCCTCGCTCCACGCCTTGCGCGCGCCCGTTTCGTCGCCCGCGACGGCGGCGATGTTGCCCGCCTCCAGCTGGACGCTGGCATCGTCGGCGGAGCGGGCCAGCGCCTGGCCGATGTCCTTCTGCGCGCGCGGCAGGTCGTTCATCCGCCGCGCCAGCGTCGCCGACAGCAGCCAGGCGAGCGGATCGGAAGGTGCGTTGGTCAGCGCGGCATCCAGGTCGACGCGCGCGGCGGCCATCTGTCCGCCCGCGACCGAAGCGCGCGCGCGGTCGAGCTGCGCCTCACCCAGCGCGAAGCCGCTCAGCTCGCCCGCCGCCAGCGCGGCATCCAGCGCGGCGCGGGCATGGGTGGCGTCCCCGGCGGCGAGAAAGGCATTGCCCGCCTGCGCCCAGTAATTGGCGGCGCGCACGTCATGTGCGGTCTCGGCGGCGCGGGCGGCCTGTTCGAAGGCGCTGGCCGCCGCGCTCCAGCTGCGCTCGGTGGCAAAGGCCAGCCCCAGGCATTGCTGCGCGAAATAGTCTCCGCCCGCCAGCCGCCATTTGCCCGCCTCGACCTTCGCGGCGGCGGGATTGGTGTCGGCGAGCGATACGCAGCGCTGATAGCGCGCCTCGCGCGGGTCGGTGGGCAGGGGCGGCGTCTTGGCGGGGGCCGACTGGACGGCGGCGGCGAGCGCCAGGGGGAGCAGGATCATAGGCGGTGCAACACGTCCTCGACGGCCCGGATCAGCAGCGCGATATCGGCATCGCGCGACAGCCGGTGGTCCCCGTCCTTGATCAGGAGAGTCTGCACATCGGCTGAACGGAACAGCTGCGCCAGATGGGTGGTCCGCTGCCAGGGGACATCGGGGTCCGCCATGCCCTGAAGCAGACGCACCGGTCCGTCGAACGCGATGGGTCCGAACGTCAGGCGATTGGCCTCGCCCGACGACCAGAAGCGGCGGGTATAGACGGTGGGGGCGGGGCCATAGGGATTGGGCCGCTCCAGCCGTCCGGCCTGGAGGATCGTCATCTTCTCGTCTTCGGAAAAGCCCCAGTCGGTGAAGTCGGGCGCGGGCGCGATGCCGACCAGCGCCTGGACCTGTTCGGGGCGTGCCTTGGCGGCGAGCAGCATCAGCCAGCCGCCCATCGACGATCCGACCAATATGGCGGGCCCCTTCACCACATCGTCGAGCATCGCGACCGCGTCGTCCCGCCAGTCGGCCAGCGCCTGATCCTCGAACGCGCCCTCCGACTCGCCGCAGCCGCCATAGTCGAAGCGCAGGAAGGCCCGGCCGTTCGCCTGGGCCCATGCCTCCAGCGCCAGCGCCTTCGACCCCTGCATGTCCGAGGCATAGCCGGGCAGGAAGACGATCGCGGGGCCGGTCCCCGGCGTCCAGTGATGGGCGAGCTGGGGGCGGGGTGTGGGCGTGTCGGTCATGACCGGGA
>NZ_LDTF01000080.1 GCF_001477495.1 Sphingomonas yabuuchiae
CCTGAAGGGGAGGGGCTTGCAGCGCTTCGACGCGCTGGCGTCAGATTTTAAAACAACCCCGGCACATCGCGCTGCGCGACCGAGGGGCGGTCGGGCTGAAGCAACTTGCGCGGGCCGTCGCCCACTCCTTGCGTGCTCGCGGTCGCGCTGATCGGGGTGCAGCTCTTGCCCTGCAGGAAGTCGAGCGCGGCGCGGGTCGAGGCCTCTTGCGGGTCGCCCATCTTATGGGTCAGGTCGTCGCTGGCGCGGCAGCTGGCGGGCACGACGCTGGCCAGGCCGTTATAATAATCGCCCTGCCGGTTCGCATTCTGGATGGACAAGGCGATTACCCGCAGCCGGTCATCGCACTGCGCATTGTCGCGTGCGATCTGGCCCACCGGCTTGCCATAGGTGTTGGCGCCGATCAGCCCGGTGTTGCTGCCCATATAGGGCAGGGTGCGGTTGAGCACGAGTTCGCTGGCCGAGGCCGTGCCGCCGGTGCCGATAAAGGCGAGGCGGGTGGGTATGATCGATTCGGGCTGCGGCGCGAAATAGGTCGTCTCGTTGTTCGACGACTTGCTGGGGCGGAAGGCGATATAGCCCATCACGTCCGATGTCTGGCGGTTGCCGCCCAGCAGATTGTTGAACAGGTCGGCGATATCGATGCTGCCGCCGCCATTGTAGCGCAGGTCGATGATGACCTGGGTGATGCCCTGTTGCTTGAACGAGGCGAAGGCGGCGCGCAGCTGCGGGTCGGCGGTGTTGATGAATGTGCGCAGATTGACATAGCCATAGCGCTGGCCGTTGTCGGTGATGATCTGCGTACCGTAGCGCGGCGATACCGGCTGCAGCGTGAAGTCCGCCTTGGTGACCGCCACGGTCCGGACATTGCCGCCCGACGAATCCGCGACGCGGAAATAGCGGGTGGTCCCCGCCGTGTCGCTGCCCAGCGCATTGTACAGGCCGTTGTTCGGATCGGCGCGGACGATGTCCGCGATCGACTGGATGTTCGAGGCGGTCGTGCCGATCCCCTGGATCTCGGTGCCGCGATCGATCCCGGCGGCCAGCGCGGGGCCGCCCTCCATCGATTCGGCGATCAGCAGCCTCGACATCGAGGAGTCGGTGGTCAGGCGCCAGCCAAAGCCCGCCGAAGCACCCGAACTATAATAGGCATTCTCTTCTTTGATCGAGGTCAGGTAGGTGAAGTAGCGATCCTTGCGCTGCGCCCGCGCGGTCGCGGTCAGGGCGTCGATATAGTCGCTGACCGTCGTATAGGGCGTCGGATCGAGCGAGGCGGGCAGGGTATCCGGGAAAAGATACCATTCGTTCATCTGGGCCGAGACCCAGTTCTGCCGGTTGCGCAGCGAACAGCTATTGTCCACCGTGCCCGTCGCGGTCCCGCCGCCGGAGCCCCCGGTGTTCGATCCGATCGTGCCGCTGCTGCCGCCGCCACCATCGCCACAACCCGCCAAGGTCGCCGTCAAAGCCAGCAGCGCACCCAAACGTCCGAATCGGCTCATCGAAACCCCCACCCCAAAAGCTATCGAAGGAATAGCTTATCCTCACAATTGTGTCAGGCTCGATCTGTCGGGTTGATGAATGGCCTATATCTTGGCGGTCATATTTATGATCTTGTAAACCCAAGTCGTGGTTCAGGCGGATGACGTCGGCGATAATGTCCGGACAGGTGGCGTCTTATTGCCTCGACAGGAGTATGTGGTCTCATGCTGAACGTGCTGACCCTGTCGAGCCTGTTTCCCGATGCGACACGGCCGAATTTCGGAATCTTCGTCGAACGCCAGACCGCCGCGCTCGCGATGCGGCCGGGTGTCGCCGTCCGGGTGGTCGCGCCGATCGGCCTGCCGGTCTGGCCGCTGGCGCGCTCAGCGCGGTTTCGGGCGCAGGCGGCGCTGCCCCTGCGCGAGCAATGGGCGGGACTGGACGTCAGCCGCCCGCGCTTCCTGACGATCCCCGGTACGGCCGGACGCTTCCATGTCCCTGCCCTGGTGCGTGCGCTGACCCCGGTGCTCGACAGGCTGCGCGACGAGTCGCGGTTCGACGTGATCGACGCGTCCTTCTTCTTCCCCGATGGCCCGGCGGCGGTCGCGCTGGGGCGGCGATACGGCGTACCCGTCTCGGTCAAGGCGCGAGGGGCGGACATTCACTTATGGGGGCGGGCCCCCGCCACGCGGGCTCAGGTCGCCCGCGCCGCGATACGGGCCGATGGCCTGCTGGCGGTCAGCGATGCGATGGCCGACGATGTCGCGGCGCTCGGCGTCTCGCGGCATCGCATCCGGGTCCACCATACGGGCGTCGACCAGAGCCGCTTCCAGCCGATCGATCGCGAGGCCGCCAAACAGGCATTGGGCGTGACCGGGCCGCTGGTCGTGTCGCTGGGCGCGCTGATCCCGCGCAAAGGGCATGGCGTGGTGATCGATGCCGTGGCGCGTTTGCCCGGCGTCACGTTGATGATCGTGGGGGAGGGGGCGGAACGCGCCGCCCTGACCGCGCGGGCCGAGCGCGCGGGGGTCGCCGACCGGGTGCGGTTGATCGGGTCCGTGCCGCATGCGGACCTGCCGCCCTTGCTGGGCGCAGCGGATGTGATGGCGCTGGCTTCCGCATCGGAGGGGCTGGCCAATGCCTGGGTCGAGGCACTGGCCTGCGGCACGCCGGTGGTCATCACCCCGGCGGGCGGGGCGGAGGATGTCGTGACAAGCCGGGTGGCGGGACGGATCGCCCAGGCCGATCCGGGCGAGTTCGCCGCCGCGATCCGTGACGTGCTGGAGCAGGGGGCAGACCCCTGGGCGGTGCGCGCTGGGGTTCGGGATTTTACCTGGCCCGCCAATGCCGCCGGGTTGCACTCGCATCTGGCGGAACTGGTGGCGCGGGGGCGGTAGGAAAGTCCTCCCCGGTGCGGGGAGGGGGACCATCCGCAGGATGGTGGAGGGGGCTTGCGGCCAAGTATGACCTGCGTGGAAGCCCCCCTCCGTCAGGCCTTCGGCCTGCCACCTCCCCGTGCCGGGGAGGATTCATCGGGATCAGGCGTCGAGCGGGTAGAGGGCCGCGCAGATCTTGCGGCCTTCGCTACGCAGCACGCCCCAGGCGCGGGCGGCGGCGCGGCTGTCCATGACTTCGACGCCGACGCCGCGCGCTTCCAGCGCGGCGACGAACGCGGCAGGCGCGCGGCGCAGGTTCGCGCCGGTGCCGAGCAACAGGAATTCCGGCGCTTCGTCGACTAGCGCGGCGACCGTTTCCGGCGTCAGCGCGTCGAAGGGCGGCGGGCTCCAGGGCTCGTGCCAGTCGGGCGAGAGGAGCAGCGCAGGATAGGCGATCTCACCCACCCTAAAGCCCGTGGCGGCAAAGCCACGGACGATCGGGCCGGGCGCGGTCGGATCGCGCGTGATGCGGATCGAATCGCTCATCCCCGCCCGCTCAGCTCTCGCGCGGGGTGATGCGCTCGGCGTCGGCCACCTTGCGCTTGTCCGTGGTGCCCGGCTTCTCGCGGTTCGGCTCGGCGCGCAGGCCCAGCGTGATCAGCAGCGAGGACGAGACGTAGATCGACGAATAGGTGCCGACCACGATGCCCAGGATCATCGCCGCCGTGAAGCCGCGCAGCACATGGCCGCCCAGCAGCAGCAGCGCGACCAGCGCCAGCAGGATCGTGACCGAGGTCATGACCGTGCGCGGCAGCGTCTCGTTCACCGACAGGTTGATGATCTCGCGCATGTCCATCTTGCGATAGCGGCGCATATTCTCGCGGATGCGGTCATCGATGACGATCTTGTCGTTGATCGAATAGCCGATGATGGTCAGGAACGCCGCGATGATCGTCAGGTCCAGCTCGAACTGGGTGATCGCGAAGAAGCCCAGCGTGACGAGAAGATCGTGGACGATGGCGACGATGGTCGACACGCCGAACTGCCATTCGAAGCGGAAGATCGCGAACAGGCCGATGCCCAGGATCGCCAGGACGACCGCGAGCACGCCGTGCTTGATCAACTCGCCCGACACCTTGCCCGACACCGTGTCGTAACGGCTGAAGGTCGCGCCGGGGAATTGCTGGCCCAGCGCGGCTTCCACCTTGCGGACGACGGCGTTGGTCGCGCCTTCGTCATTGGACTTCGGCACGGGCAGGCGGATGCTGATGGTGCGGCCGTCGCCGACCGTCTGGATATTGGCTTCGCCCACACCCAGGCCATCGACGACCGAGCGGACGCGGTCGGCGGAAGGCGGGGTGGGGAATTTCTCCTCGATCATCAGGCCGCCGACAAAGTCGACGCCCAGATTGAGGCCCTTGGCGAACGTCACGCCGACCGCCAGCAGGGTGAGCGCGAGCGTCAGCCCGAACGCCCAGCCGCGCAGGCGGACGAAATCGATGTTCGTGTTGTCGGGGACGAGTTTCAGGAGGCGCATGATCTGTTCTCCTGCCTCAAATGTTGATGGTCTTGGGCTTTTCGCGGCGCAACCACAGCGCCACGAGCATCCGCGTGAAGGTGACGGCGGTGAACACGCTGGTCACGATGCCGATCAGCAGCACGACCGCGAAGCCCTTCACCGGGCCCGAGCCGAGCACGAGCATGATGACGCCCGAGATGGCGTGGGTCACGTTCGCCTCGAAGATCGTGCGGCTGGCTTCCTTGTAACCCAGCTCGACCGACTGGACGACATTGCGTCCGCGCCGTCGTTCCTCGCGGATACGCTCGTTGATCAGCACGTTGGCGTCGACCGCGGTGCCGATGGTCAGGATGAAGCCCGCGATACCCGGCAGGGTCAGCGTCGCGTTCAGCATCGCCATGACGGCCAGGATGACCAGCACGTTGATGACGACGGCGATGTTCGCATAGATGCCGAACCGGCCATAGGTGACGGTCATGAAGATGATGACCGCGACCGCTGCGATCGCCGACGCCAGTATGCCCGCGCGGATCGAATCCGCACCCAGGTCGGGGCCTACGGTGCGTTCCTCGACGACCTTCAGGTCGATCGGCAGCTTGCCCGAGCGCAGCGAGATCGCCAGCTGGTTGGCCGTATCGACGGTGAAGTTGCCGCTGATCGAGGCGCGGCCGCCCAGGATCGGTTCGTTGATGTTGGGGGCCGACAGCACCTGGCCGTCGAGGATGATCGCGAAGGGCTTGCCCGTGTTCTCCTGGGTGATCCGCGCGAACTTGCGACCGCCCTGCGCGTCGAAGGTGATCGCCACCTGCGGCGCGTTGGTCTGCTGGTCGAAGGCCTGCTGTGCATCGATCAGCTGGTCGCCCGAGATGATGACCGGTCGCTTGACCGCGATGACCGGCGCACCCAGCGGATTGCCCGGATAGGGCAGGACCTGGCTGCCCGCGGGCGCATTGCCCTTGGCCACCTCGACCGGATTGGCCGTCGTGTCGACCAGCTTGAATTCCAGCTTGGCGGTCTTGCCGATCAGGTCCTTCAGCTGCTGCGGATCCTGCAGCCCGGGCACCTGCACCACGATGCGGTTGCTGCCCTGTTGCAGGATCGTCGGCTCCTTGGTGCCCAGCGCGTCGATACGGCGACGCACGACCTCGGTCGCGGTCTTCATCGCGGTATCGACCGCCTGGGTCAGGCCCGCCTGGGTCGGCTTCAGGACGAAGCGCGAGGTGTCGACGACCTGGATGTCCCATTCGCGCTGGCCGGTCATGCCCGCCCCGCCGCCGGTGATCGACAGCAACCGCTCGCGCGCCGCATCGACCTGGGTCGGATCGCGCAGCATGAAGCTGAGCTGTCCGCCCCGGACCGAGATGTCGCCGATATCGATACGCGGCGTGCCGCGCCGCATCTCGGCCGCGACCTGGTCGCGCATCGTCTCCAGCCGGGTATTGGCCAGATCGCCGGTATCCGCCTCCAGCAGCAGATAGCTGCCGCCCGCCAGATCGAGGCCCTTGTTCACGCGGGGATGCGGGATCGCCCCCCAGCTGTTCGTGACGCTCTCAGGCAGAAAGCTCGGGATCGCCAGCAGGCACAAAGCGGCCAGCAACGCGACGATGGAAGCGACCTTCCAGCGGGGGAAATCCAGCATGGGATCAGTCGTTCGCGGGCTTGGCGGTGGGGTCGATCACGTCGGTCAGCGTCGCCTTGACCACGCGGACGCGGACGTTGGGCGCGATCTCGACCTCGACCAGCTGGTCCTCGACGCGGGTCACCTTGCCGACGATGCCGCCCGCCGTGGTGACCTGATCGCCCTTCTTGACCGCCTCGATCGACGCCTGCAGCGTCTTCATGCGGCGCTGCTGCGGACGGATCATCAGGAAATAGAAGACGACGAAGACGAGGAGCAGCGGCGCGAGGCTGAGGAACGAGGCGGCTCCGCCGGACGCGGCGGCCCCGGTTGCTGCCTGGGCGGTGAAGGGAATGAACATTCGGACCCGTCTTTGCTGAATGGGCACGGGTACGTGTCGACCGTTGACGATCGACAAGCCCCCATGTCGGATAGCCTGCCCGCTACCATCGCAGGCGGACAGGCGCAATGGAGAGGCGGATGTGGTGTCGCGACTATCGCAACATCAAGGCTTGCATCCCGGATAAAACCCGCCTAGAGGCCGCCGCTCGGTCGGGGCGTAGCGCAGCCTGGTAGCGCATCACACTGGGGGTGTGGGGGTCGCAGGTTCGAATCCTGTCGCCCCGACCAAATATTCTACTGACATCGGTGGACGACGATGAAGCGGGCGAAAGCCCGCTTTTTTCGTTTCTGGCGTCTAGTTCCTAAACAGGTCACGGCGAAGATGCAGGCGATCATGCCGTCATGGGCGGATCGAAGCGACGCAATCCGAGTGTCAGCAACGAGTGTGCGATCCCATTGCGGAATATGCGGCGCGATGGCACAGTCATGCTATGCAAGTAGCGAAATTCGACGCCACTGCCGATGATTTGCTGGCGGCATACCGCCTGAATTTTAAGATCAGACTCAAAGCAAAGCGCGCAAGGCGTAACCTTCTGATAGGTGGTCTTTTTTTAAGTGCGCTATCGGTGTTCGCGGCGTGGTTATGGGATTTAGGCTCTTTGCCAATCGCTGCGGCAGTAGGCGTGGTCTATTGGGTGCTATTTTTAGTCGCTGTCTTCGGCGCGGCTTACCTGAGATTACGCGGTCAGTCTCGAACCATCTATGCTCAGCAGAAAAATCTTCATGGAACTACGTTCGTCGAATGGGATGACAGAACCATCAAATTTGGCTCGATAAGGGGGCAGTCGAACTTTGAGTGGGACGACTTTCACGGCATATTTGCGAGTGCTGAAGTCATTATTCTCAAGCAAAGCGCGGATTTGATGAATTTCATACCGACGCGAGCGCTTACAGGTGATCAAGTCGTATATATTGCCGGGCGTCTAAAGGGGCAAAGTTAGAAGCCGTCCTTAAAATGGATCCTTGCATTCGCCTCTACCGAACCGTCATCCCCGCCGCCGCAACCTGCGACAACAGGTTCGCCCTCACTGCGTCCGAAACCGGCGGCAAGGGCCGCGCGGCCTTGCCGTGGCGCAGGCGTTCGCGGTCCTTTTCGTCCGGCTCGACGACGCGCACCCGCACCGCCGCCTTGCCGACCGCGCGCAGGCCGAGTTGTTCGGCGGCGCCGCGCGACAGGTCGATGATCCGCGACGATCCGGCGAACGGCCCGCGATCGTTGACCCGCACGATGATCCGCCGCCCGGTATCCAGCGCCGTCACCTCGACATAGCTGGGCAGGGGCAGGGTGGTATGCGCGGCCGTCGCCCAGCCGGGGCGGAAGCGTTCGCCGTTGGCGGTGCGCTTGCCCGATTCGCCGCCATACCAACTGGCATAGCCGAGCATGTCATAAGTCGCGTCCGCAGCGGGGACATAGGTGACGCCGCGCACCGTATAGGGCTTGCCGATCCGCACCGGATAGTCGCTGACCGGCCGGTAATTCCCGCTCGAACAGGCGGCGAGCAGGGCCGCCGCCGCCGGGGTCCATCGGCGCATCGCTTTCCAAACCATGGCGCCCGATTAGGCCGCGCGGCGCGCGCGATAAAGCGGTTTGCGCCTCGATTGGCCGCATAGTAGCGTGCGGGTAGGGCGGGCTTTCAGCCGGTCCGATCAATCGCATCGGTGCCCCCTTGGGGCTGAAAACGGGAATGGGGTGCAAGGCCCCGGCTGTCCCTGCAACTGTAAGCGGTGAGTGCGTGATGCCGGTTCCTGCAACAGGGAACAGCCACTGGAGCCATCCGGGAAGGCCGCATTGCCGACGCTTCGACCCGCAAGCCAGGAGACCTGCCGATGCGAGTCGCTCTTGCCGCGATCCAGGGGATGGTCATGGCCAGGATATATTGTATCATGCGAGCGACGCCATGGGGCGACCTGAATCGGAACCCGGCCCGGCGTGCGCCCGCTGAAGCTGGGTAACCGCCGCGACAGCGGAAAGGTCTGCCCGAGTCGCAACGGCGCCCTAAAAGCGTGATCCGCCCATGTCCGAAGTTTCCGTCCGACCATCGTTGAAGCGCCGCGTCACCCTGCTGATGGGGGCGCTGGTCGTCATCAATATCGCCGTCTGGGGTTGGGCGCTGAGTGTCTTTGCAGGCAACAGCCTGATGCTGGGCACCGCCTTGCTCGCCTATAGCCTGGGGCTGCGTCACGCGGTCGATGCCGATCACATCGCCGCCATCGACAATGTCACCCGCAAGCTGATGCAGGACGGCCAGCGCCCGATCGCGGTCGGCCTGTGGTTCGCGATCGGCCATTCCGCCATCGTGCTGATCGCGGCGACCACCGTGGCGCTGGCGGCCAGCACGCTGTCCGACTTCGAGGCGTTCGGGCAGAGCGGTGGGACCATCGCCACCATCGTCTCGGCGAGTTTCCTGTTCGCCATCGCGATCATGAACCTGATCATCCTGCGCGACGTCTGGACCCGTTTCCGCCGCGTCGCGCGCGGCGAGCCGATGGCGGAGGCAGACGCCGACATGCTGTTTTCGGGGCAGGGGCCTTTGTCGCGGCTGTTCCGGCCGCTGTTCCGGCTGATCCGGCGCAGCTGGCATATGGCGCCGCTGGGGTTCCTGTTCGGGCTGGGCTTCGACACCGCGACCGAGGTGGCGATATTGGGCCTGTCGGGCTCGCACGCGGCGGACGGCGTGTCGCTGGCGACGATCCTGGTATTCCCGGTGCTGTTCGCGGTGGGCATGGCGCTGATCGACACCGCCGATGGGCTGGTGATGCTGGGTGCCTATGAATGGGCGTTCGTCCATCCGCTGCGCAAGCTTTATTACAACATGACGATCACGCTGGTGTCGGCGCTGGTCGCGCTGGTGATCGGCGGCATCCAGGCGACCGCCTTGCTGGCCGAGCGGTTCGGCTGGACGGCGGGGCCGTTCCGCTATGCGGCGGCGCTGTCCGAGCATTTCAACGTGCTGGGTTTCGCGATCGTCGGGCTGTTCGTTCTCTGCTGGGGGGCGAGCTTCCTCCTCTATCGCTGGCGCGGGTTCGCGGCGATGGAGGCGCGAATTGCCAAGCCCGGCGCGGCGGGATAAATGCCGCACATCGGGGGCGAAAGTTCCCGAAGATCGCGCCGGTGCCCGCAAGGGCTTTAACGGGAATGGGGTGCAAATCCCCGGCTGTCCCTGCAACTGTAAGCGGTGAGCGAGCGATGCTGGTGCCCCATTGGAGGCACGGCCACTGGAGTGATCCGGGAAGGCGCATCCCCTTGCTTCGACCCGCGAGCCAGGAGACCTGCCGGCGTCATGGTCGCTCTTGCCTGGACCCAGGGGGTGGTCGGGGCACGGTTCTCCGTCGGAGAGCGACGAAGCCATGCGGCCGGGGCCGCATCGGTCGCCGACACGCGGGGCGGACGCATTCGACAGCGCCCGGCCGTCACCGCTTTCGGCGATGGCCCCCGTCCGCGCTCGCTCGTCCGGCGCGTCGGAGAAACATCATGCGTGACCTTTCCAAGGTCCCCGTCACCATCGTCACCGGCTTTCTGGGCGCAGGGAAAACCACGCTCATCAGCCATCTGATCCGCAACGCGGGCGGTCGTCGCCTGGCGGTGGTCGTGAACGAATTCGGGACTTTGGGCGTCGACGGCGACATCCTGCAAAGCTGCGCCATTCCCGATTGCCCGGCGGAGAATATCGTCGAGCTGGCCAATGGCTGCATCTGCTGCACCGTCGCCGACGACTTCATCCCGACGGTCGAGAAGCTCCTCGCGATGGAGCCGCGCCCCGATCACATCCTGATCGAGACTTCGGGTCTGGCGCTGCCCAAGCCGCTGCTGAAGGCGTTCGACTGGCCCGCCATCCGCTCGCGCATCACCGTCGACGGCGTCGTGGCGCTGGCCGATGCGGAAGCCGTCGCGGCGGGCCGCTTCGCCCCCGATCTCGACGCAGTCGAGGCGCAGCGCGCCGCCGACCCCAGCCTCGACCATGAAACCCCACTGTCAGAAGTGTTCGAGGACCAGCTGGCTTGCGCCGATATCGTCCTGCTGACCAAGGCGGACCTCGCCGGGCCGGAGGGTGTCGCCAAGGCGCGGGAAATCATCGCCGCTGAGGCGCCGCGCCCCTTGCCGATGGTCGAGGCGGTCGACGGCATCGTCTCCGCCGAGATCGTGTTGGGTCTGGAGGCCGCCGCCGAGGACGATATCGCCGCGCGCCCCTCGCACCATGACGGCGCGGACGATCACGAGCATGACGATTTCGACAGCATCTCGGTGATGCTGGACGAGGTGGAGAGCCCCGAGGCGATCGCCGCGCGGATCGTGACGCTGGCCGAGCAACAGGATATCCTGCGTGTGAAAGGCTATGCGGCGGTTGCGGGCAAGCCGATGCGGCTGCTGGTCCAGGCTGTGGGTCGCCGGGTGCGTACCAGCTATGACCGCCCCTGGGGGGCGGGCGAGCCGCGCGGCACGCAACTGGTCGTCATCGCCGAGCATGACCGGATCGACCGTTCGGCGATCGAGGCCATGCTGAAGGGCTAAGGCCAGTGCATCTCGTCTTTCGCGAGAGCCATGGGCTGGAGGAACAGGCGGTTCCACAGGATCTGGGGCAGCGCCCCGGTGACGTGGTCGTGCTGTCCTTCTCCGACAGCGACCTCAGCGCCTTTGCGGCGGGGTGGCGGGCGGGGGGATTCCCCTGGTCGCTGCGGCTCGCCAATCTCGCGGCGCTGGTGCATCCGCTGTCGGTCGACACCTATGTCGAGCAGACTTTGGTGCATGCGAAGGCGATCCTGATCCGGCTGATCGGCGGGGCGGCCTATTGGGAATATGGCCTGCGCGAAGTCGAGCGGCTGGCGCGGGAGAACGGCATCGCGCTGGCGGTGCTGGCCGCGGACGGGCGTGAGGACCGGCGGCTGGTGGGGGCGTCGACGGTCGGCGATGACATGGTGCGGCGGTTGACGGCGCTGTGCGACGCGGGCGGGGCGGATGCGGCGGCGATGGCGTTAGGGGAGTTGGCGCGGGCCGTCTCGCCTGTGACTCTGTCGCTTATACACATCCGACGCTGCCGACGAAGAGGTGATGTTGAGTAGCGTGGGTGTCGATGTCATAAAAAACAA
>NZ_LDTF01000081.1 GCF_001477495.1 Sphingomonas yabuuchiae
TGCCACCTCCCCGTTCCGGGGGAGGATTGCCTGACCCTATTGACTACGTCTGTAATCGGAGTAGGATTACGCTTGTAGTCAATAAAGGGGCGAGTCGATGGCCGAGCGTATCAGCGATGCCGAACATGCCGTGATGGAGGTCCTGTGGGAGGAGGCTCCGCTGACCGCGCAGGATGTAGCGGAGCGGGTCGATCCCGAACGCGGCTGGAGCACCAACACCGTCAAGACGCTGCTCGGCCGCCTGCTTGCCAAGAGCGCCATCGCGCATGAAGAGCAGGGGCGGCGGTACCTGTATCGTCCGCTGGTCGCGCGCGACGATTATGTCATGGGCGAATCCCGTCGCCTGATCGACCGGTTGTTCGGCGGTCGTCTGACCCCGCTGGTCGCGCATTTGGCTGAGCGTGACGAGCTGACCGCACAGGATATTTCCGAGATCGAGGCACTGCTCAAGGACCTGAAGGCATGAGCGGGGCGCAACTCGGCTGGGCGGTGGAGGCGATGATCGCCTCCACCCTCCTGATGGCGCTGGTCCTGCTGGCCCGTCGCCATGTCCGCCAGGCCTTCGGGCCGCAGATCGCCTATGCGCTCTGGGCGCTGCCGCTCCTCCGGCTGATCCTGCCGCCGTTGCCGCGCGGCCTGTCCGAGCAGGCGACCCCGCCGCTGGCCGCCGCGAGCGAGCGCTTCGCGACCTATGTCGTCTTGCCCATGACCGCTCAGATTCCCGCCACGGTGGATGCGCCCGGCATCTGGCCGATGGTGGAGCAGGGTATTGCGCTGTTCTGGATCGTCGGGGCGGCGGGGTTCCTCGGCTTTCAGCTGTTTCGCCACTGGCGCTTCCGCACGCGGTTGCTGGCCGATGCCGAGCCGCTGGAGGCGGTGGAGGGTGTGCGCGTGGTCGCCAGCGATGGCGCACCGGGGCCGCTCGCCTTCGGCATCTGGCACCGCTACGTCGCCTTCCCGCGCGATTTCGCCGAGCGGTACGACGCCGACGAGCGCGACCTGGCGCTGGCCCACGAGCTGGGCCACCACGCGCGGGGCGACCTGATCGCCAACTGGATCGCGCTCGCCGTGCTGGCGCTGCACTGGTTCAATCCGCTGGCGTGGCGGGCCTTCCATGCTTTCCGCGCCGACCAAGAGCTGGCGAACGACGCCCGCGTCCTGAAGGGGCGCAGCCGGGCCGACCGTCATGTCTATGCCTGCGCCATCGTAAAGGCCGCGCATGGCCGCGCGCTGTCGGGCGCCTGTCACCTGCATACCATCGATGATCTGAAAGGGAGGCTGAAGATGTTGACGACTTCTCCGAAATCGCGTCGCCAGCTGGCGGTGGGCGGCGCGACCGTGTCGTTGCTGGTCCTGGCCGGGCTGGGGGCGACGGCCTCCGGCACCCCGGCGGCGGCGGCGCTGACCAAGAAGGTCGAGCGGACGTTGGGCGTCGACCTGACCAGCACGGTCGCGGTCCTACCCGCCGTCGCCCAGACGGTGCCTGAGGTTCCCGAAGTGCCTGCCGCCCCTTCCGCGCTCGTGGCCCCTGCGGTCCCCGCGAAGCCCGTGGTTGCGATCGCGGCCACGGTCCCGGAGGCGCCCGCCGTTCCCGCTGCCCCGGCGGTTCCGCTGGCTGCCGAGGTCCCCGCCGCCCCGTTGGCACCCGCCGCACCCCGTGTTCGCGTCGTGACGCTGCGCAACGGCCATAAGGTCAAGTTCATCGGCGACAATGGCATGGTTCCCATGGTGCCGATGCCTCCGATCCCGATGGTCCAGGCGCGCGTTTGCGGCACGGGCGACAGCGATACCCGCACCAGCTATATGACGGTCGACGGCAAGACCCGGCGGCAGGTGACGATCATCTGCACCGACCGGATCGAGCGTGACGCTCGTCAGGCCTCGATCGCCTCCGTCCATGCTCAGCGCACGGCGCAGGTGAACATGCAGATCGCGCTCGCCAGCATCGAGAGTGCGCGCGCCTCGATCACCCGCGACCGCAACCTGTCCGAGGATGCCCGCCGCGACGCACTCAACGGCCTGAACGAAGCGACCGCCAAGCTGAAGGCCGACATGGCGAACCGCGATCGCGACTGACCGGACCACGACTTTACCCCAACTCGACCCCTGTGCCCGTCAAACGGGGATAGGGGTTGCCGTTTGTCCGCCGCTTGCCCACATGGTCGGGAATGGCTGAGCACCCGACCGGCATTCCGATCCTGCTTGAGCCGCTGGTCACCCGCGTGCTCGCCCCCAATCCGTCCCCCTTCACCTATACGGGCACGCAAAGCCATGTCGTGGGCGACCGCGACGTGGCCGTCATCGACCCGGGGCCGGACGATCCCGCCCATCTGGACGCGCTGACCGGCGTGATCGCGGAACGGCCGGTGGTCGCGATCCTGATCACCCATCATCACCGCGATCACAGCCCGGCCAGCCGTCCGCTCGCCCGCCTGACTGGTGCGCCGATCGTCGGTGCGGCCCCGTTCGCTGCCGACTATCAGGGTGGCCAGTCCGATGCCGCGTTCGACCGCGACTATGCGCCGGACAGGGTCCTGGCGGAGGGCGAGGGGGTGCGCGGCGACGGCTGGACCCTGAATGCGATCGCAACGCCCGGCCACACGTCCAACCATCTCGCCTTTGCATTGCCCGAGACCAGGGCGCTGTTTTCGGGTGATCACGTCATGGGCTGGTCGACGAGCATCGTGTCGCCCCCCGATGGCGACATGAGCGCCTATATGGCCAGTCTGGAAAAGCTGATGGAGCGCGACGACCGGGTCTACTATCCCGGGCATGGCGAGGCGGTCGACAATCCGCAACGGCTGGTGCGCGGAATGCTGGGCCATCGCAAGCAGCGCGAGGGGCAGATCCTGCGCCTGCTCGCAGCGGAAGAGAGGATGCCGATCGCGGCGATGACGGCACGCATGTATGTCGGGCTGAATCCCAAACTGATTCCGGCGGCGGAACGATCGGTGCTGGCGCATCTTTATGACCTGCGGAACCGCGGGCTGGTCCGCGAGGAAGGAGCATCATGGATCAGCGCGTGACACCGCCCGTCGAAACGCCGCAGCCGCCGGCACCGGCGCGCGGCGGGCTTGGCCTGTTCTTGACCAAGGTGGCGGGGGTGCTGCTCCTGCTGGTGCTGGCCGGACTGATCGTGGTGTGGGGTGTCCAGCGCTATGTCGAGGACCGTCTGACGCCCGACCCGACCACTATCGCGCGCGCCAGCCTGGACGGCCTGCGCGAACAGAACCGGCTGTCGGCCTTTGCCGCGCGTTATGTGGCGGTCGTCACCTCGCGCCAGTCGCAGCTGGGGTTTTCGACCGAGCGGACGCTGATCATGCCCGGCATGGTCCGTTACGAGGTCGATCTGGGCAAATTGCGCCAGCAGGATGTGCGCTGGGACGCGAATGCCCGCGTCCTTTCTGTGACCTTGCCGCCAGTCGAGATCGACGGGCCGCAGGTCGATCTGTCGGCGATCCGCGAATATGGATCGGGCGGCCTGCTGACCACCTTCACCGACGCCGAGCAGCGGCTCGACGCCGCCAACCGCACGGCGGGCCAGGTCGAACTGATGCGACAGGCCCGCGCGCCCGCGCCGATGAAGCTGGCCCGCGACGCGACCCGCCGTGCGATCGAGCGCAGCTTTTCCATGCCGCTGCGGGCGGCAGGGGTGGAGGGCAGCGTCAAGGTGCGCTTCTCCGACGAACCGGCGAGCGACGAACGCTGGGACACGACGCGCAACCTGCAAGAGGTTCTTGGCAATAGCGGCTGACGTGGCCGATTGTCGGCGCGGGCCCATGCGCCTAGGGGGAATGCCATGACCATCCAGACGAATCTGACGGGCCTCGACCTGCGCGCCGAGATCGACCGGCTCCGCAAGGAACGCAACGCCGTCATCCTCGCCCATTATTATCAGAAGCCCGAGATTCAGGACCTGGCCGATTTCGTCGGCGACAGCCTGGACCTCAGCCGCAAGGCGCAGGCGACCGATGCCGACGTCATCGCCTTTTGCGGCGTGCGCTTCATGGCGGAGACGGCCAAGATCCTGTCGCCGGACAAGATCGTCGTGCTGCCCGACATGGCCGCCGGGTGCAGCCTGGAGGACAGCTGCCCGCCCGAGCAATTCGCCGAATTCCGCGCCCAGCACCCCGATCACATCGCGCTGACCTATATCAACTGTTCGACCGAGGTGAAGGCGCTGTCCGACATCATCGTGACGTCCTCTTCGGCGGAGCAGATCCTGGCGCAGATCGATCCGGCGCAGAAGATCATCTTCGGCCCCGACCGCAATCTGGGCGGCTATCTGGCGCGCAAGACCGGTCGCGACATGCTGCTATGGCCGGGTGTGTGCATCGTGCACGAGGCGTTCAGCGAGACCGAACTGCTGAAGCTGCGCGCCCAGCACCCCGACGCGCCGATCGCCGCGCATCCCGAATGCCCCGCCGTGATCCTCGACCATGCCGATTATGTCGGGTCGACGCGCGGCATCCTGGAGTTCGCGCAGACCGTCACCAGCGACACGCTGATCGTCGCGACCGAGCCGCACATCATCCACCAGATGCAAAAGGCGATGCCGGGCAAGACCTTCATCGGTGCGCCGGGCGCGGACGGCAACTGCAACTGCAATATCTGCCCGTACATGGCGCTGAACACCATGGAGAAGCTGTACCTGGCGCTGCGCGACCTGACGCCGCGCGTCGAGATCGAGGAAGGCCTGCGGCTTCAGGCCAAGAAGAGCCTCGACGCGATGCTGACGCTGGCTGGCGGGTCGGTCGGCAAGGGCGATCTGGGCCCGCGCCCGTGACGGAAAGCGTGATCGACGGTTTCGACCTCGACGCCTTCGTCACCGCGACGCTGGCCGAGGATCTGGGGCCGGGCGGGGACATCACCTCGGCGGCGGTGATCCCGGCGGAGGCGCGCTTCATCGGCACCATGGCCAGCCGTGACGCGATCACCGTCGCCGGGCTGCCCATCGCCGAGGCGTTCTTCCGGCACCTCGACCCGGATGTCGTCATCGAGCGGCTGGTCGAGGACGGCACCAGCGTATCGGCGGGCACCGACCTGCTGCGCCTGTCGGGCAAGGCCCGCGCGATGCTGACCGCCGAGCGCTCGGCGCTGAACACCGTCCAGCATCTGTCGGGCATCGCGACGATGACGGCCGCCTATGTCGCGGCGATCGCGGGCACCGGCGCGACGCTGCTTGATACGCGCAAGACCATTCCGGGCCTGCGCCTCGTGGAGAAATACGCCACCCGCATGGGCGGTGCGCAGAACCATCGCATGGGGCTGTGGGACGCGGCGATGATCAAGGACAATCATGTCGCGGTCGCGGGCGGCATCGGCCCTGCGGTCACGGCGGCGCGCGAGGCCGGGATCGCCCGCATCATCGTCGAGGTCGACGCGCTCGACCAGATCGAGCCTGCGCTGGCGGCGGGGGCGACCCATTTGCTGCTCGACAACATGAACCCGGCGCAACTGGCCGAGGGTGTCGCGCGGGTCGCGGGCCGGGTGCCGACCGAGGCGTCGGGCGGCGTACGTCTCGACACCATCCGCCCCATCGCGGGATCGGGCGTCACCTATGTCAGCGTGGGCCGCTTGACCCAATCGGCTCCGGCGGCTGATATCGGACTGGATTTCGCCGCCGCCTGAGGCGCGCTTGGAAGGGGATGATCGTGCGACCGAAGTCGGTGATATTGGGCGAGCGGCTGTCGCTGTTCGCCATCCTGTTGCTGGTGGTGCTGGCGGTCATCGGCTGGGCCGATACGGTCGCCCAGGCCGGGGTGGCGATCGCGATCATCGCCAATGGCCTGCTGATCGGTCTGTTCCTGCTCGGCACGCTGCTGACCACCCGCATGGCCAGCCGGGTCGGGCTGGGGCTGCTGGTCGTGCTGACGATCCTGAACCTGCTGGGTTTTCTCTATCAAGTGTCGGTCGGAGCGCTGGCCGAGGGCGTGTTCGGCGTGCTGACGGCCGTACAGGCGGCGTCGTCGCTGGTGGCGGTCGTGATGCTGATGCGGCCCAATGCCCAAGCCTGGTATCGTGCGATGGCGGAGGTAAGCGAAGCATGAAACATGTATTGATCGGGATGGCATTGTTGGCCACGCCGCAGCTGGTGTCGGCGCAGACGTTGCAGTGCACCGCACCGCGCGGGGCCCAGTCCATCCGCCCGGACTTGCCCAGCCAGAGCCAGCCGACCCGCGTGTTGCCGATCGGCGGTTACACGCTGGCCATCACCTGGAGCCCGCTATTCTGCCGCGATCCCAAGGGGAACAGCAGCTTCCAGTGCGGCGGCGCCAATCGCTTCGGCTTCACCCTGCATGGCCTATGGCCCGATGGCCTGGACAAGGACTGGCCGCAATATTGCCGCCCGACCGCGATCATTCCGCAGGCGGTGGTCCGCCGCCACATCTGCGCCACGCCCTCGGCGCAGTTGATGCAGCATGAATGGGCCAAACACGGCACCTGCATGAGCGGATACAGCCCGGCGCGTTATTTCCAGCGGTCGAACGCATTATATTACGGGCTGCGCTTCCCGGATATGGACGGGTTGTCGCGTCGGAACGGCCTGACCGCAGCGGATCTGGCGACCGCCTTCGCCGCCGCCAATCGGGGGATGACCGCGGATATGATGCGCGTCACCGCCACCCGCGAAGGCTGGCTGGATGAAATCTGGATTTGCCTGAACAAGGCATTCCGTCCCGCCCGCTGCCCGGCGCATCAGGGCGGCTTGTCACCCAACGCGCCGCTGAAGATCTGGCGCGGCAGCCGCTGACCGGATGTCTACCCCTCCAGCACCACGCTGGAGGGGTGATGCTTGTCCAGATGCTTGCGGATGATCCGCAGATTGCGCGTGTTCGAACGGAACAGCACATCGGCCGCATCGCCGATCAGCGGCACGAACCCCAGCAGGGCGTCGAAGCCGACATTGCCCATCATGCGCGCCATCTGGAATTTGGACAGGCCCAGATTGCGCGCTTCCCAGATGATGTAACTGCCGAGCGCCGCAGCGGCGATGTCGCCGACGATGGGGACGAGGCCCAATATCACATCCAGCCCGATGGGCCGGTTGAGGCCGGGCAGCGTGACGACGCGCTCCAACAGGCGCTCCATCGCCTCGATCCGCTGGCGGCTGGCGGCGATGCTCTTGTCGAGCGGCAGAGCGTCGAATGCCATGGGGTCGATGCGGGTCGTGTTGGCCATGCCGTTCAATTGGTGATGGCGCGCAATCGGTTCAATGGATGCCAGGCGCGGCTGTTGGTCTGGAATTGCCGCAGCCGCGCCGTGGTGAGCGACCAGCGCAGCGGGCGCGCGAGCGGGATGAACGGCGTGTCGGCATTGATCGCCGCATCCGCCGCCGCGATCGCCGATCCGCGTTCCGCCAGGGTCGGGGCCAGCCGCGCCTGCTCGATCGCCGCCATCGCCGCCTCTCCGCAGGGCGCACAGGCGGTGGCGAGATACCAGCGCGCGCTGTCATAGGGAGCGACCGCATCGATCAGGCGAAGATCGGCCGGAGCATCGAGCGCCACCCGTTCCGGTGTGATGCCGACCGCCAGCAAGGTCGCACCGATCTGGCCATAAAGCAGGTTCGCGCCCGGCCCCTGCGGTAGGGCGATGCGCAGCCGCACCGGCTGACCCCAGGCGGCGACCCGCGCCCGCGCCCCGCTGCGTCGTTCGTCCAGATTGAGGAGTGCCCAGCCGGGAATTTGCGGCGGAGCATCCGAATCGAGTGTGTCGGGCAGCAGGCGATCGGCGGCTTCCCAATTGGGCGCCACCGCCGCCAGCATGGTGGCCCGGTCGAACGCGGCCGATAGCGCCTGACGGTTGGCCGCGTCCGCCAGGAAACCGTCGCGACGGACGATGTTCAGCCCGAACAGTCCCGCCGCCGGGTCGAGCCGGATGGCGGCTTGGTTGATCCGGACGGCGTCCAGCAGCGGCCATGTCTCGAACCGGCCGCCGAGCAGCAGGTCAGATTGGCCCCCCGCAAAACGCAGGATGGCGCGCGCCGGACTTTCGGCGATCAGGCGGACATCCTCCTCCGGCGCGGGCGTGGCGTCATCCTCGGGCTCGACGCGGCGGGGGTCGGGGATAGGGCGTAGCAGCGGTGGCGGCCCCGCCCGGATGATGCGGAACGGCCCGGTGCCGCGACGTCCGCGATCGACGATCGCCATTTCGGGCTGGGCAAACAGCTTCAGCAGATCTGGGCGAGGGCGCGACAGGCGGATTTCGATGACCTGCGGCGTCATCACCACGATCTCGTCGATCGCGGTCAGGAAGGGGGCCAGCGGATTCCCCGAATTGGGTGAGACCAGGCGGCGCAGGATCGGCACGACCTGTTCGGCGGTGACGGGCGAGCCGTCATTCCACTTCGCCTCGCGCAGGCGGAAGATAAAGCTGCCGCCCTCGTCGATGACGATCCAGCGTTCGGCCAGCCCCGGCTCGATCTGGCCATTGGCGTCGAAACGCACCAGCCCCTGCGCCAGCGCGTCGCGCAGGACGCGGCGCGACGTATCGCCATCGGTGAGGCTCAGTTCGCCGGGCCGGACGGAAGGGGTGGTGGATTGGACCGTGCTGACGACCACCGCCCCATGATCGGCATGACGCTCGCAGGCAGTCGTCGCCATCAGGGCGGCGGCCAATCCGATGGTGCGGACGGCGGGACTCGAACCCGCACTCCATAGGAAGCCGATTTTAAGTCGGCAGCGTCTACCGGTTTCGCCACGTCCGCGCACAGGCCAACGAAGATACCAGGATGCCGCGAAGGTCAAGGGCGCAGCTGTCGTAAAGCTGGAATAGCTGCGCCCCCATTACCTCAAGACCGGAATGCGATCACTCCGCGTCGACATTCAGGCGCGCGCGCATTTCCTTGCCGGGTTTGAAATAAGGAACGCGCTTGGCGCAGACATCGACGGTTTCGCCGGTGCGGGGATTGCGGCCGGTACGGGCACCGCGTGCGCGGGTCGAAAAGGCGCCGAAGCCGCGCAGTTCGACGCGACCATCGTCCGACAGCCGCTTGGTAATCTCATCAAAGAAAATCGTGACGATCAGTTCGACTTCACGCGGGTTCAGCCCCGGATTACGCTGACCGATTTTTTGCACCAGTTCCGAACGGATCATCGTCTAGTCCCAAGCTTAAGACGGGGCGTTCTTAACCTGTGTTTCTCGCTGCTGAAAGTAGTTTTATTATACGATTAAACGACACGTCCGTGTCGTTTGGCCGGAACCGGGACATGTTTCCGAAAAAACATGCCCCGGCCCAGTGACTTACTTCTGGGTGCGCGCCTTCAGCGCTTCGCCCAGAATGTCGCCCAGCGACGCGCCCGAGTCGGACGAACCGTACTGAGCCACCGCCTGCTTCTCTTCGGCGATCTGCATCGCCTTGACCGAGAAGGTCGGCTTCTTCGAACGGTCGAAGCCGGTGACCATCGCGTCGAACTTCTGGCCGACTTGGAAGCGCTCGGGGCGCTGCTCGTCACGGTCGCGACCCAGATCGGTGCGCTTGATGAAGCCGGTCGCGCCATCGTCGCCCGCCTGGACTTCGAGGCCCGCATCGCGGACTTCGAGGACAGTCACGGTGACGACCTGGTTCTTGTTCAGGCGATCGCCAGCCGCAGCCACGCCGCCAGCGACCGGGCCGCCGCGCTCGAGCTGCTTCATGCCGAGCGAGATGCGCTCCTTCTCGGGGTCGATGTCCAGAACCACGGCCTGAACGACTTCGCCCTTGCGGTGCAGGTTGAGGGCATCCTCACCCGACACGCCCCAGGCGATATCCGACATGTGGACCATGCCGTCGACATCGTTGTCCAGGCCGATGAACAGGCCGAACTCGGTCGCGTTCTTGACTTCGCCCTCGACGGTCGAGCCGATCGGATGGGCGGCGGCGAACGCTTCCCACGGATTGGCCTGAGCCTGCTTGAGGCCGAGCGAGATACGGCGCTTTTCCTGATCGACCTCGAGGACGACCACATCGACTTCCTGCGAGGTCGAGACGATCTTGCCCGGATGGACGTTCTTCTTGGTCCAGGACATTTCCGAGACGTGGACCAGGCCTTCGATGCCCGGCTCCAACTCGACGAACGCACCATATTCGGTGATGTTCGTGACGCGGCCCGACAGCTTCGCGCCGACCGGGTACTTGGCGCCGGCGCCATCCCACGGATCGCTCTCGAGCTGCTTCATGCCGAGCGAGATGCGCTGCGTGTCCTTGTTGATGCGGATGATCTGGACGCGCACGGTGTCGCCGATCGCGATCATCTCCGACGGATGATTGACGCGCTTGTACGACAGGTCGGTGACGTGCAGCAGGCCGTCGATGCCGCCCAGGTCAACGAACGCACCGTAATCGGTGATGTTCTTGACGACGCCGTCGATGATTTGACCCTCGGCCAGGCTCTGGATCAGGCCCGAACGCTGCTCGGCGCGGGTCTCTTCTAGAACGGCGCGACGCGACACGACGATGTTGCCGCGCTTGCGGTCCATCTTCAGGATCTGGAACGGCTGCGGGATGTCCATCAGCGGGGTGACGTCGCGGACGGGGCGGATATCGACCTGCGAGCCCGGCAGGAACGCCACGGCGCCGTTCAGGTCGACGGTGAAGCCACCCTTCACGCGGCCGAAGATCACGCCTTCGACGCGGGCCGACTTCGAGAATTCGAGCTCCAGCTTGTCCCAGGCGGCTTCGCGGCGGGCGCGATCGCGGCTGAGCATCGCTTCGCCATGCATGTTCTCGACGCGGTCGACATAGACCTCGACTTCGTCACCGACCTTCAGGTCGGCCTTCTGGCCGGGGGCAGCGAATTCGCGGAGGGGCACACGGCCTTCCGACTTCAGACCGACGTCGATGACGGCCATGTCGTTTTCGATCGCGGTGACGGTGCCATGCACGACGCGACCCTCGAAGCTGTCGGCACCGCCGAACATGTCATCGAGCATCGCCGCGAAATCGTCGCGCGTGGGCTGGGGGTTGGTTGCCATAAAAGGGTTAGGTTCCTGGAGAGTTTTTCGCCTCCGGCCTGGGGCGATTCCCAGGGCCTTCGACGATGGCCGCGCCGACCCCATGTCGACGCCACCAAGCCCGAAGATGATGCTGAAACACGGAAAAGCGGCGGTCCGCGACAAATGCGGAAAGGACGCTGGGGCAAGGCCCCGCGTCAGCCTCTCCGCGGAACAGGGTCCGCGAGCGGAGGCGCCTTAGCGGAAAATGCGGTTTTGCGCAAGGAAGGTGGAGCGTCTTCCTCCTCCTGCAAGGGGAGGGGGACCAGCGAAGCTGGTGGAGGGGTGTCCCGCTCTCGAGAGGCTGGAACTCCTCCGTCAGGCCACCACCTCCCCTTGCAGGGGAGGAATGTTAGGTGCGCGCCTTGGCTGCGACTTGCGCGTCGACGAACTGGATCGCACGGGCCACGGCCGCGTCGATCGTCAGGCTGGAGGTGTCCAGCGCCGCCGCGTCCGCCGCCTGGGTGAGGGGGGCCGTCGCCCGGCCGCTGTCGCGTTCGTCGCGGGCGCGGATATCGGCCAGCACCTGCTCGAACGACACGTCCGCTCCGTTCTTCACGAGTTCGGTGTGCCGCCGTCGGGCACGCACCTGCGGACTGGCCTTCACGAACAGCTTGGCGTCCGCATCGGGTGCGATGACCGTGCCGATGTCGCGCCCGTCGAGGATCGCGCCGCCCGGCTGGTTGGCGAAGCGCTTCTGCCGCTGGAGCAACGCTGCACGGACCAGGGGATGCGCCGACACGACCGAGGCGAGCTTGCCCGTCTCGTCATCGCGCAGGGAGGGATCGGCCAACAGACTGTCGTCGAAGCTGCACGCCGCCACCGCATCGGCCTCGCGGGTCGGGTCGAGGTGCAGGGTACGAACCGTCGCCGCCACCGCGCGGTAGAGAAGGCCGGTGTCGAGATGCGGTAGCCCATAATGCCGGGCCAGCGCGCGGGCGATGGTGCCCTTGCCGCTGGCGGCGGGGCCGTCGACGGCGATGATCATGCCATCGCTCCCAACTTATTAAGCGTGTCGAAGAACACGGGGTAGCTGGTCGCGACGGGTGCGGCATCGTCAAGCGTGATGGGATCGCGCGCGTTCAGCGCGGCGATGGTCATGCTCATCGCGATCCGATGGTCGAGCAAGGTCGCGATGGTCGCGCCGCCGGGGATCGGATCGCCAGCGGTGCCGGTCACGGCCATGCCGTCCTCGAATTCCTCACAAACGACGCCGCACGCACCGAGCGCATTCGCCATGGCGGTGATCCGATCTGATTCCTTGACGCGCAGTTCTTCCGCGCCGCGCGCGATGGTCGTGCCGGTCGCAAAGGCCGCGGCGACGAACAGCACGGGATATTCGTCGATCATGCTCGGCGTCAGTTCGGACGGAACCTCGATCGCCGACAGGGCTGCGTGACGGACGCGCAGATCCGCCACCGGCTCGCCACCGACGATACGCGCGTCCAACTCGGTGATGTCGGCGCCCATCATCTTGAGCGCTGCGATGATACCGGTCCGGGTCGGGTTCATGCCGACATTGGTGATGGTCACGTCCGCGCCCGGCACGATCGAGCCTGCGACCAGCCAGAAGGCGGCCGACGAGGGATCACCAGGCACGACGATATTCTGGGGTTTCAACTCGGCCTGTCCGCGAATCGTGATGATCCGGCCCTCGGGCGAGGGAGTGACGGTCAGGTCCGCGCCGAAGCCCGCCAGCATCCGCTCGCTATGGTCGCGGGTCGCGACCGGCTCGATGACGGTCGTCTCGCCCGGCGTGTTCAGGCCTGCCAGCAGGATCGCCGACTTCACCTGCGCCGATGCGACGGGCAGGGTGTAGCGGATCGGAACCGCCGGGTTGATGCCCCGGACCATCAGGGGCAGGCGGCCGCCCGGCGTATCCTGGAACTGCGCCCCCATTTGCGACAGCGGTTCGATGACGCGGCCCATCGGGCGCTTGGACAGCGAGGCGTCGCCGATAAAGGTCGCAGTGATCGGATGACTGGCGACAAGGCCCATCAACAGGCGCGTCGAGGTGCCCGAATTGCCCATGTCGAGCGCGGTCTCGGGTTGGAGCAGCCCGCCGACGCCGACGCCGTGGATCACCCACACCCCGTCATCCTGCCGGACGATGTCCGCGCCCATCGCGCGCATCGCGGCGGCGGTGGCGAGTACGTCCTCACCCTCCAGCAGCCCTTCGACGCGGCTTTCACCGACCGCGAGCGCGGAGAGCATCAGCGAGCGGTGGCTGATCGATTTGTCGCCCGGAACGGCGATGGTGCCGCGAAGGGCGGCGGCGGCTCGCACGGTGCGAGGCTGGGGAAGGGGATGCGCCATGATGGCGCGGGCTTTTGACAGGGGCCTTGCGCTGTGGCAAGGCGCGCCCACTTTTCGCTCCGGCGGAAAACCCAATTCCGAAAGGTATGAACGGCATGATCAAGCCGGAATGGGGCACGAAGCGTACGTGCCCGAAATGCGCGACGCGTTTCTACGACCTCGAAAAGGACGATCCCGTCACCTGCATCAATTGCGGGACGCAGTGGGAGCCCGAGCCCATCCTGAAGTCGAAGCAGCCCCTGCCGTTCGAGCAGGTCAAGCCCGAGAACAAGGAAGCCGACAGCGATCTGGCGGGCGGCGACGACGAGGATCTGGACATCACCGGTGAGGACGAAGAGCCCTCGCCCGACGATGAAGTCGATCTGGGCGGCGACGACGATCTGGGCGTGGAAACGTCCAGCGAGGACGACGAACACTGAGTTGTCCGAACGGGCTCGGCGGGTGCTTGAAAAAAGTGCTTGCCGAGCCACGGCGGCCCCGCTAGTGGGCTGCCTCCACAGCGGAACGGGGCCGTAGCTCAGCTGGGAGAGCGCTGCAATGGCATTGCAGAGGTCAGGGGTTCGATCCCCCTCGGCTCCACCATTCCGCCGGAACAGTCGCATGGAACCATGCGCTGACAGGCCAGTCCGCATCCCGCCGGGCCAGGGCCGAAATCGATGGGGCCGTAGCTCAGCTGGGAGAGCGCTGCAATGGCATTGCAGAGGTCAGGGGTTCGATCCCCCTCGGCTCCACCATCATGTCGATATCTCTGATGCCGTCCACCGCCCCTGACGCGTCATGGGTGGTTTTCGTGCGTCCCGGCGTCAGGCCAATGACCGACCCAGGGTTATGAGAGGTATGGGCGAGGCCCGGCGATGACGTTGCAGGGGGCCGTCAGAAAATCCCTTCCTCATCATCGTCATCCGGCTCTGCGCGGCGGTGCAGGCAAAAAACTAACAGTGCCAAAATGGGAATTCCTTCCAGAATGGCCCATGAAATGGCGTCCATTCCCTTTCCCTGGAGCCAGGCGATGGCGGGGGCAAGCGTGACGACAAGTCCGCCTAAAACATAGATTTGTACGTTTTTGGCGATCACCGGCCGTCCCCCGCTCGGTTCACCTCAAATCATATTCCAAAATGGAATGCAATTAGGTCTCGCCTACCATCAGGTATGGCATTGCAAAGGCGTCAAAAAATCCTCGCTCGCATATTGCGGCAGGCGCGAGAGGAGGCCGGCTTGCAGCAGAGCGAGCTCGGGCTTCTAATCGGAAAGACGCAAGGGTATATCAGCAAGGTCGAAGGCGGCCACCAAGGGGTCGACGTCCTGCTGCTCTATGATATCGCCGTGGCGCTCCGGCACGCGCCGCAGGATTTGTTCGCACGGGCCGTGGAGGCGTTCGACGCGCATCACGCGGACATCGTCGGGTCCGATACCTAAAAAAAGGCCCCGGCTTTCGCCGGAGCCCAGTGGGTCCTCGGGGGATGAGGATCAGACGGCGGCGAGGCGTCGCTGCATCTGGTGGACCGGGTTGCGCTGGTCGCCGGTGATGTCGGCCAGGTGGAAGCGGGCGACTTCGCGGGCCAGCGTCTCGGCTTCCTGAGCCAGGGTGCGCGCGGCATCGGTGGCCTGTTCGACCATGGCGGCATTGCGCTGGGTCACACCATCCATCTCGGCGACGGCGGTGTTGACCTGTTGCAGACCGATCGACTGCTGGGTGGCCGATGCCGCGATCTGGGACACCAATTCACTGATCTCGCCGATCCGGCCGATGATCCGTTGCAGCGCCTCGCCCGCCTCGTTGACCAGTTCGACGCCCACCCCGACCTGATCGGAGGAAGCGAGGATGCGCGTCTTCACGTCCTTGGCCGCTTCGGCCGAGCGCTGCGCCAGTGCGCGCACTTCGCTGGCGACGACGGCGAAGCCCTTGCCCGCCTCGCCCGCCCGGGCAGCCTCGACGCCCGCATTCAGCGCGAGCAGGTTGGTCTGGAACGAGATGCCGTCGATGACGCTGATGATCTCGCTGATTTCCGAGGAGGAACGCTCGATGCCGCCCATCGCCTCGACCGCGCGGCGGACGATCTGACCCGATTCCTCGGCTTCGGTCCTGGCCTCGCCGACGATCCGGTTGGCGCGCGAGGCACCGTCGGCGGTCTGGCGGACGGTCGAGGTGATCTGCTGCATGGCGGCGGCGGTTTCCTCCAGAGAGGCGGCCTGCTGCTTGGTGCGGTCGGACAGGTCGTCCGAGGCCTGGCGGATATCGCCCGAGCCGACGCGGATATGTTCGCCCGACTGGGTGACCACGCCCAGCGTCGCGCACATCTGAGCGCGCATCGCTTCGAAGCTGTCGGCCAGGGCCTGATATTCGGACGGGAGCCCGTCGAGCGAGGCGGTCAGGTCACCCTTCGCCATCCGGTCGAACACCGCACCGCAACGTTCGATGACCGCGCGACGGCCCGCCTGCTCGGCCTCGAAGTAGGAGGCCAGTGCGATGTCCATGTCGATCAGCGAAGCCTTGACCAGCGCGGTCGCCGCCCGTGCCCGGTGCCGTGCACCGAACGGCCAGAACAGGCGTCCCAGGATCAGCTTGGGCAGGACATATTCCAGCATCCGGGCATAGCCGCTGATATACCAGGTCGGCGCCAGCCCGATCCGCGCATGGACCTGTCCGATATGGGTCGAGGCGGCGGCATAATCGCGGTCGAGCGGCCGGGAGAACAGCTTGCGCCAATGCTCCATCTGCTTGTCGCGGGCATGATCCATCCGCGCCTGCGAAGAAAACAGCCCGCGGATCTGCGCGGTATCGGCGATATGCCGGTAAAGCGCGGTCAGCGCGGCGGGCGCATGCCGCTCGATCGCGCGCTTGATTGTCGGAAACGTCGCGTAGCTCTGAGCGCCATAGTCGAAAGCAGCCAGGCGCTGCTCAAAATCAATATGATCCGATCCGCTCACAGCACATCCTCCATATTCCCCCTGGATAGGCAAGGAAGGTTAAGAAGCTGTCGAGAAACGGATTTTTCTGTATAATCCAGATTACACTAGGGAACGAAACCGGGGCCGCCAATCGCGGCCCCGGAATGCGGGTCAGGCCGCCAGTCCGTGATGGCGCAGCAGGGCATCCGGCTCCGGCGCACGGCCGCGGAAAGCGCGGAAATTCTCGGCTGCCGGGCGGCTCGCGCCCCGCGCCAGCACCTCGCGACGGAACCGATCGCCCGCCGCCTGGCCTTCCTCGGCAAAGGCAGCGAAGGCATCCGCCGATAGCAGCTCGGCCCAGAGATAGCTGTAATAGCCCGCCGCATAGCCGCCCGCGAAGATATGGCTGAAGCTGTGCGGAAAGCGATTCCACTCGGGCGGACGAATCACCGACACTTCATCGCGAACGCCGTTCAGCACCTCCATGACGCGGCCGCCCAATGCCGGGTCGTAATCGCGGTGCAGCCGGAGGTCGAAGGTCGCGAACTCGACCTGGCGGAGGAGGAACAGCCCCGCCTGAAAGCGTCGCGCCGCCAGCATCTTGGCGAACAGCTCGTCGGGCAGCGGCTCGCCCGTCTCCACATGGGCGGACAGCGCGGTCAGCGTGTCGCGGTCCCAGGCGAAATTCTCCATGAACTGGCTGGGCAGTTCGACCGCGTCCCACTCGACGCCGGAAATGCCGCCGATCGAGGGCAGGTCGACCTCGGTCAGCAGATGGTGCAGCACATGGCCGAACTCATGGAGCAGCGTGACGACATCGCCATGCGCCAGCAGCGCAGGGGTGTCGCCGGTCGCGGGCGGGAAATTGCAGGTCAGATAGGCGATCGGTCGGTGGAACCGGTCGGCGTCGCGGAAGCGCGGACGGCATACATCCATCCAGGCGCCGCCACGCTTGCCCGCCCGCGCATGGAAGTCGCAATAGACGCCCGCGACGATCTCGCCACTCTGGTCCTGCACATCATAATAGCGGACATCTTCATTCCACACCGATACGTCCTGTCGCTCGATCAGGCGGATGCCGTATAGCCGTTCGATCAGCGCGACCGTGCCCTCCATGACGCGGGGGAGGGGGAAATAGGCACGGATCGCTTCGCGATCGACGCCGAAGCGTTCGCGGCGCATATGCTCGGCGACATAGCCCGTGTCCCAGGGCTCGAGCTTGGCGATCCCGAATTTTTCGGCGGCATAGGCGCTCGCCTCGGCCAGTTCGCGCTCCGCCAGCGGGCGGGCACGGGCGGCAAGATCGGCCAGGAAGGCCAGCGCCTCATCCGCCGACTGCGCCATCTTGGTCTCTACCGAGCGGGCGGCGGCGTTGTCGAACCCGAGCAGCCGCGCCGCTTCGTGGCGCAGTTCCAGGATGCGGTCGATACGGGCGCTATTATCGTGGGCGGGATCGACCGCCTGGTCGGAGGCACGAGTGGCATAGGCCTTGGCGACTCGCGCACGCAGGTCGCGATTGTCCGCCTGGGTCAGGATCGCCTGCACACTGGGTTCACGGAGCGTGACCAGCCAGCCATCCAGTTCCTTCTCTGCGGCATAGGAGGCCAGGATCGCCTTGGCATTGTCGGTCAGACCCGACAGCAGGGCCTCGTCGGTGACATGCTCGCTCCAGGCTTCGGTCGAATCGAGCACGGCATTGCCGAATTCGGTGCTCAGTCGATTCAGTTCGACGCCGATCTCGCGGAACCGGGCCTTGGCCGCGTCATCCAGTCCGACGCCCGACAGGGTAAAATCCCGCCGTGCCAGCACCACCGCGCGCGCCTCCGCCTCGGTCAGCGGCGCCAGGTCGACCCGATTGAAGGCGGCGAACAGGCGCGGGTCCTGTCCCGCCTCCATGCCATATTCGGCCAGCATCGCCTGCGCCTCGGCATAGGCGGCGCGCAGCTCGGGCGTGTCGGCGACCGAGTGGAGATGCCCGGCCGGGGACCAGCCCCGCGCGATCGCGAAGCCTGCCCGCTCGCTGGCCAGCACGACATCGGCGAAGTCGCTGGCGTTCGACCCGCCGATCCGGTCGGCGGCGGCGCGCGCATCGGCAATCATCTGCTCGACCGCGGGCACCAGATGCTCGGGACGGATCGCGGCGAAGTCGGGCAGGTCGGTATCGGCGAGCAGGGGATTGGTGGTCATTCGGCATCCTTGCGCTTTATCGTGGCGTTCATCTCGGCAGCCGCACCGCGTTCGGCAAGACCCTTGCGGTCGATCAGACTGATCCGTGCGGTCGTCATGGCGGGCACAGGAGGAGCGCTGGTCAATCCAAGTCACTGTTACCGCTCCCAATTGCATTTCCTGCAAGTGCAATTGCCGAGGTTGCAATTGCGAACATGAGTGCTGCGGTGCACAAGGGTCGGGCCTTTCAGGCATCCTCTCCTAAAAACTTTCCGGCCGGTCGCAAGACCGGCCTTTTTTTTGGCCGCGATTTCCCCTACGGAACGCTCGTATCGTCGGCCACAATACGAACAGAATCATAATCGGGAGTGGAAGCCGCCGGAAAGACCGGCACCGGCTGGACGATCGGAGTGGGGGTTGAGCAATTCGGGTAGGCTCCCCCCATTTTCCATTTTTCTCCTGAAGCCACAAATGCTGCTGAAACGACAAAGGGTAGCGTCGCTGTCCTGATCTGCCTATCTGGCGGCTTTCACGGCGTTTCGGTGGAGCCTGACAGGTTGCGGAGCGCGTCCAGCCGGGGAGCGCCCATGATCCAGCGCCTGTTTTCCGTCTTCGAACCCTTCATCCTCAGCCTGCTGGCGACGGTCGCCATCGCCACCATCCTGCCTGCGCGGGGAGCGTTCGCGACATTTGCCGGCTATCTCGCCGATGCGGGTATTGTGCTGCTTTTCTTCCTGCATGGAGCGAAGCTGTCGCGCGACGCCATCTGGACGGGCCTACGCAATTGGCCGCTCCATCTGGCGGTGCTGGCATCGACCTTCCTTCTGTTTCCGCTGCTGGGGCTCGGCATGATCCGGTTGCCGGGTATCGATCCGTCGCTGGCGATGGGCATATTGTTCCTGACCCTGCTGCCGTCGACGGTGCAGTCCTCCATCGCCTTCACCGCAATCGCTCGCGGCAATGTCGCGGCGGCGATTTGCAGTGCATCCTTCTCCAACCTCCTGGGTATTCTCGTGACCCCGGCCCTGGTCGCCCTTCTGATGAAGGTCGAGGGCGGGGCAGGGGTGTCGCTCGCCTCGATAGAGGGAATCCTGCTGCAACTGCTGGCGCCATTTGTGGTGGGGCATCTGCTCCGGCCATGGATCGGCGGCTTTGTCGGTCGGCATAAGAGCCTGCTCACGCTGGTCGACCGCGGCTCGATCCTGCTCGTCGTCTATACCGCATTCGGCGCGGCGGTGGTCGAAGGGCTGTGGACTCGTGTGTCACCGGGCGATCTGGGGCGTCTGTTCCTGCTCTGCCTGTTGCTGCTCGGGTTGATCCTCGCGGCGACCTATCTGATCGCACGGGCGATGCGCCTGTCGCCGGAGGACGCGATCGTCCTGCAATTCTGCGGATCGAAGAAGAGCCTGGCATCGGGCGTTCCCATGGCAGGTGTCCTGTTCCCGGCGGCGCAAGTCGGCGTGATCCTGTTGCCAGTGATGCTGTTCCACCAGATTCAGCTCATCGCCTGCGCCATGCTGGCCCGGCACTATGGCGAACAGGCAGAGGCGCGAGGCGAGGGGGAAGTGCGGTAACGACGGGATGTTACGGTGTGGCGGAAGAAAAACGACATAGATGTGAAAATAGTTGTTGACCCCTGAGGAGCGTCCGCCTAGAGGGGTTTCACCGCAGCGGTGGTCGCCACGATCGCCGGTTGCAGCTACGACATGCTGGCACGCTGAACGCCCTGGGAACGGGGAAGGTGAGGTGTTGCCGGTGATTTGTTGTCGGGGCTCTTTGACATTGTAGGTTAGATGAAGGGACATGCGGGCGGCGGCTTGGCGGTT